>CALCJD010000043.1 GCA_937960895.1 uncultured Spartobacteria bacterium | reverse complement strand
CACCGCCCCCACAGCAGGGGGAAGGGAACTGCCGGCCTCACGGGCGCGCAACATCCGGAGATTTTCCCACCGCCGCCCGGGCGATTTTCAGAAGGTCCGTCGCATCCTCCCCATCCACTTCCTTGGGAACAAAAGGCGAGGCCGCGGTCCGGCGGCCCACGAGAAACTCATACCAGACCTGGGCCGCAAGATACTTCCCGGCCGCATTGGCGTGTTTGAAGTCCAAACGGAATTCCAACTCCCCGGTTTCCTTGTTCTTCTCCCAAATCCAGCCCTTATTCAGACTGCCCTTTTGCACAGGCACCGCCTTCCAAGGCGGGTTTTTGTAGTCAAAATCCGGATCCGGAAACTGAAACCTCCAGCGCTCGGAGCGGCGCGCCATTTGGAACGCCTCTCCGACCGGAATGATCCGAAGGTGGTATTTCTCCGCCAGTTTACGATAGGCGGTGGCCAACCCCTCGTACATTTTCTCCTGCGAAAATCCCTCTGTTGAAAACAGCGGGCAATCCTCGCGATAGGCCCACGTCTGGTGAATCACAATCTCCGCCTGGGGAGCATGCTTGCGAATGTATTCGATAAGGATCCCCGCATACGGCTCGTAGGTCTCATATTGGTGGCTGAAAGGGCTGGCCTGCTGAATCGTCACAACGTCCCACCGTTCCGCTTCAAGAAGCTCTTTCAGGCTGTATTTCCTGCCCGGAGTCCGCGGCGGTGTGAAGTTGCTGGTGTAGGGACTGCCCGCCTTGTCCGAAGGGTTCTCTTCATACGCCTTCAGGAGCTTGACATGCTTTTCAAAGGAGGCGCCTCCCAAGTTGGCGCGTCCGATGAGAACCGGCTGACCCTCCGCGGCGGCGATCTCGGGCAGATAGGTCACCGCATTGTTCGCAAAACTGTTTCCGATGGTCAAAATCTTCAGCGGCGCCGGCGTCTCACCCAGGATCGGAGAGAGGAAAACGCAGAACGCAAATGCCAGGGGGAGAAGAAACCGGAAGGCTTTCATTCTCGATAGAAAAAACCCGCCGCGGATCCACCCGCCAGCGGCCGTTTGTTTTACGTAAAAGAACCCCGCGTCCTGCGCGGTTTTTTCCGCGTGGTGGCCCCCGCTCGCCAAGACCCCCCAATCATCACGGTTTTCGGACGGTCCGGAACCCCTCTCTCGTGACGGCGGAGGCCGTCGATGATGATGTCCACGGCTCCCGCCCCGATCTCGTGCTGATGCTGGTCCATTCCGCTGACGTCGCCCATGTTCGGGGTGAGATCGAGGCTGGCATAACCGACGTCAGCCGGCACCCGGGCGCCGCAGCGTTCAATCCAGTCCACAATGGGACGGTCGATACCGAGAACGGCGTCGGGCTGATAGCGATCGAACCACCTCGCAAACGTCTCATAGGACCATTCGGAAGTGATGAGCGGGGCGACGGGATCGGTCTCACCCGCCAAATTCTGCGCGCAAAGGAACCCCGCCCGCCAGTGGTGGTCGCTGCGTTCGTCCTGGTGCGCCTCGATGGCGAGGCCCGGCCGCCGATAGCCCAAGGCCTTAAGCTGCTGGTAGGCTTCCACCGCCACGCGCGTGTGGTCCACGCAAATGCGATGAATGGCCGGGTGACGCAGCGAGAAGGCAATGGTCGCCGCAAAAAACCGCGACCAGTCGAGGTTGAGCTCAAAGAAGCCCGGCCTGTCGATGATGGGAAAGATCAGTACGCCCGCGATGCCCCGTGTCCAGAGAATCTGGCTGAGCCGGCGTTCGGTCATGCCCTTCTCGTACAGGGAGAACTCCTCCAGAAGGTACCCGAACTGCTCGGCACGGGCCCGGGCCCCTTCGTAGTAGGCCCGATGGACGGGGATGTCCCTCCAGGAGAACCGGCCACATCGGCAGGTGACGAGGGCCAGCGTTTCCACATGCTGCGCCCGCGTCACCGTTCGCAGGCGCGCCATGAGATCCGACACCACGGGATCGTCGCGATGGCCCAGTTCGCGCGCCACCGCCTGCACCCGCTCGCGGGTCGCCTTGGAAATGGAACGATGATTGCGCAGCGCCAGGGAGACGGTCATGCGGGAAACACCGGCTTTTTCCGCGATCAGGCGAAGGGGAATGCGTTCGGCGCGGGAAGTCACAGGAAAAGGGAAGACTTTACGTAAAGTAAAACTCCACTGGCGAAGCTGTCAATCGTGCATTTCACTTGGGGCATACGGTTTAGACTTCGAAGACATTTCCCCATGTTCCCCATGTCACAGTTCCGGAAAATTCCCGCCGCCGTCTCCGGATTCACCCTCATCGAACTCTGCGTGTCCACGGCGATCATCGGACTGCTGGTCACCCTGCTGGTCGTCGCGACGACCCGAATCCAGGCCTCCGCCACCGCCAGCGGCTGCCTTCATGTGCTTCGTCAATACGGAGCGGCCTTCAACCTCTATGCGGCGGACAACAACGACACCTTTCCCTCCGGGGCCTCGTCGGAGAAGTGGTATTCCACGCTTGCGCCCTACATGGGCGCGACCAATGCCATCAAGCAGGCCCGCGGAGGAACCTGTCCGGAACTGGCCAGACGGTTCAACCAATACGCGGACTACTTCACCGGGGGCGTCCGGCGCGAGGATCGGCGGGGATATCAGTACAACCGTTACCTCAACCCCGGCACCGAAGGATCCGAACCCATCCGACGGGCCGCCTTGGCGGATCGTCTTTCGCGAACCCTTCTCCTGTGGGAAGGAGTGGGTGTGGGGTCGGACAGCCGGCATATCTCCGGGTATCCGGGTGGCTCCTACACGTATCCCAAGTACCGCCACCACGGCACCATGAACCTTCTGATGACTTCCGGCGAGGTGGTTTCCCGGAAGGGGGTTTACAATCCCGATGAAAGGGTCGCGGATGCAGCTCTCCCTGTCGAAGAGGGCGGCATCAATTGGAAGAAAAGCGGCGATCCCTTTTATTTCAAATAACCCCCCTCCCCATCCTCGGACTTTCCTTCGGACTCTGCCATGAGATCGCCTTTGCCCCTGCCGCATCTTCTCTGTGCATGCGCCTGTCTGCTGCCGCTGTTTTCCCTGCAGTCCGGCTCCGATCCTCTGGATCATGTGTCCGCCTATTCGCTCCACATCGGACCGGATGGCCAGGCGCTGCCGGGCCATTTTCCCATCGGTCTGCGCGGCGGCGGCATCTCCGGGGACCTGCCACTGAAGGTCGTTCATGCCGGCTTCAATGTCTGGCAGGTCCAGCCGGACAACCCCGGTTTCACGGCCGGCGAACCATTCCGGAGCGAAGACGAACGGGAAGGGGCGCTGCATGAGCGCTACGGTTTTTTTTATTACACCCAGGCTCGGGCCATGCTGTCCCTGCGGCGGGGACGTCAGAAGCCACCCGGACAACTGGGGCCCTACACGTTTCCGCCCTTCATCCAGGAGGACGGCATGCCGGCCAAGAAAGGAACGCCGCTGATCAATGTCTTCTCGCCGTCCGCCCGCCGTTATTTCACGGACTACATGACGGAGCTGGGGCAGTCCTCCTGGGGGCTGGCCCCGGTGGGCAACCCGACATTGTTTTGGGGGATGGACAACGAGTGGGAGGGCCGGCTCGACTACTCCCCCGAGGCCCGCGCCGCCTTTGTGGACTGGTTGAGGAATCATTTCCACGGCATCGACGATCTCAATCGCACGTGGGGAACCCGGTTCGGTTCATTTGAGGAAATCCGGGATTCGTCCCTGCCGAAAGCGGAGGAATTCGCCACCCGCCCCGGGGAGTTTCTCGCATGGCACACCTTTCAATCCGAGTGGTTCACGAATCTGCTGGCCGACGCCGCCAGGGCGCTGCATGACGCCGATCCTCACCACCGCCCCGTCATCTACAAAAGCACGCAGCAGACGATCGAATATCCCTTCGTCAAACGCCTGCGGATTTTTGATCAGGTGCTTTTCGGCCAGCGGGCCCGAGCGTTCGGCGGAGGCATTCTGGGCGTCAACATGTATGGGGCTGGCGACCGCCAATCCTACGAAACCAGCTATATCGCCAACATCGCCCGCCCGCTGGACGACGGTCCCGAGACCTACGGGGTAATGTGTCCGGAGATCAACAATCACAGCGGTCCGGGACATCAGTGGGGGGCGACATTCTGGCGAGTCCTGTCCAACGGCCTCAAAGCGGCCAATTTCTTCACCATCGGCTTCAAAGGGGCCACGGGCGACTATGCGACCTTCGGCCACTTCGGCCCCGATGGCAAACCGCGCGACAAAATGTTCTACGCCGCCCGGTGGGCGCAGATGATTCACCGCAGCGAACGCCTCTGGACGGAATCCCGGCCCGTGGAGGGCGTCCCGCGCATCGCCATGCTGCTGCCGCGTCGTGACGTCATTCTGTCTGAACGCACCGATCGCCGCGTTTCAAAATGGG
>CALCJD010000042.1 GCA_937960895.1 uncultured Spartobacteria bacterium | reverse complement strand
GGAAATCGGATTGCGGCGTTCGACGTCGCGTTGGGCGTTGCTTCGTCCCGCCCGCCTCGAAATTTGACTTCACGCCATTTCGTCCCTAAGAAGGGGATGTGATCGTATTGACCGCCAGCGCCGCTGCGCAATTGAAGGTTCTTGTTCAAAGCAAGGGTCTGGACCCGGCCACCGCCGGACTGCGCCTTTCCGTGGAAAAGGGGGGCTGTGCGGGCATGCAATACGCCATGGACATCAGCCCCGCCCAGACGGGGGATGTCGTGGTGGAGCGGGACGGCGCGCGGCTTTTTGTGGCGGGGGACAGTCTGAAGTGGCTCGATGGATGTGAAATCGACTACGAAGATGGCTTGTCGGGTGCGGGATTTCGGGTAAAAAACCCGCACGCCACGCGAAGTTGCGGTTGCGGAACTTCGTTCGAGCCCGCGGACAAGGCGGGGGCGTGATTTTCCCGATATCGCATGGCTGGACACCCAAAACGCTCGGCAACTCGTCGAAATGCCCTGTCTTTGCGGGGAGACGAGGACGCGCCCGGCGGGGACGGCAGTCTGTTCACCTGGGCGGTTGTCATTCTCCTTCTCATCGGCTTTGCGATTGCCTGCTGGATCTTCAGTTTTTACGTCTTCGGTCACCCGGAGAAACCGTTCAGCTACGCCGTCCTCACGAAGCTGAAAAAACTCGACGCGCCCAAGCGTTTTGAGCTCACCCAGGCGCCCCGCGGCGAGTTTCTCACCGCCCAGCAGCTCTGGGACCGCTACAACAAGATGAGCAACCGCGAGTTGCAGCGGGCCAGCGAAACCCTCCTGCGCAACTATCTGCGCAATTACAAACTCACGCCGGATCCCGTTCCCTATGTGGTCGGAACCTACAAGATTCTCGATTCCTACGAGCTCACCGACGACAACCTTTTCACCTCGGGGGTGGTCGCGCTCGCCCAGTCCGCCGATGCTCCCCAGGTGCTCCTCGAGCAGGTTTTTTCCGCGGACAAAAAGGTCATTCCCATCCTGCACCGGATGCTCCTCACCGGCCTCGACTTCAAACTCGACCGGAACAATGAAATTTCCGCCATCATCAATGTGAAGCGCCTCCCCGACGGGCGCCTGCTTTTCACATCCGTGCCCCTTCTGTATGCGAGTTACACCTCGAGCGGGGGCTCGGGAGAGTTTTCCCTCGAACCGCCCAAACGGCTGAACATGCAGGCCGGGCTGCCGGTTGTGAAACAGACCCAGCTTTCGGAGGCCGAGCAAAAATACGCCTCCCATCGCATGCGCGCCGGGCTGCCGCAGGCGGATCTTCCCCGCCGCCCGCAAACCCAGCTTGTGCGGGTCGAGAAACCCAAACCGGTGACCTCCGGCAGGCCGGAGCCGGCCGCGACCCCGGAAGCCAAACCCCAGGCCACTCCCGAACCCACGCCGCCCGTGGCGGTCGCCGTGGCCACCCCCCTTCCGGTGGAACCGACTCCTCCGCCTCCCACTCCCGTTCCGGCCGCCATCACCAGCGCCGGCGGCGGCAACTGGCAGGTTTACGCCCCGGGGCAGATGCCGCGCGGACGCCTGACAAACATTCCCGAAATGCCCTCCCTCGCCGGACGGGGCGTCAGCGGGGAGCGCATTTATCTGCAGGGGGATTTTGTGGTCACGGCATCCGGACAAAACCGCGCCGTCCTCCGGCCGCAACCCCAGATTGCCGAAAACCTCGGTCTCGGCGAACGCACCAGCAACACCCGCGTCATTGTCGAATTCCCCGCCGGATCCCGTCCGCCCACCACAGGCACCACCTTTTCCCGCGACTCACGTCGGCCGTTCCTGATTACCGACGTCCGCAAGGGCGCCGATGGACAGGTCAACGTGTATGTGCGTGAAATCACCCGGCCTGAATAATCTCATCGCCGCGGAAATCGACGCGGCCGGACCCCTCCCCTTTGCCCGGTTCATGGAACTGGCGCTCTATCATCCGGAGTTCGGCTATTATGCCTCCGGCCGAGCCCGGATCGGACGCCGGGGCGACTTTTACACCAGTGTCAGCGTCGGGCCCGTCTTCGGACGCGTGCTGGCGGACCAATTTTTGGAGATGTGGGAAAATCTGGGCCGCCCGGACCCGTTTGCCATCGTCGAACAGGGAGCCAACGACGGTTCGCTGGCGGCCGACATCCTGTCCGCCCTGCCCGCAGAATGCCCGGTCGAATACCATGTCGTTGAACCCGTCGCCCGCCTGCAGGAGGTGCAGCGAAGCCGGTTGGCGGCGTTTGACCGTCCGGTGTTCTGGCACGAAAGCGTGGCGGCCCTGCCGCCGTTCACCGGAGTCCATTTTTCCAACGAACTCGTCGACGCCCTGCCTTTTCACCTCTGCCGCTCCACCGGGGAGGGATGGGAGGAACTGTGCGTGGGCAGGGAAGGGGACGGTTTCGTTTTTGTGCCCGCGGCCGCTTCGCTCGACACCTCGCGCCTGCCCCGACGCCCCGCCGGTTACGTGACGGAACTTCGCCCGGCCGCGGAGGCCTGGCTGACCGGGCTGGCGGAGAAACTCCTCGCCGGATACCTGCTCATCGCGGACTACGGATTTTCCGCCGCCGATCTGTTTGCTCCCCATCGCAGCGAGGGGACTTTCTCCTGCTACCGTGCCCACCACCGGGACGCCAAACCGCTGGAAGATCCGGGTGAAAAGGACATCACCGCGCACGTCGATTTCACCGCCCTGGTCCTTGCCGCGGAGCGTTCCGGTCTGCAATGGGAGGGCTTCACCGATCAACACCACTTTCTCGTGGGCGCGGCGCAGCGTCTGTTGCAGAGCCTCTCCGGACCGCCCGACGCCGCCCGGCAGAAACAGCTCCGCGCCCTGCAGACGCTGCTCCACCCGGAAACCATGGGCACCCAATTTCATTATCTCGGCTTCTCCCGGAATGTGCCCAACCGGGTCACCCTGAGCGGTTTCCGTTTCGCGCGCACCACCAGGGAAATCCTGCTCGCCCCGCCCTGAAAAATTTCTCTTGCATCTCTCGGCAATTTCCCTATCTTCTCCCATCCAATCGCGGGGTGGAGCAGCCTGGTAGCTCGTCAGGCTCATAACCTGAAGGTCGTAGGTTCAAATCCTACCCCCGCAACCAATTCTTGGTTCTTCCGCTGCTCCAAAACCCGATGACTCCAAAAGTCTCCGTCATCGAGGATCCCGCCGGGAAAGCCGTGTCCCATTCCGAGGTTCGCCGACACGAAAAACTCTCAAACGGCAAATGGGTGGGGAGGGATTCCATTGCCTCACCGGCCTATAATTCCGCAGCCGCCATCCGCGATGATTGCCATTTGCCGGCAAAGGGACGGACTTCCCCAATGCAAAATCTTCTCAACACGCATCCGGCTTGAACCAGCGCAACTCGTCCACGGTGATCCCGATGCAGGGGGTTGACTGAAGGTATCGGACGGTCGCCCGGGCGGCGTGGGCCTCGCGCGGACACCCCCACGCGCGGATTTGAAATCCTTCCGTGAGGGCAAAGGTTTCGGGAACGATCGTTTCCGCCTTGGGGCACAAGAACTGAAGCCCAAGATCGCGGGCCGTGTGGACGTGGTCCGGAGTCACTTCGTGCACAAGCCAGCCCGCCGCCTGGTTGCGGTGGCATTGGCGAAGCCGCTGAAGCTGGACAAGATGGAATGAGGTGATCGTCGCCTCAAGGCCGAGGGAATTGAGGAGACCCATCGTAACAGCCGCCGTGTCGGGATGCTGATCTTTTAATTCCAAATGGTATTCGAGTCGTGTTCCAAAGCGACGCAGCAGGGCTTCCAGCGTCAGCAGGGGCTCCCCCTGGAAATCCGGCGCGTGCCAACCGCCGAAATCAAGGTGCTGCAGCTCCGCCAATGTCAACGAACCGATCGTGAGCGGTCCATGACGATACCGCTGAAGGGTGTTGTCATGACAAAGTACCGGAATGCCGTCGGACGTGAGTTGGATGTCCGTTTCTATGGCGGTTGCCCCCTCGGCTTCGGCCAGAAGAAAGGAGGAGAGGGTGTTTTCCGGGGCCCGAAGCGGAGAGCCGCGATGCGCGATGAGCGAAAAGGTGCGGTGGGGCATTTCCCGCTTCTACATCCGGTTCCTCCGCGCGTCGATGATGCGGGGTCCGGCGTCCTGTCCCCGTCTGGAACAGGCTCCGAAGCGATTTCGGGCCCACTTTGGGAATGCAGGTGACCCCAAACCGCGATCTCCGGCGGCGTGAACCCTTTCATGAAGGCGGCCGGGAGCCGGCGGCTCCCGGCCTGCGTCGCAACGCCGCGTCCGGGCTTTCGGGAACGTTTTTCGGCCGATGCCCGCCCGAATCAGTTCATCTTCACGTCCACCGATCCGATGCCGGGACGCAGATAGTTGAACTGCACGTTGGGATGATCGGCCAGCAGGGACATCGGCACGGAGGAATCGACGATGCGTTTGGAGATCATCAACGAGGTCAGACGGATGCCAAACGGATTGTCGTGGTAGCCCGGATGCCAGATGCTGACCTTTTCGGCCTTCCAGGTTTCCTGCGGGCCGACGGTGCAGGCATGGGTGGGGACCAGATTGACATTGCCGCCGCCGGAGGTTCGTGCGTTCTGCACGATGGTGACCGGATGAAGTTTCACGATACGGGTGGCCAACTGGCGATATTCTTCCGGCGAGGGCGGAGCATCCTGGAATTTTCCGGAGCGCGGCATGGGATCGTTGAATGCCCAGTGTTTGATCTCACCCTGTCCCCCCTGCATGACGACGCAGCGCACGGAATCGAAGCTCCGGCTGAAGGCGGCAAGGTCGCCCGAAGGAAAGTGTTTGTTCGCCGCCGGCATCGCCAGGGAAGGTTCGATGCGATTGAAGCAAAGTTCGTTGTCGCAGCGCGCAAAGGAAAGCGGATGCGTCTCGTCGACGGGCCGGCCGTTTTCCAGCCATTCATCCATGCCCCAGAAGTGGGCTTCGCAGGCGGCGAGATTCAGCCCCAGCGCATTGACCATCCGGGCGACGAGCGGAAGCTGGGCCGTCGGACCGATCGGACCGCAAATTCCGGCGGGATTGTCGGGGGTCGATTGCCGCCAGGCGTCGATGTATTCCAAGGCCTGCGCGCAGTAAAATTCCTCGACGGAATCGTAGAACTTCACCGTGAATCCCGGACGTCCGAGCTGTTCGAGGTCCTTGACGGTCAGAGACGCGGCGTCGGAGAGGATGTCCTGATCGAGTGTGGTGTAATCCCACCACCCTTCTGCGAGTTTGCTGATTGGTCGGGCCATAGGTTTTAACAGTGTTGTTTGGGGTTCCTGAGGTGATTGCCGAGCAATTCCGGCAGGGGGTCAAAATCCGGCGCGCAGAATCCGAGATGGGAATGGCGACGCCAGGCTTCGGCAAATTCCAATCCGTCGCCCCAACCGGCGATTTCGCGGCACATCCGTTCCATTTCGGCAACGGGTGAATCCATGCTCTGACTGCTCTCCAGCCAACGGAATTGGCTCCGGTGGCAGGACAGCATGTCGCGTTTTCGGTCCATAACGGATCCGATTTCACAAAGAAAATCCGCCTGAAACGGTTCGCACAATTGATCGCGCAAACCGTGCGGAGGGGCGTGGTAAATTCTCACCGGTTCCGCGTAGGGCGTCACCTCCGGATTGGTGCGAAAATTCGGCATGTGCCGGCTGAAGGCGGCCGTCGTCATCAGGCGGCAGACGTTTTGATGATCCTCCATGTAGTCGGAGGGCGAATGGGTCAGAATGATCTGGGGGCGGATTTCGCGCACCTTGGCGCTGACCGCCGCCAGGGACGGCTTGTCATAAAACACCCCCAGATCGGGAAACAGGGCCGGATGAATTTGCGCCTTCGCCAGGGCGGCCGCCCGTCCGGCCTCCTCCGCGCGAATTCGGACGGTTTCCGATGCGGAGAGGTCAAACGAACCGCATGAACCGTCCGCCAGGTTCCACATATGGATTGAGCAGCCGGCCTCCTGCAACAGCAGGAGCGTGCCCGCAAAAAGAAACTCGATGTCATCGGGGTGGGCGACAGCGGCCAGAACCGTTTTCCGGGGCGGATTGCTCATTGCGAAAAGGATAATTTTCCGCCTCCGAAATGTCCTCTACTGGGTTGCGAAGTTCTGATACGCAATTACCATCGTTCGATACATGCGCCGCCCGCCCTTTTCCGATCCGCTCATCGAGGCCCTCCCGGACACCCGACGGAGCGGATTGCGAATCAAGTCCTATCAAAAAGCGTGCGTGGACTTTCATTGGCACTTTCATCCGGAAATTGAACTGCTCTTCGTCGAAAAGGGAAACGGGGTGCGTTATGTCGGCCGATCGATGGAACCCTTTTCCGCCGGGGACCTTTGCCTCATCGGAGCCAATGTGCCCCATGCCTTCGGCTCCCTGCCCAGTCAGCGCCGGGGGGCCCGGTGGATCGTGGGACACTTCCTTCCGGAGGTCTGGGGCGAGTCCTTCTGGAGGCTTCCGGAAAACCGTCGCATTGTCAGCCTGCTGAATCAGTCGCGCAGGGGGCTGCGTTTCGACTCCGGGGAGGCGGCGATTGTCCGCGACCTGCTGGTCAGGGCGGAGGAGGCCGTCGGTCATGCCATGCGGCTCGCCCTTTGGCTGGAGATCCTCGCCCGTCTTTCCCTTTGCCGAAATGCCCACGCCCTGAATCCCGTATCATATACGCCCACGGACACGCTGGTTGATCCCCGCCTCCAAAAGGTTCTGGCCTGGATTGAGTCTCGGGCAGCCACGCCTGAGCTGACGCAGGCCCGGGCGGCGGCCTGCATCGGCATGTCCCCCCAGGCCTTTTGCCGTTTCTTTCGGGAAAAGACCGGCCGCCCGTTCAATCGCTATGTCAATGAAGTCCGCATTGCCAGAGCCTGCGGGGAACTTCTGAACCATGGCGGTTCCATTTCGGAGATCGCCTTCAGCGCAGGATTCAACAACCTCGCCAATTTCAACAGGAGATTCCGGGAGATTGTCGGAATAACGCCCCGCGAATATCGGCGGCATTCCCTTTCCGCTTAGCCGCAGGGCATGGGTGCCTCCCGGGATTTTTCGGGAAAGTTTGGCCCCGTTCCCTACGCTGTTTTGCCCTCAGGGTTTGGCCTTACGGGAGGACGGACAGGTCGCCCCCCTTGATCGCACCGGCTTCCCCGCCTGTCGGCGCGGATTCCCCCCCCCATTCAGGGTGGTGGGATTCACCGCAGTTCAAACTCGCGGAGCAGATCGCATTCATCCAGGGCCTGGAAAAATTCCATCATGGTACGGTAGGCCCAGGCGAAGGATTTGCCTTCGGGAATCTGGGTGCGGAAGAAGCGGAAATAACCGGGGGTGTCGTCGAAGAACGCCCGCACGGTGCGCAATCCGCCTTCGAGAAACGTGCGCTCACCGGTCAGTCGCCATGCGTAGGCCAGGCAGGCGAGGGCGGCGTAGCCGTGGAGAATTCCCGCGCGGGGACGCTCCTCCGCGGTCGTTCCCTGGTCCATGCGGTCATAGTCGTAGCTGAGTTTTGAGCGAACCTCGGCGGGAACGGCGCCGCCCGGCGCGTGCCAGGCGGAATGGAGGGCCAGCCGCATCACGCGCAGAAACCAGTCTTTGACGGGGGCCGACTTGGGGGCATGCCGGGTGGCTTCGAGATACGCCTTGCAGCCCAGCAGGAGGCTGGTGTGTCCAAAGTTCAGCAGGGGCAGATCGGCGGGAAGGGGTTCGACCAGGACGGAATCGATCAACTTCCGCGCATACGCCAGATACTCGGACTGCAGGGTGGCCTCGTAGGAGGAGACCAGCGTGAGCACCGCCCAACCCATTTCGCGGTTGATCCCGGTGCCGAGGCGTCCCAGCAGGGGATGCTCGAAATACCAGATGGTTTTGTCCGCCAGGGCGCGAATGATTTCCAGGGCGTCGGCATCGCCGGTCAGGAAATAATATTGCACCAATCCCTGCGTCCAGAAATGGGAGGGATAGGCCCCGCCCGAAGTGTGGCCGACGCTGTGAGCCCCCTGGGCGCGGTGCAGGTTTTCGGCGTCGTGGTGACAGAAAAAATCCACCTCGATGGTATGGCGGGCGAACCAGCACAGTTGCCGGAAAAGGACAAAGTTGCCGGAGCGCAGGTGTTCGCTCGCGAGACAGTGAAGCACATCATACTCGTTGTTGACGAAGACGGGATCGCGGTCATCCATGGCCCCGGCCGCCATGGCATTGCGGCCCGAGGTGACCGCCAGCCCCGGTGGAACCGCGCCTTCGACTCCGGGTTTGAGCGGCACCCGGCCCAGCGGGTGATATGTCCGGGTGTAGTGCGAGTCGATGGTGTCACCGAAGTTGAAGAACTCCGGAGGGGTTTTCAGGATGGAAATTTGCGAGGCCCATCCCTCGATGCGCGGATTGCGGTCCGGCCGGCAGGGGGGGAGCCACGGCAGGTCGAAGAACTTTGCCTGCCGGTAGGCTTCGGCGGGGAGTTGGGCGCGATGCGTGTCGAGCAGGGCGGCGGTGAGCGATTGCAGCCTTTTTGGGTCGGGAGACGCCGTGTCGGACTCGATCGCGAGCGCCAGGCGGATCTGACGCCGCCGTCCCTGCGGCCACGCCACCGGTCCGGCCCACTGCGGCCACATGTCCACCGCCGCGCGGTCTTCCTCGAGGGCGACGCCTTTCGGCCGCAGCAGGGAGAAATTCTCCACTTCCATCACCAGCCGTCGATGGTCTCCGGTGAGCCAAAAGAAGGGACTCACCTCACGCGGCGGTGGGGAAAGGTGTCTTGGATAGACCTCGTGATCGCCCAGGGCCTCGAAGTTTTCCACCTGCGGGGCGAAAATTTCCCCGCTCACACGGATGTCGAGTCTTTCCCGTGTTTCGACCGCGCGGTTTCCGGTGTATTCAAAGCCGCAGCGCCGCTGGTGGGCCCCGTGCAGAACCTCCCCGGTTCCCATGCCGATTTCCGTGCGGATGGCACCCAGATTCAGGACGGGGGCTCCGGGGCGGTCGTGGATGGCCATCACCGCCAGCACGCAGCCGGGAACGCGGTCAAAGAGATCCCACTGCAAACGGAACCGGAAGCCGGTGCGGCCGTCCGCGGTCTGGCCGGACACAAAAGTCTCCAGCCGCATCCAGTTCCGGCGGCGCACCACGATCTGTGCGGGGCGTTCCGGAGTGCAGACCACGCGTTCTCCCTCTTCGGATAAAAACGTTTGTGCAAATGCGCCGGGATCAAAATACCGCCGCCCTTCGTAGGAAAGTGCGTACAGGCCCGTGGTTTCGCACCGATCCAGCTGATGGTGACCGAAGGAAAACGAAGTGTCGTCGGAGGGAGCGGGCGCACCCTTCTCCACCGTGGGCGTAACTTCCAGGCGTTTCGAACGGCCCGAAGGAAGGAGCAACCCCTGAACCATGCGCACACTGCCGTCCGGCCAGTGGGCCAGCGGCCACAACTCGATGGGTTCTTTTCCGCCCTCCTCCCGGGCTTCCAGCGGACCGTAAAACGATCCGCGGGGAAGCGGCAGCGAAAAGAAGGTGTAGCCGCCGTTTTGGTCGCCCGGGCTGGGATTCAGTGACAGGGTGAATTTCATGATCCGTTCTTTCGTTTCTTCAAGTTACCGTCCCGGTTTCCACAGCCGTCAACCTTGCGAATGGCACGACAGACGGCGTCGAGGAAGGCGTCGGATATTTTCTGACAGGTTGGCATGACCACGCAGCGCTCGAGAAGGTCGATCGTTCGCGGGGCCATCTCCTTGGAATAGCGGGTTGAGTTTTCGCGATTGGCAAAACTCCAGGGAAAACCGGGGAACACCTCGCCTCCGTCACCCCGGAGTCCCACAGGACGGCAGGGTACGATTCGTCCCGGACGTCATTGAGGAACCGTCGGATAGGCACTTCCGTGTCGATCATGCCGGCTTATTTTTTGAGTCCGGTGGGAACCAGAAGGCGGCCGGGTTCGGTGGCCAGATAGGGGGGGATGTTGAACAGGCCGACCCGGCCGGACGTGGAGGCATGCAGGGTCCAGACTTCGCCGTCCTGGCCATTCACGGGAATGACGATGCATTCCAGCTTTGGATCATTGTCGGCTCCCGTGTAGTCCGTGCGGGCCGTGGCGCCGGGAGGCACCACCGAAAACCGTCCGTCGGTGGTCACCAGGATGTTTTCCGTTCCCTTTGGCACATAAAAGTAAGTCGGTCCAAACATCCTTAGCAGCGGGTACTTTTCCGGTCCCACATCGAGCACCACCTTGAGGCCCTCGGGAAATTTCGGCACGTAGTCCTCTCCCGCGTGAAAGACGAGCCTGTACCGGCCCTTGGCGGGAAACTTGACGTCCATCTCAAAGGGCTTTTGTTCGTAGCGGGATTCCGTTTGCGTGACACTGGCCTCCGACTCCCACACCGGCTCCCCTTCCTGGTTGAAGATTTCCAGCCGGTAGTTGGCCTTCACCCCGCTCATGGGCAGCTTGAATTCGAGGTGTTCGTCCTTTTCCACGAGCACATGCCACTCGGTCTGGTATCGGAGGCCTCCGGTCAGTTCCTCCGGCCGCGAGGCCTCGCCCAGCGGCGCCAACGTGCTGTCGAAATCGACGATGCGCGTGTCGGGCGGGTTTTCCTGCAGGTCCTTCCGGAAGATGGCGAGAAGTTCCTCGTCGGTGAGGATGTCCGGATGTTTCCAGACGGCGGCGGGATCGTTGAATTTCCAGCCCTCCCGCAGGGGTCTGATTTTTTCGTGCCCCGAATTGACGAGACGGCGCTGCAGCGCGTAGGCGTGCACCATGTTGCGGTCGCGGATCCGCCAGGTGAATTCGAGGAGCGGTTTCAGCGCCTCATACATCTTCTCCTGATCATTGCTGTCAACGGCGAGCTCCCACTTCCGATAGAGAATGGCATAGTGAAGGAAGGCCGCCAGGTCGATGAGGCGCCGCTGCACGCCCCCGTCCTCGCCCTTCGCCGCCTGGAAGGCCTTGTCCAGCTGGGTGAGCCAGCTGTTGATGTTGTGCCGTGTCAGGTTGGGACTGCGGGAAAAAAGACGGTACAGCTGTTTCACCTCCGGCGCGGCCTTGCCAAAGCCGCTGCGGAAGAAGTCATCATAGATCGCCTCCGGGTTGCTCTTGACGTCCCAGAGCAGCTTGGTGGCCAGGTAGGAGGCGGGGCCAAAGGACGCCCAGTTCGCGTTGATTTCCGTATTGAAGGCCCGTGCGCCCCACGCGTGGTATTTGGGGAGATATTCGCTGACATATCCGTAGTTGCTCGCCTTGCCGCGGCCCGGTAGTCCCCAGTCCCAGGCCATCACGCCGAAATAATCGCGGATGCCCACCGAGGAAACCTTCTCCATCCAGAGCGCCACCAATTGCTCGAGCGTGTATTGGGTTTTGTTGAATCCCATCGCCACCTGGATCTCGACGTTCGGTTCGGCCTTGATTTTTTCCGGCGGCAGCCGGTGGGAGGCGTAGGCGTACATCGTCACCACCGCGTTGGGGATTTCCTTGCGCAGTTCGCGCGCCACCTGGTTGGCGAGGTGCAGGGCCTGATCGGTGCCGCTGCCCAGTTTTTTGCATTCCTCGCAAAAGCACGCCTTGCTGCCGTCGTTGGGATCCATCGAGACGACATAGCTGTCGGGATTTTCCTGCCGGTCCGCCCGCAGTTCCGCCAGCTTGTCCTCGATGAAAAACCGGGCGACCTCGGGATTGGAGTAGCAGAGGCTTTGGTGATGGCCGAACGGCAGACGGTTTCCGTTCTCGTCCATTGCAAAATATTCCGGGTGGGCGCGGAAGTCGGCCTCGTGCCGGCTCACCGTGGAGGCATAGGTGTGGCCGATCTTGTATTTCGTCACACCGCCGAGCCGGTTGGCATCGCACCAGGTCTTGTAGGCCTCTTCGAGTTCCCTGGAGATTTCCTCACCCCGGTTGCCGGAGCCGTAGGCGTACCAGATGGCCCGGTAAAAGAAGTCCGGCACGCTGACGGTCTTTTGGGCGGGCAGCACGACTCCGGTCACCTTGGGAATCACCGTCCAGCGTTTGCTCGGAACCAGCCAGCGGCACCCGAGTTGCTCCAGCAGGGCGTAAACTCCGTCGCTCAGCGCCTTGGGGGAATTTCCGGCAATGACCGCCCGATCCCCGTTGATGTCATATCCATAGGCTTCCGGCGGCTTGTCCTTGAGAAGGCTGGAAAGCTCCCTTTCGGACCCGGGCAGGGCGGAGGTCAGACTCACGAGAATGCCTTTTCCGGTCCAGGATGGCGCGTCCGCCAGTTCCACCCCGGTCATTTGCCGGAGGGTATCCTTCAGCACGTTGGCCGTTGCCGCAACCTTTTCGTCGGAGGGCAGAACGGTCAGGGAAGGAACGGCCTCCGCGGACACCTGCAGGCCGGCGTTTTGCGCACGGAGGGTGGCGATGGGAGAAAGGAGCAGGGGGGCCATTGCGAGCAGCACGGCGGCCCGGGGGAATTGGGAAGGGAACGGAATGGACATGAGAGGAAAAGGTCAGGGAGTCTGGGCGGTGATTTCCACGAGCCGGCAGGATCGCGCGGGAACGGTGATTTTCCAGCGGCCATGCTCCAGCGCCTGGCGTCCCATCGTGCCGAGGGATTCCTTCGTGGAAAAATCGGTCAGGGTGTATTCCGGATCGAACAGGCCGCGAATGGCCACGTGGTATTCCCGGGGTTGTTGGGAATAGTTGAACAGGGCGACCAGCCGCCTGCGGGCCTGGTTGTCTTCCACCAACTGGACCACATCGTATTCGTAGGTTTCGGCCGGACGCCAAATCAGCCGGGAAAGCAAATGCTCCGCCGTCTCGGTGGCGAACTGCCGGTCCGGGACGGGCACGGGGGTCATGGTGACCTCATGACTGCGGTTGATGCCCTTCTCCAGGTAGTCCCGCGCCTGGATCAGGCTCGCCATCGCTTCGCGACAGGCTTCGAAATATTCGCCGTCCAGGCAGTCGCCGCGGAACAACAGCACTCCGCGCGCGCCGCCGAATGCGGCCAGTTGAATCATCATCCTGGTGAAGTCGGGTTTCATCCAGGCGCCGCGATAGCGGGGAAACTCGCTGATGGTTGTTGCGACGGGCGAGATGATGTAGGTGCCCACCTCCCGCCGGGAGTTCCGGGCGTAGCTGTTGACGGTTTCGATGATGGGGATCACCGATTTCAACCCGCCGGGAACTTCGTAGAAATAGCCGCTGGCATAGATGGCGTCCGCGAAGGTGGTGAGTTCCCGGGCGGAATGGCGCGCTCCCGTCCGGCCGTCATACCAATAGGAGGGAATGTCGGAGGCGGAGGCGAGGGAGTGGTATTCGAGGCGGGGATTCTGCTCCCGGATGATTTCCTTCACCTTGGCCAGCAGGTCCCGGTTGCGCCGGCGTCCGTAGTCGGCGAAGGCCCCGGCCTGCGGGCCGCCGGGGAGGATTTGCTCGCGGGTGACGTCGGGCTGCCCGGTTTCTTCGCGGAACTTCGTCAGGCATTGGTCGCAGTAGCACCAGACCGGTGCCGTCTCGTAGTCGACGCAGATGCCGTCGATGTCCGTCTGTGACGCATATTTGCGTGCCCTCTTGAAGAATTTTCCCACTTCGGGATGGTCGGGATTGGCCAGGATCGCAAGCGGACAAAAATCCTTCGGCATCGGCTGGCCGTTGATGTCGATCGCCGCGAACTGCGCGGTCTCGTCCGTGACCTTGAACTGGTGGCCGAACCACCCGAAGCGGGGGTACACGTGAAAGCCTGCCTTTTTCAACGCGGTGTTCAGGGTCTGATTGTCCCCGGTGAAAAGCTGGTTGAATCCGGCCCTCTTTGCCGTGGTGATGTATTCCCTCATCGCCTTTTCTTCGGTCGGGATCTGTCCTCCCCAGATGCCCAGGTCAAATTTCAGGGCGTCGCGATCCGCCAGGGGTTCCAGCGCGATGTTCCTCAGTTGATATTCCGTCTTTCGATACGGGACGCCGTCGACGCTCACCCAGGCGGTCAGCTTGTGTCCGTCGAAGGGTTTGCCACCCCTCAGAAACAGGGTCACCCCCTGGGCCGGATGCGGGGTTTCAAAACTCACCAGCCGGGGCAGGGGAAAGGAGTATGTCCCGTCGTCCGATCGGCTCACCTCCTCCCCGTCCTTCGTGAGGATCTGCATGTCCCCCTCAACCTCCAGATGCAGCCGAATGTCGCGGGCGGTCGGCTTGGCGGTCGGGGGATTTTTCCGGGCGGTACCGCCGTCCTCCTTGTTCCCGCCGTCGGGGAAAGCCGCCTTTTCCCCAGGGTGCGGCGGAACCAACGGGCCTTCCTTGCCAAGCGGCAGTCCCGAAGGCAGGGTGACGAAAAACACGACCTGCAGGGGCGTGTCCTGAAGGAGGGTGATCCGGTTGTCGAGATTGACCGCTGGCCAGGCATTGACCTCCGGGCCGTAGTCCAGGCCGTAGTACAACACGGGCAGACGCTCCAGCCGGGGAATCCGAAAATCCACCTCTTCCCCAAAGACCAGCTTCACCCGGTCCACCACGGCGTAGTTCCACTTTTCCGCATCGAAGCACGATGTGGTGTTCGCAATCGTGAGGGTGTTTTTCCCTTTTTTCAGCGATCCGGCCGGCAGGACGACCTCCCGGTCCTCCCAGCCCATGAGGAACCGGTCATTGGGAATCCCCTCGTCCGCATTTCGGTTTCTCGGAAATTGAAACGGCTCGCCGACCTGGCGGCCGTTGACGGTCACCACGATCGTGTTGGCCGCCTCCGCCCGGTCGTCGAGGCCCGAGATCAGGACTTTCACCGGACTCCGCGGGGTCTCCCCCAGCTCAAACTCCAGGGTCATCGCGGACGTGGTGGTGCCCGCTCCGGTCAGAACGGCTTTGGTGCGCAGAATGCCCTGATTACCGGGCTTCCAGCGGTTGTCTGCCGCGGGAACGGGAATGCCCTCGAAGGCCGAGTGCGCGCTCCCCTTGAACCACACGTCATCCACCACGATCTCCCTCGCCCTCACCGAAAAGTCCGCTTCTTCCGGAGACACCTTCTGCGCTGTTGCCTCCGCGGGAAACAGGCCTAGAGTCGCCAGAAGGAGAGGGAGCGTGGCCGCGCGTTTCATGAAATGAAATGCTCTATAGCATAAGCTGAAAAGTCAACACAAATTCGGAAATAAATCGACTTTGCCGAAGTTGATATATATCTCACGCCCCCATGAAACTCAAAACCGCGGATTTTCCGTCCATCTTCTGGAAATGGAACGATCGTCTTGTTCCGCGGGACATTGCGCGGCGGGTGCGCGATTTGCATGCCTGGGGGATCCGCAGTTTTCTCATCCATCCCATGCCGGACGACTTCCGGAAGGAGGATTTTTTCGGGGGGATGACCACTCCGTACCTTTCCCCCGCTTTTTTCCGCGCCGTTCGCGCCGCCGTGGAGCAGGCTGCGGAGCTCGGGATGGAGGTCTGGATCTATGATGAGGCGGGGTGGCCCAGCGGGCAGGCCGGAGGATTGATTTTGCGGAAGTGGCCGCAGCTTCGCGCCCGCGTCATGACGCCGGACGGATTGCGCGAAACCACCCCGGCCCGCGCGGATTTGCTGCATCCCGAGACGACCCCGCGTTTTCTGGAACTGACGCACGAGCGTTATCGCCGGGCGGTGGGGGAATTTTTCGGCACGGTCATTCCCGGCGTGTTCACCGACGAGCCCACGGTGCCGGGTCAGGTGGGCACACCCCGCCTGCCATGGACCCCCGACCTTCCCGAAGAATTTGCCCGCCGTACCGGCCGGGAATTGGAACCGCTGCTGCCCGCGCTTTTTGGGCGCGGTCGCACGCCGGCCGCGGATCAGGCCCGGCGGGCCTTTGCGGAGGTTTGGACCTCGCTTTTTGCGGAGCGGTTTTTCGATCCCATGCGGAGGTATTGCCACGCGCATGGCCTGGTTCTGGTGGGGCATCTGCTGGGCGACCAATCGCTGCGCGGCCATGCGCGTTGCAACGGGGACTTCCTGAAAATCATCGGCCGTCTCGACGAGCCCGGCATCGACACCGTCTGGGGGCAGATCTCGCCCGGGAGGCGGCGTGAGTTTTTTCCCACCTTCGCCTCCTCCGCGCTCACCCGGCCGGGTCAGCGCTGCTGGAGCGAGCCGTTCGCGGCCTATGGCTTTGGACTGACCGTGCAGGAAATGAAGAGGGTGGCGGACATTCAGCTTGCCCAGGGGATCAACAAATTCGCCCCCATGTATGTGCAGTTGTCGCGTCGCGCGGGGCGGTGGATCGGCACGGGCACGCGCTGTCTGGATTGGGCTCCCGACGCCGCGGCGTATCCGTTGTTGGACCGGTATCTCGCGGAGACCGGCCGCCACATTCGGGAAGCCCGTCTGTTCCGTCCGGTGCGCGTTCCGTATCCGGTCCGCGATTTGTGGGCCCGCTATGGACGCCGCACCAGTACGCCCTTCAACCGGCTGGCGGGCGAACTGCTGGGCCGCAATGTCGGTTTCCTCTTTGATCCGCAGGCACCGGCCGCCGGTGTGGAAGAGCTCACCCGGGCTTTCGAAGCGGCCTGGCCCTTTTCGCAAAGGATCACCTGCTCGCCGGAAATCCGCTGGATCGCCCTCACCGGGCGCGGCGGGAAAAACCGCGTCTTTTGCATCAATGACGGATTGCGTACGGGCTGGATCACCATGACCCCGGCCCGCATCACCTGGCGTCTCGCGCCGGGGGAGTCCCGATTCCTCTCCCTCGATTCGCCCGAACCCGACCCCGAAGAGAAGGTGGTTCGGAAGCTGACCGCCTGGGAAATGACCCCGGTTTGCCAATGGGTGCTCCGCGACGGGCAACCCGAGCCCCGTCCGTCGGTTCGCCCGGAATGGCGTCCCGTTCGTCTCGGAAACTGGAGTTCGTCTCTGGGGCCCTGGTTTTCCGGAGCGGTCTGCTACCGCACGACGTTCCACTGGAAACGGGGCGGGGGGATTCCATGGCTTGATCTCGGGCGGGTTGCCCATGCCGCGTCCTGCCGGCTCAACGGCATCCCGCTGGGACAGGCCGCCTGGGCGCCCTTCCGCTTTTCCCTCGCCCGGGCCCTTCGTCCCGGTTCCAACACCCTTGAGGTGGAGGTCCAGGGCAGCCTGGCCAATCTCTTCACCGATCCGAAGACCCGAAAGGAGCTCGGAAAGCGCGGCTGGTGGAATGTTTATCTGCAGCGTTCGGCCGCTCTGGAGAGACGCCGCACGGTCAACGGCCTGTTGGGGCCGGTCACCCTGATTTCCGCGGGCAAAAAGGTTGACGGCGAAAATGTTTTGACTGATATATAGCTATGTGATCGCAAAGGCTCATAGCTTGTTTTGCCCGCGGCGGGCCGGATGCCGCGGTTTTTCGCTCATTGAGCTGAGCGCGGCCTCGGCGATTTCCCTGCTCCTGATCGGGGCGATGCTGGCCGTCATCAATCATGTCAGCGGAATCTGGACCCAGGTCCGCGGAAACACGGAGACATTTGCGGCGGCGGCGGACGCCTTTGACAGCATGACCCAAAAACTCTCGCAGGCCGTGCTCAACACCTATTGGAGCTACGACCAGCCGGCGCGTCCGACCCGGTACGTGCGGGCCTCCGAACTGCATTTTGTGCTGGGTCCCGCCAGCGAATTGCTGGGACTGCCCCGGGAAAAATATCCGGGCAGCGCCGTGTTTTTTCAGGCCCCCCTTGGCCGGACGCTGGACGGCCACACCAGCAAGCTGACCTCCCGTCTCAACGCCGTGGGATATTTCACCGCCTTCGGCCCCGCCTCCGGATTGCCGGCTTTTCTCGACGATCTGCCCTCCGTCAACCGCTTCCGTCTGTTTGAATGGATGGAGCCCACCGGGGACTTCAGCGTCTACACCGCCTCCTCCGATTCGGGTTGGTTTCGTGCCGATGCGGGGCGGGGGGAGGACAGCCCCAATGCCAGCGTGGCGGGGGTCAACGTCATCGGCTTCTACATTCTGGCGGAATATCCGCTGGCGGACGGGACCTGGAAACTGAGTTACACTTACGACTCCCGGGACCGGGACAATGCCGCCACCTACAACCAACTGCCGCCCCGTCTGAGGGTGGTCCTTGTCGCCATTGATGACGCCAGCGCTTCGCGCCTGGCCGCGCGGTATCAAGCCGTTCCGCCTCCGATCACCCCGCCCGACTCCGCGTTTCGGGATCCGGCCGCCTTCGAGACCGATCTGAAAAATTGGGAGGCCGTCCTGGCCGGGAACGATCCCAAGATCAATTTTCGCATTTTTTCCACCACCATTTCGATTCCGAACTCCCGATGGAGCGTGCATTGACTCCCCTCCGTTCCCCCCTCACGGGCATGTCTCTGGTCGAGGTGACCCTGGCCCTCGGCATCACCGCGGTCGCGGTCATTGTGATCATGGCCCTGCTGGCCACGGCGCTTGGGCTCAACTCCGACTCTTCGGAACGCGCCCTGTTGGTGAAAATTTTCCGTCAGATGACGGAGTCGGCGCGTACCCTTTCGGAAACGAGCAACCGCTCCGTTCCCTGGCAGGCGGAGTGGGCCTACACGCATGACGGGGTGTCCTGCGACCCTGATGACGCCCGGGCTCATTTTCGCGCCCACGCCTCCGCCGTGCCGAGTGCCACGCTGCCCGGGATCACCACCAGCAATGCCTGGACGGTGCAATTTGAAATCAGGAACGTCCCCAAGGACCGCGTGGTCACCCAACGCACCACCTTCTTTGTGAAGGAACCTCCCGGAGCGCAATGATTCCCTCCCGTTCCCGCATCGGCATGCAGGCAGCCTTCAGCCTGATGGAATTGCTGGCGGTGATCGCCATCATGGGCATTCTGATGGTGGCGGTTGTGCCCGCCCTGAACTCCACTTCCAAAAGCACCGGACTGGGCATTGCCGCCCAGATGGTCTCCGACGAAATCCGTTATTGCCGCTCGCTGGCCGCCGGTCTCAACCGCCCCGTGGAGCTCTGCTTTTTCCGCGCGGCCGGATCGGCTTCGCCCTGGTTTGAAAGTTTCCGATGCCGCACCCGGGAGCAGGATGATTCCTACCGCTGGGTGACCCAACTCCGCCATATGCCGGATTCGATTGCCATCTCGGCCAACGTTGCATTGTCGAATGTGCTTGGTTCCCAAACCCCGCTTTCCCAAACCAACGGCCTCGAAATGGTCGCCCTGCGTTTTTATCCCTCCGGGGAAATGACGCTGGCGGATGAAAACGTCACCCTGGCCGATTCCGCCCGCTTCCTGACCCTTGCCGGCAAGACGGATCTCGAACGTTCGCCGGCCACCCGGCCTCCGAATTTCGCAACCATCCAGATCAATCCACGCAATTCCCAGGCGGTGGTGCACCGTCCCTGAGCCATGTTTGTCCCTCCGTCCCCCCGTCCGCGTGCCTTTGCGCTGGTTGTCGTCCTTTTCACGGTTGTCTTCGCCGCCCTTTTGGTCATCGGGCTTTTTGCCTTCAGCCAGAACCGCACGCGTGTCAGCGGCCTGGCCGCCGCCATCGTCGACACCCAGCTTGCCGCCGAGACGGCTTTGCACATTGTGCAGACCCAGATCCGCGAGGCCACCGCGCGCACCGTGTCCGCCAACGGCCTGGGCACGGAGGCCTGGGCCAGTCAACCCGGGGCCATCCGGACCTACAGCTCCTCCGGCGAGCTCACCGGCATCTACAAACTTTACTCGAGTGAAACCCTGCAGACGACGGATCCCTTGTTCGGCGGCGCGGACGTGCCGGACGATTGGAGAAGCCGGCCCGATGCATACGTGGATTTGAACGAGCCGGTCAAACGGCGGGACACCTGGTTTTATCCCATCGTCAGTCCGGAGTCCCTGACCACCGTGGCGGGCTTCTCAAGTTCCCGTGCGCGGAGCCCCGGAGTCGACTGGGACGATCGCCTGGCCATGCCGGTGCGCTGGCTCTATCTCTCGGCCGACGGACGGGTTTCGGCCGATCCGTCGGTGGGGGATCCGGTGGCGCGCGTGGCGTTCTGGACCGACGATGAAAGTTGCAAGATCAACGTCAACACCGCCTCGGCCACCGACGAGAACAGTTATTGGGACATTCCCCGCGCCACCCTCCGGCAGGACGTCCGCGACATGGCCCTCCGGCAGCCTGCGCAAAACGAATTCAACCGCTATCCGGGGCATCCGGCCACGGTCAGTCTTACCACGGTTTTCCCCGACCGCAACAACGAGGGCGACGGCTGGCTGCAGAAGCTCATTTCCGCCACTCCCCGCTACAAATGGGGCGGGTCGGTCAACGGCACGATATCCATCGGATCCACCCGCCCCCCCATCGTCAACGACAAGACGGACCGTCTTTACGCCACGATGGACGAATTTCTTTACGCGCCCAATCGGGCCACCCAGCTCAACCTCACCGAACAACAGCTCGACCAGTCCCGCTTTTTTCTCACCGCCTCAAGCCGCAGTTCGGAACTGAATCTCTTTGGCCAGCCCCGCGTCACCATCTGGCCCGTCCATGCGATGGACGATCCGGAGCACCGCACGCCCTTCGACAGTCTGATCGCCTTCTGCTCGACCATCGGCGCCCCGGGCGCGGAACGGCGCTTTTATTTCACGCGGACGGATGCCCTCAGTCAGACCGTCGACTGGACCACCCAGCCCGACAATCAGGAGCTCTTTGAATATCTGCGCACCCTGACGTCGCGAGAGATCCCGGGTTTCGGCGGAAATTTCGCATACAAATATGACGAGGCCGATGGTGGCGTGGACGGCGAACGCGATCAGATCCTCACCGAGATCTTCGATCTTATCCGGTGCGCCAACCTCAACGAGACCTATTCCGGCGTGCCGCCGGGCTACAAGGGATACACCACCATGCTGCGGGATGCCGGCGGGGCGCTTTCCTTCACGACCAGCGGTGCAGACCAGAGCAAGTTCGAGGGGGCGGGATTTGTTCTTCCCATTCTGACGCCGTATGGACGGGGGGCGGGGCGCGTTCCCGTGATCTCCGAAGTCGGCCTTTGGTTCATCCAGACGGTGGAATCGGGAACCACGCCCGTCACCGAACCGAAAGTGGAACCGGGGATCATCATCGAAACCAGCACTCCCATGCAGGGATTGATGCCCTGGCAGCCATATCGGCGGTCCGTGGAGGTGGCCGTCTCTTCCCAAGGTCCGCTTCCGCAGGTCAACGGAGTGCCTCTGCCCGTTGGGGAAAGTCCGGTTTCCTCCTATGGGCCCAATTCCGGCATCGCCGTTTCCCAAAGCCTCGGAGGAGCCAATGGCTGGGCCTGGCTGACCGCCGACACGAACACCTTTGGTCGCAATCCGTTTCTGACCAGGAAAAGCGACGGAGTGCCGGCTCCTGACGGAAAAATCCACATCACCTCAGGCTGGCTGGAAATCCGCCTGAAGTGTGACGGCGTTGTTTTCCAGACCTGCACGGTGCAGATACCGGACGCGACTCTCCCGGTTCCCGATCCCGTGCCGGCCGCTCCCATCACTACGGGCAACATGGCCGGTCGCGAGGGATGGACGGAGCGACACAAGGTCCAGAACTATCCGCCGGAGTTTTATCCGGAGGATGTCGTGCAGTCCGTGATGCTCAGGGATGGCGACATCCGGGTCGCGGCCTGCCTGCAGGATATTCCCGGGGCGTTCTTTTCGCCCCATCGGAATTTCGGGCTGCAACGTTTTGCCCACGGCTTCCGAACGGGATTTGGAGTGGTGGATTTGGGAGCCACCAATGGATCCATTGTCCCGGTGAACTACGGCACCGCCCCCCAGTCGGCGACACTCCCGTCCGGTCGGCGCAACATCGTGATGCTTTCCGCCAAACCCGACATTCCCGATGGAATAACCAGTCTGCGGGATGCCGGGTGGGAGGGCGATTTTGACAATGGCATCGGAGGCGTGCCGGACGGGGCGTATATGGGCAAATCCGACGAGGGAGCCTACAACTGGAGGGTGTTGAACAACGAGGCGAGTGAACCCCCCTATTTCCAGCGTCTCTGGAAACTGGGTGACGGTCTCTTCTCCCCCCTGCGCCAAATGCCGTCCCCGGTCGTGTTCGGTTCACTGCCCACCGGCGTCAAACGCACCGTGAAGGCCTACGTGTCGGGAGCGCCGGCCGAAGCCGCGCCCTGGCGCACGCTGGTCTTCTGCCCGAATCCCTCCAATCCCAATCACTTCGGCCTGTCCGATCCGCCCGACCATCTCCTGCTCGATCTTTTCACCATGCCCTGCGTCGAGCCGTATGCCATCAGCGAACCCTTTTCCATGGCGGGCCGGTTGAACATGAATTGCCAGATCGTTCCGTTCACCTACATCAAACGCTACACGCCCATGCATGCGGCCCTGGCCGCCCAAAAGATCGTGGCCATCCCGGACTCCGCCGCGCCGATCTACAAGACCACGGCCACCCAGTCCGCCAACGACGCGCTGACGACGCGCCTGGCCGTCAACATTCCCGAGACCCTGGAACAGTGGGAGGAGAAATTCAACAAAGGCGAAATCTTCAGGTCCGCCTCGGAGATCTGCGAGCAGTTCCTCGTGCCCGTCGGTGCGACGCTCGACGAGGTTCGAAGCAATTGGTGGAACGACTACCGGCTCACCGGGGACAACTCCCGCGAGCGTCCCTATGCCACGCTCTATCCCCTGCTGACCACGCGGTCGTCCACCTTTACCATGCATTATCGCGCCCAGGCGGTGAAGCGCCTGCCGAACGGCACCATTTCCGTGCTGGCGGAAAAACGGGGCTCCCATCTTTTCGAACGCCATCTCGATCCCAACAACCCGGACATCGGAAAGAACCGGATCGACCCGATGACGAAATCCCTGGAGCCCTACTTTCGCTTCCGCACTTTGCTAAGCAAGACCTTTGATCCCTGATCGGTCGGAGTAGGCGCCCACCTTCGCCCGGATGTCCTCCTCCAGGCGCCGCACGAACCGCAGGGTGAATTCCAGGGGATCCAGGGCGTCATCGCGGATCAGTGGGGTCATGTCCATCGCCAGGCTCACCTCCTGGGCGACATCACCCTGATACGGATTGTCGAGCGTCGCATTGGATCGCCGGCGGCCGGCGACCGCCTCATCGTAGCGTTTGCCCCCCGCGATCTGGGAATCGAAAACCCCGCCCAGCGCGGCCGCCAGGTGGGGGCGCGGGGGCACGTCGAGCCGCACCTTCTCCGTGTCGGGCAGCCAGTCCAGTCCCCGCCAGCCCTCATACCCCAACAGCCGTTGCGGACGCGCTTCGACGGGCAGGCTGCGAATGGCCGTAATGACATGCATGGCCACCGCGACATGGGTTTCATGTTTGTCGGCCGGATTGTGCGTGTAGACGATCTCCGCCTGCGTGGCCCGCAGGATTTCCCGCAGGTCGCTGACAAAATCCGGATTCACCCGCCCGCGGATGGCCGCGCTCGGATAACCCAGTTGAACCATGACTCCGTACCTTCCAATGGCCGCAGCCAGGTTCTGTTCCCGGATCCGTACCTCCCGGATTCGGGCGTCCGTGTAGTCCGCGTACGGTCCCTGCCGCGAGCTTCCCCCGCCATCCGTACAGGTCACTCCGCCGAACCACCGATCCTCCCGATCCCAGCAGCCCAGAATCCCGTGAAGCACGTGGAACTCCAGATCGTCCTGGTGGGCGCCGATGCCGAGATGGGTGATCCGCGGAAATGCCCGGTCCTCCGGAGTCCCATCGGGAACAAAAACATGCGGCTCCGGAGCCAGAAGTTTTAAGGCCATAGTTCTATATAGAAATTAGATCCGGGTTGTCGAGGAGAGGACGATTCCTCGCGGGCCTTTCCGCCGATGCAGAAACGCCTCATGCCATGTGGGAAAGCATCTCCCGGGTAATGCGGTGGTTCAGGGGGGATCCGCCGATATAGCTGGCCAGTTCCTCACACATGAGTTGGCCCATTCTTCCGATTTCGGACCCCATGCTTCCCGCAATGTGTGGTGTAACCATGACGTTTGGCAGGGAAAGCAAGGGCAGGTCCGGGGAGGGAGGTTCCGGGTGGAGGACGTCGAGAATGGCGGTGACATCCGGTCGTTGAACGAGAAAATCATACAAATCGTCCTGGTCGACAACCGCTCCGCGCGAGGTGTTTATCAGGGTGGCCCCCGGTTTCATCAAACGGAGGAGGCCCGCGTTGATCATTTTCTCCGTTTTCGGCAACCAGGGGGTGTGAATGCTGACGACATCACAAATTTGAAAGAGTTCGGGAAGTGACGCCGGCCTGACTCCCAGGGAGTCCGCGGCCGGGCCGGTGAGCAAGGGATCATAAGCGATCACCTCCACCTCGTATCGGCGGAGGGCCTGGGCGACGCGGCGACCGACGGCGCCGAGGGAAATCAGGCCCACCTTCGATTGACACCCCGGAATCGGCAGATCTTGGTCCCACCGGCCGGAATTCCGGGTCTGGCGCGCATATTGCCAGAATCGTCTCAGACTCAAAAGAATCGCCCCGGTTGTATATTCGGCGACCGGAATGGCATTGGCCGTCCAGGCGCTGGAAAAGACAATTCCCCGGTCGAAGGCCGCGTCCGTGGCAAAAGGCTTGATGGTTCCCGCCGCATAGAAGACCGCCTTCAGGCGGGGAAGCGCCTCCAGAAACCCCTCGTCCATTCTCGGCAGGTCCCAGGTGCCGAGAATGACTTCCGTGGATCTGAGCGTCCCAAGGTGGCCGCCGTAGCTGGCGGGGCAGAATTCGCGTTCTGAAAGATGGACGATTTTCCGCAGATGCTCTCTCAGGGGTGGGGGGTAGGCCTGGGACAATTTGTCGGGCCACCCGAAAAGTACGGCGGTGAGCATGGAAACAGCATTTTCATCAGATCAGCCTGCCCGGTGGCCAAATAAAATTTCCTTTACAGTAAAACTAAGGAGTCCGAACGGTCTCCACCAACTTGCCCCCCAGCATGGTCAGATACGGGGTTTTGGGGATGCCTTTGACTCCGTGCTGGAGAAGGCCCGAGAGGATTTCGATGGCGGCGGATCCGATATCCTCGGGAAGTTCGTTGACTCCGGGATAGAGGGATTCGTCCGATCGAAGTCCGGTGCAGTACAAGGGAAGGCGGGCGGGAAGTTTGTCTCCGAGGATTGTGCGAATGGTGGTCAGGCAGCTTTCCGAATCGCCGATGAGGGCCTCCGGCTTGGTGTCGAGAAACCATCTGGTCAGCTCGCGTTTGGAAGGGGGCCAGGATTCGGCGATGAAGGGCGGCACCGGCCGCACCTTGCCGTACAAACTGTGCCAGGCCAGCGCTCCGGTGAAGCGATGGTCGACACGGAGGTCATGGCCCGAGAGGGTCACCAGACCGATGCGGTCGATTCCTTTTTGGGTCAGATGGGAACACAGTTTCATCATGTTGCCAAACTGGTCCGGAATCACCCCGTGGAAATGGGGGGCGAGAACGGACAGGGTCGCGGTCACCACCGAAAAATGATCCCACGCGAGCAGTTTGGATATGGAAACCGGGCTTGCCATCGGCAGCAGGACGAGGCCCTCGACGCCCCGGCTGCGAAGGAGGCGCTGCGTTCGGCGATTGTCGCTTTCGATGTCGTCGAGCCACAGGGTTTCAAAGGCATAACCGAGGGATTCCGCGCGTCGTTTGGCCCCTTTCGCGATCAGATCGCCGTAGCGGCTTTCATCCCCGGTTGACCGGGAGCGCAGTCCGCAAATGACGGCCTGAAGGCGGAGATGACGTTTGGTCCGCAGGTGATGCATCAACTTGGTGACGGCGGGATCCGGCCGATATCCCTGCTCCCGGGCCAAAGCCTGCAGGCGCAGGCGTGTGGCCTCGGGGATTCGCGGACTGTTACGGAGCGCAAGGGACACCGTCATGGCGGAGACCCCCGCCAGTTTGGCGAGCGAACGCAAAGTCGGAGTTTTTGGGGTCGGGTCTGCCGCCATGGGGGGTGTCAATTGGTCCGGGTTGAAGTCATCGGGAATGGTTCGGACGGTGGTTTTGCCCCCCGTCAGTCTTTTTGTTTCCCCGCCCACCCGGGAGGCATGTGCTGGAGAAAGCGCCGTCCGAGGAGATCCACTCCATCTGCGTCCGGATGCAGTTGATCGGGCATGCAGTGCTCATCCCCCGGTCCGATGAGCTTGAGACCATCGAGATAATAAATGTTGGCATCGCCGGTGGCCTGGAAGCGGCCCACGATGTCCTTCAGGATTTGGCGCATGGTTTTCAAGGCGATGCGGCCCGGTTCATCGTTTTCCTCTTCGCGCGGAGGACTGAGGATGGGGAAGATGACCAGCAACGGAGTTTCAGGGTGACCATCGCGCACGGTCAGGAGGAAGCCCTCCACGGCGGAGCGCCAGGTGCGTGGTGCATAGGAATTGAAGACCGTATTGATGCCCAGACAAAGGCTGATGCGATCGGCCGGCATGCGGGCGATGGTGCGGGCCACCACCTGGTCGAACTTGCACTGGCCGGCAAAGCCAAGATTCCAGAATTCCCAGTTCATTTCGCGGGCGACAACGGCCGGCCAGGTGAAGCCGGGGCTTTTTGCCGCGGCGCAGTGGGTGATCGAACTGCCGTGGGTGATCCACCTTTGCCCCCGGGCGGGAGGCCGGCATTCCTCCCCGTCCGGCAGGTCCACGCCTTCCACGATGACACCCCGGTGAGTGGGAAAATAGACATCGATCCGTTTGGTCCCCTCGGCCGGGACACGGATGAGGAGGCTGCCCGGGATGTCATCGGGGACTTCCGCTCCCCCGACTTTCACTCCGTCGACAAAAACGTCGAAGAGTCGCGGGCGATCGAACGAGGGCAACCGTTCAACACAGGCGACCCGAAGGCGCACCGCGGAGGCACGGGTTTGCAGTGAAAAACGAGCTCCCGAGGCGGTGAGAACGAGCGGAAGAAGTTCCTCCGGGATGAAGGGGCGTAGTGAGGGATCGAGGCGCCACACTTGAAGGCCGCGCGGGGTTTCTTCGACGCCGACGCAACCCGCCAGCAGGGAGTGAAGCCGGTCCGGTGACACGGATTTCCAGCCGGATTCCGGGGTGAATTCCGTGTCGATGGAGACCAGGGTGCGGGGTGGGATCGTAGTCATTGAGGCAAAAAGTGGGATGACGGGCGCGCCTGTTGCCAAGCGTGCTGAATGAATGCCAGACCGCCTTGAAAAATCAAATCCCCGGCGGTGCAAAGCGCTGTGTGGTGTGTGTCCGTTTGGCCGGTTAATCCGGTCAGCGGGAGCCTTCCCTGTCGAAGGAGTGGTGTTTTCATGGGTGGGGAATTCAGACGGCCCGGGCGGTGAAACCAATCTCCGCGAGATGCCGGCGTGTTTCGGGTTCGAAGACGATGCGGCGGACAAACGCGGGGTGATGGGAATGATCCCGGTATTCCAGCTCTTCGACGGTCCGCAGCCGGCTGCCGGGTTCCGGTCTGATCAGCAGGGCGGTCCCATCCCTGCTGATCCTTACGCCGCCGTTCTCACGGGAAACGGCTCCCGAGGTGATGACCGCCGATTCCACGGTGCCGGCATCGGAGGTTTCAATCACGTCCCGGACGCGCAGGCGAAAGGTGGCTTTGTCGACTTCGATCGTGCGTAGGGCGGAAAGGCAGTGGGAAGACGGCGGATACGCCTTGGTGAGATCGAGAACGAACCGATCGGTTCGTTCCGAGAAAAAACTTTCCCGCAACCGCCCCCGAAACTCCTTGCCGGCGGCCTGTTCCATCCCGCCCACAAGAGGCACCGAATGGCCGAACGAACGGGCGGCCAGGAAGCGGTATCGCGATTCACTTTGGAAATAATCGCGGTGGTAGGCGGGCATTCCGATCTCGGAGATCATCGGAACGCCGTCGAGAAACAGCACAAAGCTCCCCACATCGTTGTGATTGTGTTGCTCTCCGTTGTGGCCTCCCTTGGCCCCGACCACCCAGCGTCGGCCCCGGGTGTCTGTTCCCCGCGAGACCCACAGCTGCAGGTCGGGCAGCAGGCCGGAAATGCCCGGGAATCCTTCCGGCGGGATCGGTTCCGTTCCGGTCGGACCATCCAGCAAATAGAGCGCGTCGGAGAAGAAGCCCGGTTTCAAGGGCAGATCCCGGGCGTCCCTCGTTCCGCAGACCGCATAGGTGGCCTGGGCCAGGCGGAGAAGGTCCTGGTCCGCAAGGCGGCGGCCCAAATAATTCAGCAGGTCGGGCGGGATTGTACGGTCGGCGGCGTCCGCGTGGTTGATCGCCTGCAGATTCTCGACCGCCACAAACAGGGGATATCGCGCGATGGCGCGGAGTTTTTCATCCCCCTCGAAGAACGAGAGTGCTCCGTCGGTGCGCGCTTCCAGCTCGCGATTCAGCAGGGAGAAGAAACCGAATCCGTAGCTCCAATAGGAAGGACCTTCCGAACAACCGCCGTCATTGCCGAACCCGTCGAGATAGTGGACCAGGTTTTCCGCGGTCCTGGCAAGGAGACGGGCGGTCAACGTGTCGTCCTCACAGAGCAGCAGGGCGGAAGCCAGTACGCCGCAGTGGCAGACCGCGTTCCAGTTGCTTTTCTTCCTCGTCCATTCGAAGGGTTTGGCCGCGCCGTCCGTCCGCGCGGTGGCGGTGAGATGGTTTTCCCAAACCTGCGCCCTCAGCCGTTCGCGCGTGGCGGCGGTCAGACGGGCCGGCGCCCGCCTGCCAAACATCCTTGCGATCCAGGCCAGCATGAGCGCCGTTTCGGCGCATTTCAGATCCACGTTCAGCGGGTCGATTCCGGACGGGGCCGAAACATGGGCGGGGTTCGCCCAGGAAGGTTCCTCAAGGGTGGATTGCCATCCCTCCAGGACTTCCTGCATGCCCTCCGAATCGTCCGGTTGGATGGCGACGCAAAGGGCGGCGCGTCCCAACCGTTCGCGCCGGTGGGCATGCCACGTCTCCCATCGGCTTCGGTCTCCGGTCCGGAAAAAATCGGCGTAAAGGTCCTCCGGGATGTCTTTCCAGGGAACGGAGGGTTTCCGCTGCATGCGCCACAATTGCACCGCCGTGCGGGCGCAGGGGCGTGCGGCGGCCTCCCGCCAGACCGTGCCGGCGGCGGGACAAAAGGATTTTCCCCGGTTTTGCGACAGGACGTTTGTGAGTTCGTCCACCGGGACCCCAACCTTCAGCAAGTTGACCGTCCGCTTGGTCATCGGAATTGATTCATCCAGCCGAGGCTTTCGGCGGTTTTTCCGCCGGGACGGTATTCCGCTCCGAAATGGCCGTCGTAGCCCAGACTGACGATTTCGGGAAGCAAGCGGGAGTAGTCGAGTGCGCCCCGGTCGGGTTCGTTGCGGTCGGGAAAGGCGGCGAATCGAACATGACCGGTCAGCTCCAGAGGGTCCCGTATCCAGGAGACAATGTCGACCCTCATGGCCGCGGCATGGTAGCAGTCCGGCGGAATGCGAATTTCCTCCCGTTGGGTGGAATGGACGATCTCCACCGCCGTGTTCAGATCCGACAGAAAGTATCCGGGTACATCACGGGTGTTGCTGGGCTCGATCAGCACGCCCATCCCGTGTTTCGCCGCCTGATCGGCCGCATGCAGGGGCATTTCCTTGGTCGGGGAATCCCCGCCGACCAACATCTCCCGCGAATCGATTTTGGCGGGGCGGCCGGGAGCGAGCCATCCGAATGAAGCTCCCGTCGGGGTCACCGGCAGGTTGTCGTCGGGCAGACGCGCCGAAATGTTTCCCGATGCGCCGCCGGTCAGGCCGCGGTCGAACAGGGATTTTGCGAAACGGCATACCGCCTCGCGAGGTTTGGTTTCTTCACTCATGGGAGACCTCCGGTTTGTCCAGGGCCTTTGCGAAAAATTCCGGGGAGCCCCGGGCCGATGTTTCCTTCCTTCGTGAGATCGAACGTGGAGCAGTATTTGAAGAAAAACTGGCGGCACCCCTGTTCCCGCAACCGGCGGAAGGCCGCTAGGGATTCCTTCACCGCCTGCCCGGCCGGTACCCTGCGTGTCTTGAGAGCCACCACGCCGGCCTCCATTCCGGCGGTCGCCGGCGCGGCGGGCACTCCCGCAGACAACACGACCGGCATCCCGCCCTTGGCCAGGGTGTTTGCCAGATCGGATGCACCGGTGAAATCATCGCCGATGCACCCCAGCCTCATGGATGCAGCATGGCGCGGATGCGTTCCACCGCCGCGCGGGGCGAGCTCAACACGGGTTTGCCGCAGCGTTGCTCCGCCTCGGGGGCCAGACGTGCCATCGAGGCCTGCGCGAAGACGACACAGTCACTGAGGGGGGCGGCTTCCTCCGCCGCACGATAGACCGCTTCGTCATGTTCGTCCGCCAGTCCGCACATCAGGCGGTCGAACGCCCCGTCAACCAGGCGGCTTTGCAGAACGATCGTTTTTCCCGCCGCGTTTGCCTTCCCGAGGATGAGATCGCCGGTGGGTTTGAGGGTCGTCGGAACCGTGGCCAGGACCGTAATTCGGTTACCCCGGGCCACCGCCTCCGCCGCCATCGGTTCGTCGATCCGAACCACAGGGGTGCGTATGCGTCCGGCCGCTTCGGGAACCATGGGACCCAGGGAGGAGCACAGGGAGAAAATCACGTCCGCCCCGCCCGCTTCCGCCGCCTCGAAAAGCAGGTTCATCCGCCGTTGAATGGAGGCGGTGCTGTTCGTCTTCTTGACTAGGTCGGACAGCAGCGCGTCGTCCACAAGATGAACCACGGGGCAGGCGGGAAGTTCCTCGCGGAGCAGGTTGAGAATCAACGGCTCCTTGGTCAGGAAAACCTGACTGGTGTGGATGCAGGCGATTTGGGGATTCATGAAAGGGGAATTTCGACCGGCCGGGATTCCTCGCCGTACCAGGTGGCGGCCACGGCCCAGAGCCGTTTGCCCTTGGGCAGGGAAAGTTGCAGCGGTTTGCCATGAAAGGAAACCGGCAGGTCCCGGGGCGGCAGCTTCCCCCCGATGTACGAATCCTTCTCCCATCCCTTGCCCCAGCGCTGTTCGGCGCCGTCATTCATCCGCCGGATGACGACAAAGGGATCGCATTCGGCCAGTTTCCCGCCCTGCCTGTGCAGGATGCCGGCAAGTTCCGTGACATTCGCTCTCGAAAAAGGGACCCCTTCATCCAGCAGGAAAAGCCGCACGGAATTTTGCTCCGCCGTCGGACTGTTCCAATGGACTGTGACGCTCCCGTCGGACGCGGGGACTGCCGTGACATCCGGGGCGGGCAGGTCCGGTTTCGGGACACGCTCCAGATACCACGAGGCGGAAAGAATCCGGTGCATGTGATGATTGACGGTGGGATTGGCATCCACGTCCGATTGACGCCATGTGCCGTCCTCATCGACGCAGTGCTCCAGCACGTAACCCACGGCGGCGCGCACGGCGGCCCTGACCCGTTCCCGTTGCGTCTCGTCCGTGAACCGCTCGCAGCGGCGAAGGATGTCGATGGCATTTCCGGTCACGGACAATGAGGCCCGGCTGCGCGAGGCGTCGGGATTGCGGGTGAAGTTGTACGCCGTCCTCGGCCAGGCGGCGAGGGCCGTCGCGTCATCTCTGCGGTGGGCCTGCAGGGACAGGGTAGTCTCCACGATGCGATCGGCGCGTGGGATCCCGTTATCCCCGATGTGACGGTTGGGGTTTCCCTTTTCCTCTTCGTCGCGGATGCGGTCGTAGCCGGGACCGGCGAAGAGACCCTCGAGAAAATGAAAGGTCACGCCCATGCTCCGGCCCCAGTAACCGGTCTCCGCATCCTGGTCCTCGATGACTAGACGCGCCAGTTCGGCGAGCCACTCGTCGTTCATCGTTTCCGGCAGCAGGCCGTTCTCGCGGCCGTAATGGTAGCGGCTGGCGAAATACATCAACGAGTGGTTCATGTGGTCCTTGTCGGTTTTGACCTTCTCGTAAAAATATTTCCGCAGCCCTTCCACGGTCGCGATGTTGTAGCTCTGCGCGACGAGACCCGCGGCCGGACCTTCGAAAAACCTCCACGGATAACGATTCACCTCGTAGCCGCGGAGAAAACGAAACTGCTGGTTCATCTCGTCGTGCCACGGATTGGAGGCCCAGCTTCCCGTGGTGGGGTCCTGGCGTTCGTTGTTGCTGTACTCCCGCGTGACAATTTCCCAGGATAGGTTTGAGAAAAAGGCCGGACCGCCGTGGTTGTTGAAGAACCTGGCGTAGATGCCGGCCGTCTCCTTCGGTACGTAAAGCTCCTTGTGATAACAATGCCAGGGGAATGTGCCCGTGGAGCCGGAGAGGCTGGTGGTGGTGGCCAGTGTCTTGCCTTCCCTGTCTTTCAGAATGAGCAGCATGCTCGGCGGGTCGGAATAGCTGTTGGGGGAGTTGGGGCGTCCGGTGTTCTCTCCCGAGAGCCAGACAAAGACGCGGATGTTTTTCCCTCGGGCCGCCTCGAGATCGATCGGCAGTGGACGGGGCAACGTGATCTTTTCGCCTCCGGGCACCTTGAGGGCGGGGGCGTCGGAGTGAAAGAAGGGCGTCGCCACCGGGCGGTCGTCCACGATCCATGTCCGGGCCGGCGTGGTTTCATCCAGCAGGGACAAAAGATCGATCCGCCGGGCGGACCGGTCGGTGATGCCGTGCATGTAATGGCGCCAAAGCTCCGCCGGGCGGTCCTCGGTGAAGGTGGATTCACCGGCCAGAGCGGGAGTCGTCAGGCAAAGAACGAGGAGCGCCTTCGCGAGGAAACCGGGGAAGCCCCCATTGGCCTGGCGCCTTCGCAACCGCGGTTCGCGGCTTTTTGAAGGCCGTCTTTTTGGGTGCCTCATGGTTTGAAACTCAACGACGGGAAAACCGGAACCCGGCTTGCGTGATGATGCCGACGTTCCTTCAATTTGACTTGGCGAGGGTGATCTCGAGCGAAGGGGGGGAATATTTCCGGTTTTCCTTGGTGGTGAACGTCACCACATTGGGGGAAGGCTCCTTTTCCACGATCAGAAACGTCACTTCCTTTTCTCCGGAATTGCGGGCGTTTTCCAGAAATTCGGCCAGTTCGGCGCTTTCCAGGGGAAACGGGGCGCCGTCCCCCCGTCCGGAAGGCGGCACGGTGATGTATCCCAGCAACCGGACTGTATCGGGGACGTTGGCGATCCGCGCGCTGCGCCAGAAGGCCTTTTCATCCGTCAAGGTCATCTCGTCCCAGGCGTCTCCCGCCCATCCATAAATGCCGATTTCCGCCGGTTCCGGACGATCCTTGAAGACGGAAGCCAGAAACAGTGTCAGCCTGGCCTTTTCGACCCGGGAGGTCAGCTTGTCGCCGAGATGGAATCGGATATATCCGATGCGGGAATATTTCCTGTTGCTGCTGTTGCGGACCTGGAAGACCTCGGCGTCGCCGAAGTTTTTTTCCGGTTCCGCCCCCAAAACGTAAGTGTCGGCTTCAGGGGAAAGGGTGATGGCCGTTGCGGATGACCGGTGAGACAGGCACAGCAGGGCAAGAAGGACCCGAAAGACGGGGGGAAAAATGCTCATGGATTCAACGAGTCAAAATATTGCGCCTTGTTGGCGATCAATTGCTCCCGCGGGATGCTCTCGGCATGTCCATCCCAGAACACTGCGTTGGCGACGGATTTGTCGCCGTGGCGGTAGGCGGTTGCATGGGAGATTTTGGTTTCCTCCCCAAGATATTTGCTGACGCCCGAGCTGTACACCTGCCGGTCCAAGGCGTCGATGAAGGCGATGGTCTGGCTCGGCCGGGCAATTTGGGCCTGGCGCAGTTGCCGGACGTGACCCGGTTCCGAAGTGCCGCCGGTCAATCCGGTGGAGTTGTATCCCCAGCCGGGTTCGCCGCTGACTCTGGCAAGGGGACAGCGCAACCCGGGAGGAAGTGTCGCCGTCATGTTGGTGGGACGACCCAGCAGGGTGACGAAGGTCCGGTCCGAAAACCACCATTTCTGGTTTCCGTTGCTGTCATTGACAAAAATCGGCACGAAACCGCCATCGTTGTCCTGGGCGTACAGGATGTTGGCCTGCTGAATCTGCCTCAGGCCCGAGAGGCATTTGGCCTGTCTGCCCTGGGACAGCACCTTGCCGGTGGCTGGAAACGTCAGTGCCACAAGCGCTCCAACGAGCGCCACGGTCACGAGGAGCTCGGCAAGCGTGAACGCCCGGATGCCAGGGGAAAGCATGCGTTTCATGAGCGAGGAGGCAGGGGATTACTCTCGGGAAGGACGGGAATTCCGCCGAAGGAGAAGCGCAAGTCCAAGGCCCGAAAGGAGGCAGGCATTGGGTTCCGGAACGGTCGTCACGGAAAGGGTGGAGGGGCCGTAGGTGGGGTTTTCCTTCGAGGCAAAATTGAACAACGTGGAGGTGTTCGAACGGAGAATGAAGGTGACGTTGTCTTCGTTGTTCGCCCGATATGTTTCAAGGAAGGCCGCCAGTTCGGGAGTCGAAATGCTGTACACCGTGCCGCCGCTCGGGGGGGGCGTTACGGGGACTTCAAAGGTGCCCAGAAGGGTGACAATGCCCGGAACCGTGCTGCTGCCGCTTGCCGCCCAAGGGGCATTCTCGTTTGTCAGTTCGGTTTCCCCCCAGTCCAGACCCAGTTTGCCGGTCGGCGGTACGTAACTGTGATTCAATCCATAGACCGAGATCGTCGCCGAGGTGCCATTGGCGTTGCTCAGGCTTTGAAAGGTGATGGAAAGCGAGGCGGATTCGACGGTTTCGGTGAGCAGTCCGTCCAGGTCAAACCGGATATAGGTCAGACGCATGGCGGTGTTGTTGGCGGTGTATCGCGTTACCAGGTTGATGGCTGTTCCAAAGTTGTTGCCGGGTTGGCCGTCGTAAACATACGTATCCGCCGCCGGGGTGTCGTAGAGAATGACCGCGGCGTTGCCGGGCAGGGGGGGAAGCAGGACAAAACCAGCAATCAAGGAAGCCAGGAAGGGTCTGGGGATGTTCATGGCGTTACCAAACACCTGAGGGTCCGGTTTTTCAAGAGGGACGCTGTTTTACAGTAAAGCAAATTGGGCCGGAGAAGCGGTCCGCATTCTACGGAGTTCCACTTAAATTTCGCCCGGAGAACCACCCGGAAAATGATGGTTGACAAATAACGACCAAGATGGTCGTTTTGAAGAAATGACCGATTTCAACATTTCGAACGCGGAGTGGGAGGTGATGCGGGTGGTTTGGAGGAAACGTTCGATCACCGCCGTGGATGTCATCGCGGAGATCCAAACCTCCCGGAATTGGTCGGTTTCCACCATCAAGACCCTGCTCAACCGTCTTGTCAAAAAGGGGATACTCGCGTTTCGAAAGTCCGGGCGGCAGTATCTGTATTCCCCTCTGGTTTCGCAGGTCGAGTGCCGCACCACGGAAATCCGGTCCTTTCTGGATCGGGTGTTTGATGGATCCCTTTCCCCGCTGCTCGCCCATTACGTGCAGAACGAGCCGTTGACCGAACGCGAGATCGGGGAGCTTGAGCGCATATTGAAACAGCGGACACAATGAGTGCAGCCAACCAGACGATCCTCTTTCTGCTCGACGCGACACTGGTCGGGAGCGGGCTCGTTCTTGCCCTGCTTCTGTTTCAGTTCCTGGGCCGACGCTGGCTGGCTCCCAAATGGCTGAAGCTGGCCTGGGTGATTGTATCCCTGCGTTTTCTGCTGCCGGTGTCCGCCAATCTGCCCGGCGCCATTTCGGTGACGCCTGCCGGCCGGCCGTTGATGGAACGGCTGCGCGGGGAAGCCGGCGGGGACCGGACTTCGCCCGGCGGGGACGGTGCCGTTTTCCGGAAAAAGAAGCTCAGTCTTTTCGACGTCGTGTTTGCCCTTTGGGCGGCGGGCGCGGCCGTGTCCGCCGGACTGCTTGTGGTGCAGGCGGCGCGGTTGCGTCGGATTCTGCGCCAGCGTCAGTCCACGGACCATGATCTGCTTGAGCTTCTCGAATCGGCCAAGACGCGGCTGGGCGTTCACGCGCCGATCGGCTTGATCTTGAGCGAGGAGGCGGCCGTGCCGATGATCGTCGGCTGGCTGCGTCCCCGCATCATCCTGCCGGCCTCGTTTGTGCGCCGGCTGTCCGAATCCGACATCACGCGCATCCTCGTTCACGAGCTGGCTCATTTCGAATCGGCCGACGTGCCGGTCCTGTGGCTCGCGGCCCTTGTGCGGGTCGTGCATTGGTACAATCCGCTCACCCATGTGCTCGTCGGTCAACTGCGGGCCCGCCAGGAGGAGGCCTGCGACGCGCGGGCCATGGAGGCGCTGCGCGAATCCGGACAGGTGTATGGCCAGGGATTGCTCGCCGCCCTGCGGATGGTTCGGACCGAAGGCGGACCCTCCGTGGGGGCGCTGGCAGCCGTGTCGTCGTTCCGCGACATGCAGGGACGCGTCCGCCTGCTCGTTTCGGGCCGGCGGTTTTCCGTGGTGGCCGCCCTGGGAGTGCTTGTTGTCCTCACGGCGCTCAGCCTGGTGACCACGACGGCGCATGCCGCCCTGGTGCCGGTGCGGGAGTCCGCCCGGATGGCCCTGCGCGGCACCGAGGACTGGCTGGATCTGATGGATCGCGGCGATTTTGTGGCCTGCTGGGAAACGGCGTCGCGAAGGTTCTTCCGGAAGCCGACACCCAATCGGGAATGGCTTTCCGGCATTTCCCGCGTGCGCCACTCGCTCGGCGCGCTGCACGAACGCCGCCTGCACAATCAAACCTTCCTGCCCGTGAATCCGGAGGGGCTTCGGGGTCCCTTCGTCGTTACGGTGTTCGAAAGCGCATTCGAACGCATGCCGGCCGCGCTGGAAACCGTCACGTTCGTCCTCGACAAGGACGGCCGGTGGCGGGCGTCCGCCTACTACGTCCGTCCCGCCCGGTGAGGAGCCGGTAAACCCCAAAGGGCGGATTTTCTTCCGTTTACAATTGTAAACAAAAATCTTGACCGGCCTTTAAACACGACTTAATAGGTCGTTTTATCGATCGGAATACAGCAACCTCAACGTCGAAAAATCAATGAATCGAACCATCACGCTGAACTCCCGTTCCGGAATTTCCGGCTGTTTGCGTGGGCTGTTGGCTCTTGCGGGGCTGGCATTGGGGCCGGTTGTCGCTCCGGCGGCCGTTTACACGTGGTCGGGAGCCCATGCCTCAAATCACGGCTGGCTTCAGGAGGGCAACTATGTGGGAGGCACGACGGGTTCCTACGTATTCACGGACGAGGATACGATTTATTATTCGAGTCTTTCGGGGGCTGCCTGGACCGCGCCGGTTTTCGGCGGGAACGGCACGATCGGAACGCTGCATTTCGGCAGCGAGACCGGCGCCAATCCCATCACGATCACCCGGGCCAATGGCGCGGTGGTAACCATTGCCTCGGGGATCCTGGTGGATGCCGGGGCGGGCGCCAACACCATCACGGCCGGGCTCAATTTGTCCGGTGAGACGACCACGTTCACGAACAATTCGTCCAACATTCAAGTGGTGTCCCTGCCGACCGGCTCCAACACGCTTCACATCAATGGGGGGGCCTTCCACTTTCAGGCGCAGCAGGCCGGATCGTTCACCGGTTCGGTGATCATCAACGAAAATGCCACGCTGCGCGTTCTGAACACCGCCACCCTGGCGGGAACGGTGACCGTGAAATCCGGCGGAACGCTCGGGGGACGCGGATCGATCGGGACAACCCTCATTGAGAGTGGGGGCCTTTTGGCGCCGGGGGTGCCGGCGG
>CALCJD010000041.1 GCA_937960895.1 uncultured Spartobacteria bacterium | reverse complement strand
ACATCCTCGACGACCGGGAGCGCCGGATTATCAACTCGCGCTTCGGGCTGGACGGGCAAAAGCCCAAAACGCTTGAGGAAGTGGGCGAAAAGTTCGGCGTGACGCGCGAGCGCATCCGTCAGTTGCAGAACATTGCGCTGCACAAGCTGCGCAAGGCTCTCAGCAAGAAGGAACGCCCGAAGGTCGAAGCTCTGGTGTAATTTCGAGGTTAGGTTGAATGGAGGGGAGGGGGCCGCGCAAGCGGCCCCTTCTTTTTTGCCGTGAGGCCTCGCGCTCTTACTCGTCTTCGTTCTCCATCTCTCCGGTTTTTGAGAACGAGGACGAGTAAGAGGACGAGTCGGGTGCTCCCCATCCCGGAAAAATTTACGCGCTGTGGGACAGGAAAATGCAGCCGGCGAGATACCCGGGGCGTATTGTTGTGGTGAAGACCGCCATTCATTGGTTCCGCCGCGACCTGCGCATCACGGATAATACCGCCCTTTCGGCCTGCGCCGCGGCTGCGGAACGGGTCGTTCCGGTTTACATCCTGAGTGGCTGGAAAAAGACGCATCGCTGGACCGGTTCCCACCGTCAGGAGTTCCTTTGCGGGTGCCTCGCGGCGTTGCAGGGAAATCTGACGGCGATTGGCGGGCGATTGATAGTGCGTCAGGGGGACGCCGTGGAGGAACTGGTGCGTTTGGTGCGGGAAACCGGGGCGCAGACGGTTTATTTCAACCGGGACCCCGACCCCTTCGGCCGTGCCACGGAGGAACGGTTGCACCGCGAGGCGGCGTCCGCGGGATTTCAGGTGGTGGGCTGCAAGGATGTCTGCCTGCACGAGGGGGACGAGGTGCTGACCGCCACCGGCGCGCCTTTTCGGGTTTTCACACCCTATGCCAACGCCTGGTCGAAGCTGCCCAAGGCGGCTCCCGCCGGGAAACTGAAATCCCTTGCCACGCCGGCCGGCATAAGCTCCCTTGAACCGCCGACCCTTTCAACTTGGGCGCTGAAAAGGGAAGGAATCCTTATCGAACCGGGTGAGAAGGCGGCGCGGGGGCGGTTGAAGGCCTTTTTGAGGCGCGGACTGTCTGAATACGGGGAAAAACGTGATTTTCCCGCGGAAGCGGCAACTTCACGCATTTCGCAGGATCTGCGGTTCGGTTTGCTTTCCCTTCGCGAGGTGGTGGCGCGTTGGAAAAACCGGGTTCAAGAACTGCCGGCGGGCCCGCGCGCCCAGGCGGGCAAGTTTCTTTCCGAGCTCATCTGGCGGGAGTTTTACATGCAAATCCTACGGCATTTCCCGGAAGTGCTTCAGCACGAATTTCAACCCAAATTCCGTGGGATGTCCTGGCCGGGAACCGAAGCGAATTTCCAACGCTGGGCGGCGGGAGAAACCGGCTTCCCCCTCATCGATGCCGCGATGCGGGAATTGGATGCCACCGGCTTCATGCCCAACCGGGCCCGCATGATCACGGCGATGTTTCTGACCAAGGACCTTCATGTCGACTGGCGTCTGGGCGAAAGCCACTTCATGCGGCTGCTCACTGACGGTGAAATCGCCAGCAATAACGGGGGGTGGCAGTGGTGCGCGGGAACCGGAGCCGACGCCGCACCCTATTTCCGCATCCAGAATCCCTGGACGCAAACGCGCCGGTATGATCCCCAAGGGAAGTATGTCAAAAAATGGATTCCGGAACTTCGGGACGTGCCGCCGGAGCGCTTTTTTTCGCCGCCGGTTTCCGGGCGGCTGGGTCCGAACTATCCCGCTCCCCTCGTCGATCACGCCGCGGCCCGGGAAAAAACGCTGGCGCTTTTTGCAAGGCCGAAGGGAGGTTTGTAGGGAGCGCCTCGACGGAGCGAGGCGCTACAGCAGGACGCGGAGGTCCGGCGAGTGCAGGGGACGACGTCAGGAGTCCCTGGAAGCCGGACTACATTTCCACCACCTGGCTGATTTCGTAAACCCGCTCGGGCGGAAGTTGGAAAAAGTCCGCGGCGTTTTCGGAGTGTTTGCTGAGAAAAACAAAGATGTGTTCCCGCCATTGGGCCATGCCGGCTTTCCCAGTCACCACGATGCGTTCCCGGCCCACAAAAAAGGTGGTTCGCTCCGGATGGATGACCAGCCCCTGGGCTGCGGCGGCGCGCACCACTTCGTTGATATGCGGGGTTTCCATGAAACCAAAACTGGCGACCAGCCGGTAAAATTCCTCCGCGCAGGAGGAAACTTTCAGGCGTTCGCCCGGCGGGACGTGCGGCCGGAAGTTGTCCGTCACGATGGTGAGCACGATGTTGCGTTCGTGAAGGATCTGGTTGTGCTTGATGTTCTTCACCAGGGTGTTCGGCGTGCCGTCCGGATTACCCGCGAGGAAGACGGCCGTGCCCTGACTCCGGTGCAGGTTGTTTTCCGCGGAAAGCGCACCCGCGATGCTGATCGACGCAATAAAATCGTCCAGCGGCATGCCGGCCGGGAGTTTTTTGCGCAGAAGCGCGCGGCCGTCCTTCCAAGTGGTCATGATGAGAAAAACCCCCGCGCCGAAGACGAGAGGGAACCAGCCACCGTGGAAAATCTTGAGGGTGTTGGCGGCAAAAAACACCGCCTCCAACGCGCCGAACATCAGGCAGACGATGCCCGCTTTCAGCGGACTCCATTTCCAGATTTTCTGGGCGGTGAAATAGAAGATCACCGTGGTGGCCAGCATGGTGAGAGTCACCGCAATCCCATAGGCGCTGGCCAGCGCCGAGCTGCTTCCAAAGCCCAGCACGAGCGCGGCGCAGCCGAGACCGAGCAGGACGTTGATTTTGGGAATGTAAATCTGCCCGCGTTCGGCGTGCGAGGTATGCCGGATTTCCATGCGGGGGATGTAGCCCATTTGAATACCCTGCATGGTGAGTGAAAAGACGCCGCAAATGAGAGCTTGCGAGGCGATGACCGTCGCGGCCATGGCCAGGAAAACGAGCGGATACATGATCCAGTCCGGGCCCATGTGGAAAAACGGATTGGCCCGGATGGCGTGATCGCCGGGGTGGGAGAGTGCGAGCGCTCCCTGACCCAGATAGTTGAGCATGAGGGCGGGACAGACGACAAAGGTCCAGGCGCGCGCAATGGTGGGCCGGCCGAAATGACCGAGGTCGGCGTAGAGGGACTCTCCTCCCGTCACCACCAGGAAGACGCTGCCCATGATGATCAAGCCGTGCCATCCGTCGTGGCCGAGAAAATAAAGGGCCTCGAGCGGATTCAGCGCTGCCAGGACGGTGGGATGAAGCGCAATTTGATGGATGCCGAGGACGGCCAGCGTGGCAAACCAGACCAGCATGACCCGCCCAAACCATTTTCCCAACGCGGCGCTGCCCTTTGACTGCAGGGCAAAGAGACCGGCCAGGATGCCGAGGGTGAGGGGAATGACAAAGGGTTTGATTTTTTCCGTGGCAATGGCGAGTCCCTCGACTGCGGATATCACCGAAATGGCCGGCGTGATGATCCCGTCGCCATAAAGGAGCGCCGCGCCGGCAATCCCGACCGCGATCATTCCCGTACCGGCAAGACCGGTGGTCTTTTTTCCGGTGGGAAAGGCCAGGGAAAGCAGGGCCAGGATGCCGCCCTCGCCCTGATTGTCGGCGCGGGTGAGAATGCCGATGTATTTGACCGTCACCAAAATGGTGAGGCTCCAAATGATCAGCGACAGCACACCGAAAATTTCGCGGTCACTTTCGATGCCGTGGTGGAGACATTCCTTGAAGGCGTAGAGCACGCTGGTGCCGATATCCCCAAACACGACGCCCAGAGCGCCGATGGAGAGCGCCACCGAGGACGACTTGCGTGTCTCGTGCATGGATGTGGGCCGTAGGCTAAGCGAACGGCCCAGTTCCCGCAATGCTTTCGTTCGGGAAAAAGGGGCCTTACCCTTACTCGTTCCCTTACCTCGCGGTGAGTAAGCTTAAGTGTCGAAGTAAGTATGCCTTGCTCGCGCGTGCCCTCCCCGCGGAATCACCGCAATTTCGGCAATTGCTCCAAAAAGATTTCCGCGAGCGCCTTGGCGGAGTCTTCGACCGTGATGGCCGCACCGGCCTCCTTTTCCAAGCAGGTCATTTCCACGCCGGCGATGCCGCAGGGCGTGA
>CALCJD010000040.1 GCA_937960895.1 uncultured Spartobacteria bacterium | reverse complement strand
CCGGGGGGCGATATTGACCGCAAACAGCAGGCCCAGGATGACCAGCCATTGCTTGCCGGCGGTGAATCGCTGCATGAAAAAGCAGTAGTTCAGATACCAGCGATAGATGGCGGAACGGGATTTGAACGCCTCCTTGAGACCAAGCCGCGCCGATTCGTTTCCGGCATCCAGACGCAGGGCCTCCAGAAAATGTTCCTCCGCCTTGCGGGAATCCCCCCGCTGCAGGGCCAGCCACCCGGCGGTACTGTGGTTTTCGCCGCTCTCCGGGTCCTGCGAGAGCATGTAGGACGTCTGTTCGGCGCTTTCCTCGAGGCGGTTCTGGAAGCGCAGCGCATGGGCCAGTTGGTTGGCGGCGACGGAGTTTTCCGGATTGATGTCGAGCGCCTTCCGGGCGGCGGCTTCGGCGGTGGCCCATTCATTGCGGGACAGGAACGCGGCCGCGCGGGCGGTCAGGGCAAAATCGGAATCCGGTTCCAGACGGAGGGCTTCCTCCGAGGCCCTGAGGGACTCGTTGATCCGGCGCAGATCGATCAGGACGAAAGCGCGCAGGGCATGAAAATCCGCCATGTCCGGGGCGACGGAAAGCGCCCGGTCAATCGTTTCCAGCGCCTCCTTGTTGCGGTCCTGGTTGGTCTGGCAGATGGCCAGGAAATACAGGGCCTCCGGGTCGTTGGGATCATTCGCGAGGGCGTCGCGAAAATATTTCTCCGCCTCCGGATACCGGCGTTGCTCGAGGAGGATGCGTCCCCGTTGGGTGGCGGCCGCCGCGCTCATTTCTTGATTCCGAGAAAGGCGAGCACGTCGTTGTAGAATCCGCCCTGATTCGAATACAACGCGTAGTTTTTGGCGCTTTCGAACCAGGCCTTGGTGGAGGGCTTGAGCGTTTTGGCGGCGTTGAGCAGATCCTTCTGGGTGATCGGCACCACCTGACCCGACTTCATGGCGGCGGCCAGGCTGCGTTCCACCGCCTGGTCAAAGATGGCCTTCAGGTCCGCGCCGGAAAAATCCTTTGTTTTCTGGGCCAGTTCCCTGGCATTGAATCCCTGCAGCGGCTTGCCGCGCGACAGGACCTCGAAAATGGCGGCGCGGGCGGCTTCGTCCGGCGGCGGCACAAACAGGATGCGGTCGAAACGGCCCGGACGCCGGAAGGCCGGGTCGATGTGCCACGGCGCGTTGGTGGCGCCGAGAATCAGAATGCCCTCGTTGCTGGCGACGTTGCCATCCATTTCCGCCAGGAACTGATTGATCAGGGTGCGTCCGGCGCTCTTGCGCATGTCGCGGCGGTCGGCCGCCAGGGCATCGACTTCGTCAAAAAACAGGATGGCCGGCGCGTGGTCGCGCGCCATTTCGAAGATGCGGTGCAGGTTCTTTTCGCTTTCACCGATGTAGAGATCGAGGATCTGGTGGATGCCGATGGCGAGAAAGTTCGCCTCGATTTCTCCGGCGGTGGCGCGACTGATCAGCGTCTTGCCGCATCCGGGAGGTCCGTAGAGCAGAACGCCGCCGCCCGCCTTCTTGCCGTAGGCCTTGAAGAGATCGGGATTCTTCAGCGGATAAAGGATCTTCATGCGGATCTCCTCCTTCACCGCATCCATGCCTCCCACGTCCCCGAAGGTGACATCCGGCCGCTCGAGAAATTCCCCGCCCGGACCGAAATCGCCCGCGCCTTCCGTCTCCGGAGTTTCCCATCCCTCGCTGGTCACCCGGCCCTTGGGTTTGGACTCGGGCTGGAAAAAGAGCTCCTTTTCCAGGCCGGGATCCTGCTGTCCGCCGGGCAGCTTCAGGCTCTTTTCATAACACTCGCGGGCGTGATCGCGCTGGCCCTCCGCCATGAGGAAGCGGCTGAGGTGCAGCCAGGCGGCGGCATCGTCGGGGTGATTTTGCACCACGCTTTCCAGCCGCACGATGGCCTCGGACGTCTTGCCCGTTTGATGCAACGCCCGGGCGAGTCCGATGAGGGCCTGACGGTGTTCGGGCTCGCGGGCGAGAATCTGCTGAAAGGCGGCCACCGCCTCATCCGCGTGAAACTCCTGCAGGCAGGTTTCGCCGAACAGAAGGAGCAGGGGCAGGTTGTCAGGGGAAAGTTTTACGGCCTGACGCAGCGCATCGATCTGGGACATGGCCCAAAGGCTATGCGGCGCACGGCTGCCGTAAACCAAAAACTTACTGCCCGTAATAGGCCGCCGGCCCGTGTTTGCGGAAGAAATGTTTGTCGAGCAGGAACGGGGAAATCGGCGAGGCGGCGGGATTCAATTGCAACACCTTGAGGGCCATCTCGGCGACGATTTCCAGGGCCCGGGCATTCTCGACGGCCTTCGCGCCGGTGGGGCCCCAGGTGAAAGGTCCGTGACCGTGGACGAGGACGGCAAACATCCGGTTCGGATCAAGTTTCCCGAACCGCTCGACAATCACATTGCCGGTTTCCCATTCGTAGTCGCCGAGGATTTCCTCCGGAGCCATGGGGCGGGTCACCGGAATCTCGCCGTAAAAATAGTCCGCGTGGGTCGTGCCGAGACAGGGAATGCCGCGTCCCGCCTGGGCAAACGCGACGGCATTTCGGGAGTGCGTGTGCACGATGGCGCCGATGTCCGCAAAGGCCTGGTAAAGCCGCCGGTGGGTCGGCGTGTCGGAGGAGGGCCTGCGTTCGCCTTCCACGATTTTTCCCTCCAGGTCCACCAGGACGATGTCTTCGGGGGTCAGTTTGTCATAATCGACGCCGCTGGGTTTGATGGCAAACACGCCGGCGTCGCGGTGGATGACACTCACATTGCCAAACGTGATGTCGGCGAGCCCGGTTTTGGACAGGCTGACATTGGCCGCCCAGCATTCTTCGCGAAGGGAGTTGTATTTCATATCAGGGAGTGGGGAAGTGTTGTGGGAATCAGGCGGCGGGTGGTGAACCCGCCCGCCGTCTAGTTTCGGAATCCATCGGCCAGATGATAATACACCTCGTTGGTCCGGAGGTCCTGTTTGAAGCGCGGAAGCGTGGTGTCTTTGCCGATGGACACCAGTTCGATTCCGGCGATGGTGGCAAAGTCCCCGAGCATTTCCGCCGTCACGGCCTGGCTGTAGCCCGTGTGGTGGGCGCCGCCGGCGAGAATCCAGGCCTCACATGCGGTCTGGAAATCGGGCTGGCATTGCCAGAGGGCCCGTGCCACGGGAAGCTTCGGCATTCTGGGCGGCCGGAGCGCGGTGACTTCGTTGACGAGAAGACGGAAGCGGTTGCCGAGATCGACCAGGGAGGAGTTGACGGCGGGACCGGGGGCGGCGTCAAAAACAAGACGCACCGGATCCTCCTTGCCGCCGATGCCGAGGGGATGAATTTCCACCCGGGGTTTGCCCGCGGCAATCGAAGGACAGATCTCCAGCATGTGTGCGCCCAGAACCTGATGGCCCTTGGGCGAAAGGTGATAGGTGTAGTCCTCCATGAAGGACGTTCCCCCGGGCAGACCGTGCGCCATCACCTTCATGGCCCGAACCAACGCCGCCGTTTTCCAGTCGCCTTCGCCGCCGAAACCGTAACCCGCGGCCATCAGGCGCTGCGTGGCCATGCCGGGAAGCTGACGGAGACCGTGCAGGTCCTCAAAGGTGTCGGTGAACGCCACCGCACCGCATTCCTCGAGAAAGGCGGCCATCCCCAGTTCCAGCCGCGCGCTGTAACGGAGTTCGTCGTGGCGTTTGCCCCCCCGGCGGAGGGCGGGAACCACGGCATAGTGTTTTTCGTACGCGGCGCAAAGCGCGGTGATGTCCTGTTCCGAAACCGCGTTCACGCGTTCCGCCAGGTCGCCCACGCCATGGGTGTTGGTGGAAAAGCCCAGCTTGATTTCGGCGGCCACCTTGTCGCCTTCGGTCACGGCCACCTGGCGCATGTTGTCACCGAAGCGGATGATCCGCGCGCCCTGCCAGTCGTGCCAGGCCCGGGCGGCCCGCATCCAGGCGCCGATGCGCTGCCGGACGTTTTCGTCGGACCAGTGACCCACCACCACCTTGCGGCCCAGGCGCAGGCGGGTGTGCAGGAATCCCGCCTCGCGGTCGCCGTGCGCCGCCTGGTTGAGATTCATGAAATCCATGTCGATCGTTCCCCAGGGCAGGTCGCGATTGAACTGCGTATGCAGATGCAGGAAGGGTTTCTTCAGGGCCGTGAGACCGCGGATCCACATCTTCGAAGGCGAAAAGGTGTGCATCCACACGATGAGCCCGGCGCAGGCCGGATCGGAGTTGGCGTCGATGCAGGCGCGGGCCACCTCGTCCGGCGTGGTGAGCACCGCCTTGAATTTCAGCGGCAGGGGCAGGTGTTTGGAACGGGCCAGTCCGTCCACCACGGCCTGCGCATTGGCGGCCACCTGTTTGAGCGGACCTTCGCCATAGAGGTGCTGGGAGCCGCAGAGGAACCAGATTTCAGCGGGGGACAGGGATTTCATAAGGTTCTTAGTGAACGGCCTTCGACGCCTGGGTTTTGATGGCAATGAGTTTTTTCATCACCTGGGACAGATCGGCGGATCGGTTGACGCCGCCGAAGGCGTCATGGACCTGACGGTAGAGGGCGTAGAGTTCGTCGTAAACCTTTTGCCGTTCGGGGTCGGGTTCGTAAGCCTCGGGTTTCAGCGACGTCATGGCCGCCTGGGCGGCGGGGAAATCCGGATGCACGCCGGCAATGACCGCCGCCGACACCGCGGCGCCCAGCGCGCATGCCTGGCCCGAACCGGCCACGCGGATGGTGCAGCCGGTGATGTCGGCATACACCTGCATGGCAAACGGATTCTTCTCCGCAATGCCTCCGGCGCAGACCACGTTTTCCACCGGCACACCGTATTCCTTGATGCGTTCAATGATGGCGCGGGCGCCAAAGGCGGTCGCTTCGATCAGGGCCCGGTAGATTTCCGCCCGGGTGGTGTACAACGTCTGGCCGAGCAGGAGGCCGGTGAGCATGGGATCGACCAGAATCGTGCGGTTGCCGTTGTTCCAGTCGAGGGCCAGGAGGCCGCTCTGCCCCGGACGCAGCTCCCGCGCCTCGCGGGTCAGCGTGTCATGCAGCGAGGCATCCCCCTGGCACACAACTTCCACCCACCATTTGAAAATGTCGCCGACGGCCGATTGGCCGGCTTCGATGCCGTAATAGCCCGGCAGAATGGCCCCTTTGACGATGCCGCAGATGCCCGGAATGTCGGGTGCCTTCGTGGAGGCGGACAGCACGCCGCAGTCGCAGGTTGAGGTGCCGATGACCTTCACAAGAGTGCCTTCGCGCACGCCGCTGCCGATGGCGCCGTAATGCACGTCCATTTCGCCGATGGCCACGGGGATGCCCGCCTTCACCCCCAGTTTTTCCGCCCATTCCGGGCAGAGCGTGCCGGCGGCATGACTGGCATCATAGGCGGTTTCGTAAAGGCGCTCGCGCAGGTCGGCGATCTTGGGGTCGAGCAGTTTCAGGAATTCCTTGTCCGGCAGGCCTCCCCATTCTTCGCTGTAGAGCGCCTTGTGGCCCGCCATGCAGACGCCGCGGCGGATCTGGCGCGGATCCCCGATCCCCGCCAACACGGACGGGATCCAGTCGGCCAGCTCAACCCAACTGAAGGCGGCGTCAAAAACTTCCGGTGCGACATTCCGGCAATGCCAGATTTTCGACCAGAACCACTCGGAGGAATAGGTGTTGCCGCATTTGGCGATGAACCGCGGCCGGTGCTCGGCGGCCAGCCGGGTGATCTCCGCGGCTTCCCGGTGACTGGTGTGATCCTTCCACAGCCAGCATTGCGCATTCAGATTGTCCTTCCACTTTGGATCGAGGGCGAGGGGAACATTGGAGGCGTCGACGGGAATGGGGCTCGACCCGGTGGTGTCGACACCGATGCCGACAATCGCATCCGGGGAAAACCCCGGCTTGCGGGACGCCTCCGCAAGCGCCGCGCGCACGCTGCGTTCGAGGCCGTAAAGGTAATCCGCGGGATTTTGGCGGGCGAGATTGTGGTCGGTTTTATCGAGCAGAATCCCCTGGTGGCCGCTGGGATAATCCACCACACCCACGCCAAATTCCGCACCGGTGGCGCAATCCACAATCAGGGCGCGCACGGAATTCGTGCCGTAGTCAATGCCTAGGGAGAAACGCATATGTCCCCTTATCATGCCCGGCGCATTTTTTCCGTAAAGCACGGTGTGATTGACCGGCAAAGTTTCTCCCGGACGGGCGGCATGGACCGGGGCGCCGCATGGGAAGAGCCCGGGGGGTGAAGGACCCGATTCGGAACGCGCCTAATTCCCGCCGACTTTGGTCAGCGTGCCGTTTCCGTCCCGATCAAAAAACTCGATGCGCATCGCCGAAGCGGATTGGCCGTCCACGGCAAAGAAAACGCCCGAACGGCCCGCGCCCATTTCCCCGTCCGTCACATAAGTGAACGTATTTCCGTCCCGGTGGGTCATCGGATAGGCTTTCGCGTTCGGGCCGAGGAGAAGGACCAGTTCATTGTTTCGTTCGACGACTTTGGCCGGACCATAAAAGTCGTTGGCATAAGTTCCCACATAGGCGGAGACGGGCAGGGGCGGGGCCGGGTTCGGAAGCGGAACGTCATATTGCCGCGACATGGCCCATTCCCCGTCGTGCATCCTTTGGAAAGTCTTCCGGAAGAGCGTGTGCCAGTCGCGGCTCGGTTTGCCGAGAAGGGCGTTGTCCATGAAATTGGCCGCCAGGGCCTCCGCGAGGCCGATGGGTTCGCCGTTGGTGAGGACGATCACCCCGAGCTGGTCGTCCGGCGCGAGCGAAACGAAGGTTCCGGCGCCCAGGAGAAATGCCCCCGAGTGACTCAGCCGCAGTCCTGCCTTGCGATCTCTTGCGACATTCCATCCGTAGCCGTAAGAACCGTTGCCCGTGTCCGCCTGGGGCCGATGCGATTCCGCGAGGGCGGCCGGATCGACGAGCGGCCGTCCTTCGAACCGTCCGCCATTGAGAAGCAGCCGCATCCACCGGGCCATGTCGTTGGCCGATGAACTCACCCCGCCGGCCGGTGATTGGGCGTCGGGCTGACGCTGCTCAAGGTGAACCCATCGGCCGTCCACCCGCCGGTGTCCACTCGCCCGGTTCTCATGCGACTGAAAATCGGCGAACGTCGAACCGCTCGAATCCATGCCGAGCGGCTCGTAAAGGAGGCGGCGGGACAGCGTCTCCCAGGGAACGCCGGCCTTTTTTGCGGCCGCCACCGCGCCCGCGGTCATGCCAAAGTTCGTATAAGCGTAGAACTCCCGAAACGCTCCCGTCAGCGGTTGGAAACGAAGGCGCCGGAGAATTTCCTCCCGGGAAAATCCGAGGTCCTCGAGAATGTCGCCGACATGGGCGGGCAGTCCGCTGCGATGACTGTAGAGATCGCCGAGGGTCAGTTGAGCGGTGACCTCCGGATCATCAAGGGCGAAGTCGGGATCGAGGTCCTTGATTTTGGAATCCCAGCGGATCCCGCCGTCCCGCCCCATGAGAACGGCCAGCACCGTCGAACCGACCGGTTTCGAAAGGGACGCCAGTTGAAAAACCGTGTCGGCATCCACCGGGGCGGGACGGCCCGCCTCGCGAACGCCGAAGCCCTTTGCATAGAGGACTTCGTCCTTGTAAACGACGGCGACCGCCACTCCGGGGACGCCGGTTTCGCGCATTTCCCTTTGGATTTCGGCCTCGAGTTCGGCAACGGCGGCCAGCACGCGGTCGCGCGGGGTTTCCGCCGGCGCGACAAGGGGAAACAGGACGGCCGGAATCCAAGCCGCCCATGATCTTGCGCAAGCAAAGGGAATGGGGCGCGGCGACAGGGGGAACATCCGGCAATGATTCACCGGAAGCCGCAATTTGCAATGGGATTCGGCTTAGTTTCGTTCGGGCTGTCCGCCGTTGCGCGGAACGCTTTCGAGCCGCACGGAGAGCGGTTCGGCGGAATGCAGCCTCAGGTCGCTTTGCGGCACCGGGATGGCGAGGCCCGCCTCGCGGCACAGCGCGTCGATGCGCAGGCGGATGTCACTGCCCACCTGGAGCGGATTGCTGCGGTCGAGCGCGATCCAATAATAAACGTGAAAGATCAGGGCGCTCTCGCCGAAGGCGTCGAAATAGACGGCGGGAGCCGGGTCGCGCAAAACCTCGGGGTGTTCGGTCAGCGCGCGTTTGAGCACCCCGATGATCCTGGCCGTGTCCGTGCCGTAGGCAAAGCGGACGGTGAAATCATACCGGTGGTGCGAATCGGTGAGGGTCCAGTTGACCACATTCCTTTCCAACAGCATGCTGTTTGGCACGAGCACTTCGACGCCGTCCGGCTGGCGGATCTGCGAGCACCGGCTGCCCAGCTTCGTCACGCGCCCGAGGTTGCCGTCCACAGAAATCAGATCCCCGACACGGATGCCGCGCTCGAGAAGCAGGATGAGGCCGCTGATGAAGTTGTTCATCAGGGCCTGGGTGCCGAATCCGATGCCGATGGCGATGGCGCCGCCGAAGAAGGCGAAGACGGTGAGGGGAATGCTCAGCCAATTCAGGAGCGTGAGCACCAGCATCGTGGCCAGAAGATAAAAGACGCCCTTTTCGAGCGCCTCGGCGTGTTCGATCGCCAGATTGAAGCGCCGCCGCATGCTCCGGCCGGAAAACCGCGCGAGGGTGCGGGCCACCACCAGAGCGATGGCCAGGCCGATCAGGGCGATGACGATGCGCCCGACGGTGACATGAATGTTTTCCGCGATGGAGATCTGGTAGTTCCAGATCGCGGAAAAGACGTGTCCCACGCGCCCGAGCTCCGCGGGCGGCGCAGGCGCCGCCTCCGCCACGAGGCGGGGAAGGTCCTGCATCAGCGCCGCTGTCCTGCCCGAGCGCATGGTTTCTAGATGTCGTCTTCGTCCTGCGCGCCCTTCTTGTAGGTGAGTCCGCGCAGCTTGCCTTCGATGAAGGCGTCGAGGTCGCCGTCCATCACCGCCTGAATGTCACTGGTCTGCACGCCGGTGCGCAGGTCCTTGACCATCTGATAGGGCTGGAACACGTAGGAGCGGATCTGGTTGCCCCAGGCGATGTCGCCTTTTTCGCCGTACTGACGGTCGACTTCCGCGCGCTTTTTGTCGGCCTCCAGCTGGTAGAGTTTGGCCTTGAGCATGTTCATGGCCATCTCGGCGTTGCGGGCCTGACTGCGTTCCGCCTGGCAGGCGGCCACGATGCCGGTCGGGATGTGGCGCAGGCGCACGGCGGTTTCCACCTTGTTGACGTTCTGACCGCCCTTGCCGCCGGACCGATAGGTCTCCCGCTCGATGTCGGCGGGATTGATTTCGATCGGGGCGTTTTCGATTTCCGGCACGGCGTCGACGCTGGCAAACGAGGTGTGGCGCCGTTTGTTGGCGTCAAACGGCGAAATGCGCACGAGGCGGTGCACGCCGACCTCGTTTTTCAGATAACCGTAGGGGTGATCGCCGGTGACACGCAGCGTGACCGACTTGATGCCGGCCTCCTCGCCGGGCTGGATGTCGACCGTCTCGGCCTTCAGTCCGCTCCGTTCCATCCAGCGGTTGTACATGCGCAGGAGCATGTCGGCCCAGTCGCACGACTCGGTGCCGCCGGCGCCGGCGTGGATGGTGAGGAAGCACGGATTCCTGTCGAATTCGCCCGAAAGCAGTTGCTGAAGTTCGAACTTCTCCAGGTCGCGCACGACGGCGTCGTATTCCGCACGAAGTTCGGCGAGGGCCTTCGGCTGGTTTTCGGGCGTCTCCTCGGCAACAAGTTCCTTCAGCACCTCGAGGTCCGCGACACGCGACTCGAGGGCCTGGAACGGCTGGATCTTGTTGCGAAGCTCGGAAACCTGCTCGACGTCACGCTGGGCGGCCTCCTTGTTGTTCCAGAAGTCGGACGTCGCCATGCGCGCCTCGACCTCGGCCAGTTTTTGGGTGAGGGTGGGTAAGTCAAAGAAACCTCCGAAGCTCGGCGAGACGCGCAGAGACAACGGAGGTGTCAATCGTTTCAAAGTTGTCGGACATAGGGAATCTTCCATTGAAGCGCATTTCCCGGCGAAAACAAGTGTTCTGCGTTTGGCGGGAGAAACCGAAGGTCCGGCGGCACGGGAAAACGTTGCCTTTTCGGTGCGGAACGATTGGGATCCCGGCCATGGCCCATCCCAACAGCCGACCGCGCTCTCCGAAAGTCTGTCCCGTCTGCGGCGAGGACGTGCCGCCGCGCGCGCTGGCCTGTCCCGAATGCGGGGCGGATCACAACTCCGGGTGGCGCGAGGGGGCGCTGGAGGAGGCCGGCCTGGATCTGCCCGCCGAAAATTTCGACTACGACGAGTTCGTCAAAAGGGAATTCGGCGGCGGAGACGGCGGTTCGGGGATCAAGCCGGTGTGGGGGATTACCGCGCTTGTGCTGCTGATTGCCATGGCGATCTGGATCGCCCTGGGAGTGATGTAACGGCTTTGGCCGCGGCGTCCGGTTCGGCCGTCTATTTCGCTCCGCCCGCCGGCGCGGTCCGTGATGAATCGAGGCGGAAAATGGTTTCGCCCTCCTTCATCATGTCGAGGCGGTCGCGGGCGATGGTTTCGATGTATTCGCGGTCGTTTTCCAACAGGTACACCTCGCGGGTTTGCTGCCGGTGTTTCGCCTCCTCGGCGGCGAGGATGGCCTGTTTTTCCTCGAGGTTCCTCACCATGGCGTCGCGGCGTTTGAGCTCGGGATAAAACCAGAGCGCGACGATGCAGATGGCCCCGACGAAGGTCAGGAACATCAGGACGCGGTTGAGCGCCTTCAAAAACGATGAATCCTGGCGGCGGCGTCCTGACCTCATGGGGGAAAATCTAGCGAAAAAAAAAGAGACGGCACGAAGAATTTCCGTGCCGTCTCCGGGATTTTGCAGTCGGGCGCTCAGCGCATCTTGCCGCCGTAAACGGCGTCGGAGCCCAGTTCCTCCTCGATGCGGAGGAGCTGGTTGTACTTCGCGATGCGGTCGGTGCGGCAGAGCGATCCGGTCTTGATCTGACCCGCGTTGGTCGCCACGGCGATGTCGGCGATGGTGACGTCCTCGGTTTCGCCCGAGCGGTGGCTGATCACCGCCGTGTAGCGGTTTTCCTTGGCCAGTTCGATGGCGTCGAGGGTTTCGGTGAGGGAACCGATCTGGTTCACCTTGACCAGAATCGAATTGGCCACGCCCTGATCGATGCCCTTGCGCAGGAAGGAGACGTTGGTGACGAAGAGGTCGTCGCCGACGAGCTGAACCTTGTCGCCGAGGGCCTCGGTGAGGAGCTTCCAGCCGGCCCAGTCGTTCTCGGCGCAGCCGTCCTCGATCGAAATGATCGGATAGTCGGCGCAGAGCTTCTTGTAAAAGTCCACGAGTTCGGCGGCGGTGCGCTTGGAACCGTCGGATTTCTTGAAGATGTAGGCCTTCTTGCCGGCGTCGTAGAATTCGCTGGAGGCGCAGTCGAGCGCGATGAAGACCTGCTTGCCGAACTTGTAGCCGGCGGCCTTGACGGCGGCGGCAATGGAGTCGAGGGCGTCCTCGGCGGAGGTGAAGTTCGGCGCAAATCCGCCTTCGTCACCGATCGCCGTGGAGAGGCCGCGTTTCTTCAGGCCGTCCTTGAGCGCGTGGAAGATTTCCGTGCCGGCGCGGAGGGCTTCCGAGAAGGTCGGGAAGTCCTTGGGCACGATCATGAATTCCTGGAAGTCGATCGGGGCGTCGCTGTGGGCGCCGCCGTTGACAATGTTCATCATCGGCACGGGCAGAACCTTCGCGTTGGGTCCGCCGAGGTATTTGTAGAGCGGAACCCCCACCTGCGCGGCGGCGGCCTTCGCGGTCGCCAGCGAGACGGCGAGGATGGCATTGGCGCCGACCTTCTTTTTGTTCTCCGTGCCGTCGAGCGCGATCATCGTCTTGTCGATCGCGACCTGGTCGAGCGCATTGAGTCCGACCAGTTCGGGAGCGAGAATCTTGTGAACGTTGGCGACGGCCTTGGTGACCCCCTTGCCGAGATAAACTCCCTTGGCGCCATCGCGGAGTTCCCAGGCTTCGTGTTCGCCCGTGGAGGCGCCGCTCGGGACCGCCGCGCGACCGATGGCTCCGCCCGCGAGTTCCACGTCGGCTTCAACCGTGGGATTGCCGCGGGAATCAATGATCTGACGGGCTCGAATGCTTGTGATGACTGTATCGGACATGTTGAATGGAAATGAAGTTGATCGCCTTCGAGAATCGCCGGAGCGTCCCGACAGGCAAGCAGATTTCCTGCAGGGAAGCGGAAAAAAACGCCGGAATGAACCCCGGTTGTCCTGCGGTTGCCGGATTTTGGCCCCGCGGGATCGCCTCAGGAGGCCGCGGCGATTTCCTCCACCGCCGCCACGCTGAGCCGGAGGCCGGCGAGGAAATTTTCCACCGGGAAGTTTTCGTTCGGCGAATGCGCCCGGCAGTCCGGCGAGGCCAGGGCGAGCAGCAGGGAATCCACCCCGAGTACCTTCTTGAAGGTGGTGACAATGGGAATGGACCCGCCTTCGCGCATGAGGGCCGGTTGGCGTCCAAAGACCCTTTCCAGGGCCCGCTGGGCGGCCAGGCCGAAGGGGGAGTTGGGGTCGGCGAAGTACGGGGCGCCGGAGTGCCCGCGGTGGATCTCGAGGGACACGCCGGGCGGGCAATGGCGCCGCAGGTGCGCCTCGGCCAGATCGAGGACGGTGTCGGCCTCCTGATCCGGCACGAGGCGGAAGGTCAGTTTCACAAACGCTTCCCGCGGCAGGACCGTCTTGGTGCCTTCGCCCTGGTAGCCGCCCCCGACGCCGTTGACCTCCGCGGTGGGCCGGGCGCCGACACGTTCGATCGAGGTGTAGCCGGGTTCGCCAAAGAGCGCACTCACGCCGGTCAGGGACTTGAGATCCTCCTCGGTGATGGGAAGGGCCGCGGCGGCCTCGCGTTCCCAGTCGGCGAGAGGACGGACCGTGTCGTAAAACCCCTCAATGGCCACACGGCCGTCGTCATGGTGCAGGCTCGCAATCAGCCGCGCCGCGGCCGTGGCGGGATTCATCACCGCTCCGCCGAAAACGCCCGAGTGCAGGTCGTGGGACGGTCCTTTGACCACAAACTCCATGGCCGCGATGCCGCGCAGGGCGTAGGTGAGGGTGGGGCAGCCGTGGGCCGCCATGCCGGTGTCGGAAATGACAATCACATCACAGGCGAGGGTATCGCGGTGTTTTTCCAGGAAGGCCTCCAGGTGCGGGCTGCCGATTTCCTCCTCGCCTTCGATGAGAAAAATCACGTTCACCGGCAGGGGCTCCCCACGGGACAGTTTTTCCCCGAGTCCGAGAATGTGGGCGAGGATCTGTCCCTTGTTGTCGGTGGATCCCCGGGCGAAGATGCGTCCGTCACGGATGACAGGTTCAAACGGCGGCGTTTCCCATTCCTCCAGCGGTTCGGGCGGCTGGACGTCGTAATGGCCGTAAATGAGCACCGTTTTTTTGGCGGGATCCCGCGGCGTCGAGGCGACCACCGCCGGATGGCCGCCGGTTTCATGGACGGCGGCATCGAATCCCAAGGCGTGAAATTTGGCCTTCAGCCATTCCGCGCAGGCAATGAGGTCCACGGCATGGTCGGACTGGGTGGAAATGCTCGGGAACCGGAGAAATTCGAAAAGCTCGGCAAGGCGCGGATCGTTCATAACTTGGGAATAATTGTGAATAACCTCAATCAGTAGTCGTTTGAATTGTGAATAACCACAATATATGGGGTTTTTCCTTGTTCCGCCGAAGGCGCGGCATACAGTGACAAACCCACCGTAAAGGACTGCCCATGTATCTTCAATCCCTTGAAATGATCGGTTTCAAGTCGTTCGCGCCGCGAACGGTTCTCAATTTCCACCGGGGTGTGACCGCGGTGGTCGGTCCGAACGGCTGCGGCAAGTCCAACGTGCTGGACGCGATCCGCTGGGTGCTCGGCGAGCAGTCCGCCAAGGCCCTGCGCGGGGGGGAGATGGCCGACGTCATTTTCAGCGGAACCGACAGCCGCCAGCCGCTTGGCATGGCGGAGGTGTCGCTGACATTTGCGGACTGCGAAAAGGAACTCGGAACCGAGTGGAACGAGGTCTGCATCACGCGGCGCGTCTACCGGGACGGCAAGAGCGAATATTTCCTCAACAAAACCCCGTGCCGCCTGCGGGACATTCACCAGCTCTTCATGGACACGGGCGTGGGTCGCAGCGCCTATTCGATCATGGAGCAGGGCAAGATCGACCAGATCCTGAGCAGCCGCCCGGAGGATCGCCGCGCCATTTTCGAGGAGGCCGCGGGCATCACAAAATACAAGGCCCAGAAAAAGGAGGCGCTCCGCAAGCTGGAGTACACGGAAGCCAACCTGGTCCGCGTGCAGGACATCATCAAGGAGGTGCGGCGTCAGATCGGCTCCCTCCAGCGCCAGGCCGCCAAGGCGCGGCGGTACCAGGCCCTCATGGAGGACCTGCGGGTATTCGACACGCATCTTTCCCACAAGAACTACCGCGAACTCTCCGCCGAGCTGGAAAAGATCCGTGAGGAACTGGCGCAGGGCGAGGAGGTGCGCGGTGTGCACGAAACGGAGATCGCCCAGCAGGAGGCCGAACTGGCGACCTACCGGGCCCGCATGGAGGAACTGGATGCCGAGGCGGCCGGATTGCGGGATTCCATCCAGACGCTGCGCAACCGCATTTTCTCCGCCGAAAACCGCATCGCCACCAACGGGGAGCGCGCCGAGGAGGCCCAGGCGATGATCGCCCGCAACCATGCGGACATCGCGGCCGCCGAGGAAAAGATGCGCGACCAGCAGAGTCAGATCGAGCAGACGGACGCCCTCCTTCTGCAGATGGTCGAAACGCTGAAGGGTCACGAGGAAGCCCTGGCCCAGCAGAATGAACGGGTGCGGGTGGCCCGCGAGGAACGCAGCCAGGCCGAACGCCAGATTCAGGAAATCGGATCCGAAATCGGACGCCTGGAAAGCCGCCTTGGGTCCCTGAGGAACGAGATTTCCGCCGCCGCCGGACGCCGCGAGGCCGGGGAGACCCGGCTGCGCCTTCTGCAGGCGGAGTCCGAAGCCGCCGAGCAGGCCGCCGGCGAGGTGGCCGCCCGTCTCGAGGAGATCAGCCGTCGTGCCGAAACCGCCCGGGCCGCCGCCGAGGCCGCCCAGGCCGAGCAGGGGGAGGCCCAGATGGCCTACGAGGCCGTCCAGCTGGCCCGGCAGGAGGCCGAAGCCGCGCTGAACGCGGTGTCCAAGGAGGCCGCCGGCATTGAGTCCCGTCTCGAAGTTCTGCGTCAGTTGCAGGAACAGGGCGAGGGGTTCGACGAGGGAACGCAGTCAGTGCTGCGCGGACTCGACAATCCGGACTTTTTCAAACCCGCCATCCAGGGGGCGCTGGCCGACCACATCCAGGTCGAGCCCCGCTTCATTCCCGCCATCGAATCGGCGCTGGGCGGCGCCCTGCAGACCATCATTTTCAAGGACACCGACGTTGCGGAAGCCGCCCTGGGAGCCCTCATCGGGCAAAAAATGGGCAAGGCGGCCATCATTCCGCGGGAATGGATTGCGGTCCGGAATCCGACCGGACTCTTCCTCCCGGAAGGCGCCCTGGCCTGGGCGGCCGATTGTGTGACAGGCGGCGGCGAAGCCCGTGAACTGGCCCGGGCCCTCCTCGCGAACATCGTGGTGGTGGAGGATTTTGCGACCGCCTTCCGCGTCAAGGCCGCCAATCCGACCCTCGGCGTGGTGACGCTGAGCGGGGAATTCATCAGCCGCGAGGGCATCATCCGCGGCGGCCGTTCCGGCGAAAATTCCGGTCAGTCCACGCTGCTCCGCAAGGCCCAGATCGCCGAGCTCGACCAGGCTCTCAATGCCGTCATCGAGAAACTCGCCGAGCACACCCGGCGCCGCACTGAAGCGCTGCAGGAACTGGAGGATGCGCAGGACCGCCTGCTGGCCGTCCGGGAGGCGTTCCAGCGTGCACAGGTGGAGGCGTCCTCGATCGAAAACGAACGCCGCCTCGCCGAACGTCAGGCGGAGGACCTGGAAAACCGCCGGGCCAATTTCACCCGCGAGACCGTTCAGCTCGGGGAAACCCTCCGCGCCAGTCTCAGCCAGATCCAGAACCTGGAGGCCGCCATTTCCGAAACCGCCCAGGCCGCCGAGTCCGCCCGCGTGCGCCGCGCCGACGCCGAGAACAACGTCCTGGCCGCCCGCGAGCGGGAAAACGCGGCCGTCGAGGATCTCAACGAAATCCGCGTGCGTGTCGCCACCGAGCGACAGCAGCAGGAAAACCTCAACCGTCAGCGCGGCCCCATGGCGGCCCGCCTCGCGGAACTGGCCGAACTGCTCGAGGTGCGCCGTGCGGACATCGTCAACTACGAGACGCGCATCCAGAATTTCGAGGTGGAAAACCGGCAGCTGCGCGAATCCATGGCCCTCTGGCAGGAGGAGGCGGGCATGCTGGAGACCAAGATCGCCGAGGTGATGGCGGCCCGTGCCGAAACGCAGGCCAGTGCCGAGGCCGTGGACACCGCCCTGCGCGCCGCCCGCCAGCAGCTCGTGCAGTTGCAGGAGAAAAAGGGCCGCCTGGAGGTGCGCATCGCCCAGGTGGAAATGCGCATGGAAAACCTGCGCAACCATGTTTCCCAGCGCTACCAGACCGATCTCGAGTCGTTCGAGCCCGATCAATACGCGCTTTTCTGCGCCTACCGGGACCGGAACAAACGCAAGGCCGAGACCTCCGACGCGCCCGCCGGGGAAGCCGCCGAACCCGCCGAGCCTTCCGAGGCCCCGCCCGGGGAGGCGGAGGAGTCCGTCCCCCAGGAACAGGGGGTCAACTGGGAACGCATCGAGGAAATCGTCGCCGAGCTCACCGAGCGGGTGGAGTCGATGGGACCGGTCAATCTCGACGCCATTCAGGAATATGACGAACTCGAGGAGCGCCAGAATTTCCTCGAAAAGCAAAACGAGGACCTCGTCAATTCCAAGGCCGAGCTCCTCGAGGTCATCGCCCGGATCAACCGCACCACCAAGGAACTTTTCGCCGAGACGTTCATGAAGATCCGCGAGAATTTCCAGGTCATGTTCACCGAGCTCTTTGGCGGCGGCAAAGCCAACCTCATGCTGGTGGACGAAAGCGATCCGCTGGAAAGCGGCATCGAAATCATCGCCAAACCGCCGGGCAAACAGCTCCAGAGCATCTCCCTGCTTTCGGGTGGCGAGCGCACCATGACCGCCGTCTCGCTGCTCTTCGCCATCTACATGGTGAAGCCGAGTCCGTTCTGCGTGCTCGACGAAATGGACGCCCCGCTGGATGAGTCGAACATCAGCCGCTTCATCAAGATCCTGGACCGCTTCGTCACGCAAAGCCAGTTTGTGGTCATCACCCACAACAAGCGCACCATCAGCCGCGCCGACATGCTTTACGGTGTCACGATGGAGGAACACGGCGTCAGCAAGCTGGTGAGCGTGAAGTTCACCCGCAAGGAGGACGGAACGCCCGAACAACAGCCGGCCAGCGTGGCCGAAGTGTTTGGCAAGGACGGCGACCTGCACAGCGAACGCGAGGCGAAGAAAAAGCGTCCGGCCGATTTCACCGAGGAGGATGCCGCGGACAGTCAGCCCACGGCCCGGGAATCCGCCTCCGCCCCCGAGGTGCTGCCGGAAAGCCTGCCTGAAGGGGCCCCCGGGGAACCGGCCCCGGAATCCGTGGAGAATCCCGCCTGATGGAACGCGATACGCTCAAAGCCCTGCGCGATGCCGTGGCCGCCCGTCTGGCGGTGGTGGCCGATCACGACCTGCGCGCGTCGGATCCCGCGGCCCATCTCGAAAAACTCAGGCAGGCCGCCGCCCGTCTGGACGCCCTGGTCGCCGGTCTCCCCGGGGATTGCGACCCCATGTTGCGCCATTACCTGGAGCGCCAGAGCTACGTGAAAGCCGTCGCCTGGCTCGACGAACGCCTTTCCCCATAGGAGGAACATCCTCCGGCTTGTCCGGCGTTTCCACCCTGTGGACCTGGCGGATCCGCGTCTTTTCGGCCCTTCGCGGTCAGGAACCAAATAACGTTGGGGCCGCAGCCTCGGAATCGCTCGTGCCAACAGGCCATCGTGGCAGAGCGCCCAAGGCGCGCCATTTCCATAGCCCGGCCGAAACGGCCCGGGGGTGGGGAAAAAAGGAAACGCAGCGTGCAAGTCTGCGTTATCAGTCGCGTCCCTTCAGGCCGCTGAGGAAACCCGGCCCTTCGCAAGCCCCCTTGGCTTGCCGCCCATTCGGCGGAGCGGAGGGGGTGCGACTTTTCGAAACTGCCTCCGTTTGTTCATTCCCGTCCGGAAAGCAGCGCCCGCAGGGTCGGTCCGGGCCGGAAATCCCACGGCGCACAAAAAAAGATGTCCGCCACCTTCCAAGTGTCGCCGGCGCGCACGAGGGAAACGACATCGATCCACCGCGAGGTCTGGCCGTCTCCCGTGTACTCCCAATACACCGGGATGCTGGCGCGGTCGTCGCCCACCACCGGCTCGCCCAGCCGGTAGGCGGAGACGCCCTCGAAAAGGCTGGAAAACAGGGCCCCTTCAATCCAGGGCGGCTTTTCGTCCGGATTTTTCTTCCGGAACTCCTCCTGTTCCGCCCGGGCGGCGGCGATGAGCCCGGCGAGTTCGGGCGTGAGCAGCGGCGAGAAGGTTTTCATCTGCTCCTCGCCCGGCAGTCCGCTCACCCGGAGTTTCACATACGCATCAAAGAACGTCCGGGCGACGGCTTCGGGGGATTCCGCCCGGGCGCCCACAGCGAGAAGAATCCCGGTGACAAGGGTGAGGAGGATTTTCATCGGAATTGAATCCGGTAACCGAACCAATAGTCGTCCGGCGGCAGAAGATACCGCTCCAGCGTGTCCGGACCGCAACTTGCGGTGCCGAGTCCGCGCTGGGCGTAATCCAGATTCACAATGATCTCCCGGCGCGGTGTCAGGTCGATCGTGTGGGCGGCCGCGTAGAGATCGTTGGCGGTGAAATGGCTGGCCGAGCATTCGAGGAGCCGGTCGGTCGCCGCAAAGACAATGGCGCGGCCCCTCGGATCGGCGAGTTCCATCCAGCGCACATCCGTCTTGTTTCCGTGTTCCTGCGGAACGATGTAGGGAACGTATTGACCGGTGACCGTGCCCCGGTAGAGCCCGACGGCGGCGCCGCGTTTGCGGTCGCAGTAACTTTCGTGCGGACCGCGGCCGAACCAGACCAGGTGTTCAAAGTCCGGACGCAGGATGAACGTGACGCCAAGACGCGGAAGGTCCGGCAGGGTGCGGTCGCAGGCGAAATCGTTTTCCACCACGATTTCGCCGTTGGGATGGACCGTGTAGGAATGGTGGTGCCCGATCTTGCCCCCGCGGGCGGTGGCCACGGATTGGAAGGAGAGTGTGACGCTGCCGTCCTTGTTTCGGGTTGCCGAGACGCCCCGGCCGGTCACCTGAAATTCGGGGAGCCCGGCCTTGCGCCAGCGGCCGAGCGGTTTGGATTCCTGTCCCGTCCAAGCCTTGATGCCGTCGTTGTCGGTGGCGGCGCGCCAGATGTTGACCCGCGGACCGGAAACGAGGAACTCGACTCCCTTGTGGCGGAGGGAGGTCAGGGTGCCGGCCTTGCCGGAGGCTTCGACAACGAGGTCACCGGCCGTGACGGTAAGGACGCCGTTCTTTTCCTCGAGGGTGGCGGGGGGCTGGCGGAGCCGGGTTCCGGGGGCCTTGGCCCGAAAGGGCAGAGCCAGCTGCTCCCAGGCCACCTCGAAACCCTGCTCGCACCAGGGCGTGTCCGAGGCGGTGGTGAAGCGCAGGGTGAGAAACGCTTCCTCGCCGGACGCAAGCGCCGGCGGCCGGATGGGCAGGCTCACGGTTTCGCTTTGCCCGGGCGGCGTTTTCAGGACGGGCAGTTTGCCGGACTGCACGACGCGGCCGGAGACGCCGACCTCCCACGTTCCACGCAGCCAGGCGAGGGTCGTGAAATCCTGCCTGTTGCGGATGCGCAGTCGGCCGGATTTGAGATTGACGGGCTCGACGGCCACGGGCTGCTGAAGTTTTTTGCATTCCCACATCGCCGGGTGCGGCGTGCGGTCGGGCCAGACCAGTCCGTCGCAGACGAAGTTGGCGTCGTGGGGATTTTCGCCAAAATCCCCGCCGTAAAGCCAATATTCACGTCCCCGGGCGTCCTTCGTGCGGATGCCGTGGTCGATCCATTCCCAAATGAATCCGCCCTGCAGGCCCGGGGTGCTTTCAAAGGCATCCCAGTAGTCGCACAGGCTGCCATTGCTGTTCCCCATGGCGTGCGAGTATTCGCAAAGGATGAGCGGTCGGGGTTTTTTCGATTTGGCGGCGTATTCCTTGATGACGGGGATGGGGGCGTACATCGGACAGACGATGTCCGTGCCAAACGGCTGGTCGTCCCACTCGATTTTGCGGTCCGGGTTTTTGTCCGCGTCCGGTCCCCACAGCGCGCCCTCGTAATGCACCGGTCGGCTGGGTTCGGCTTGGCGGAGCCAGCCGGCCGCCGCGCTGTGGTTGGGGCCGTATCCGCTCTCGTTGCCGAGACTCCAAGCGATGATGCACGGATGGTTTTTGTCCCTCTCGACCATGTTCATCACGCGGTCGAGAAAGGCGCCCGCGTAGCGCCGGTCCCGGCAGATCGAGTGCGCGTAGGCATGCGACTCGATGTTGGCCTCGTCGATGACATAGAGGCCGTATTGGTCGCAGAGATCGAGAAAGTGGGGATCGTTGGGATAATGCGAGGTGCGCACCGCGTTGAAGTTGAAACGCTTCATTGTCAGGACGTCCTCCAGCATGCGTTCGCGGGAGACCGCCTTGCCGGTGGTGTCGTCATGGTCGTGGCGGTTGACCCCCTTGATCATGACACGACGGCCGTTGATGAGGAGATCCCGGCCGCGGATTTCCACGCGGCGGAAACCGATGCGCCGCACATCGCGCTGCATGCCCGTGGAGGTGTGCAGGGTGATCTGCAGGGTGTAGAGATGGGGCTGCTCCGCGCTCCAGGCCCTGACCCGGGGAATTCTCGCGGTAACCCGGCCGAGATGACGGTTCCAGGCGGGGCGGTTTTCGTCGCCGTTGCAAAAATCGGTGACGACATGCGGCTTTTTGAAAACCGGTTTGCCCTTCGGGTCGAGGAGGCGGACTTCCAGACGGCTGCCGGCATCGACGGCTCCGCCGAAGTCGACGGACACCCGCAGATCGAGCGTGCCGGTGCGTAAGTCGTCGGTCAGTCCCGCCCGGACGTCCACGTCGGCGATGTGGTATTTCGGCGTTGTGTACAGGAACACCTCCCGGTGCAGTCCGCTCAACCACCAATGGTCTTGGTCCTCGATGAAGGTGGCGTCACTCCACTTGATGACGAGGGCAATGAGTTCGTTGCTGCCGCTGCGCAGAAGATGGGTGACATCAAATTCCGCCGGCGTGCGGGAATCCTTGCTCAGACCGACCGCCCGGCCGTTGAGTTGAACCAGCAGGGTGTTGTCGGCTCCGCCGAAGTGCAGGATGACGCGCCGGCCCCTCCAGTCACGCGGGACCTGGAAGGTGCGGCGATAGACCCCGGTCGGATTGAGCTCCGGAACTTGCGGCGGCTGGTCGGAGAAGGGCATCTGCACGTTCGTGTAATGCGGTTTGTCCCAGAACCCCTGCAGCTGCCAGTTGCCGGGCACGCGGATGGACTCCCAGGAACCGGGCGATTCGACAAACTTGAGCGCGGCGTCCGGCGTTTTTGCGAGGTGAAAATCCCAGTCTCCATCAAGCGACAGCCGCGTCCCGGGCTCCCAGGCACGGGTGGAGGCATGCGGGGGAAGTTTGGCAACGCGGAAAAGCTCCGGAAATTCCCAGCAGGGCTGGCCACCAGGATAAAGGAGAGAGGCGAGGGCAGACATGACGTGAGGAAAACCTCACTTAGGCACACTCGCGGACGGGAGGGAATGCCGAAGTGAGGGAAAAAGGAGGGAATTTGTCAGTCCATCGGGCGGGGGACTCCCGCCCGTCGCCACAGGAGGCGCACGCGCCCGACAGAAACTCCGGGACGCGACGGTGAAAGTCTTTCCTGCCATGAGGCATTGCGGCTGACTTTGCCGATGGAATGGTCTCAGGCGGTCGCGGTCCTGCTGGCGGGAATTTTTTCGGGGTTCCTCACGGTGACGGCGGGAGCGGCGGTCACGGTGGTGTTTCCGGTTCTGATTGCGGCGGGTTTGTCCGCGGACGCCGCCAATGCCACCAGCCGTTTCAGCCTCGCCATTGGGGGAACCGTGGCGGCCGCGGCGTTGGTCTGGCGGCGGCAGGTGGACTGGCACGCCATGGCCCCCCTGGTGGTGGCGGCGGCGGCGGGAACGGTCTGCGGATCGCTGGTGGGCGCCAAAATCGGTTCGGCGGACATGCTGACCCTTGTCGTGGCGACTTCGCTCGTTTCCCTGACGCTGGTTTTTCTCCGGCCCGAACACTGGCTGGCGGAGGAAAGGACCCGGGGCGTGCTGCCGCCCAGGTACGCAACCGCCGTGTTTTTTCTCCTGTGCATTTACGAGGGCATCGTGGCGGTGGACAGCGCGCTGCTGCGACTGATTGCCCTCGTGTATCTGCTCGGTTTTCCCATCAACCAGGCCAATCCCATCAAGCTCATCACCGGTCTGGTCATGTTTGGAGTTTCCTCGGCGGTTTACGCCAAGGCCGGGGAAATCGACTGGGGTGTCGGCGCCTGACTGGCCGCGGGAACCACCGTCGGGGCGTGCCTGGCGGTGCCGTTGGCGTGTTCGGTGAAGGCCCGGAAAATCATTTACCGCATCCTGCAGGTGACGGTCACCGTCGAGACGGTCTGGCTGGTCTGGCATTGGTTGACCAGCCGCGCGGAATAAAGCGCATCGGCCGGCCGCAGGCTCCATCTTCCCGCTTGATGGACAGTGGAATTTTGGAAAGTTGTTGATGCCATGAATTTTCCGTTTGTTTCCCGGAGCCTGCTGGCGGCTTGGGGACTTGCCATCGCCTCCTCGACCTTGTGGGCCGGCACCGAAATGGATCGCGCGTTTGAGCGGCTGCAGAGGGACTACAAGGCATTAAAGACCGCTCTGGAGGCGCCGAAGGAGGAGGACCTGACGGTTTATCTCCGGAAAGCCGATGAAATGCTCGTCGAGGCGCGGCGGGCGCGGGAGATGGAACCGAAAATGACGGCCACGGTTCCGGAGACGGAACGCGCCCAATTTCTCGAACGCTTTCGCAGCGATATGGACGTTTTCATCGCCAACATCGAAACACTGAAGGCCGCCCTGAAAAACGCCCGCTGGGACGAGGCCAAGACGTCCATGGAGACCCTCTGGCAAAACAAGAAAGACGGCCACAAGGCTTACAAAAGAAAATAGCGGGCCTCAGGCCAGCCAGAGAACGGCGAGCGGAACCACCACGCCCAGACCAAGGGCCAAGAGGGCCCATTTTTTGCGGGCGGATTGTTTCCACGCCAGCCAGAGTCCGAGCGCCATGGTGATCAGCAGGCAAAGGCCCATCGCGCCGACCAGAATCCGGAACAACAGCGTCGACGGATCCGCCTCGCCCGACCGGGGAAAATAGCCGTCCTTGTGAACGGTGGAGAGTTTGTCGAGGAACTGACGGACCGGTCCGTTTTCCTCCCGGAACTCCTCGGGCACCAGCATCTGCCAGCACCCTGTGATGAGAAAAAGCAGGAGGAGGGGAGTGAAGAACAGGCTGAGGTAGGTGTGAGTTCTCCGGATGGCGAGGGGCGAAAGGAGAGACCGCATTGGTTTCAGCGTATTCCGGCCTCGGGGACTGGCAAGTCTGCAACCGGCGCCCCGACCGGGAATGTCCGCTCTGTATAACGCCAAATTCCGACCATCTGCAGATGGGAGGAGGGGCCCGCGGAGAACACGATGGACATCGTGAAGATCCCTTTTCCTGGCATGATGCAGGCCTGGCGGGAAGGATGCTGGCGCGTGGTCCTGACGCAAGGAGTGCGGAGCGCAAACCACCGCCTCGAGACCCTTCTGCGGACGTATTACCGTGCCTGCGGGACGACGGGATGGGGAACGGAAGGCTCCTCCGGGAAAAATGCCACGCGCGCGTCACCCTCCGACGCCTCGCAGGAGAACACCACCCGGCGATCTCCCCGCCGGGGTGAAGAATTTTCCGGCCGAAATCTGTTCAATAAAAATTGCGCACGAACTGCATCTGTTAAAAAATGAAAATTTGTTCAGGATGCAGTCATGCATCGGCCCGTTTCGATGACATCCCGCGAGCCGCTCTATCAAAAGCTGGCCGGGTTGCTTGAGGAAATGATCCGCACCCGTTCCCTGCGGGTCGGGGATCGCATGCCGTCGGTCCGGAAATTTTCCACCCAGCAACGGGTCAGCGTGCCGACCGCGCTGCAGGCTTATGTGACGCTCGAAACGCGCGGTTTGATCGAAGCGCGTCCGAAATCCGGTTTTTATGTCCGGGCCCGGCTGTCCGAGGACACTCCGGAACCGGCCGCCTCGTCGGCCACGCCGCGGATCACCACGCTCGAGAACCTCGATCCCGTCGAGGCGCTTCTCGCCGACCATGCGGATGCCCGGCTGGTTCCCCTGGGAGCGGCTCTTCCGTCCCCGCATCTTCTGCCGGGAGTCAAACTCACCCGCATCATGGCGTCCATCGGCCGCCGGTTGGGAGTCGAAAGCGTCAGCTACGATCTGGCGCCCGGCCATGAAAGCCTGCGGCATCAACTGGCACGCCGCTCGCTCGAGTGGGGGTGCACGCTGCGGACCGACGATTTTCTGGTGACGGTGGGCGCCACGGAAGCCGTTTCCCTGGCCCTCCGCGCCACCTGTCAACCGGGCGATACCGTGGTCGTGGAGTCTCCGACCTACTTCGGTCTGGCGGGCACACTCCGCGAACTGCGCCTCAGGGCGCTTCCCATTCCCGTCGAAGCGGGTGAAGGCATCGACCTGGAGACCTTGGAACGCGCCGTCCGGCGAAACCGCGTCGCCGCCTGCGTGGTCGTTCCGAATTTTCACAATCCCACCGGCTTTGTCATGCCCGACACCCGGAAACGCCATCTGGTCGAATTGTGCGCGAGGAGGAACATCGTGGTGATCGAGGACGACACCTATGGCGATCTGGCGCACGACGGGGTGCGTCCCCGCTGCCTCAAAGCCTTCGACACGGAGGGAAATGTCATTCTCTGCGGGTCCTTCTCCAAGAAACTCGCCCCGGGGTATCGGGTCGGATACCTCGCGGCAAGCGACACCTGGCTGCCGCGCGTGCGGGCCTTGAAGCAAACCAGCACCCTCATCGGCGCGCTCCTGCCGACGCTGGCGGTGGCTGAGTTTCTCAAGAATGGGGGTTATGACCGCTACCTTCGCTCCATCCGGCAGGCCTATCGGGTGCAAACCGAGAAAATGAAGGAGGCGGTCGTGGAGTTTTTTCCGGACGGCATTGCGCTGTCGCGTCCCAAGGGCGGATATCTGCTGTGGTGCCAGTTGCCCCGACGGGTGGATGCGCTGGAATTGCGCAAACGCGCCCGCGCCGCCGGCATCAGCATCGCGCCCGGGCCTTTGTTTTCGCCGACCGGCGAGTTTCGCAATTACATCCGGCTCAACTGCGGGTACCCGTGGAGCTCTCCGCTCGAAAATGCGATCCGCACGCTGGGGCGCCTGGTGGGGGAACTGGCCGGCGCGGGTCAGGGGGCCTGAACGGGACGGCCGATTTCCGGTTCGCAGCGGCAGAACGCTCTCACCGGCGAGCCGTCCCCCTCCTCAAACCGCAATGGCACGGCGAAGAATTCCACCTCGGTCACCGGCACGCTCTCCAGATCGGCCAGTCCTTCCACGATGATGATGTTTCGTTCGAAAAAAATGCGGTGAATCTCGAGGTGGTTGGACGGGTGCACGGAGGCCTGTTCCACGCCGACCAGATGGATGCCGAGTTCCCTCAGGTATTCGGCGGCCGGACGGCTGAAACCCGGGAACCGGTCATAATAGTCGGAAGTGTCCCAGGTTTTCGACCAACCCGTTTTGACCAGAACCTTTCCCGTCCTGCGAATCGCCTCCTCCCAGGGATGAAAGTCTTCGGGTTCAAACTCGGCGCCCTTTTCCCCCTTCTTTCGCAGATCGACGATCACCGCCGGGCCGATGCAGTGTTCCAGCGGCAGCGACGCCACGTCGATTCCCTCCGGCATGCAGTGTTTCATCGCATCCACATGGGTGCCGGTGTGAAGGTCCGTGCTGATGTGGAGCATGTTGTAATGGCTCAGGCCGATCTCGCGCAGCGGCCAGCCAATGACCCGGGCGCAGCCCGGATATCCCTTTGTTCCCAAGCGAAGGGGATGGGTGAGGTCGTGGATTTTCATGCGGTCTCGTGCAGGCGTCCCCCGCAGAATACTGCGCGCACGCTGCGAAGAAAGTCCCCTTTGGAGGAGAGGGCGGTTTTGCGCCGGTTGCGCGGATTTCCGCTTCGCAACGAGAAATTCTTGTCAAACACCGCCGCCTTTTTTTTACGCTCTAAAGAGCTTCCGTGCGGCCCCGGGCTTCGCGGAGGCGTCACCCCGAAACCAACCGGCGAACCGATGAAGATTTCCGCAATTGCATTAACAGCACTGGTGTTGCCCCTCGTGCCGCTCGCAGCCACCGAGTACACTTGGATTTCCCCGGAGCCCACCGTATGGCAGAACGGCCTGGCGTGGACCCCCATCGGGGTTCCCGATGGATCCGACGACGACGCCACGATTGCCGGCGGACTTTCTCATGCCCAGATTGAAGGGACGACGGTGGAAATCGGAAATTTGTCTCTGGATGCCTTCGGCCGGCTGTCGATCTTCGCCGGAGGTGAACTGAGCGTTTTCAATCTGCTGCTTGGAATTGACGAGCCGGGTGCGGTGCTCAGCGTCTCCGGCTTTGGATCGAGCCTCCACGTGGGAGGCAGCATTTTCATGGCCCAGAATTCCGACGCGGACGGCACCCTCGAGGTGTCCGACGGGGCCTCCGTGCAGGTTGAACTGTCCATTCAACTGGGCATCAACGGGTCGGGCACCATCGCCTTGAACAACGGCACCCTCCAGGTGCCGGTGTTGAGCATTTCCGACACGGGCAGCGTCATCACCCTTGAGGGAAACAGCATCCTCAACGCGCAGAATCTTCAGCTCCTGGGTTCGGCCGACACGAACCCGGGCCTTGTCGTCCATGCGGGTTCCGCGGTTTTGATTGAGGGGGATTCGATTTTCCAGGTGGCCACCAACTCGTTTTCTCAGAGCGCTGTTTTGGTTTCGGGAGGGGCGCTGACGGTGACCAACGGCGCCGCGGAGGGCAACGTCATCATCGGCGCGGGCGGTTATGGAATCCTCACGGTTGAGGAGGGGGGAACCTTCCAGACCGGCGCCGCCCTGGTCGGGAGTGATTTTGGCTCGTCGGGACGTGTCCGGATCACCGGGACCAACTCGGAATGGCAGGCCGGGGGTAGGGTGACCGTCGGCCCCGGGGGTGAAGGGGAGCTGATCCTGCAGGACGGTGGCGTGGCCCGGCTCGAAGACGAATCCAACGTTCTGCAGCCGCTCATTCTGGCGCGGGACGGCGGTTCGCAGGGAACACTCAGCATCGGGGGCGGATTGGGGGACGCGGCCGCCGCCCCGGGAACGCTGGTGGCCTCTGCGATTGAAGGAGGCGACGGCGCGGCCGTGGTCCGGTTCAATCACACCTCCTCCGATTACGTTTTCGACACGGAGTTGTCCGGTTCACTCGATGTGCATGTGTCGGCGGGAGTCACCACCCTTGGCGGGACAAACACCTTCACCGGCCAAATTGTCCTCGATGGAGGAACCCTTGCGGTGGGGGACAGGTTTCAGCTGGGAAAGGAGTCCAACACGCTGGTTTTTGACGGAGGCGCCCTCCGGCCGACCGCCTTCTTCCTCCTCGATCACGGAGCAGAACTCCTGGCCGGTGGCGGCACGTTCGATTCCTCGGTGTTGGAGGTGGCGTATCTGGGAGTGATCTCCGGAACGGGCGGACTGACAATCACCGGCACCGGGGGGGCGGTCCTCAATCCCTTTGACACAGCGACGAACACCCCGCTCGCAAACACCTACTCGGGAGGCACGACGGTCATCGATTCCCGCCTGACCGTCCGTTACGACACCGACCTCGGCGAGGCTTCCGGAGAACTCCACCTCGACAACAGCACCTTGGAAATTCTGCTGACCTCGAGCGGTACGTTCCACACGAACCGGACGGTTTCCCTTTCGCCGTCCGGGGCGACGATCAACATCAACACCGGTCCGGACTTCCCCTTGATCGCCACCTTTGGCGGAACGATCTCCGGCAATTCGACCCTTGTCAAAACGGGCTTGGGAACCCTCGAACTGGATCCCGACAAGGCCTATGTCGGAATCCTGAACATTCAGGAAGGGGCTGTTCAGGCCTCCCAAAGCGGCGCCTTCGGCTCGGTGAACACCCTGACCACCATCGCCGCGGGGGCCGAGTTTCTTTTGCCCGCCTCCGGCAAGGTCGACATCGGGTCGCTTACGGGGGAAGGCACGGTTTTTCTCAACGGATCCTCCCTCTGGGTGCACATGCATGACGACGCCGTTTTCTCCGGGGCGATTGCGGACGGGGACACTCCCGGCGGCAGTCTCGTGGTGGATCAGGCGGTGGCCGGAACCAGCCTGACTCTGACGGGGGAGATCTCCTACACGGGACTGACCACCGTGAACGCGGGCACGCTCATCGTGGATACCATTTACGTGGAAACCGCCGACGGCGCCATTTTTGTCGCCGAGGGCGCGACTCTTGGAGGAAACGGTGTCCTTCGCGGCGAATCGACCATCCAGGGCATCATGGCGCCGGGGACGGGCGTGGGGACGCTGACCATCGACAATCACGTGACGTGGGATGGCCTCGCCGACAATGCCTGGACCTTCGAGTTGGCGCCGGGCGGGCTCTCCGATCTGCTCGTGGTCGGCGGCGATTTTCTCCGCGGTTCGGGAAACGACTTTGTCTTTGATTTCCTCGGCGCCGGTGTGACCGGAACCTTCACCCTCATCGAATGGGGCGGGGGAACCAATTTCGACGCGTCGGATTTTACGGGCGTCAACCTCGCCCCGGGCTATTACGTGGAGTCCTTCCTCATCGACGGCAATTCGCTGCAGGTCACGGTTGTGCCCGAGCCCACCACGGCCGCCCTTGTTGCCTCCGCGTTGCTCTGCGGTTTCCTGTCACGCCGCCGGAACCGCGGGGGACGCTGAAAAGCCCGGCGGAAAACAGGGCGGAACCCGCGCCGTCCCATTCGCCAACGGCGGCGCTTTCCCGGCTCAGCAGGTCCAACCCGTTGGTTTCGCCTCCTCCGGCGAAGGGCCGGGGCCATTTGATGAGAACGCTTGTCATTCGCGAGCCGGATACATGAAAGGGCGGGGGCCCGGTTGCTTTGTGGAAGAACACAAGCGAGGGTTACCGATGGACAAGAACGGACGAGCGGCCGCAGCCAATCCCTTTATGGTGTTCTTGAGGCGAAAGTGAACACTCCCTGTCAATGTGCGGCCTTGGTCCGGTTGTCACAGGATGGCCGGCCGGCACCGCCCGATCAACTTTTTCCGGAGAGCCGTGCCGATCCGGTGGCGGAGACCCTTTGACCATGCTTCCCACCGTTACCGAGCGGAAAACCTATTATGGCGATCCGGCCATCCGGGCCCGTCTAGATGAGTTTTGTGAATCGGCCGTTTATATCGCCGTCGGGACGGAATCCGCGTCGTATCACAGGCGTCCATGCTCTGTGACGGAATTGCCAAAATGGTTGGAACTCGGCGCGGAGGTGAACCGATCCCTGTGGGACAGAAGGGCGCTCGTCGCCCATCTCGACATCGAATACGTCAACTTTGACTTTGCCGCCGCGCCCTATCTGGAGGCCGACAGGATTTTTTCCCTTCAGGAACCGGTCGTTCGGGAGATCGAATCGCTGCTCGATCAGTTCGGCATCGGAGCCCTGCATCTGTTGACCGGGCGGGGCCACCATTTCGTTTGGCGCATAGACGCGCAATCCCGGGCCTTCGCTTTGCTGAAAAGGCTGGGGCGGCCGTCCGATTCGCTGGATCGGGTGTATGCCCTCGGGCGCGGGCCGGAGGGAGAGCATGTTCCGCCCGCCCTCGGCAGCGCCTTTTCCGGTCTGGGGCTGGTCATCGAATTCCTTGCCCACCGGATCAAATCCCTCTGCGCCCCAAACTGCCATCTGCCCGTCGAATTGGCGGCCATCGAAGCCGGTGGAGGCTCCCGGGGACGGGAAGTGATCTCCATCGACATCACGGAATACGCGGATCCCCTGTGCTCCCGGGTGATCCGGGCTCCATTCAGCATGTATCTGAAACCGTGGCAGCATCGGCATGCGCTCGGGATTGAAACGGTCGAGCGGCTGGCGCCGATGTTTCTCATTCCCCTGAACGGCATGTCCGCCGGCGAGGCATTGCGGATCCGGGGGAATGGCGATGCCGTCAGACAACTGGCGGCCGGCGCTTCCACGTCGATTCCGGAGGCTTCCGCGGGAACGCGTCTTCTGATCGAGGCCTATCTGGACTCCCCGCTGGCGCAGTTTCACGAGTGGTTTTACTCGCAGACCCCGCATCCAAGGGATTTGTGGTCCTCCACCTATGATCACACCCCCATGGATGTTTTGCCCCCCTGCGTCAGTCGGATTTTCACCCATCCCAACGATTTGCTTCTTCGTCCCGGTTGTGCCGAGCGGGTTGTCCGGGTGATGCTCGCCCTGGGGTGGCATCCCCGGCACATCGCGGGCCTGATCCGATCCAAATACGAACGGGATTTCGCATGGGGCGACCAATGGGTGGGTTATGATCCCGCCACACGCGCCGATTTTTATGCGCGGGTGTTCAGCGGCCTTTTCACGACGGGCGTCGATGATCTCGTGGACTTCAACTGTCAATCGGCCCGGGAGGAGGGAAATTGTTTTGTCGAGCACTGCTCTGAAAACCTGATTCCCTTTCGGGATTCATTGATCAACCGGAGAAAATATGAGCGACTGGGCTGTCGGCCTTTCAACGGGCTGTTTTTACCGAACGAACATTCTTGAGTGTCTGCAGCCCATCCGGGAAAGCGGCTTCAGCATGATCGAGGTGTGTTCGTCCCCGAGTCATCTGGATTACCACGATCTCGCCGCGGTCCATCGGGCTGCGGGAAGGATCTCGGAACTTGGCATGACCGCCCATTCCTTTCACGCCCCCTTTGCGGATCACATCGACATCTCCGCCCTGGAAAAACAAAGGCGGGAGGAATCCCTCAGGGAAATCTTCCAGGCTGTCGAGGCGGCGGCGGTCCTGCGGGTTTCTTATTTCGTGATTCATCCGGGACCGGAACACGCCACGCCGCCGCTTCCGCACGAGCGGCAGCAGCGCATGGAAAATGTCGTCGAGTCCTTGAATCGTGTGGCCCACCGTTGCCGGTCCCTCGGGCTGGCCTGTGTGCTCGAAAACAAACTGCCGCATTTGCTGTTTGGAAACACGGGCGACATCCTGCAGATACTCGAAGCCCTTGATGCCGTTGAGGCCGGCGTTTGTCTCGACACGGGCCATGCCCATCTTTCCGGAGACATCAGTCACTTGCTCCGCAAACTTTCGGGGCATGTCCGGATCCTTCATGTCCATGACAACCGGAGAAACTATGACGACCATCTTCCCCCCGGGGACGGGATGATCGACTGGAAATCCCTCCTTCACCAATTGACCCGGGAAGGTTTTCACGGAGCGCTCATCTTGGAAATCGCCGCCACATCGGAAACAGCCCATACCTTGGAAAATGCCCGCCGCGGACGCGCCCATCTGCGGGAGGTTTCCCGTCAGATTCTGCGGGAAAAACTCGCGAGGGATGCGGCGGCCGCCCGGCGACCGGCTCCCCCCAAATGATTTTCCCGTCCGGAGGAACCTAGCCGTTGACCACCCCCGAAGAAGGGGCGGGGATCTCTCCGATTTTTGAAATCCGGTTCAGCAGAGCGGCCTGAGAAGAACGGACGCCCCGAAAAACAAATTGGTCGGGCCGGCGGGATTGCCCCTCCTTCGTCGGGGCTGCGCACTTTGCGCTTCGCGGAGCCGTGGAGGCGCGTGACGCGCCGGGCGCTCGAACCGTTCTCATCCCGCTGAGTACTTCAGCAGAGCGGCCTGAGAGGAACGGACGCCCCGAAAAATAAATTGGTCGGGCCGGCGGGATT
>CALCJD010000039.1 GCA_937960895.1 uncultured Spartobacteria bacterium | reverse complement strand
GGCGTTCGGCTTCCTGATCCACCTCCCGCGGGGTCAGACCTTTGATCCGTCCCCAGGGATCCATCACCCGATCGTCGCCTTCCCAATAAAGACTGCCGGGAGCAACGACAATCACGCATTGAGCCGTGCCGTCCTTCGTAAGCTGCGCTTGTTTCTCCGACGCCTTCAAGGAGGTAAGAGTGGTCATCAGAACGAGGCAGAAGATCCAGAGGATCGCGGGAAGTCGGGCCACGCGGGGGCGAGTCATGCTCCCCAGCGTCTGCCAGAAAGCGCCGGGAGGTCAATGTTATATCACGCGAGTAATTATTGGTGGCCTTTGGTTCGAATGGTGCCGTTCGGTATTCCAAAACAGAGAGAGGAGGATGGGCCTCTTTTGCGGGGATCCCGTTTGAAATGACTCGAAGTCTTATCTGCGGATGGGGAAAGTTCGTTATTGACTTCACGGTTCGGCTTTCTGATATAGATTACGCGAGAAATCCTAAATTCCTCCCCTCCGTTTACGAATGAAAAAGCACCTTTTCTCTCTGATCGTTGCCAGTCTGGGTTTGGCCGGACCCGGTTGGGCACAATCCACGCTGTATTGGTATCCGAATAGTCAACCCAACCAGGGAGGCGGGGGTACTTGGGATGGAACGCCGACAAAGTGGTCGACGACTCCCGGAGCGACAAAGACGCCGGCGTCAACGATTCCCGGTGCGGGCGACAGTGTGGTCTTCGGTGGCGGTGCAGGGACCGTGACTTACGGTAGCGGCTCGGGTTATCCCCAACTCAATGACTGGAAAGTGGAGACTGCGGGTTATATATTTAGAAGTACAACTTCTTCAGTAATCTACAGTGTGAACACCTTCAGCGGGGCAGAACTGAATTCTGCGATTTTTGAAGCAAATGGCGTTCACACGAGTACTTTTGAGATTCGATCCGATACCGCCTTTGGCGGGACGATCAGAAACGGGGGGGGGACCTTGACGTTCACCAAAACAGGTTCCGGTCGTTGGGATCTGAGTGCGGCCACCCTCACCTATACGGGCCTTACCATAATCAATGACGGCAGTCTCTGGCTGTCGTCCTCTCATTTGATCGGCGCGAATGCGTTGGCGGGAGCTATTCGCTTTGGCAGCGCTGAAAACCTCGGAGGGAATCTGGTCGTTGTCGGGGGAGGAATGGTCACGGGCCCCCTCGGTTCATCATTTGTGATTGGAGCCGCCGGGAACGCTAATTTAAACCTCAAAGGGGGATTTGGGACGCGGAATGCGGATTTAACCCTTAATTTTGGCGGGGCTTCTGCCGAGATTTCTTGGGGGAGCGCAAATTTCCGCGCAACGACCTTTACTCTGGGAACTTCAGATTCCACGCATACCGTCCATTTGACGAATAACCTCAGCTTAACCCAAGATGGCCGCGTTCTCCGTGTGGAAAACGGCACTGCAGCAATTGATGCGGAACTCAGTGGGGCTCTTTCGACTTTAACTCAGGGTCGTGCCCTGACAAAAGATGGAGGCGGGACATTGCGCTATTCCGGCACCACGGCGTCTTCGATTCGGCTGAACCATACGGCGGGAACGATTTTGATCGACGGGGATTGGGCTTCCTCCGCCAATAATACCAGCTACGGGATCCAGGTCGCGGCTGAAGCCACGCTGGGCGGCGGCGGATTGATCTCGCTGTCTGCGGCGAGCTTGGACGTTTCCGGAGTTCTTATGGCGGGTCGCGGGGAGGCGAATCAATCCCTGACCGTGAACGGCTCGCTGAACATGTTGTCCGATTCCGTCCTCGCCTTCGGCCTCGGTTCCACGGCGGAGGAACGCGACTTTCTCATCCGCACGGGAGGTGTCTGGACTTTCCAATCGGATCAGAAGATCCAGCTCTTCGATGTCGGCGCGACCGATACAACCTACACGCTGATCTCCGGGTTGAGCGGGCTGGTCGATGTGAGCAACTGGCAAGTCGTAAACAGTGGCGGAATTTCGGGAATCTTCACTTCCGATGCGAACAATATTTACGTCACGCTCTCGACGATTCCCGAACCGTCAACCCTGGCGCTTGTTGTCGGTGTTGCCGGGATCGGTCTGCTGCGCCGCCGGCGTAGCAATCGACTGGGAATCTGAAATTCCATCGGCGGCAGCCGGATCTGTGGTTTGGGATGGCCTAACGTTTATCCGATGAGGACAACGCGTCACAACGACGTGAGGGTCAGTTTCCCTGAAATGTGTGCCTGACGGGCCATCCTCTCCAAGCCCGGTCCGGAGGGCCGGGATTCTCACGTGGTCTTGTGCGGCGCCCTGAAGGATCGCGACAGACGGGATGTATCTCATTCTTTCAGCCAGCATTCCCGATGGTCTTCCCCCAAGCCCTTCGAGCCGGGCAGGGATTTGCGCACCTTTGGCGCCCTGGCCAGGTGTCCGGTTGGCACAGCGCGACGGCGACGTTGCCCTCGAGCCACGCAACCATTGTCCCAAGTTTATGGAAAGGGAGAGCAAGCCGGCATCCTGATTCCGGTCGCAGGTTTCCGACTCTCCCTACGGCGCGAAACGCTTCGTATCGACCACCCGGAAGCGGTAGAGCGGTTCCAGGGACTGCGTGTCGGGATTGACGCCGCCGGATTTTGAGGAGCCAAGGCGCTCGTCCGCCGGGTCCACGTAGCGCTCGATGGTGGCGGAACCACGGTATTCTCCAGTGACTTTGTCTTTACCCGGCGCGAGCGACTGCGCGCGGATGTGCACGGTGAAGGTGTTGGAGCGGGTGGTAAGCAGCGGGTAGGACGTCATGTAGGGGCGTTCGCGCAAATTGTCCCCCGTCATCCGGTGGTTCGCCCACCATCCGCGGATGCCGGCGAGGGTCTGGCCCACGGGGATGTAAAAGATCGAGCAAATCTCGGTGGCGCTGCGGAAGAGGTTTCCGGCGGAGAAACGGCTCTCGAACTGTTTCAGCGTTTCCTCGACGTCGATCTCATGGTGGATGCGGGTGTTGTCGTTCTGGGACGGTGTCACGCGATTGGCGTTTTGTGAGAGGCTGTTGGGGATGGCGCTGACCCGCTGGCCGGACAGAACGGCGTGCAGGCCGGTGGTGCGTTTGATGCCGGTGAACGGGAGGATTTGGTAGTTTAGGTTGATGCGTCCGGCGGTCGAGAGCGGCTCGCTGATGGCGTACGGTTCGACAACGGGCATGTTGAACAAATCGGCGAGGAGGTAATCCGGAGGGTTGTTGGCGCCGTAGTGTTGGGTGCCGGAGCCGGAAATTTCGAAATCCGGATTCGGACAAAAAAGCAGGGTTCGCCACGGACGGCCCTGATTAAAATTGTTGTTGCGGTAGGCTTGGTAGGTTCGCCGTACGGCGGAAGGGATCGAGCCGAAGACCATGGCGGACGGCATGGCTTGCGTGGGGGAGTAAAAGCCGGTTGCCTGGGTCCAATCCCAGGGATTGAAGTAGTTCGGCTGGTTCGGGTCTCCCTTGGTCATGCCCTCGTCCGGTTTGAAGAGATATGCGCCATCTGGGAAGTCTCCGACCCCATTGTTCCAGTCACCTTCCCAGCCCCGGGCCACCAGGTCCGTGATATCCGGGGGAAGATCAGGTTCGGTGGTTTCGATACGCAGAGTGTTTCCTGCCCCTATGAACGAACGGTGATACGGCAGACCAACCAGCTGGCCGTTGGTCGTTCCGTCGTTGAGGTTGCTTGGGTCTCCCGGCCAGCCGCCATCCAGTTTCCGGAACCGCACCGAATGCGCGAAATGTTTGGTGCTGTTGAAGTCGGGATGGGTGCGGAAAAATTGGTGGGGAACCTCCTGGAGGTAGGCGATGATCCGCAGGTCACCATCCCGTGGAACGAGGCTTCGGATGACATCTTCCGATTTCGGAATGAGGTGAATGTTGGCGGTGTTTCGGAACAACCAATCCCCGGCGTCATTGGTGTTGGACGGCACCACGGGATCCGGCCGGGGCACAGTGGCGGCCGGAAAATCCAGCGTGTAGTTTTGATACGTCGTCGGCGTCCTGTTGGAATCAAACATTTTCAGAGCGATCTCGACCGTGCCGGCTCCCACGGTGACTTCGGGATCCGGCGCGGAGATCGCCTGCGACAATTGGCGGCCGAATTGCACGACTCCGATTCCGGAGAGATTGACCATGTTTTTGCTTTCTTCGTTCTGGAGGGACACCCCGAGATCCCAGATGCCATTCGTGCCGCCGACCGGCTGACGGGACGTCGCAGCGGTGTCTCGGTTTCGAGCGGTCGAAGTTTTGGTGGTTGCGGAAAACACCAGTTCCGAATTCACGGTGACCGAACTCGTCAAAGTCGCCTGAAAATCTCGCGGTGTCCACGGCATGTACCCGAGCGTCGGCGTGAAGGTCTCGATGAGAAACGCGGTTTGGATTTTGTTCGTCGGTTCGATATCGCCGGTGTCGCTGTTGCTGGTGCCGCGGTGGACCATGTGCAGCACCAGCTCCGAGACGACCGGAATGCGTCCGGCGCCGCGGCCATATTCGGTCAGGATGGGAAACACCGTGCCGGCACCGGCGATGGCGCCGCCCGAGGTGGCTCCGCCAGGGTAGGTGGGGCTGCTCACGCCGATTCCGACGGTTTGGGCGTCCGGCGTGTAGCTGCGGAAGCCCGCCGGACGGCCGGGAAAGGTCTCGTTGAGATTGGCGATCCGGATCGTGTCGAACATGGCGGTGAGGATCTGATCCCGTTCTCCGCTCACGCCTCCGTTGGCGACGTCATATTTCGTGACAAAGTTTCCACCGAATCCCGGAATCGCCTCTCCGGTCGAACGCTGGAGGAAATGGAAAATTTCCTTGTTGCGGGGAAACGAGGTCCAGTCTGCCGTCTGGCTGAAGGGATACAACCGCTGGAAAAAATATTCCCGGGCGTCTGCGCCTTGCCCGATCGTGCTGCAAAAGGCGATGAGGTTGTCCTGAGTTGTGCGGTGCTGCGGATCGTCTTCACCACTGATGGGCCAGAGGCACACCCGGGGCTGGCCAAAGAGGTTTGTGTCCGGAGCCCGGCTGGTGGCGGTCAGGAAAAATCGCCAGATATTGAGGCGTTCCGGATCGGTGAAAGAGGAACCGTTGACCGTCGCCGGCAGGGAGTTCAAATCGCGCGAGTCGCCGCTTTTTCCCGGGCTGAAGGCGAGTTCGTCCACAGACGCGTAAAGGCGGCTTTGTTTCTGATTGGCTCCGGAAATGTTCGTGCGCGTCTGACCGTAGCTGATGCGCTGATTCTCCGATCCGCCCCAGCGGTACCGGGGGAAGAGATCAAAAAGACCCTGGAGGACATTCAAACGCTGGGCTTCAGACAAGGTGGTGAAGGCGGGTCCCTGGAGAACCGGCAGCAGGTTCACGCTTGCGGGATGTCCGGCGTAGCGCTGGAATTCGTCCTGGCTCGGATTGCCGGCGCCATAGTTGTAGTCCTGCATGAGCGCGGTATACGGAATGCTCCAGAAGCTGGCGCCGAGGCGGCCGGCGGCTACGTTCCCGCGGGTGCTCCGGATCGGGGACTCGTCGGCGCCGGCCGAAGCAGTGTTGATGTTGATCTTGCAGGTCTCGTCATCGGTCCAGAACGCCACGCGTCCGATGGAGTCCGGTTGGAGGGAATTGCTCATGCGTCCGTCGCGGCCGATGTAAATCCAGCGCACGGGCATGCTGCACCGGGCGTCCCACGCGACCGAATTGTCGGCGGGCTGGGAGGAGGAGAATCCGACCACGGTGCCGATCGCAGCCGGATCCAGAATGGGATAGATCCATTTGCCGTTCCGGCTGACCGGTTCGTTGACGTCGGTGTACGACGCGGCCTCTGTGCGCCAATTGGAAGGAATCTCATCGTCCAAAAACGACAGATCGTTCTCTTTCATGAGCGACGCGGAGTAGAGCTTGTACACATGCGGAGACGCCGGCTGGCCCTGATTGTTCCAAACCCGGATGGCGCCCGGCTGGCTGGCCCAGGCGTAGGTTCCCTGTCCCGTGGGGCTGATGCCGGCGAGGGTGGCTTCGCGGATCTGCGCCATGACCAAACTGGTTGCCGTCTCAGAGAGGGCCGCGGCTTCCTGGCCGGCCGCGTACTCGGCGGTCGCGGCAAGATCGTTGCGCGATGAACTCATGAACGCGATCAGCAGTGCGGCGATCAGAACAAGGATGCTAAGCACGATGACCAGCGCGGCACCGGTTTCTTTCGCGGGAACATTCCAAGTCGGGGAGGGTGTGGTCATGTCAGGGAAAAATCGTGTGCGGGAGGTGAGGGGATTGGTGGACGCGTTTCCGACTTCCGGTGTCTCGGAGAGAGGGCGTTAAAGTTTGTGCTCTGAAACGCAGGGGACACAAGCGGGTAGATTCCGGTCAGTATCCATTGTCCGGGAGATGGATGCTGTTGGTGCGTGTCTGGCCCCGCGCGGTATTGTGGATCACCAACTGCGCGGTGCGCAGATAAACGTTCGTTTGGGGGCCGGGGAGGCTTGTGGACGGCAGGATCGAGGCGGTCACTTCGTAGTATCCGGAATTTTCCAAGGGAAATCCATCGACGTCGAAATGGAAGGTCGCCCCGTTGCCCAGCGTGCGGAACGGGCTCTGCAAAAGCTGCGCGCGAATCGTCTGTGTCATGCGCGCCTCCGTATTTCGGTCCATGGATTGCTGCGCCGTCTTCAGCGCCACAGGAATCAATCCCATGATCGGAATCATGCAGAAACCGAGAATCCCAATCGCGATGGTGACCTCGACGAGGGAAAATCCCCGTCGGGCGGATGGGGTTGTCTGGGGGCGTTCCGTGGATCGTGTGGATGTCGTTTCCATGCGATTAATTGCTGCTCCATTTTACGGCGCGGATTGGAATATCCGCGGTAGGGACGCAGAAGTTGGTCGGGCGAATTTCCGCAGCCAGTTGATGCGAAGGGACGAGAATGTTTTCTTTTCCTGCTGCGAGTGCGGGCTGCGGCCGACCGGATCTCCGGTCGGTTTGGTTGCGGATTGGAGCAAACGTCTCTGTTCCGCCCGGTTGGGCCACTGTGACCAAGCGGGCCGACTGCGAGAGCCCCGATTTGGCAGCCCGGACGCTTTTCCTGCCGCCGCTCTCGCGGGACTGCATTTGAGACCTTGGCTGCGGGGGAATTACTAGTGTAATTTATCTGGCTGTGCCTCTTTCCGTCAAGGCGGATTCTCCTTGGGAATATCGCCAAGGAAGATATTTAAAGCTTCTTTAGGAAAATTTTGGAAGCAGGGGACGGCGGATAGGCCGGTTCTCGCAAGGGCGATCTTTTGCAGGAAAATTACTTGAGTAATTTGCATGTTCAGTCCAGCGTCGCGATGATGTCCTTCTCAATCGTTTTTCCGGCCGCCGCGTGGCGAGGAGAGCCGTTTCGCAAGCTTCGGGTCCCGACGTTACGGGTACGTCATAACCGTCATTGGCGCGCTTCGGACGGGCTATGAAACGGGTGGATGATTTCTGGGAAGAATTGGCGAGGAATGGCCAGGAGGTGTTTGAGCTGACATCCGATGCGGCTGTGCCGAGTGCCCATATCTATCCGGAAGCGCCTGTGCTCAGTCCGGATGGAACGAAGCTGATTTTGCACCGGCATGCGGATGAACACACGGGCAACTATCAGAATCCGCTTCATCGGTACGAATTGTGCGACCTAGCCGACGGCGGAGCGCTGCGTCCCATTTCCGACGAGGCGCGCGCGGCGGCTCCCTGCATGAGCCCCTGCGGACGTTGGGTCTACTATTTTGTCGACGAAACGCCCCACCATCCGGGCCGGATTCTCCTGCGCCGCCTGGAACTTGCCACCTGGGAGCGGACGACCGTCGCCGTTTTGGACGGAAGGATTCCCGGCCATCGAGTGGAAGCCTGTGCGCCATTGTACGGTCTTGCGACGATCCGGCGGGATGGCACAAAGCTCGCAATCGGCACGCGATTGAGTGGGTCTCCCAAGGACTACCCGGAGACGGGACTGCTCATTTTTGACGTCTGCGACGGTTCAGTGGAAATGATTCTCCACGGTCCTTCCTACTATAACATGCATCTGCAGTATTGTCGCTCCCCCGAACATCTGGGCGATCTCCTGATTCAGGAAAATCATGGCGCGGTCTTTGACGCCTCGGGAAAATGTGTCCATCTGGTGACAGCTCCGGGATGCGACATCCATGTTCTCCGTGACGACGGAATGGACCTGAGGACCATGGCGTGGGGAAGGTTGGAAAGCGAGGACTGCCGGGGACATCAATGCTGGCGCGGGAACACGCCCTATGCGCTCGGCGCTGCCACGGTGCTTTCCGGTCCGCAGACGGGGGATGTCCGTTTGCTCGAAGGTCTTCCGGTGCGGAGCTCGGACCATCTGGGCGCCGCCACGCCCGGAGGGACGAGCCGGAATTTGACCGAAGGGCTGATCGGGCCGCGGATCGACCACTTCGCCACCGATGAGGCGGGAAGCCGTTTGATTTCCGACGGGTTGTTCGAGGATGGCTGGAAGATCCAACTTTCCGAGCTGGATGCGCCGCTGGAAGGCGGACTGCGGAACCTGACGACGCTCGTTCGTCTCGGACCCTCGAAGGTCCACCCGCATCCCTTCCTCTCGCCCGATGGCGGGACGGCATTTTTTAATTCCGACATCACCGGCACTTTGCAGGCATACATGATCCGCAATCTTCCCGCCTTGGCGGCGCGTTCCTGAGAGGAACCGTCTTGATTGAATGTTGCCTGGCAGATCGTGATTGCTGGCCGAGCCCCGATTTCTGGACAGTTTCGAATGAGAGCCGTTGGTGGATATGCCGGCGAGCTGCTCAAAGGACGGCCTCCTTGATCCCGATCGGGGACTCTCTCTGGAAATCATCAAGCGCAATGCCCCGGCGTTCAAGATCCTCCCGAAGCGTTGGGTGGTTGAAAGATTATGAACGATCCATCCAGCATTCCGAAGCCGCCATTTATGTTGCCTCTTGCAGAATCATGCTCGGCAAGCTTGCCAAATAGAGCATTTCAACAAAAGCTATAGCCGCACGAGACAAACCAATTGAAGGCGTCT
>CALCJD010000038.1 GCA_937960895.1 uncultured Spartobacteria bacterium | reverse complement strand
CCGGGATCGAAAAGCTCTTTCCCGCCATCAAATCCCGCCGTAACGCCGGCTGCGTTTTGCGAAGTCGGCGAGTGCGGCCAGGAAATCCTCCTTGCGGAAATCCGGCCACAATTTCGAGGCAACGTGAATTTCCGTGTAGCTGAGCTGCCAGAGGAGGAAATTGGAAACCCGCATTTCGCCTGAGGTGCGGATGAGCAAATCCGGGTCGGGAATGCCCGCCGTGTAGAGATGCCGGGCAAAAAATTCCGGAGTGATCTGGTCCTCGTCCAGCTTGCCGGCCCGGGCATCCCGCACGACGGCGCGCACGGCATCCACGATTTCGGTCCGTCCGCTGTAGCTGAGCGCCAGAATGACCGTGAGTTTTGTGTTGGACGCCGTCGCGGCGATGGCCTCCGCCAGCTTGCGTTGGCAGGCCTCCGGCAGTTGATTCAGACGGCCGATCGCCTGCAGGCGAACCCCTTCGTCCACCATTTCGCGAATCTTTTCATCGAGGAAACGCTCCAGGAGCCGCATCAATCCGGAGACCTCCGCCGCCGGACGTTTCCAGTTCTCGGACGAAAACGCGTAGAGCGTGAGATATTCCACCCCGGCCTCCATCGCGCCTTCCACGCATTCGCGAATGGATTTCGAGCCCTGTTCGTGGCCGGCCAGCCGGGGAAGTCCGCGCTGCTGGGCCCATCGGCCGTTGCCATCCATGATGATGGCGACATGACGGGGAATGTTTTTCATCGACGAGGCACGCGCCCGAAAACGGCCCTGCGTCGCTCAGCAATATCCGATGAGATGCCGTTTGGTGAAAAATCTGTCATGAGCGAAAGCAATGCAGTTTCGGCCCCGCCGTCACGCCGCTCAAGATAAATCATGTGCACCGCGGGGTGGGAACCGTAACCGCCGTCCGCTCCGCAGGAGGAGGGGGTTCACCGGTCCTTCACGGAACGAGGGCCGCATCGCTCTGCCGGAGCGATTCCACGGTGTCATGGGCGATCTTGCGCAGACTCGCCGCCTGCCCGGGGGTCAATCCTTCCGGCACATAGTTCGTGAGCCTGGTCACATCGTCGTGGAAAAGGAATTCGTACCAGACGCAGCTGCCGAGGTATTCGCCGGCGGTGTTGGCATGGTGCGCATCGAGCAGGAACTTGAGCGGAGCGTCCTGATCGGTCGGTTCGCCTCCCCCGGGCGGAATGCGGGGAATCCGCCGCCAGACCCAGCCGGCGTGCAGACTGCCGGGCTGCTGTGGCACCTTCCCCTCCTCCGGGTTCCTGTAATCAAAAGTTTCGTCCTTCACATAGGTCCATTCCGGCGTCTGGCTGGCGGCGTGGAAGGCGTCCCCGATCGGAAGAAAAAGCAGTCCGTAGTTCTTCGCCAAGTTCAGGTAATTGGCGCGCAGCGCCTCGTGCATTTTTTCCGGGGTGAGCGTCCCGTCCCTGAAAAGGGGATCGTCGTGCCGGTAGGCCCAGGTTTCATGGACCAGAATTTTGGCCTCGGGTGCATGGGTCCGGATGAAGTCGATCACCTCCCCGGCATAAGGTTCGTAGCTGTCGGCGTCATGGCTTTTGACGCTGAACTGCTGGATCGAAACATAGTCCCACGGACCGGCCTGGATGGCTTCGAGGGCGTTGATTTTCTTCTTGGGAGCAAACTGCTCGCGGGCGTTTCCCCGCGGGATGTAAAACCGGGCCTTGGGCGAGTCGGGGTCGGTGGCGGCCGCCTTGATCGCGTTGGCGTGTTCCTCGAGCGAGCATCCGGATTTGAACAGATCCAGCAGATGGAGCTGCTTGCCCCCCTCCTTGGCGAGCGCGGGCAGGTGCTTCGTGCTGTTGCCGGAAAAACTGTTTCCAAAAATCAAAACGCGCGCCGAATCCGACGGGGCCTCCCCGGCCGTCGCCGAAGCCGGTCCCAGCACCGCCAGCGCCGCCACCAACAGAACGGCCAGCCTTGTTCCCCGGCCTACCGGGGAGCGGAACCATAGGGAAAAAAACGGGGGCAACGGGAGGGCTTTCATGACAACTCTGGTAAAATCAGAGACTTTCGTAAAACGAAACTCCGCGATGCGCAACCGCGCAGTTGGGTTTGCCCTTCCCCCCGTATCCGGGCAATCAGGCCCGTGGCAAAAATTGCACGTTCAACACCTCGTAGGACAACGGCCGGTTGTAACGGGATTCCCGTTCCACTTTTTCCTCGAAGGACAGCGTCACGATCCGCCCGACCTTTTCGCATAGAAACCGCAGCAGGGTGCGCACGACCAGCCGGGCATGGGCCGCTCCCAGGCAGAGGTGGGGACCAAAGCCGAAGGCGACATGCGGATTGGGTTTGCGGTCGAGGCGAACCTCCTCCGGTGCGGTGAACACGGTCTCGTCGTAGTTCGCCGAGGCAAAGCACAGTGAAATCCGCTCTCCGGCCGGAACGTGCACGCCATGCACTTCGGTGGGAACCGGACAGACCCGCGCGATGTGCGTCACCGGAGAAATCGCACGGAAAAATTCCTCGCTCGCATTGACGATCCGCCGCGGATCCTCGCGAAGATATTCGAAATCATCCGGACTGGCCGACAGGTGTCCGATCACGCCGGTGATGGAATTGATCACGGTGTCGCGTCCCCCCGCAAACATGATGCTGCTGTAACCGAGGCATTCCTCGCGGGTGAGTCTGCGGCCCCGGAATTCCTTCGTGGCCAGCGCGCTGAAAAAGTCGTCCCCGGGTTGCGCTTCGGCCCGGTCGAAAAGGCTGTTCATGTACCGTTCCAGTTCGGCGCCCTTGTTGACCCCGTCCCCTTCGCGGAACACGTGCGTCCCCCACCCGATCCAGATCTCCGCCTCCTCGTCGGGCATGTTGAGCAGCGCGGCCAGCGCGCGGGACTGCAGCGGGATGGCAAACTCGCGCACGGCTTCAAATGACTCGCGTCCCAGCGCGGCATCGATCAGTCCGTCCACCAGATTCTCCACCCGGGCAATAACCTCGGGCTGTTTGGCGCGGGCAAAGAACGGCTCGACGATTTCGCGGTAGTCGGTGTGGTCCGGCGGGTCAACCTCCAACGGCAGTTGCCGCACCGTGCGGACATTTTCCTCCGACGGAATCGGCACACGCATCGGCGCGTCGGAACTGAAGCGCCGCCAATCCTTGCAGGCCTGACGCACGTCCTCGTGCCGCAGGATCATCGGCACGGGCGTGCCCTGGAATTCGTTGACGAGAACACCCTCTTTCCGGCGGGCGGGGCCGAAAGGGTCCGGCTGGCTGTGAATGGGACAAGGCATGATGGAGAAGGAACGCCACGAGCATGGCGCGAAGTCCGGCGGGGCGCCACGCACCGGTTGACAAAAAATGATGAATGGATGTCGTTTTTTATCGGTTTTTTCCGTCAATGTGGCATTTAATACCTCATGCGCCTGCGTCCCGAGCCCCTGCTGGAACGGGTTCCCCTCACGGGTGCCGCCTCGGTGGCGGTGCGGGAATTTCGTCCCTCCGCCTTCCGGCACGCCCTGCACCAGCATCCCGAGATTGAACTGACCTGGATTCTGCGGGGCAGCGGGCTGCGTTATGTCGGGGACAGCGTCGAGCCGTTTCATCCCGGGGATTTCTGCCTCCTCGGACGGAACCTGCCTCATGCCTGGCTTTCGCCGCCGAAGGAAACGGGTCCCGTGCACAGCCTGGTGGTGCAGTTTGACACCGAACTCTGGGGTTCGGCCCTGCTGAGCCTGCCGGAGATGGCGCGAATCGCCGACCTGTTTGAGCGCGCGGGCCGCGGCCTCGCCTTTGATCCGGCCTTGGCGGCGCGTCTGCGTCCGCGCATGATGCGGGCGGCGACACCCCTCGCCCGGCTGGCCGCCCTGCTGGAAATTCTCGAGGAACTGGCCAATGCCAGGGAGGCCCGTCCGCTGGCGCTTTCCCCCTGGGCCGGGAACCGGCGGAATTCCTCGGATCCGCGCGTCCGCACCATCCTGGCCTACCTGTCCCGGAACGCCTCGGGGCCCGTCACCCAGCGGGAAGCCGCCCGTCAGATCCGCCTGAGTCCTTCCGCATTCAGCCGGTTTTTCCGGAGGGCGGTCGGCAAGACCTTCCGCTCCTACCTCACAGACCTGCGCCTCAGCGAAGCCTGCCGGCGCCTGCTGGAATCCGACGACTCCATCAGCCGCATCGCCTGCGATGCCGGATTCGAAAATCTCTCCACCTTCAACCGAACCTTCCGTCTCGCGCGCGGCCTTTCCCCGCGGGAATTCCGGCGTCAGGCCCGGGACGGGAACAACCTGTTTCGCGACCCCGCCCCCCCGGGCGGGCGCAGACGGAAATCCGCCCGATCCGCATGAACCCGGACTTTGGGCTTTGCTTTCGCGTCAGAACGCGTTTCCTCGTTTTCCGATGAGCCCGATGCTTCCCGAAAATCCGATTGCACGCTGGCTGCTCGTGCTCATGCTGCTGGCCGGGGTTTATTTCTTCAAAGGCTTCCTCATCCCGGTTCTGGCGGCCTTGATCATCGGTTTTGCCAGCTGGCCGCTTTACCGCAGACTGGTCATGCTCTGCGGGGGGCGTACCACGATCTCCGCCACGATTGCCCTGTGCATCATCCTTCTGGTTCTGGTGATCCCGCTGGCCATGGGGCTGGCCTATGCCATCCAGGAAGTGCGCTCCTGGGTGGCCTGGCTCGTCGAGGCCAACAAGGAGGGACTGCCCGCCCCGGAGGCGCTGGGACGAACCCCGTTCATCAGCGCCCAACTGCTCGACACGTGGCACAACTACCTGGGCAAGCCCAATGCGCTGAACGAGCTGGTCAAAAGCATCAGCGGCGAGCAGATCGGCAACATCTACCGGCTGATGCTGGCCACGGGCACCCATGCCTTCAATTTTCTTCTGAACGTGCTTTTCGTGATGCTCACGCTGTTCTTCATCTACAAGGACGGGGCAAAAATGGCCGCCCAGATCGATCGCGTGGGGGAACGCATCCTGCCGCGGCGCTGGCAGCGCTTTTCCCGGGTGGTTCCCGCCACGGTGAGCGCGACGGTCACCGGCATGACCATCATCGCCGTGGGAGAGGGCATCGTGCTCGGCATCGCCTACAAACTGGCGGGGGTGCCGTCGGCGTTCCTGCTGGGGGTTTTGACCGGTTTCATGGCGATGATCCCCGGGGGGGCACCGCTGGCGTTCACCTCGGTGTCGATTTATCTCGTCGCGAGCGGAAGCCCCGTGGCCGGACTGGCCCTTTTCGTCTGGGGTTCGATCGAGCTCTTCATCGTCGACAAGACGCTGCGTCCCAAGCTGGTGGGCGGTCCGATTCGCCTGCCCTTTCTGCCGACCTTTTTCGGCCTGATCGGCGGCGTCAAAACCATGGGCCTGGTCGGTCTGTTTGTGGGTCCGGTGTTGATGGCTTTGCTTTTTGCCACCTGGCGGGAATGGATCAATACGGTCGACGAGGATCTGGCGCCCGATGAGATATCCAATCCCTCCTGAGGCCCGGCATGCCCCTGCACAAAACCCTTTTCGCCCTCCTGGCTCTCATCGCCGTCCTGCCTTCGGCGTCGGCCGATGACAAGGGACCGGAAACCACTCCGCTCGATTTTGTGCGGGCGTTCCTCCGGGAACAGCCGCGCTTTCGGATCAGGGGCACCTTCACCATTCGCAAACCCGGACAGCCGCCCTTCGAGTGTGGCGCCCGGCTGCGTTTCGACCGCGACGTGGGCGCGGCGTTTGCCTTCAATACGACGGGGGCCGACGCCGAACCGTACGATTTTTATTTCTGGCACAATTCCCTGGTGCTTTTTGTCTACGACCGCGACCGGGAACACGTCACCAAGGCCGAACTGCTCGGCATTCCGTACCGGCCGGCCTTCTGTTTCGTCTGGGACGTGTTGCGGGAGGCCTCCAAGGGCGCGGGGGTCCGCAGCCTTCTGTTTTCCGGGCTCATGCGCATGGACATGTCCGCCACGCAGGGAGGAACGGAAATCACCTTCCGCAAACGTTTCGGTCCCATTTCGGTGGAAAAAATCACCTTCACCTTCGACAGGCACTACCGCCTGCGGTCCATGGTGCTCGTCGAAAGCGGGGGCGGCACCTATTCGTTCAAGACGGTGGCCTTTGAAAAAATGACCCGAAAACTTCCGCGTCCCAACGTCAAACGAAAGCTCAGCCCGGACTGGTGACGGATTTCCTTTTCCCCGGCCTCAGGACACGCGAGACCCCGGGGTGAACGCGAAGCCCGGCCGGGCGGGTCCTCCGCGAACGCTTCGTTCTCAGGCCGCGGCCTGCATGCTGAGCACAAAATACGCCGCGACCACGGCGGACAGGATGGCCAGGCCGCCGAAAGCGTAAAGCACGGCCGCCAGGGGATCCTTCTCCTTGTCCGAGCGGGAAATGGGCGACGTGCTGACAAAACCCGACGGCCGCGCGCTGCGCAGTCCCACTTCGGCCGCGGTGGCGGAGGATTCCGGCAGGGGTTGCGACTCGAAGCCCGCTTCCTTGGCCGCATAAACCGTCTCCACGCGGCCAAAACGCACCTCGTCCCCGTGCTTGAGGACCGCCTCGGTCGTGGCCTCCCCGTTGACAAATGTGCCGTTCGTCGACCCCAGATCGCGCAAACGATAGGTCTCGCCTTCGAGGATCAGTTCGGCGTGGTGGCTGGAAACCGACGCGTCCTCGATCTGCAGCGTGTTGTCGGCCAGCCGGCCGACGGTGACCTTTTCGTCGGTCAGGTCATGGGTGACCTGATTGTCCTCGGAGAGAAAGATTTGCAACTGGGGCATGCGCGGCAAGACTAGGAGTTTTTGCGGACAACATCAACTTCTTTGGCAAACTCGCGGAAAAAATACGACGCGTCGTGCGGTCCGGGAGAGGCCTCGGGGTGATACTGTACGCTGAAGGCGGGGTGCTTTTTGTGCCGCAGTCCGGCCACCGTGCCATCGTTGAGATTGACGTGGGTCACCTCCACGTCGTCCGGCAGGGAATCCGGATCGACGGCGTAGCCGTGATTCTGCGACGTGATCGCCACCTTGCCGGTCCGGAGATCCTTGACGGGCTGATTGGCGCCGCGATGACCGAATTTCAGCTTGAAGGTCTTCCCTCCCAAAGCCAGACCGAGGATCTGGTGGCCAAGGCAGATGCCAAAAAGGGGCTTTTTCCCGATGAGCGCGCGCACCGCTTCATGCGCATACCCCAACGCGGAGGGATCGCCGGGACCGTTGGAAAGAAAGACGCCGTCGGGATTCATCGCCAGCACCTCCTCCGCCGGCGTGGTGGCCGGCACGACCCTCACCGCAAACCCGTTCCGCCGCAGGGAACGGAGGATGTTCTTTTTCATCCCGAAGTCGTAGGCCACGATCCTCCGGGTGGCCGGCGGCAGATCTTCAAAAACATTGCCCAGGGCATCCTGCCGGCCCGTGGCGTCGACCCCGCTCCGCGCCACCACCCAGGGACGGCTCAACACGTTTTCGCGGTCCCAGTCGTAAGGACTCGCCGGAGTGACCTCCTTCACAAAATCCACCCCGTCATAGGTCACCTCCCGCGCCAGGCGGATGGCCTCCTTTTCATCGGTGCCCGGAAACACGCAGGCCCGCATGGCTCCGGAGGTCCGCAGCCGCCGCGTCAACGCCCGCGTATCCACCCCTTGGATTCCCGGAATGCCGTGCTGCTTCAGATAGTCGGCCAGGGTGCCTTCGGACCGCCAGCTGCTCGCCAGCGGGCTCAATTCCTCAATGACAAAGCCGCGCACATGCGGGGTGTGGCTTTCGACATCAAGCGTGTTGATCCCGTAGTTGCCGATCAACGGATAGGTCATCGCCACGATCTGCCCGCGGTAGGACGGATCGGTGAGAACCTCCTGATATCCGGTCATGGAGGTGTTAAAGCAGATTTCCCCGGCACTCGGGGTCGGGGCGCCAAAGGATTCCCCGCGAAAAATTGTTCCGTCCTCAAGGGCGAGCAATGCATCCATTACCCCAACCATAGCGGCTCGCACGCGACGCTCAACGTCAAAGCGTTTCGAGTTGGGAAAAGGAATCGATGAAAATGACCGGCAGGTCCTCGTGCTGGCTTACCGTACCGACCACCCGCACCTTCCGGCCGACATAGGAGGACATCTTCTGCAGTTGCTCCAAAGGGTTTTCGGTCGCAAAAAACGCCAGCGCGAGATCCTTTTCCCCGGTCTCGACAAAACGCAGGTAGCGGAAGCCGCCCTTGCCCGACATGACCTCCTTCACCACGCCCTCGACGATCACCCGCTCGCCCAGCCGATCCAGCACGGCCCGGCGTTCCTGCGGAGCCAGGACCGGCACCGTTCCGGCCAGCGATTCGGGCATGGAGATCCGGAAATAGCAAAACGCCCCGATCACCAGCAGCAACGCCCCCACCCCGAAATCCGCAAAATGAAAGCGGGACAGCCGGAAATGCCAGCCCGGAGAGCCGGCCGCAAGCCGGGAGGCCTGCGGGACCACCGTCACCACCGGGACGTCCGGAACCACCGTTTTCCCCTGCACGGCCCGGCGCAACTGCGCCAGCGCCTCGGCCGCCGACTCCGGACGATCCTCGGGACGCACACTCATCAGGCTGTGCACCCAGGCACAGAGGGCGGCGGGAAGGTCCGGGCGCAATTCCTTGATCGGGGTGCAACGGCCCTGCAGGTGCGCGGTGATCACTTCGGCCACGGTGTCCCCCGAAAAGGGGGACGCGGCCGTCAGGGCAAAATAGGCGGCACAGCCCAGCGAATACAGGTCGCTCCGTCCGTCCAGGGGCCGTCCCTCGAACTGCTCCGGCGCCATCATGTAAATCGATCCCATCAACGCACCATTCTGATCGCGGGTCTGTTCGGAGGGTTCGGGCGCCATCTTCGCCAGGCCGAAATCCAAGATCTTCAATTGCATCTCTCCGCCCGGCAGCCGGCTGAGCATGAGATTGCCGGGCTTGATGTCGCGGTGCAGCATGCCCTTCGCATGCGCGGCCATCAGGCCCTGCAACGCCTGCTCCATCACGGGGACAAAATCCTCCACCGTCAACGGGGCCTCCTCCGCGACGTCCTGGAGGGTCCGGCCTTCCAGCAACTCCATCACCACCACGACATCCCCGCGGTTCTCGACCACATCGTAAACCGTCACGATGTTCGGATGCTGAAGGGCCGCCAAATGCCGCGCCTCCTGCAGGATGCTTGCCCCGCCTTCCCCGACCTTTCCCGCAACACCCTGCAACCGCTTCAGGGCCACCGGACGGCAAAGCTGCGTGTCCTCGCCGCGATAAACCTCCCCCAGCCCCCCGCGGCCGATCATCTCCCCCAAACGATAGCGTTCGTTAAAGGAAATTCCTTCAGAACGTGTTGGGGCGATCTGCATAATCTCCATTTTATTCAACGTGTTGCAAAAGATCAAGCAACAGGTTTCATAAATTCTGCGTTTCCTCCTCCGGCCGAGCAGCTTTCCAACGGGGGACCGGCGTTCAGATTTCTTCGATCTGCGGGAGGGAATCGATGGTGATGCGGGGCGCTCCGTCGGCGACGCTGACGGTTCCGTGCACCCGAACCTTTTTTCCGACAAAGGATGTGAGGCGTTCTTCTGTGAAGTCCCGGGGCGCCCGTTCGACAAAAAAGACCAGGCTCACGCCACGCGGCGGGGCACCGGCAAAATGCAGGGATCGAATCGTGCCGGAGGGATCGACGCTCATCCTGTCGATCCTGCCGGTCACGACGATGGGTTTCCCTTCCCTCGCAAGGATGGCCGGGGTATCGGCGGCGGTCACCTCCGGCACCGACAGCGCGGCAGCCGGGGCGGATCCTGCGGGCGTCTTCAGCTGGTGTTGCAAATAAATCCCGCAAAGAACCAGCACGGCGACCGCCACGCCGATGCCGGCCCAGGGTTTGGGGGATGGCGCGGAGACCGGCGGAACCGGCGCCGGCACAGGCCGTTCGGACGGGACGGGTCGGCCGGCCGTGATGGCACTCAATTCCTCAAGCGCGGCGGCGGCCGAATCGGGACGATTGTGGGGATAGGTCGCCATCAAACGTCCCACCCACTCACAGATTTCCGGGGAAACATCCGGACGGAGTTCCTTCAGCGGGGCCATCCGGCGCTGCAGGTGGGCGCAGATCACCTCGGGCACGTTTTTGCCGTTGAAGGGATAATATCCGGCGAGGGAAAAATAGGCCACGCAGCCGAGCGAATACAGGTCGCTGCGCACATCCAGCGGACGTCCTTCGAACTGCTCCGGCGACATGGTATAGACCGAGCCCATGAGGGCTCCGGTCTGATCCATGGTCTGCAACGAAGGTTCCACCGCGATTTTCGCCAGACCGAAGTCGAGGATCTTCACCTGAAAGGCACCGCTGGGAAGATCGACCAGCATGAGATTGCCGGGCTTGATGTCGCGGTGCAGCATTTCCAGGGAGTGCGCGGCGATGAGGCCCTCGAGGGTCTGGCGCATCACGTTCACAAAATCCGCCTCCAGCAGGGGGGCCTTTTCGACGATCTCCTGCAGGGTCCGGCCGCGCAGGAGTTCCATCACGACCAGGACGTCGCCGCGGTCCTCGATGACATCATAGACCGTGACGATGTTGGGATGTTGCAGGGCGGCGAGATGGCGCGCCTCCTGGATCACCTTCCGGGCCCGCTCGCCGGCGTCGATTTCCTCGCCGTGGAGGCGTTTGATTGCCACGAGACGGTGAAGCTGTGTGTCCTCCGCCCGAAAGACCTCCCCCAGTCCGCCGCGGCCAATGGTTTCCCCCACGCGATAACGGCCGCTGGTTCCGGAAATGATTTCTGTGTTGGTTCCCACCCCTTGCACGTTCGAAAGGGAGCAACTTCCGTGCCTTTGTCGGAGGGGGTGTAAAAAAAACGCCGCTCCGTAAAAGCAAAGCGGCGTGAAAAGTTTTGCCCCGCTCGTGCCGTTCCAACGCATATCCCGTTCCCTTGATACAAGGGTGGATGACCTCCGGACGACGCGCTGGCTTCCAATTAAGGCCTGTCATTGCGCCGCCCGGTCTAGCCTCCGGGACTGATGATATTATCGGTTCGGGAGTTTGCGCCGTGTAATCGCGAACACAGCAGGGCAAAGGGTGCGGCCCGCCTCACGGCGGCCCAAAAATTTCGGGGAAAGAACTACCGGAAATCCACCGACAGGTCGCGCTTCAACCGTTCCTTCAAGCGCTCACAGGCGGCATTGACTTCCTCTCCGCTCAGAGTCCTCCCGGCGGTGCGGAAAGTCAAGGAGATCGCGATCGATTTCCGGTCGGCGGGAAGTTTTTCCCCGCCGGGATCCGTAAACACATCGAAAGGTTCGACGTCCACGAGCAATTCCTCCCCCGCTCCGCGCAGGACCGCCTCGATTTCCTCGTAGGAAAGCGGGAGCGGACACACGATGGCGACGTCGCGCGTCACCGCGGGGAACTTGGGAATTTCCCGATACGACGGGGACGCTTCCCGTTTCCGCAGCGCCTCGATGGAGAGTTCGATCACCACCACGGGCGCATTCGCATCCAGGGCGCGCGCCGCGGCCGGCGCGAGCTGGCCGATCCGTCCGATGGGTTCCCCGTCCACGAGAATTTCGGCAGCCAGCCCGAGCGGATCCGCCGCGCTGATGCGGACGAGCCGGTGCGGTCCCGCGAGCGCCTCCACGACCCCCCGGGCATCATGCCAGTCGAGGTCGCGTTCGGCGCCGCCGCGCCAGTCCTTTTTCTCCGCGCGTCCCCAGAGCGCCACGCCGAGGGCGGCGGATTCCTCGGGCTCCCCGGCCTGGAAGATGCGGCCGACCTCAAAAAGCCCGACGGATTTGGCCCCCTGGTGGATGTTGCGCTGCACGGCGGCGAGAAGTCCGGGCAGCAGGCTGGTCCGCAAAAAGGCCTGGTCCTCGCCCAGCGGATTCCGCACCCGCAGCGCGGGACGGTCCTGCCAGAGCATCGCCTGGGAGACAAGCGTGCTGGTCCGGGCCTCGCTCAGTCCGAGCGCCGCCAGTTTGTTCCGCAGGCTCATTTGAAAATCATACCGCGCATCCGGCTCGGCGGGTTCGGCGGGAGCCGCCGCCAGGCGTCCGGAAATTTTTTCCATGCCCACCACACGGCAAACCTCCTCGATCAGATCCACCTCGCGTTGCAAATCCCCGCGATGGCTCGGCACCTGCCAGGTGGTGGTTCCCCCGCCTTCGTTCAGCAGGGTCAGTCCCAGACCGGTCAGCGCGCCCCGGATGGCGGCCTCCTCCACCTCCAGGCCCAACAGGGCGCGGCAGCGGGCATGGGAAAGCGTGATCGGCGCGGGAGAGGCGGGAAGTTGACCCGCGGTCAACACCTCGGGGTCCGCCTCGCCGCCGGCCAGTTCGACAATCAGGGCCGTGGCGCGCGCCGAGGCCGCCAGGATGCCCTGCGGGTCGACCCCCCGTTCGAAGCGATGACTCGAGTCGCTGTGCAGGTCGAGCGCGCGGGCGGTGCGTCGCACCGAGGCCGGATCAAACACCGCACTTTCCAGAAGCACGTCGGCGGTCGATTCCGTCACGCCGGAATCCTCCCCGCCCATCACGCCCGCCAGGGCGACGGGACGGCCGTGGTCGGCGATGACCAGATGGTCCGCCGAAAGGGTGTACTCGCGTCCGTCGAGGGCGTGGAATTTTTCCTCCGCCTGCGCCGTGCGCACAACGATGCCGCCCTGCACCCGGGCCGCGTCGAAGGCATGCAGCGGCTGGCCGAGTTCGAGCATCACGTAGTTGGTGACGTCGACAATGTTGTTGATCGGGCGCAGACCCACCTTTTCCAGACGCTCGCGCAGCCATTGCGGACTGGGACCGACCTTCACGTTGTGGATGCGGCGCACGCTGTAGAAGGCGCACAGTCCGGGCTCCTTCAGGGAGACAAAATCCCCGGCGGGTTTGGTTGCGGGAGGCGTCCCTTCGGGCCGCCGGACCGTGGCGCCCGTGAACGCGGCGACTTCGCGGGCCACGCCCAGATGACTGAGCCAGTCGCCGCGGTTGGGGGTCACTTCGAGTTCGATCACCGTGTCCGCCGGATACAGCGTGGAAATCGGCTGACCGACGGGAGCGTCCGGCGGCAGGATCAACAGTCCCTCCGCATCCTCGGCGAGACCGAGCTCCTTTGCGCTGCACATCATGCCCTCGCTTTCGACGCCGCGCAGCTTGCCGGTCCTGATCTTGAAATCGCCCGGCAGCACCGCGCCCGGGAGGGCCAGCGGCACCTTGTCGCCGACCTTGTAATTCCTGGCCCCGCAGACGATCTGGCGCGGCTGGCCCGATCCGTCATCCACGCGGCACACGCTCAGACGGTCGGCATTGGGGTGCCGCGACGATTCGAGGATCTGCGCAATGACCACCTTGGGAAAATCCGCCCCCCGGGTCGCCACCTCGGCGACTTCCAGTCCGGTGCGGGTGAGCAGCGCCACCAATTCCTCCACGCTGCCGGTCCAGGCCACGTAATCACGCAGCCAGTTCAACGAAATCTTCATGGCTTAAAATTGTTTGAGGAAACGCAGGTCGTTTTCCACCAGCATGCGAATGTCGGGCACGCGGGTCAGATTCATGGCCAGACGATCGAGTCCGAACCCGAAGGCAAAACCGGTCACCTTGTCGGGATCAAACGCCCGGTCGCCGCGGCGGGAGCAGATCGCCTCGAACACCGCGGGATCCACCATGCCGCAGCCGGCGAGTTCCATCCACCTGCCGCCGAGCGCCTCGGCGCGAATGTCGATCTCGAAGCTGGGTTCGGTGAAGGGGAAAAAGTGCGGACGGAAGCGGGTTTCCGTTCCCGGACCGAAGAGCTGGCGGAAGAAATACTCCAGCGTGCCCTTGAGATCGGCCACGGAGACGTTCTCCGCAACGTAGAGGCCTTCCATCTGGGTGAACTGCGCAAGGTGCGTGGCATCCACCTCGTCGCGGCGGTAGGCGGCGCCCGGGGCGATGATGCGCACGGGCGGGGTCTGGGACTCCATCACGCGGATCTGCACCGTCGAGGTGTGCGTACGGAGAAGGCGGCCGTCCGGAAGATAAAACGTGTCCTGCTCGTTGCGGGCGGGATGGTCGGGCGGCGTGTTCAGCGCGTCGAAGCAATGCCACTCGGTCTCGATGTCGGGACCGTCGGCCAGCACGAAGCCCATGCGGCGGAAAATCCGGACCGCCTTGTCGAGGAGCCGGGTGAGCGGGTGGAGCGAACCCAGGTCGCGGACGGTCCCCGGCAGGGTGATGTCCAAGGCCGCGAGCGCCCGGGCGTCGGCCTCGGCCGCCAGGGCGGCCTCCTTCTGCTCGAGGGCGGCGGTGACCGCCTGACGGAGTTCGTTGAGGCGTTTGCCCAGGCGCGGACGGTCCTCCTTGGGCACATCCCGCATGCCTTCGCTCAGGCGGGTGATTTCGCCCTGTTTGCCGAGATATTTGACGCGGGCGTCGGCCAGGGCGCGGGTGTCGGCGGCGGCGGCGATGGCCGTCACGGCCTCGGTTTGAAGAGAAGCAATCCGGTCTTCCATGCAAAAATCAGGTGGAGAAAAATCTCCTGCTCCCGTCCGATCCCGCTTTCATGCGGGGAGAGCAGGGTCGGACGGGAGAATGAGAAAACGCGAAGCCGGCACGGAGGGGAAAGCTCCGTGCCGGTTCGAAGATGCGGAAATCAGGCCGCTTTCGCGGTTTCCCCGGCTTTCGCCTCGTAGGCCGACTTGGCCCTGCCGACGATCTGCTTGAAAACCGCCTCGTCCTGCACGGCGATGTCCGCGAGAACCTTGCGGTCCAGGGCGATGCCGGCGGCCTTGAGGCCTTCGATGAAACGGTTGTAGCTGAGACCTTCGGCGCGGACGGCGGCGCTGAGACGCGTGATCCAGAGCGCGCGGAAGTTGCGTTTGCGGGTTTTGCGGTCGCGATAGGCCCAGTATTTGGCCTTCATCTGAGCGTCTTTCGCATAGCGGAAGAGCTTCGAACGGCGGCCGCGATAGCCTTTGGAGGCTTCGATCACCCGCTTGCGGCGTGCGCGACTGGCGGGCGAGTTGGTTGCACGTGGCATGTTTTTATTCCCCGGCCTTTCGGCCGGAGCTCCCTGGAACTGGCTGTTTGTTGGTTGGGATCCGCGGACTCACCAGTTCCGTCATCCCCGCGTGGGCGGAGAAGTCCGGCGGATCGGTTTCTTCCTTACGCGAAGGGGAGGCAGGTCTTGATGCGGGCCAGATCGGATTCATGAACCAACGAGGCCTTGGCCAGTTGGCGCTTCCGTTTTGCTGACTTGCACTCAAGCAAATGCCGCTTGCCGGGGCTGCTCCGAAGCACCTTGCCCGTGGCGGTGACTTTGAAGCGCTTGGCAACCGACTTGCGCGTTTTGCTGCGTGGCGTTGTTTTTGGCATGGGAAAAGGGGTGGTAAATTACCCGGTTTCACCCGGGAGGCAAGAAAGTTTTGTCGGATGGATCGGACCGGCCGTCAATTCACCGCCGCGGGTACAAGGATCGCGTCACTCATGCCGTGGAGCAGCTTTTTGTCGTCGGGGCAGATCGTCGCCAGGGCGCCGCCGCAGGTGGCCGCCTTCTCCCCCACGAAGTAGTACGGGCAGAGCCGCACCCGGCCGCGCATGCGCACGAGGGTGCCGGAATTTTCGTCGAGGTAGTCGTGCCCGACCAGGCGGCCCTGGTGGAACTGCTGCAGGATGTGCGGGTGGGTCTCAAACTCCCGCAATGCGCGCTGCAACTCCTCCTGCCACTGTTTCTGCGGCACGTCCTGGGCCATCACAACCCCGCGCGACCCCCAGGCATTCTCGGAAAATCCGCTGATCTTCAAAATGAGCGCCCGCTGTTTCTGGCTGAAACGGCCCACCTCGTCCCAACCGTGGGCCTCCAGACGCGGCAGCACGGCGTGAAGCGGAAGCGGCGTCGGATCGACCAGCCACGTGTAGGGAATCACCTTGCGCAGGGCCAGGAGCGTCCGCTCCCCCAGCTCGCGACGCCAGAATTCCTCCAGCGGCTTGAGCCAGAAAAACGCAAACCACATCTTTTCCTCCAGTGCGGGCTTGAACGGGGGGGTCACCGTCAGCTCACCGGCCAGATGCTTCCGGCGGAGTTCGCCGGACACCGGCACATTGGCCAGGTCGAAAAGCTCAAAAAACCGGTAAACGCGTTCCCCCCAGTCGCCGGCGGTCGCCGCATCCCTCACCCGCCACCGCGGGGCCCCGGCCGATCCGCCGAACCTTTCGTTGAGGCGCGCGGCCAGCCATTCCATCTCCGGCCGGTAGGTGGAGGCTTCGTCGGACACGACGATGTCGCCCCCCGGAAAAATGGAGGCAAATCCCTCCAGCATGCCGTCCGGACCGCCGAGGATCTTCGAGCCGTTTTGCGAATACACTTGGTCCAGCCACGCCGTGAGCCCGATTCCCCCGGGCACGTTGTCGAGTTCCGCAATGATGAATCCGCCGTCCGTAAGCACCAGGTCGGGCCGGATCACGCGCGGGATTTCCATCGCCACGGCCTTTTCGCGCTGGAATTCGACCAGTTCGCGGGGTTTGCCGCGGTCGAGCATCTCCGCAATCCATTTCGGCTGCCGGCCCGCCACGCTGAACCGGTACAATTGATTGCAGGCCCGGACAAACAGGCTGAGCCGGTAGCCCAGCTTTTCGATTTCCTCCGCCAGCTTTTCATCGAGCGGAAAGGCGTCCGGCGAGACCCGCCAGGATTTTTCGTGAAACAATCCGCCTTCCGGCAGGGAGGCCCGGATGTCGCGGGCGCGTTGGAGAGGGTCGGGATTCATGCGAGAAATTTCAGGGCGAGACGCACCAGGTCCTCGGCGGACAGGTCGTCCTTCGCGCCGTCCAGAACCTTTTTGATGGCCTTGTGGGCCTCGACCTGTTTGTAGCCGAGGGAAATGAGCGCCAGCACGGCGTCGTGGACGGCCTGGTCACGCGGACTCGGCTTGTTGGCGGCACTGGCCGCCTCCCACTCGGCCGCCACCCCCACCTTGTCCTTCAACTCAAGGACAATGCGTTCGGCCGTCTTTTTGCCGACCCCGCTGATCTTCGAAATGGCGGGAATGTCCCCGCCCACCACGGCCGCCTTGAACGTTTCGACGCTCATACCGCTGAGCACCGCCAGCGCCAGCTTCGGACCGACGCCGGTCACATGATTCAAGAGGAGCCGGAAAAGGTCGCGTTCGCCGGCGGTCATGAAGCCGAACAGCATATGCGCATCCTCGCGCACCACGAGATGCGTGAGGATTTTCACCGGGGATCCCGGTTCCGGCAGCCGCTCAAAACTTGATAGCGGAATCATCACGTGGTACCCGACACCGTGAACATTCACGACGATCTGGGTGGGCAGCGCTTCCACCAGGACACCTTCCAAAAACGCAATCATGACTGGCGCCTCCTGTAGCAGACGCATGCGAAAACTCAAATGCGCACTGCTGACGTTTCTTGTCATAACCCCCGCGCTGCCGGCGTCGGACGGGTGGCACCTCCTCATCGAACCGAAGTTCATGCGCTACGAAAGCGCCTGGCCCGTCGAGGGTTCCGACCGGACGGTCATGGTCGCCGCGCGGGTTGTGGACGGGGAAATTGTCCCGCTGACCAAGGCCGACGCGGAAAAACAAGGGGGCACCCCGGAAAAGATTCTCGCCGACGCCCCCCGGACCGCCTCCGCCGTGCTGGCCGGACTGAAACCCGAATACGTGCGCGATGACAAAAAGGTCATTCAATACGCCATCCTGCGTTCCGAGAATCCCCTCACCGCCTCCGCCGTGCTGGCGCCCGAATTTGCGGAGACCTTCGCCCGCACCCTCGGTCCGGAACTGCTCCTCGCCATCCCCAACCGCTACACGGTCTTCGTTTTTCCCAAGCAGTCCCCCGTGCACCGGACGTTCGCCGACACGGTCTACGCGGAATACCAATCGTCCCCGCATCCGGTGAGCCGGGAACTTTTCGAACTGCGCAAGGGAAAACTCATTGCCATCGGCACCTACCGTTGATCAGCTGTTTCCCGCGCCATGCTCGAAGACATCCGTAAAATCCTTTATCACGAGTCCACCATTCTCAGCCGTCTCGACGAGCTGGCCCACCAGATCACCGAGGACTACCGCGGCAAGGATCTCACCGTCATCGCCATCCTCAACGGCAGCTTCATCTTCATGGCCGACCTGCTCCGCCGCATTCCCCTGCCCCTGCAGGTCGATTCCTGGAGCGTCTCGAGCTACCACGGCACCAAGAGCTCCGGGCAGGTCCATTTCCGCCAGACCCAACTCGCCGACGTTCGCGGACGCCACGTGCTGATTCTCGACGACATTCTCGACACCGGCATGACCCTGCGCGCGATCTACGACCGCCTCGCCGCCGAAAGCGGCGCCGCCAGCCTGAAAATCTGCGCCCTCCTCCGCAAAAACATCGGGGGAGAACGTCCCATCGACGCCGACTATGTCGGTTTCGACATCCCGAACGAATTTGTGGTCGGCTACGGTCTCGACTACAACGAACGCTTCCGGAACCTGCCCTTCGTCGGCGTGCTCACCGAGGAGGCCATCGAGCGGTACCGGTAGGCCCCTGTCCGGCCACCCCGACCGCGGGCTCCCGGGAGAAGCGGAACACAACGCCCCGACCGCGGGCTTCCGGCTGCCCGGTTCCGGCGATTTGCGGCAACCCGTCAACGAACCCGCTTGAATCCTCCCACGGCGGGCCTCAGGATGACCGGATGTTTTTTTCCCGTCTCTCCCGACCGGCCGACTGGCAGCCCTTTCTCAACGCGCCGGTCTTTCAAAAATCCCTCGCCTGGATCACCGCTCATGTCGGCGCCTTCCGGGAGGGCACCCACGAGTTGGGCGAGCCGGGCTGGTTGGCGATTGTACAAGGCTACACCACCCAGGCCCGGGAGCTCTGCAAGTGGGAAAACCATACCGCCACCATCGACCTCCAATATCTGATTGAGGGCACCGAGGGCATCGACTTCATCGGGGTGGAAAAACTGGGAGAGCCCACCGTGGTCAAACCGGAAGCCGATGCGCAGCTGTTTGCCCCGATTGCCGGGCCGGCCACCCAATTGGTGCTGGGCCCCGGCGACTTTGTCATTTTCCTGCCCGGGGAAGCCCATCGTCCCAAGGTGGCCGTCGGCACCCCCGCCCCGTTGCGCAAGGTCGTGGTCAAGATCCCCGTGGAGCTGCCCGGTCTTCCGTAGCCGCCTTTTTCGTTATTGCCGAACGATTTCCAACTCATTAGGACTACGCGGGGCCGATGATTTCCATCACGATCGACAATCTCGTTAAAAAGTTCGGCGAGCAGGTCGCGCTGAATGGAATCTCACTCAAGATCGAGCCCGGCGAAATTTTCTTCCTTCTGGGACCCAGCGGGTGCGGCAAGACGACGCTTCTGCGCAATATCGCGGGTTTTTACATTCCCGAGGGCGGCCGCATTCTCTTCGGCGACGAGGATGTGACCACCCTTCCGCCCCACAAGCGGAACACGGGCATGATGTTTCAGAGCTACGCGCTCTGGCCGCACATGACCGTGGCCAAAAACGTCGCCTTCGGTCTCGAGGAGCGCAAGGTTCCCCCCGCAGAAATCGGGCAGCGCGTGGCGGCGGCCCTGGCCTCGGTGAAAATGGAGCAGTACGCCTCGCGCAAGATCGCCCAGCTTTCGGGCGGTCAGCAACAGCGCGTGGCCCTGGCCCGCGCGCTGGTCATCCGGCCCCGCGCCCTGCTTCTGGACGAACCCCTTTCCAACCTCGACGCCAAGCTGCGCCTTGAGATGCGCACGGAAATCCGCCGCGTCTGCAAGGAATTCGGCCTCACCGCGATTTACGTCACGCACGACCAGAAGGAAGCCCTTTCCATTTCCGATCGCATGGCCATCCTGGAAGGCGGCCGGATCGCCCAGATTGGAAAACCGGAGGAAGTCTACCGTCGTCCGCTTTCCCGCGTGGTGGCCGATTTCATCGGCGAAACCAACTTCCTTCCCGGCAAGGTCGTGTCCGCCTCCGGTTCGTCCGCGCTGGTGGAAACCGAAGTCGGCCGCTTCGAGGGTGCGGTGAGCGATCCGGACTGGCATCCGTCCGCAGGCGAGTCCGTCACGCTGTCCGTCCGCCCGGAGGCCTGGAAGCTCACCGCCGAGCCCGCCCCCGTCAATTCCGCCCGCGGCCGCATCGGGGAATCCCTTTACCTCGGCGAAGTCGCCCAGTATCAGTTCAACGCGGGCGGCCATCAGCTCAAGATCTTCGAATTGAACCCCCACGTCGCCGACCGCACGACGGATCACGACCTCTTCGCCAGCGCGGATCCGGAGGATGTGGTCGTATTGAGAAAATGAACGGGCGTCACGAGGCCGGCAGAAAGGGTTTTTCCGGGGCCGGGTCCCGGATCGCCGCCTTCCCGCTCCGGCGGTTGACCAACGCATGACTGCGCGCGTTCTCATCGTTCTCGCCGCCCTCGGCGCCATCCTGGCCCTGCCCTTTCTCCTCAAGCCGAAGGAAAACCTGCTCGCCTCCGCGGACGACACCCTCGTCATCATCAGTCCGCACAACGAAGCCATTCGCTACGAGTTCAGCCGCGCCTTCGGGGAGCATTACAAGGCCAAGACCGGCCGCACCGTGCGGATCGACTGGCGCATCATCGGCGGAACCAGTGAGATCGCGAAATTCCTCGAGGGGGAGTTCTACAACAGCTTCAAGCAATATTGGCTCTCGCAGGGCCACGCCTGGAACGACGAAACCGCCGCGGCCTTCAGGAATCACCACACCGATTCGCCGGTCCGGCAGGCCTTCCTGAATTCAAACGTCGGCGTCGGCATCGACCTGTTTTTTGGCGGCGGGGCGTATGATTTCATCATGCAAACCAAGGCCGGCCATCTGGTCGACTCCGGGATCATCGCCGCGCATCCCGACTGGTTCACCGACGCGAGCATTCCGGCCTCGGTGTCGGGCGAACCCTATTATGATCCGCAGGGACGCTGGATCGGCACGTGCCTTTCGTCATTCGGCATCTGTTACAACTCCGACTCCCTGCGCCGGCTCGGGGTGGAGGTCCTTCCGGCGGGTTGGACCGACCTCACCAATCCGAAATTCCTCCATCAGGTCGCCCTCGCCGATCCCACCAAGAGCGGCTCCATTGCCAAGGCCTTTGAAATGGTCATCCAGCAGCAGATGCAGGAGGTCGTGGGCCGGGGCGAGACCACGGAAGACGCGCTGTCCGAAGGCTGGAAGCGCGGCATGCAGCTCATCCTGAAAGCCTCGGCCAATTCGCGGTATTTCGCCGATGCCGCCGGCAAGGTGCCGCTCGACGTGTCGCTGGGGGACGCGGCCATCGGAATGTGCATCGATTTCTACGGCCGTTACCAGAGCGAGGCGGTCAGGGTGGACGACGGCCCGTCCCGCCTGCAATATTTCACCCCCGTCGGCGGATCCTCCGTGGGAGTGGATCCGATCGGGCTTCTTCGCGGCGCGCCGAATCCCGATGTGGCAAAGGAATTCATCGCCTTTGTGCTGTCGATCGACGGACAGAAACTCTGGAACTTCAAGGTCGGCACGCCGGGCGGACCGGTCAAATACGCCATCCGCCGCCTTCCCGTCCGCAAGGAACTCTACGCCCCCGAATACGCCGCCTATCGCAGCGACCCCGACACCTTTCCCTACGAGGAGGCCAAGGCGTTCACCTATCACGAGGCGTGGACCGGACCCTTGTTTTCCGCGCTGCGTTTCATCATTCGCGTGAGCTGCATCGATTCCCATGACGAACAGGTCGCCGCCTGGCAGGCGCTCATCGCCGCCAATTTTCCGCCCAAGGCGACCGCCACGTTCCTGGATGTTTCCGCCATCGATTACCAGGCGGCGATGAACACCATCCGACCCGCCCTGCGCGGCTCCACGCCGCTCACCGAAGTGCAACTGGCCGCGGAGCTCGGCGAACGTTTCCGCACGCAATACCGCCGAGCCATGCGGCTGGCGAAGGAAGGACAATGAACTCCGGATCCCGCTCCCTCGGACCCAAGGCCGTCTATGTCCTCACCGGCCTTTATTTCCTCTGCTTCTTTGCCCTGCCCATTTGGGAAACCCTCGGCGGCGCGTTCCGCAATCCCGGCGGCGGCTTCACCATGGCGTATGTCATCGAGGTGTTCCGCAATCCCATCTACCTCGAGGGATTGGGAAATTCCGTGTTGATGGCCGTCTTCAGCACGCTGCTCACCTCGGCCATCGCCCTGCCGCTCGCCCTGCTCACAGACCGGTACCTTTTCCCGGCGAAGAATCTCTTCACCGCGCTGATTCTCATTCCGATGATCCTGCCGCCCTTCGTGGGCGCCATCGGGGTGAAGCAGATCCTCGGCCAGGAGGGTGCGCTCAACGCCCTGCTCATCGCCCTGCACCTCATGAACCCGGTCCATCCCGTCGACTGGCTGGGCCAGAGCCGCCTCTTCGGCGTGGTGGTGATGAACGCCCTGCACCTGTATCCGATTCTTTATCTCAATCTTGTCGCCGCACTGGCCAACGTGGATCCCGCCATGGAGGAGGCCGCGGAAAACCTCGGGTGCACCGGTTTCCGGAAATTCCGGAAAATCACCCTCCCCCTCATCATGCCGGGGTTTTTCGCCGGCGGCATCATCGTCTTCATCTGGGCCTTCACCGAGCTCGGCGTGCCGCTCATGTTCGACTTCAACCGCGTGACCTCGGTGCAGATTTTCAACGGCCTCAAGGAAATCGGCGGCAATCCGTTTCCCTATGCGCTGGTGGTGGTCATGCTGGTCTCCACGGTGCTCCTTTACGTGCTGAGCAAGGCGACCTTGGGACGGGCCGGTCATGCCATGATGGCCAAGGCCACCAGCCAGGGCGGACCGAGACCCGCCACGCCGCTGGGCGGATGGCTGATCGCGCTTTTCTTCGCCTTCATCACCTTCCTCGCCATCCTGCCCCATCTGGGCGTGATTCTGGTGGCCTTCTCCCGGGACTGGTACGGCACGATCCTTCCGTCGGGCTGGACGCTGGAGCATTTCCGTCAGGCCCTCGGCCACGACCTGACGCTCCCCTCCATCCAGAACAGCCTCAAATACGCCTCCCTGGCCACCCTCATCGACATCGTCCTGGGCATCGCCATCGCCTGGGTCGTCACCCGCACCAAACTTCCCGGCCGCCAATTTCTCGACACGATGGCCATGCTGCCCCTCGCCGTGCCGGGACTCGTCCTGGCCTTCGGGTATCTGGCCATGACCCAAAGTGGCAAGCTCTTCTCGTTCTTGGATCCGAAGGTGGACCCGCTCATGATCCTGGTCATCGCCTACAGTGTGCGCCGCCTGCCCTATGTGGTGCGCAGCGCCGCGGCGGGCTTCCAGCAAACCAGCGTGACGCTGGAGGAAGCCGCGCAAAATCTCGGGTGCCCGCCTTTCAAGGCCCTGCGCAAAATCACCCTTCCCCTCATCGCCGCCAACCTCATGGCGGGCGGCCTGCTCGCCTTCAGCTTTGCCATGCTGGAAGTCAGCGACAGCCTCATCCTCGCCCAGAAGCAGGAGGATTTTCCCATCACGAAAGCCATTTACGAGCTCTACAATCTGCTCGGCGACGGACGATTCATCGCCAGCGCACTGGGCGTCTGGGCCATGGTTTTCCTCGGCATTTGCATTCTCGGCGCCAGCCTGATCCTTGGTAAAAAACTTGGAGCCATCTTCCGGGTTTAAGCCTCGCGCGAAGCGAAAAGTCCCGGCATTCGCGCAGACAGAAATCATTCAGCCCCAGAAAGGTTCGGGAGTTTCCACAACAACGCGCCCGCTCCCGAAATATCCTTCCACTCACTCTTGGCCAACCCGGTCACCCACGCTTTTATCTCCCGTGCGCCGGCGTCTGTTCTCAACTCCCCCCATAAAATGACTTTCCGGCTCGCTTTTTCCACCATGGCCCGTTGAGGCTCGCTCAGGCGTCCCGGAGGATTCAGCCAGATCAAATCATATTCTTTTTTGACCAGCGGGAGTCTTTCGGGATTCCCGGAGAGAACCAGCCTGAACGGCAGGTCTGGCAGGAAGTTTCCCTCCTCCCAAAAAACTCCCGCGGAACCTTGCCCTCGCACGAGTTTTCCGTAAGCGCGGCCCAGCACGACTGGATCGGGTGACCAAAACCATACCACCGCCGGCTCATTTCCCGCGGTCAAGTGCCCGCCATAATAACGAACGCCCGGAGCCTGCCAGGCACCCAGTCCAGCCAGGGCTCCCACCAGCAACCCCGCCAGCAGCGTGCAGACAACCCACGCCCGGAACGGCGGCAGCTCACGCCGAAAAACCCGCTGCGCCAGCGCCCAAATTCCCGCCCCCACCGGCAACACCCACAGCCGACTATCCGCCCCCACATGACTGAAAACTCCCGCCACACCAAAGGCCACCCAAACGCCAAATGCCGCCGAAGTCCTCCAACAGAGCAGAAGGGCCGCCAGCCAGCCCCACACATACGCCAGTCGAAGTCCCCACCCCGCCTCCACCAGCCAGGTGGCATGAGTGGAAACGAGATGTTTGTAAATGCGCGTATCCTCCTTTGCCTGAAACCAATTATGATAAGCCTCCGCCGCTTTTCCCGCCCCCCAGCCTCCCGGCGCGGCGGCCATCATGGCCGGAACCTGGGCGTAAATCGTCAGCCGGCTCGTGATGGACCCGTCTTCCAGCGATGAACCGGCCACCCGGGCTCCCATCCGACCAGAGACCGCCATTCCGGCCAAGATCAAGACCGAGGCCAACACACCGGGCAGGCGCCGTATGCCGGGTCTGGGAACTCCCGCCGCGATCCAGCACGCGCACAGCCCCGCCACCAGAGCCACCAGGCCACCCCGCGAAGCCGTGGCCACGATCAGGCCGCCAAGGAGGGTGCTCAGAACCAGACAGAACCAGAACCATATGCGGGCTCGTTCTTTACGCCAGGGCCAATTGCCGACGCAGCATCCCCAGAGCCCCACCGCCAGCAGGGCAAAAAAAGCCGCCGCCGTATTCGGATTGCCAAAACCAAAATCCGGTCGTGCTGCGAAAAAAATCATCACAATTCCCGTTGCCGCCAAAGTCGTGGCACATGGAAATTTCCGCCCTGCAAAGAGTGCGTGGCAACGGCCTGATTCCCCAAGCGCAAAGCCGCGAACGGCGCCCGCGGCACGGCACCCCTCCGCGTCTCCGCGCCTCCGCGTGATCCCTCCCCTTCCATTCGTTCCCCGGCTCCCGGCCACTTCATTTCCTCAGGAACCCCCACACCCGCGCCAGACCTTCCTCGGGCAACGCCACTCTCTGGTTCTCAGGAATCTTCGCCGCCTCCGCTCCCCGGTAAACCTCCTGCGACAGCACATCGCCAGTCAACTGCCCGGAGGCCAGCCCCGCAAGCATCAACTGCCCCGGAGTCGCCCGCGCACTCGCTGCTTCATCCTTCAGTCCGAGAGCATAATCAAAAAACGCCGTCCGCAGCGCGCTCACCTCGGGATGATCCGAATGCCCCAATCCATTCACCACCTTCAGGATCATCGGGAACCCCTTCGCCCGGCATTCCCGGTAGAAGGCCAGGGCATTGTTCCGGCCCACATCCAGGTCTCCTGAACTCACCAGCCAGAGCGGAAGCGCGCCCGATGGCGACGGTTTATCGTAGCTGTTGGCCACATGGATGTGCACGGCCAGGAACATCTCCGGTGCCCTCAACGCGAGCCGCCCGCTCCAATGCGCTCCGCGCGAGATCCCGTACAAAAGAAACCCATCCTGCGGCAGCCCCTGCTCACGGCACAACTTCCCCACCCCGCTTTTCCAGGCCCGGGCCACCTTGTCAAAATCATCGCGCAACCCTTGCTGTTCCCGGCGCCCGATCTGATTGTAGCTTTTCCCCGTCTTCCAAAGCGTCGCCGTGTTCCAGGTCAGCAGAGCGAGCCCATGTTTTCGGGCGTAACGCACCAAGCCATCGGAATCATTCGCCAGCCGGCTTCGCAAGGAATCCGCCTCTCCCTGCCACGTGCAAAAGGCCAGCACGCCTTTCGCTGTCGGAGCCTCCGGCGTGTGTCCCGGCGGCAGCCTCAGGATCAACTGCAGCTCCGGCTGGTCCGCCACCCCGGTTTCCACCACCCGCTCGATCAGCTTCACCCCGTGAGAAATGTCCGTCTTCGATTGGGCCAACCCTCCAAAGGGGAGGAACAGGAGAAACAGGCAGGACAACCGCGAACCGCGCAAAATACGCCAAAAAAGGAAACGAAGCCGGTTGGCCGCGAAAGAACGCAGAGAACACAAAAAAAAGGCGCTCTGTATTCTCTTTGCAGTCTTTGCGTTCCTTTGCGGCAAAATCACCTCTCCAGCGTCGCGTCTCATGGATGATGCAGCTTCCGCCATTCCGGCAACAAATCTGCACTCGGCAGCACCGATACGCCAACATCATTCGCCCGATCACCGTTCACAATCTTCTCCGTCATATTATCGACGGCCACCGCCCCTTTCCCGCCTTCGTCTTCCCTTCGTGAAGATTGG
>CALCJD010000037.1 GCA_937960895.1 uncultured Spartobacteria bacterium | reverse complement strand
CTCGTCACCCGCTGGCTGGGCGACCAGAGCCGACTGTCCATCGGCTCGGACGCCGAACGCATCAAACGTCAGCGCGAAGTTTTTGTCCGCGCGCTTGCCGATACGGCCGAAACGCGCACCTGGAACCTTCTCATCGATCTCTTTGCACAGACCGGTCGCATTCCGCAGGGCAAGACGGGGCTCGACCAGTTCCTGGTCGCCTCGGAACGCCACATTTGGGTCCATCTTTCCATCGACCGCCTCACAGGCCGGATCCTCCACATCAGCCGGGAACCCGCCGATGATTAAACGTCTTCTATTTTTCTCTGGCATTGCCCTCGTGACCGCGACCGCCGCGGAAGATCCCACGCCCGAACAGCAACTGGCCATCGCCGATGCGGCATTGCGGCTGCCCGAGCGGGGGGCCTGGACGGTCACCTTCTCACGCGCCGAGTCCGCGGCCGGTTCCCCCGCGCCCGCCCATCTGGCCTCGTCGCTCGAAGCCACCCGTGTGGGCGACGTGCAGCGGGACGTCATCACGTGGCCGGACGGAAAAACCTCCGAGGCGTGGTGGCTCGGACGGGCCTGGTTCGCGGAGGATCCCCGCGTCGAGGGTGTCCTGTTCAACGTCAATCGCTGGCCCGGCCGCATTGGGCTGACCGGCTGGATCGGCCGTGACGCGTTGAAGGGTGTCGGCGAATTCGGAGGCAGGAAGGTGATCGTCTTCGAAGCGGAAGTTCCGCTCATCATTCTCTGGCCCGGTCATGTGATCCCCGATCCGGACCACCATGCGAAACTCAAGGCGCAGGCGTTTGTCTCGGTCGATGAACGCCGTCTTGTCCGAGTGCAGATCGGAGACCTCATCGCGGACTTCACCTGGAATCCTCCTCCGGTTGGCGAACCGGCCGTGCCGCCGCGGTTCGTGAAGCGATATGCCGCCGTCGAAAAGACCCTGAACCGGGAACGGAAGGGAGGGGGAAAATGAAACTCCGCATGCCCTGTCTGCCCGCTGTCGTGTGGCTGATGGCCGGTTTGCATCCGGCGGTGGCGAAGCAACCCGAGTGCTGCCAACCGCCCGCGGCCTCACGTTATGCGCCGGCCGTGTCCGGCGCCCCCGAAGGCATGGTTTGGATCCCCGGCGGCGAATTCACGATGGGCAGCGGGGATGCCGACGCCCGTGCCGATGAAAAACCCGCACATCGGGTGAGGGTGGAGGGATTCTGGATGGACGTGACTCCGGTGACGAATGCGCAATTTCGCAAGTTTGTCGAAGCCACCGGTTATCTGACCACGGCCGAGAAGGCGCCCGATCTGGCGGAGATCATGAAACAACTTCCGCCGGGCGCGCCGCCGCCGCCGAAGGAACTGCTGGTGCCCGCCGGTCTGGTCTTTCAGGCAACCTCCTCCGGCGGGCCGCTCCATGACGTCTCACAATGGTGGACCTGGTGTCCGGGGGCGAACTGGCGTCACCCCGAGGGACCCGGCAGCACCATCGAAGGCCGGGACGACTGGCCTGTCGTGCAGGTTTCCTGGGACGATGCCGTGGCCTATGCGAAGTGGGCCGGCAAGCGGCTTCCCACCGAGGCGGAATGGGAGTACGCGGCCCGTGGCGGTCTGGAAGGCAAACGCCATGCCTGGGGGGACGACGACCTGGATGCCGGGGGAACGTGGCGGGCCAACACCTGGCAGGGCGACTTTCCCGTGAAGGACGAGGGGCGTGACGGATTTGCCGGGCGCTCCCCCGTGCGGGCGTTTCCCGCGAACGGCTACGGGCTCCACGACATGGCTGGCAATGTCTGGCAATGGGTGGCCGATTGGTATCGGCCCGACACCTATGCAAAGGACGCCGCAAACCCGCCGGTGGGGAATCCCGCCGGTCCGTCCACGAGCCACGACCCCGACGAACCTTTTGTGCCGAAACGCGTCATCCGCGGCGGTTCCTTCCTCTGCAATGCCTCCTATTGCTCGGGGTACCGCGTGAGCGCCCGCATGAGAACCTCCCCCGACACCGGCACCAACCACATCGGCTTTCGCTGCGTGCGGGACGCCGAAAAAACCGTCTCCGCCACTTCCCGATGAAACCACTTTGTTCCACACTGGCCGCCCTTCTTTGCGGATGGCATTCCCTTCCGGCGTTTGCCGCGGATGACCGCCCGGACGACCTGACCCGGGCGCTCGAAGCCATCCGTGAGGCACATAACCTTCCCGCACTCACCGCCGCCATTGTCACGCCCGACGGCGCGACGGAGATTGTGGCGACGGGAGTTCGCAAAGCCGGCCGGCCGATCCGCGTCACCACCCGCGACCGCTGGCATCTGGGCTCCGACACCAAGGTCATGACCGCCACCCTGGCCGGTACCTTTGTCGCCGAGGGAAAATTGTCGTGGGACGACAAGCTGCCCGATCTTTTTCCCGAACTGGCCTCCAGGATTTCCCCGAAATTGAAGGACGTGACATATGCCGACCTGCTCACGCACCGCGCCGGTCTCATCGAGAATCTTCCCTGGGCCGAAATTGCTGCGCAGGGTGGTCCGTTGCGGAAGCAGCGTGCCCGGGCGGCCAAGACCTTGCTGACAACCCCGCCGGAATATCCGGTCGGTTCGTTTCATTACTCCAATGCCAGCTACGTGCTTGCCGGGGCGATTCTCGAGCGCATCGGGGGGAAGTCGTGGGAGGAACTGATGACCGAGCGCCTCTTCCGTCCGCTGGGCATGAAGTCCGCGGGTTTCGGCGGTGTGGGCACACCGGGGCAGGTGGACGAACCGTGGGGACACGAGGAGGACGGACGACCCGTCGCCCACAACGGCCCGCGCGCCGACAATGCCGCCGTGATGGGTCCGGCCGGGACGGTGCACGCCTCCCTGGAGGATTGGGCGAAATTCCTCGCCGACCAGCTTCGCGGCGCCAACGGCCAGAAGGCGCTGCTGCCGCCGAAAATCTACGCCGCCATTCAGACACCGCCGCCGGGAGAAACCTATGCCTTCGGCTGGGGCGTTCAACGGCGCCGCTGGGCGGGCGGGGAGGTCTTCACCCATGCCGGCTCCAATACGATGAATTACGCCATCTGCTGGCTCGCTCCGCGGCGACAGTTCGGGGTGGTCGCCTGCACGAACCAGGCCGGTCCCGCCGCCACGGCCGCCTGTGACGAAGCCATACAGCTCATGATCCGTCGGCATTCCGCCCCCGAGTCCAATTCGCTCACTTCCACGCCATGAATTCCCGTTTTCTCGGCCTTTGCGCCTCCACCCTCCTTGCCGCGACCGCATCGGTGTCGGCGGCACCGCCCAACATCGTGTACATCCTCGCCGACGACCTCGGTTATGGCGATGTCGGCTGCTACAATCCCGTCTCGAAAATCCCCACACCCAACCTCGATCGTCTGGCAAAGGAGGGCATGCGCTTCACCGACGCCCATGCTCCGACGGCCATCTGCTCGCCGACGCGCTACGCCTTGCTCACCGGCCGCTACGCCTGGCGTTCCCGGCTCCAGCGCGGGGTGGTGGGATTGTGGGGTGCACCGATCATTGATGCCGACCGCCTGACGGTCGGTGAATTCCTGCGCCGCAACGGCTACGCCACCGCCTGCATCGGCAAATGGCACCTCGGATTTGCATGGCCGACGACGGACGGCCGGCCGCCCCGGAGCGGTCCCCGGCTGCCGCTGAGCAATGTGGATTTCACGAAGCCCATCAAAAACGGTCCGACCACGCGCGGTTTCGACACCTACTTCGGCGTGGACATCGCGTGCTATCCGCCGTTTTGCTTCATCGAGGACGATCACACCGTCGGCATTCCCTCCGTTCCCAACACTCCGAACATCAACCGCATCGGCCCCATGGTGCCGGGATGGAAGTTTGAGGAAATCATGCCCACGATCACGCGGCGCGCCGTGGACTACATCACCGCCGCCGTCGGGACCGAACCGCGCAGGCCGTTCTTCCTCTTTTTCTCCCTCACGGCTCCGCATTATCCCGTGGTTCCGACGGCCCGCTTCAGGGGCAAAAGCGGCGCGGGAAATTACGGGGACTTTGTCATGGAGCTCGACTGGAGCGTCGGCCAGGTGCTCGACGCCATCAAACGGGCCGGGATCGATGACAACACGATTGTGATCTTCACGAGTGACAATGGTCCCGAGATCACCGGCGAAGTCCGTGTCGGGGCTTATGATCGCGCGCAGAAATACGGCCACTACAGCATGGGGCCCCTGCGCGGCATCAAGCGCGACACGTATGAAGGGGGACACCGCGTCCCGTTCCTCGCCCGCTGGCCGGGCAAAATTCCCGCCGGGTCGGTCAACGACGAACCGGTGTCGCAGGTCGATTTCTTCGCCACCGCCGCCGCCCTGTCCGGCGCGAAAATTCCCCCCACCGCCGCCGAGGACAGTTTCAACATCCTTCCCGCGCTTCTTGGGGAACCGCACGCCCAGCCGATCCGTCCTCCGCTTGTCCTCACCAGCGGTTCCGGCCATTTCGCGATCCGCGACGGAAAATGGATCCTTATCGATGCGCCCGCCGGGGACACCAACGGATTGCTGTCCGGAGGCCGCGGCGAAACGGAGTGGTTTCGGAAGGACCGGGGCTACGAGGTGAACGACCAGGCCGGGGAGCTTTACGACCTCGAGAAGGATCCCGCGCAGCGCCACAATCTTTATGCGGAAAATCCGGAGAAGGTCCGCGAACTGCGCGCCCTCCTTCAAAAATACATCGACGACGGACGCACCACGCCGGGTCCGAAGCTGTCGAATGATGTTGAAGTGCGCGTGGTCCGCCACGAAGCCGCCCGGCCGAACTGACCCATGACAAAAACTCTCGTTGTTTTTTGCTGCGGCGTCCTTGCCGCCCAGGCGGCGGCCGCACCGAATTTTCTCATTCTCATCACCGACGACCAGCGGTGGGACGCCCTCGGGGTGGTCCAGCAGGAACAGGGCGAACGTGCGCGTTTTCCCTGGTTTGAAACGCCCAATCTCGACCGCCTGGCGCGCGAAGGGGTGCGCTTCCGCAATGCCTTCGCCACCACTTCGCTGTGCGCCCCAAGCCGCGCGGGCATCCTGACCGGGCGTCATGCGCATGCCGCCGGTGTCACCGACAATTTCACGCCTTTCCCGGCCTCCACGCCGACTTATGCAAGCCTGCTGCGCGAGGCCGGATACACCACGGGCTACATCGGCAAGTGGCACATGGGCACGCAGGCGGAGCGACCCGGATTTGATGAAGTCGCCAGTTACATCGGTTTCGGACGGTATTTCGGCGCGGAGTTTCTCGTGAACGGCCGAAAGGAGGTGAAGGACCGCTGGATTGATGACGCCGCCACGGATTATGCCGTCGATTTTCTGAAAAAATACCGCGACCGTCCGTTTGCGCTCGTGGTCGGTTTCAAGGCTCCGCACGACCCGCAAACACCCGCTGAGCGCCACCGCCATCTCTACGAGGGGGCCGAGGCCCGCGCCGCCGCCAATGAAAACGTCGCCGCGCCCTACCGGAATCTTTTCCGCCTGCCGGAAAAAGTCGGCACGCCCGAAAAACTCCTGAATTATTTCCGCTGCCTCGCCGGCGTGGATGAAAATGTCGGCCGCCTGCTCGACACCCTCGACGAACTCGGCCTCTCCGAAAACACCGTGGTCATTTTCATGAGTGACAACGGATACTACCTCGGCGAGCGCCACCTTCTCGACAAACGCACCGCGTACGAGGAAAGCATCCGCATCCCGCTCCTCATCCGCGCGCCTTCGCCCGCCGGTCGGGGAAAGGTGGAGGATCGCCTTGTGCTCAACATCGACCTGGCCCCGACCATCCTCGACCTGACGGGCCTGTCCACGCCCGCATCCGTCCAGGGCCGCAGTCTGCGTCCGCTCCTCGACAACCGTCCGCCGGCGGACTGGCGCGACGGATTTTTTTACCGCTACCATTACGACGCGACCTATCCCTATGCGGTCGGCGTGGCGGCGGTGCGGACGACGGACGCGAAACTCATCCGCTATCCGGGGCGAGAGGATTGGACGGAAGTCTTCGACCTCCGCACGGATCCCTTTGAACTCCGGAACCTCGCCCGGGATCCCCAGGCTGCCGGGCTTCGCAGGAAGCTTGAGGAGCAGTTTGTGCGTCTTGGCGAGGAGGCCGGCGTGGACCTTGCCTCACTGAATGATCCCGCCGAGACCGGACGGATCGCCCGGGGCGGGTGCGTGCTTGATCTTGATCTGTCCCGTGAACCCAATCAGGGCCGCTTTGACGGCTCGGCGTCCCGGGAGGTGCCGAATGCGCCGCGCCTCGACCCGTCGAACGGGCCGTGGACGGTGGAGGTGCTGGCCAAAGCGTCCTCGCCCGACGGCGTGCTTGTCGCGCGCGGTGGGAAGATCCAGGGCTACGCCCTCTCGATCGAACAGGGACTTCCTGTTTTCAGTGTGCGGTCCGGGGGACGCCTGACCCGTGTCACCGGTCCCGAAGCCGTCACCGACCGCTGGGCGCGCCTCACCGGAGTGATCACCGAAAACGGCGAACTGCGTCTTTACGTGGACGGACGGGCTGTGGCGACCGCGGTTGGCTCGCTCATCACGGCACCGCCGAACGAACCGATGCAAATTGCCGCGGACGATGGCACCGCCGTCGGGACGGCCAAGCCGCGTTTCACCGGGGAAATTGCGCGCGTCCGTCTCTTTGATGGAGCGCGTGACGAAGCCGCCATTCTCAACGACTCCCTTTCATCCGACCAACCATGAGATTCTTTCTCGTCCTTCTTGCCGCGCTTCCCGCGGCCTTTGCACAAAAGAACTCCGCCCCGCGGCCCAATATTGTCGTTTTCCTCGCGGACGACCTCGGTTCCGCAGATGTCGGCTGGCGCGGCAGCGAGATCCGGACTCCCAACCTCGATGCGCTGGCCCGGGACGGAGTCCGTCTCGAACAATTTTATGTTCAGCCGCTCTGCTCGCCCACGCGGGCGGCGTTGCTCACCGGTCGGTATCCGTTTCGTTACGGCCTGCAGGTGGGGGTCATTCGGGCCATTTCGCAATACGGACTGCCGCTCACGGAACGCACCCTGCCGCAGGCCCTGAAGGAGGCCGGATACGAAACCGCCATCGTCGGCAAGTGGCACCTTGGCTCGTTTGATCCCGCCTACCTGCCGACGCGCCGCGGGTTTGACCACCAATACGGCTCCTATCATGGTTTGGTCGACTACTTCACCCACCTTCACAACGGCGCGCTCGACTGGCACCGCAACGATCACGAAAATCACGACGTCGGCTACACCACGCACCTCATCGCGGACGAAGCCGTCCGGCGCATCGAGCAGCGCGACACCTCGAAGCCGCTTTTTCTTTATGTGGCCTTCAATGGCGTGCACTCGCCCTTCCAGGCGCCGCGGAAATATGTTGCGCCCTACACGGAATTGACGGGCAAGCGGAAGATATACGCCGGCATGACGACCGCCCTGGACGAAGCCGTCGGCCAGATTGTGGAGACGCTCCGCCGGCAAAACCTCCTCGATCGGACGATCATCCTTTTTGCGAGTGACAATGGAGGCCCCGCGCCGGGTCGCATCTCCAGCAACGCCCCGTTCCGCGGCGGCAAGGGCTCGATCTACGAAGGCGGGATGCGCTCGCCGGCCTTTGTTTATTGGCCGGGGCAAATCAAACCGGGAACGGTGGACGCCCCGCTTCACATTGTCGACTGGTATCCGACGCTCCTCAATCTGGCCGGCGCGAACCTTCGGCAGGATCTTCCGCTCGACGGCCGCGATGTGTGGCCGGTGATCGCGCAGGGCGCGCCGTCACCGCATGAGGAGATTGTTCTCAGTTGCGCGCCAAACAGCGGGGCTCTCCGCGTCGGAGACTGGAAACTCGTTTACAATCCGCAGCGTAGCGGGGATTTCGAGGACCGCTTTCTGCCGGGCAAGGACGACCCGGAGCCCGGTTCTCCGCGGCGCATCGAGCTTTACAATCTCGCCGACGATCCCGGCGAGCAAAGGAACCTTGCCGGGGAGAAACCGGGAATCCTGAAAAAATTGTGGGCCCGCTATGAGGCGATCGCCAAGTCCGCCGCTCCGCCGTTTCTCGACAACAAGCCCGACGACTTCAAGGTTCCGCGCGTATGGGGACAGCCCGATTGAACCGACTGGCCGGCGCGGCGCTGTTCGCCACGCTGTTCCTTCCGGGCCGTGCCGCCGACGGACCGATTGCGGCGTGGGATTTCGATGGGGGAACGGGTGCGGAAACCAAAGCCGTCGGTCGCTTGGATTTTGTTCCGGGGGTTTCGGGGCAGGCGTTGAAATTCGACGGTCTTTCGACCCACCTCGCACGAAGTTCCTCGGAACTCCCGTCGGTCGCGGAGGGATTTTCCATCGAGGCCTGGAGCGCTCCCCAGGAATATTCCTGGAATCGCACCGCCGTGCTTGATGGTCCGGGCTACCTGCTTGGCATCGACGATGTCGGTCGCGTTTTCCTTCGTGTACGCTCAGAGGGCCAATGGCGGGAATGTCTTTCCGCCGATCCCCTCCCTCTTCACCGCTGGTCTCACATGGTGGGCACCTTCGATGCCCGCGAGGGCCTGGCGGTCTTTGTCAATGGTCGCAAAGTCGCTTTCACTCCGGCCTCGGGAAGATTGGACGAGCCCGCCCGGCCGCCCGATCTCCTTGTCGGAATGACGCGGGAACGGATGAGTCCGAGCCGCACGGAACGCCGTCCGAGCGAAGCCCGAAAAAGCCGCATGATTTTTGACGGCCTCCTCGACGAAGTGCGTCTTTACGACCGTGCGCTTTCCTCCGACGAGGTCGCCCGGTCCTTTCACTCCGTTTCCCTTCCCGCCGAAGCGCCGTTGAAATACCGGCGTTTGCCCGAGATCCCGCCCGGCCCCGGCGGATTCGGCGCCTTTTTCACGCGGCTGAAATATTGTGAGGAATGGGACCGCCTGTGGCGCGCGGCCGGCGAACCCGACATTGTGGTGCGCTTTGACGACTCGCCGGTGAAGGTCGTCTTCTGGCGCGGAGCCAATTTCGGCATGTCGTGGATCAACGGGGCCGACCTCTGGCGCAGCGATCAAAGCCTTGAGACCTGGAATGCCAACGGCTGCTGCGAGCACATGTCCGACAAGCAATGCCGCTACGCGCATGCCAGGATCATCGAGAACACCTCCGCGCGGGTGGTCATTCACGGGCGTTACGCGCTCGCCGACATCGACTATGGGATCAATCATCCCAATCCGACCGGCTGGGGCGGCTGGGCCGACGAGTTCATCACGATCTATCCGGATGCGGTGGCCGCCCGGAGGCAGGTGTTGTGGAGCGATCAGGCGCGCAGTCAGTTTCTCGAAACCATCGTCTTCAACCAGCCCGGCAGCCGGCCGCAGGACACCCTGCGTTACGAAGCGCTCACCCTCGCGAACCTCCGCGGTGAGTCCCAAACCTATTCCTGGGAGCACGGGTATCCGCAATTCGATCGCGGACCGGCCGGGGCCACCATTCAGATCGTGAATTTCCGGAAGGGGGAAAAATCCTTCTCCGTCGTCGAAAACGGTTCGGGTCCGATCCGGCCCTTCAACGCCGGAAGTCTTGAGGGTTTTTCGACCTTCCCCTGCTGGAACCACTGGCCGGTAGCCCAGATTCCGAATGACGGACGGGTCACGCCCGTGGCCGACCGTCCCAGCCACACCAGCCTCACCGCCACCAATCCGCGCCGCCACAGGCAGCCCGATGGCTCCGTGGTGGCGAACACCCTTTACGGAATGACCGACCGGGGCGTGGATCACATCGCCGCGCTGGCCGCATCCTGGGCCCAGCCGCCGCCGCTGAAAATTGTCGAAGACGAGGGAATCCAAAACCATGGGTACGATCCGGGCCAGCGGGCCTAGAGGCTATCCCAAAACCCTGATTTTGGCATGATGTCTGCTAATTGGTTAG
>CALCJD010000036.1 GCA_937960895.1 uncultured Spartobacteria bacterium | reverse complement strand
TCACCGCCTCATTCAGCAGCACGATGCTGAGATCGCCGATCGGATTGTGCAGCACATTGGGCAAACCGATCGTGGTGACGTCATTGGCGTTGTTGACAAACCTCGCCTCCGTTCCCACCTGGACAATCGCATTATGCGCGGCACTGAGCGTGTGCAGCGGCGAGATCAAAATCAGATGGCTGACACGATTGGCATTCGAATCGCTCACCCAACCCAGGGAGGTCCAATCGTAGCCGGCACCGACAAAGGCCGGATCCGTATTGCGAATCGGATCGGGAGTGGAGAACCCGGATGCGAAGACATCATTCTCCACCGGTGTGTAATCGATGATTTCAATGGCTCGAAGGGGGAAAGCCGCCGCAAACATGGCAAGAAGGAGGAAACGTCTCATGCAGTTCAGTGCAGGAGTTATCGCCGCGGGACTGTTTGACCGCGAGTTTCATTTTGCGCAATTTAACTATTATTTTGCGCAATCTCTTTTCGCCCCTGTCACACCCGGCGAACGGTCACGCGGAAGGCACGCGCGGCAGGGGCGCCACGTACCCTTTCACACCGCCAAGAGCTTTCCAATGGCGGTACAAACGCCAAAGGAAAAACGCGGCGACGGCCTGGAAGGAGGCGCTCCAGAGCGGAAGATAAAAATACGCCCGACCCGGATCCCACATTTTCAACCCATCCAACAGCAGACCGCAAAGAAGTCCGGCAGTCATCGCAAACACCGATTTCAGCATGGCGGTGGCGGCGGAAAACTGTCCGTACCGCTCACGCGGCAGCACGCTCATATAGGTCGGCAGCTCCGCCGCAGCAAACAGGGCCAGGACCGGCAGGCCGGCCCCGAACGTCACGCACCAAACCGGGAAGGCTTTTTCCGGGGAGACCGTCACGAACAGGAAAACCAGGGGCAGGAGCGAACAGCCGGCCATGAGCAAGACGGCCACCAGCAGCGTGCGAAGCGGATGAAAGCGGTCGCTTAAAAATCCGCAGGGCAGCAAAAGAACCGCCGAGACGATGGCACCGGCCCCGGTGTATTGGCCGAATTGTGCGAGGGAGATGCCGAGGGATTGGGCGAAAAACACCACAAAAACCACTCCCGCATTGGAAGCCGTCCAGAAGGCGACGAAGAGATAAAACTGCCAATAAAACGACTGCCCGAAACTCTCGCGAAAAAAGGTGCCTATCCCGGCCCACAGCGATTGTTTCCCATGGTTCGGCGGTGGCGGGTACTCCCCTTCCTTCACAAACAGACACATGAGCGTGAACCCGATCCCATAAACCAATGCGGCCCCGAGGAAAATTTCCAGAAAGCGGGTTTCCGCAATGGGAAACACAAAAAAATAAAACCCACTGCCGGCCAGCACCCCGACCACCCGAAAGGCGGCCAGAAAGCGTCCCAAAAAGCGCGACGGCACAACGTCGTTGAACAGGTAATAATAGACGGATCCCACGAACATGTTGAAGAACTGGAATCCGGTGACAAAGAGCCCCATCAGAACCCACGCCACCATGCGGGAATCCTTCAGCCATCCCTGCCGGACCAGGAACTCCGCCAATCTCGGCACCGATCCGATCAACACCAGAAACAGGCAGAGAAAGGGCAGCGTGTAGAGGATGAAGGGAATTCTCCGGCCGAGTCGGCTGCGGTGACGGTCACTCCAGTAGCTGACAAACGGACAGACGGTCGCATTGAGCAGCCCGGGGATCGTCGACAGGAAAAGCGCCACCATCCAATTGGGCGTATCCATTTGTTTCAGCATCAGGGGCACCACCGCCGGAAACACGGACTCCATCAGGCTGAAACACAAATCCCCCCACAGGAGCCAGACCATCGTCATCAACAAGGTCGGCAGGGTGTACACCAAAGTGCCGACCCGGTACTCCGGGCCAGCGCCGGACTTTTCCGGCTCTGTCACCAGAATCTTCACGTGATGGTCCGCGTCAGGCCGGAACTTCCGTCCGTTGACAGAGTGTCCTGCCGGGAT
>CALCJD010000035.1 GCA_937960895.1 uncultured Spartobacteria bacterium | reverse complement strand
GATGGTCCGCGTCAGGCCGGAACTTCCGTCCGTTGACAGAGTGTCCTGCCGGGATGCAGCCCGTGGGCCCATTTGACCAGCATGCGCCGAACCCCTTCGATGGGTCTTTCCCGAACCGGAATCCAGGGTCCCGGCAATCCGCGCTCCTCCAGTTCACGACTCATGAGCTCGGCCACGGAGGGAGCGGTCAGCACGCCGCCGGTCAATCCGCGACGGCAGGGTTCGTCGGAAAATTCCCCGGCCACCCGCACCGCCAGCGCGGCGAGTTCGCCGAGGGCTTCCCTTACGATCCCAACGGCCAGCTGGTCTCCCTCCTCCAGCATCCGGACCACCAGGCGAACGCACTCCGCCATGGTACGAGCCGGACTGGCACTTCCGTAAACCACCTCCACGACATGATCGTAATCGCGGAAACCGTAGAATTCGCGGATCCGTTCTCCGAAGTCCGACTTCGGCGCGACGCCGGAACATTCCTCAAAGGTCCGGCGCACGGCGCGCCGGCCGATGTCCGCGCCGCTGCCCGGATCGATCAGGATATATCCATATCCCCCCCAATAGATGGCCGGATCCGTCGCGAAACGCCCTGAGACAAAGGACCCCGTCCCGGAGTGGACGATGAGGCAGGTTTCGTCCCCCCCGCACAATTCCAGCAAAGGCAAATGGTCTCCGGCGGAGAAGACCTCGCCAAAACCGCTGAGATCCTTGAAGCGCTCGAAAAACTCGGCGCCGAATCCCGCCATGCACATGATCGTTCCTCCGGGGGCGATCCGGGTGTCCACGCCCGCGGCGGAATAAACCCGATTCCTCCCCTCCTCCAGCATGGCCACGACATCCGTCTCGGAACAGTAGTTCCGATTGATACCACCCAGCGTCGCCTCGCCCAGAACCCGCCCGTCCGAGGACACGAGTTGGAAATCGGTTTTCGTACCTCCCCCGTCCACGCCGAGCCACAGGCCCGGATTGCTTCGCGGAAATCGCTCGATCATCAAGGGTTCGATTCCTTGACCAATTCGGACTTGGTGAGGGGGCGGTCGAAAATCTTCACTTCATCGATGGCGCCACCGAAGGCCGGGCATTTGTCATGCCGGTAGGAGGCGATGGTGGCGTGGTTTCCGATGATGAGCGGCATGATCGGCGGGGTCGGTTCCGCCAGCGGTCCGGCAAAGGGCGCCTTCGCCACCTCCGTGCCGTTCAGATACAGCCGGATGTCGTTTTCGCTCACCGTGGCCGCGACATGCACCCAATGTTTGGCCTGCACCGCATCGGCATCGCTTTCCAGGCGGACGGTCTGTCCCGAGGAGTCCACCGCCTCGAAAAACACCTGTCCGTATCCGTAGCGCAGCCGCCATCCGGCCGTGGCGTCGGGCACATCATAACGGCAGGTGATGATGTCGCCGAGCTGGTCGCGGCTGCTGGGTCGGATCCAGGCGGAGACGGTCAGTCCGTCCGGAAAACGCAGATCCCGGCCGCCCGTCACTTCGGCGTAACCCTGCTGGTCAGCCTCCAACAGAAGGGCGTCACCGACCACTCCGGAAACATTTTGCGGCGTGAATCCCTCCAATTCCGCCAGAACGACGTCATGGTCCCCCTTTTTGTCGGCCAGAACGCCACCCTTCTCGATTTTGTCCATCGGCCAGTGGGCGATCGGGTCGGCACCGGCCTTCAGCAGCGTCACAGGTAGACAGACCAGCCCGGCCAGGACCAGCGAACGAAAATTTTTCCTCAGGGTGTTTTTGGATGGTTTATTTTTCATAAATTTCAATTTCCCAGACCCGGTCCGCCGGGGCGCCCGGTTTTCTTTTGGTGATCAGGAAGCGAAGCTGGTCGGAGCGGACCGCCGGGAAGACCACTTCGATGGGATCGGTTCCGGAACCCTCGCCCCGGACGATGCTTTTCCAAGCCCGGGCCCCGGTCCCGTCCCGGTCGTCGGGAATCTGCACCTCGAATTCCCTGACCACGTCGCTGAACAAAACGGCGCGGCCGGCCTGCACCGCCTCCGGCCAGGACAGAAGCAGCCAGTTGGGACCGGACGAATCCGCGGATTGCCACGCCATGCCATCCCTCACCCCGTCCACCACCCGCTTCGGCCCGGGCCGATAGAGGCCGGTGCTGGACGCGGTCACGTCGATCCCGCTGTCCTCGAAAGCCAGGTTGCCCGGTTGGCGGCGCGCAACGTTGGCGGCATCGATTTTTTCCTGGATGCCGGACAGTTCCTGAAATCTTCCCGCATCCATCCCCAGGGCGTACAGATGGGTACCAAACGCCGGGAATCCATCGCGCAGATTCCCATCGGCGTCCACAGCGACGCGGCGGTTTTCGCCGAGAACATCCAGCGTCCGGCCGGCCAGTTCGGGGACCCGAAGGACAAACTCGCGATCCTGATCGGCGAGACTGACGGCAATGATCAGTTGGGCCTCATCGGAGACGCGGCGGGAAAAAACGATGTCCTCCCGGTCGGCTTCGGCGACTTCGATTCCGCCCGCCTCGGGGGCGAAAATCCAGGGCTCCAGCCGCTTGATTTCGGCGGTGAGGAAGGGCACGCCGATCATCAGATCGGGATAATTGCGCGCCCATTCGAAGGCCCAGAAGAGCAAACCATGCGCCCCGGCGGCGAAGGCCTGCCAGGCCGTGTTGCGCATTTCCCGGAAGTTCGGAAACCGCTCGCCCTTTCCACCGAAATCCTCGGTGTTGTAGGTCTGGAGGGTGGCCCAGGCGGAGTTGCGGGGAGAACTCAGGCGGCAGGCGTTTTCCACCATGTTGGCAACCTTGCCGAGGGGGGTGAGCGAATGACCTCCCCGTTTGAAAAACGGATAGGGATCGGGGTTCAAAATATCCACGGACTTCGCAAACGCCTCGAGGCCGGCATTGGAATTATTGATCAGCATGGTGGGATGATAGGGATCAATGGAGGCGATCAGATCGGTGACCGCCCGCAGCCGTGAGGGCAGAACCCGGTGATATTCCGGCTCGTCGCCGATGTACCATCCCATCAGGGCCGGATGATCCCTGAATTGCTCGACCCGCTTCCGGATGGCGGCGGCATCGGCTTCCGAGAGCGGTTCGGGTCCGCGCTCCATGATGGCCGTCGCGGGATAGGGCGAGATCATGGCATACGCCCCGGCCTCCCGGATGCCATCGAGATATTTGCGAATCTCGCGGACACTCATGTCGGGTCCGACATAACTCAGGATCGCGGTGTAAAGCCCGTTCGCCGCCTTCACATCCTCGGGGGGGATGCTGAACCACCCGATCGGGAAAAACGGCTGCCCGTCCTTGCGCAGGATGCCCGAGGCGTCGATGCGCCACTCGTGGCCCGCCGCCGGCGGCGGCACCTTCCGGAAGGGGCGCGAGGAACGTCCGATTTCCCTGCCGTCACGGTCCAGCAATATCGCCTCGAGCACAAAGTCCCCATCCGCCAGGTCCGGCAGAGGCAAAGCAAATTCCGTGGTGACCTTCGGGCCCTTGAGAGTTTCCTCCGCAAGGCGCACCTCCGGTTGGGTCGCGGGCGACACCTGAAGGTGGAGTCGGGCTTCGGACAGATCGTCCTCCGGCAGGGAGCTCGTCACGACGCCCCGGAGTTCGCGAAAATCCTCGGACGCAAAGATGATGTTGCGATAGGCGGGATTCGTCAGCGTGATGGAAATCGGCTCATAGGCAAGGTTCACCGCAAACGTGCGGGAGCAATACACCTCGGACGGTTCCGAGCGGGGAACAATATCCACGGTGAGAAGCTGCGGTCCGGACTCCCGGACGGGCAAAACCACATTGTAAACCTTCGACTGACCCGCATCGAGATTGTCCCCGATCAGCGGATCGTCCTCCGAGGCGGGCTCCGTCCCGAGACGGGCGCGCAGTCCGATCGCCCGAAGTTTCCCGGAAAGATTCTTCACAAAAATGCGGGCCTTCATGTGCAGCTGGCCGTCCTGTTCGAAAACGGAAACCTCGCCGGGAGAGCCAATCTCCCAGGCATAACGCTCCAGGGGAGCGGTCTCGACGCGCAGCGGAGCAAACAGGGCCGGCTGCTGAAAGCTTCCCGTCATCGGCACAAAACTCGACAAGTCCAAGGTTCCGCCGGCCCGGCGCTCGCGCGCCACGTTGAAGCCCCAGTCTCCGGAGGAGGCCTCCTTCATGTCCAATCCCGCCCAGGGGATGGCCATTTCGACGATCCATTTGCCGTTTTCCACCGTCGTCGCAACGCGGGCCCCGCTGTTCCACTGGATGTTCGATACCACCCCGCCCTGCACCCACTCGCGGTCTCCCAGCACGCCGCGTGAGTTGACCACGAACTGATAATAATTCGTCCGCTGCTTGCCGACCGCCAGGTAGAGTTCAATGCAGTCGTCTTCGTGGAGATGGGCGTCGTCCGGACTGGTGCGTTCCGCGACGAGGGAAGCCGTCGCGGGTTCCTCCATCTCCGCCGCAAAATA
>CALCJD010000034.1 GCA_937960895.1 uncultured Spartobacteria bacterium | reverse complement strand
AGCGGGCCACCATTCGAGGCCGTTCCAGGTGAACATCTCGACCACCTGATCCGGGGTTAACAGCCCGGGCCGGCAATTCTCCACATGACCGTCGGCAAACAAAAGGTTCGCCGTGCCGTCATGCCGGGGCTCCAACTGGCCCAATGCCTCCTTGTTCCAAATCTCGAATTCGAGAAAGCCCTGGGTCACCGGATTTCCGTCGGCCACAATCACACATTTCGAAGGCTGGAGGCAGTTGGCGAGTTTTCGCGGATTGTAGAAATCGGGCAGTTCGGGCCGGACCCCCAATTCGGGATCCCGGAACCCTCCGAGAAAAATGTTCGCCAAATAGCTGGTTGCGTTCCATTCCGCATCCTTCCCCTCGGGACACCGGAAGGCGCGGGCGGTTGTCTCGGGCGTCCCCCCGTATTTTTGGCCGTCGGTCAGATAGGCGCTCAGATGTGACACCCAGGACTCCGGCCACCCACCGTCCGGTCCTTCCACCCAGCCGGAATAGTCCCGCGCTTTGACCACCCAACCATCATGGTCGGCCGCATATTGGCTGAAAGCCGTCCCGATCTGACGGAGGTTGGCCAGGCATTTGAGCCGGTTGCCGGACGATTTCATCTTTCCGAGAGCGGGAAACAGGAGGGCCGCCAAAATCCCTGCGAGGGCGACAACCAGAAGGATTTCCAAAAGGGTGAACGCCGCCGGGCGGACAGATGACCGCCGAATAGCCAGGGGTGGATTTGTCATTTCGCCCTCTTCCGCAAATGTTGCGACGGGCCCCTTCGGTCAGCGCTGCAAACGCCGGCGGTTGACGAGCAAGGTGCAGCCCATCAGGGCAAGAGCGGCAACCTGGGGTTCGGGAATCGCCGAGAGCTGTCCCGAAAGGGCAAACGGGGCGGAGTTGTCCTGGTAAAATGCCCCTCCATACCCGAGTTCATTCGGCCAGGCCTGATTGGCGTGGAACGCGATCTCAAACGAGGAGGCGCCGCTCACCAGCGTGGAAAGATCAACAGTGGTGCTGAACCGGCCGAAAAATTCAGCCCCCGGAGCCGCTCCCGCGTAGTTGAATTGCACCGCCGATCCTTCCGGCAATTGTTCCGGACTCACCCACTCAAACACCGTGGTCTCGACGCCGTTCACAATGACCGACACCGAAACGCCCGGGGCCGCGTAGGTCGACGCCCCGATGTTCCAAACCGCGACGCTCAGATCCAGGATCGCCGAATCGAAGGTGTAACCGACTTGCGCGGCAAAGGGAATGATCAGCGTGGCTGTGGAACTCGGATCCGTCGCCCCACTCTGGACGCCAAACCCCGTGCCATAGGTGCCGAACGACCCCACCATGACGGCTCCACCATCCAGCGCCCAGGAGGTAAAGTTATTGTTCGGCGTGGTAACGGCAAACGTTCCGTCGACTTCGGGATTCAGCACCACCGCGGCATGGGCAGAAAGGGCCATCAACCCGAAAGCCAACACAGAAAACAATTTATTATTCATAAGTGGAAGGATAGGAACATTCCCACCTGTAGCGGCTTCCTCTGGCAACACAACCCCGACTTTGCGCAGATGAGATACTAATTTGCGCATCCTCTCCTTGACTTCGCCGCGTTCAGGGACGACCACTTTTTTCATGTCTTCCCCGGCCCCCGGCCCCGCCGCCGACCGTTCCGCTTCCCGGATTGGCACCCGCCTGCGAAGGTCGCCCACCTCCGTTCCCGTGGTGGCTTTCGGCCTGCCTCTGGATGATTCCTACGGCCGCCAGATTTTTCAGGGAATTCTCGCCTATCTTCGGAAGCACCCACGTTGGCAGATCCCGGTCAGAAACAACACCCCGTACCTGCCCTGGAGCAGCCTGCGGCGCTGGCGTGGCGACGGGATCATCGGCATTTTCGTGAGCGAAGAACAGTTCGCCGAAGTGGAAAGGCTCGGCATTCCCGCCGTCAATCTCAGCCCGCCCATGGGAACGGTGGAGCGCCTGCCGACTGTCCGGGTCGACGATCGGGCCATCGGCGTCGCCGTGGCGGAACACCTCCTGCGACTCGGTCGGAGGAATTTTCTGTTTTTTGGCGATCCGCGCCTTTCGTTCTGCCGTCTGCGGTACGAAGGTTTTTCATCCACCATCAAAGCCGCCGGCGG
>CALCJD010000033.1 GCA_937960895.1 uncultured Spartobacteria bacterium | reverse complement strand
GCCAAGGAAACCGCCGAGCGGGCCAGCCAGGCCAAGGGGGACTTCCTGGCCATGATGAGTCACGAAATCCGCACACCGCTCAATGCCGTCCTGGGATTTTCGGAATTGCTGGGGGCCATGCCCCTCGGCAAGGAACAGGCGGATTACGTGCGCACCATCCAGGAAAACAGCAGCGCGCTGCTCGTCATTTTGAACGATGTGCTCGATTATTCCAAAATCGAGTCCGGTCGGCTCGATTTGAATCCGGGCCCGGTGGACATCGCGCGCCTTGTGCGCAGCGCCGGGAATTTTTTCCGTCCCCAGGCCCAGAACAAGGGCATCGATCTTCAGGTGGTGACCGCGCACGGCCTGCCCGAGACGGTGCTCTGCGATGCGGCGCGCCTCAATCAGGTCCTGCACAACCTGCTCAGCAATGCGGTCAAGTTCACCGAGAAGGGCGGCGTGACCATCGAGGTGGCGGCGGAAGGCCCGGCGACAAACGGGGTCTGGCCGATCGTCATTCATGTCCGCGACACCGGCATCGGCATCGCGCTCGACAGCCATCCCGGCCTGTTTGATCCGTTTTACCAGGCAGACAACACGACCCGCCGCCGCTTCGGGGGCACCGGACTCGGTCTTGCCATTGTCCGGCGCCTCGCCAGCCTGATGAATGGCACGGTCGAGGTGCAAAGCGAGGTGGGCAAGGGTTCGGTTTTCACCCTTCGCCTGGCGCTGCCGGCCCAGGAGAAGGAGGATCCCCTCGCAGCCGGCGATGAGAAACGCCATACCGTCAATCTTTCCACCCTGCTGCCCAGAATTCTCGTCGTCGAGGACAACGCCACCAACCGGCGTCTGGTGCGGCTTTTCCTCAAGAAACTCGGGCATGACGCCGAGGAGGCGGAGAATGGATACGACGGCGTGCAGAAGGCCTCCTCCCGGCGCTACGATCTGATTCTCATGGACCTCGAAATGCCCGGCATGGATGGTTACGAGGCCACCCGGCTGATCCGGGAAACGCCCCACGGGTCGTCGGCTTTCATCGTGGCGCTCACGGCCCACGCCCTGCCTGAGCATCGTGAACGGAGTCTGCGGGCGGGAATGAATTCCTACCTCAGCAAACCCGTGAAGCTCGCGGATCTGAAAAACGTGCTGCGGGAGGCACTGAAACGCTGACGCCCGTCGCACCCGGGTTTATTTCATCGCGTCCCGACTCTTCAGCACAAAGTCCAGGATCTTCTGGTCGTCGCCCCGGGCGGCCCAGACAACCCGGAGGAAATCCGCGGGGTGGATGCCGTGCTTCCGGAGGAAATTCCGGTCTCCTCCGCAGCAATACATGATGTCGTGGCAGAGGCCGCCCTCGAGAAAACACCGCGCTTTCCTGATGATGCGCGGCAGCCATTCGATGCCGCCCAGGGTGGCCTTGCGGACGGGAAGCTGCGAGGCGTCCATTTCGGCGGGGTTGGCGCGCCCGCCCTGTTCGTGCAGGAAATAATCCCGCCGGGCCGCCGCAATCAGCAGAAAGGTGTCCCAGTCGGGTTCGCCGCCGTCCACGAAATCCTCCGCAAAATCATAAACGTTGATGGGTTTGAGTCCGATGGAGGCGAGGAAGGATTTTTCCTCCCCGGTGAAATAATTCCCCAGGTCCGTCTCGCCCTTTCGCTGAAGGGTCACGGCTTTGTCGTAGAGATCGTGCAGACGGCGGGTCCAGGCGTTCAGTTCCATAAAATCTACTCCAAGACTTCGGCGGCGGTTTTGAAATGCATCTTGGCCACGGTGCCGAGAAGCCCGGCGCCGCCCCGGGCCGCCAGCTGCCGGGCGGTGTCCTTCACCCCGGCGTTCACCCCGCGCTGGAGTTTGACGCCGAGCCGGCGTCCGGCCGCCTCCAGCCAGTCGATGAATTTTTCCCGGGCGAGGATGGAGGCCGCGGCGACGGCAAAATCCGACTCCGCCTTGGTCCGCTGGTCGAGCGTGATGGTGCGGCCTTTTTCCATCAGCGCGCGTTCAAGCACGCGTACGGCGGCGAACTTGTCGGAGAGGGCCCGCGGACAGTCCGGACGCAATTCGCAGAGGTTTTCGATCACGCGGGCATGGCCCCACGCCAGCAGGCGGTTGAGATTGCCAATCTTGGTGAAGAGGGCGTTGTAGCGTTCCGGACTGATGCAGACGACACTCTGCGGCGCATGCGAGCGCCGGATGCCCTCCGCCAGGTCGCGGATGCGTTTGTCCGAGCCGATGCGTTTGCTGTCGGTGATGCCGAGGGACTGAAACTGGCGGGCCAGGTCGCGGTCCACGTACACCCCGGCAATGACGAGCGGGCCAAAAAAGTCGCCCTTGCCGCTTTCATCCACGCCGAAATGCGGTTCGTACATCTCCGGGTTGAGCACTTCCTCGTAGCCGAGTTTGGCTTCGCCGAGGATTTCGGGCTCAAGGCGGAACTGCACGAATTCCTGCGTGCCCCGGCCCTGAATGACCGCCTTGGGGCCCTTTTCATACACGGCGACGGTCAGCTTGTCCTTCTGCGCAAAATAAAGCGTGTAGGGACGGGGTTCGAATCGATACTCCTCGTCCTGCAGAAGTTGCTTCAATTTCGCGGCTTGCCCGGGCGTGAGCGGCGTATTGTAAAGGGTGATGGCTTTTTCCGGCACAGGAAATCCCACTAAACCGCAGAGACGCCGCGGGGTGGAGAAAAAAATCCGCGAAAAACTTGCCGCCTGGTTCCATCTTCAGGGCAGGGATCTGCCGTGGCGCCGGACCACGGACCCTTACGCCATCCTCGTTTCCGAGTTCATGCTGCAGCAGACGACGGTGGCGGCGGTGATTCCGTATTTCGGGCGCTGGATGAAGGCGTTTCCCGATGTCGCCGCACTTGCCGCCGCGGAGGAACCACAGGTGCTCGCGCACTGGCAGGGACTGGGCTACTACAGCCGCGCCCGGAATCTGCAGCGGGCCGCGCGGGCGGTCATGGAGTTTCATGCCGGGCGCGTCCCCGCCTCGTTTGAGGCCCTGCGGAGCCTCCCGGGGGTGGGAGACTACACGGCCGGCGCCGTCGCCGCCTTTGCCTTCGATGCAGCCGTGCCGGTGATCGACGCCAACATCGCCCGCGTGCTCGCGCGGTTGCACGACTGGCGTCATCCCATCGATGACGCCGCCGGCAGGGCCTTCCTGGTGGACGCCGCGCGCGCGCTCCTGCCGGAAACCGGCGGACGCCTTCACACTTCGGCCCTCATGGAGCTGGGGGCGCTCGTGTGCGTTTCCCGCAATCCCCGCTGCCTCGAGTGTCCGGTGCGCGCCGAATGCCGCGCCACGCGTCCCGAGGAGATTCCGGTGAAACGCGCCCGGAAGGAAACCGAACACGTCACCGAGTTCCGCGCCTTCCTCCGGTCCGGGAAAAAAATTTGGCTGAAGTTTTCCGAGGGGCCCCGCTGGAAGGGACTCTGGCTTCTGCCCGAGGCGGAAAAACCCACCCGCCCGCCGGATCATGTCGAGGTTTATCCCATCACCCGCTACCGGGTGACCATGAACGTGTTTGCCGAGCGCGGTTCCCGGCCGGGACTCGAGGCCTTCCCCCCGGGGCGCCTGCCTCCGATGCCCTCGCCGCACCGCCGGGCGGTGGAGGCGATGCTGGCGAAAGAAACCCCTCATTGACAGCGGACCGCGCACAAGGGAATTTGCCCGTGTCCGAGAAACTCCGTGGTCTCCATACGTATGCCTGAAACTTCCGTTCCCGACGCCCATGGCCATTTTGGTCCGTATGGCGGAAAATTCGTGCCCGAAACCCTCTTCAGCGCGCTTGAAGAGCTGGAGCGGGAATACGAGGCGGCCAAGGTGGACCCGGATTTCCGCCGGGAGTTCGCGGCGCTGCTGGCCGACTACGTCGGACGTCCCACGCCGCTGTATTTCGCCGAGCGCCTCACCGCCCATCTTGGCGGAGCGAAGATCTACCTCAAGCGCGAGGACCTTCTTCACACCGGCGCCCACAAGATCAACAACGCGCTCGGACAGGCCCTCCTCTGCAAACGCATGGGCAAAAAACGCGTCATCGCCGAAACCGGCGCCGGCCAGCACGGCGTGGCCACGGCCACGGTGGCGGCCCGGTTCGGGTTCGAGTGCGTGGTGTACATGGGCGCGGTGGACATGAAACGTCAGGCCCTCAACGTCGCCCGCATGCAGTTCCTCGGGGCGAAGGTGGTGCCGGTGACCGCCGGCCAGGCCACGCTCAAGGAGGCGGTGAACGAAGCGATGCGTGACTGGGTGACCAATGTCCGTTCCACCCACTACATCCTCGGTACCGCCTACGGGGCGCATCCGTATCCCGTGATGGTGCGTGATTTTCACCGGGTCATCGGCGACGAGGCGCGCCGTCAGATCCTCCAGGTCGAGGAACGGCTGCCCGACCTGCTCATCGCTTGCGTCGGCGGCGGCAGCAATGCCATCGGACTCTTTTATCCCTTCCTGAAGGACGAGAGCGTGAAAATCACGGGCGTCGAAGCGGGCGGGGAGGGGATCATCAAGGGCCGCCACGCCGCCCGGTTTCAGGGCGGACGTCTCGGAGTGCTCCAAGGAGCCAAGACCTGGCTGCTGGCCGACGACGACGGCCAGATCGAACTCACCCATTCGGTGTCGGCGGGGCTGGACTATGCCGCCGTCGGACCGGAACATTGCTACCTGCGCGACATCGGACGGGCCACCTACGACTACGCGACCGATGCCGAAGCGCTCAACGCCTTCCAGACCCTGGCCCGCGTCGAAGGCATCATTCCCGCCCTGGAGTCCGCCCACGCAGTGGCTCATGCCATCAAGGTGGCGCCCACCATGTCCCCGGACCAGATCATCATCGTGAACCTGTCCGGCCGCGGGGACAAGGACGTCGCCCAGGCGGCGGAAATGCTTCTCACCTGACCCGGAGGCCTCAGGCCCCCCTTCTTGGAATCCGGCGTTTCGGACGGTCCTGCCGCAACAAAACTGGATTCGTTCCGAAATCCGAATATCTTCGGGATGCGCAACGCGCCTCGCACGAATGGCCAGATATTTTGAATTTCGTTGGACGAGCGGAACCGGACAGCCCGGCACGTCGCTTTCTCATGTATTGGGGGGAACCTGGCAGCCATCACTCAACGCCTACCGGTGCGAAAACAGCATCGAGGTGTGTTTTGACCTGGCCGGCGTGGACAAGGAGCGGATCGACATCCAGATCGAGCCCGGCCGCCTCGTGGTGCGCGGCGTGCGGGCGGCTCCCGAACCGGCCTCCTGCGACCCCCAACCGCAGCAGATCCTTGCCATGGAAATCGATCACGGTCCCTTCCTGCGCGAACTGCGGCTTCCCGCCGAGGTGCTCCGGGACGAGGTGACCGCCGAATACCGCAACGGACTGCTTTGGATTCACCTTCCGCTTCGCCATGAGTGACGAAATCCGCCTCCGCGACGGGGCGGCCGTGGGGTCCCCGACCCCGGCCGAATCCCAATCCTCCGGCCCCGACAATTCCACCCCCGCCGTTCCCGACGTCCTTCCGATCCTGCCTCTGCGCGGCATGGTCCTGTTCCCCGGCTCGGTGGTGCCGCTGAACATCCAGCGCGAGTCGTCCCTGAAACTGCTCGACGCCTCGCTCTCCCACAGCAAGGTGATCGGACTGGTGAGCCAGCGCAACGGCGAAACCGAAAACCCCGCCTTCGAGGAACTTCACACCGTCGGCGTGGCGGCCAATGTGCTGAAGCTGATCCGTCAGCCCAACGATTCCGTGGTGCTGGTCGTGCAGGCCTTCCGGCGCATCGTTCTCGGCCGCCTCCTCCTCTCCGATCCGTTTTTCAAGGCGGAGGTCACCGTGCCCCAAACCTCCGCACCGGCCGCCACCGACAAGTTCTGGCAGGCGGAGGTGAAAAACCTGCGCGAAGATGCGCTCAAGCTGATCTCGCTGACCCCCGACGTTCCCGAACAGGCCGGCGTGGTGATTTCGAACATTGAGGAGGGAGGCGCCCTCGCCGACTTCCTGGCACCCAACCTGGCCATCGACGTCGCCCAGAAGCAGGCGTTGCTCGAGGAGTTCGACGACCGCAAGCGCGTGCGCGCCGTGCAGACACACATCGCCGCGCAGCTGGAGATCACCCAGATCCAGCAAAAGCTGCAGAAGGACGTCGCGTCGCAATTCTCCGACGTGCAGCGCCGCGCCTACCTCCGCGAGCAGCTCAAGGCCATCCAGCGCGAACTCGGAGAGGGCGAGGCCGGACCGGAGGAACAGGTGCAGCAGCTGCGCACCCGGCTCGAGGAGGCGCGTCCGCCGGCCGAGGTGCTCGCCCAGGCCGAGCGCGAGCTGAAACGCCTCGATTTCATTCCGCCCGCCAGCCCGGAATATTCGGTGATCGTCAGCTACATCGAAACCATCGCCGGCCTGCCCTGGAACACGCTGAGCGAGGACACCATCGATCTGGATGAAGCCCGCCGGATCCTCGACCGTGACCACTTCGGGCTCGAAAAGGTGAAGCGCCGCATCATCGAGTACCTCGCTGTGCGCAAACTCAACCCCGATGGACGCGGACCCATCCTGTGCTTCCTCGGTCCGCCCGGCGTCGGCAAGACCAGTCTCGGCCAGTCCATCGCCGATGCCCTCGGACGCAAGTTTGCGCGCATCAGCCTCGGCGGACTCCGCGACGAGGCGGAAATCCGCGGCCACCGCCGCACCTACATCGGTTCCATGCCCGGCCGGCTCATCCAGGAAATCCGCCGCGTCGGCACGCGCAATCCCGTCCTCATGCTGGACGAAATCGACAAGATCGGCGCGGATTTTCGCGGCGACCCGGCCAGCGCCCTCCTCGAGGTGCTGGATCCGCGGCAGAACCAGACCTTTGTCGACCGCTACCTCGACGTGCCGTTTGATCTGTCGAAGGTCATTTTCATCGCCACCGCCAACTACCTCGATCCGGTTCCCGCCCCGCTGCTCGACCGCATGGAGGTCCTGAACATCCCGGGCTACACCGACCGCGAAAAACGCGAGATCGCCTCGCGCTACCTCGTCCGGCGTCAGCTGACCGAGAACGGACTCAAACCGAAACAATGTGTTTGGGAGGACGGGGCCATCGAACGGGTCATTGCCGACTACACGCATGAAGCCGGCGTGCGCAACCTCGAGCGCCAGATCGCCTCGGTCTGCCGGGGAGTCGCCGCGCGCATCGCCGGCGGTGAGGCCAAATCGGTCCGCGTAACCCCGAAGGTGGTGGCCGAACTGCTGGGCCCACCGCGCTACACCCGGGAAAAGCGCCTCAAGAAGGACCTTCCCGGCGTGGTCACCGGCCTCGCCTACACCCCCGTGGGCGGCGAGGTCCTGCACATCGAGGCGACCCGGTATCCCGGAAACGGCGGCATCACCCTCACCGGACAGATCGGCAACGTGATGAAGGAATCCGCCCAAGCCGCCCTCAGCCTCGTGCGCAGCCGGGCCAAAAAACTCGGCATCGACGAAAAGGAATTCCGCAAATCCGACATCCACGTGCACGTCCCGGCCGGCGCCGTGCCCAAGGACGGCCCGTCCGCCGGCGTCGCCATGTTCACGGCCCTTGCGTCGCTTTTCACCAATCAGCCCGTGCGCGCCGATGTGGGCATGACCGGGGAAATCACCCTTCGCGGCCTGGTTCTGCCCATCGGCGGACTCAAGGAGAAGACCCTCGCCGCCCAGCGCGCCGGCCTCAAAACCGTCATAATCCCCAAGGCCAACAAGAAGGACCTTCCCGAAATCCCGTCGGAAGTCCGGGATTCCCTGCACTTCGTCTTCGCCGAGACCGTGGACGACGTGCTTGCCGAAGCCCTGGCGCATCCCCGCTCCGGCGGCGAAAAGGGAAAACGGTGAGGGAAAGGCGGAAGGAAGAAAGGGGAAACTTTTCGACGTGCTTCGCGCTCCGTGCCCCGCGCTTGTCGGAGGGGAAGGAACCACTTCCGGCTTGCTCCAATCAGCGTCAGGCCGGCGGCCAACCCTCCGCCTGGTTGGAGTTCAAGCATCCGCGCAAATTTTCGTTTCC
>CALCJD010000032.1 GCA_937960895.1 uncultured Spartobacteria bacterium | reverse complement strand
AATGCCGCGTCCGCATAAATGGAGGGCGGCAACTGGCAGCGGTGCACCTCCAGGAGGGAGGCTGTCGCCGCCCTGACGGCGGAGAGATTTTCAGGCCGTTCGCGATGTCCCCAAAAAAGGGCCACCCGCACCTGGCGCCGGCGCCCCTGGGGAAGAACAAGCGAACCCGCCCATTCCGGCCAGAGGGCAAACCGGGCCGAACCTTCCTGCAGGCGGATGCCCTTGGGACGCAGGAGGTGAAAGTCCTCCATTTCCATCTGAAACACCCGATCCCCGCCCTGAAGGAACACGGCGTTGTCAATCTGGGCCGGAGGAGGCCGCAGATGGGCCGGGTAGGTCTGGGTGTCGCCGAGAACCTCGAAGTTCGCCACATAGGGCGGGAATTGGTCGCCGACCCTGATGTCGACCGGTCCGGAGGCCGCCACAAAACGGCTTTCGAGATATTCAAAGCCGAAGTTTTTCTGGAAGACGACCGGCCGGGCGCCTTCGAATTTCCAGCCGACTTCGATGGTGCGAAATTCCTGGGTGGGTTGTCCGGGACAATCGTTCACCAGCATGACGCCCACCGCCGCCCCGGGAACCCCGGCGAAAAATTCGTATTGGATCCGAAACCGAAGGTGCCTTTCGCCGCCGGTCGCCCGGAACCATTGTTCGATCCTTGCGTGGAGCGGGCCCTGTGAAAGGATTTCTGCGGGTCCCTCCTCTCCGGCGGGGACCGGGTCTCCGTCCTGCCATTGAACCTCGATGAACGGAACAACCGCCGGCCGCCCGGGGGAGGGAAGGCCTCCAAGGGACACCACTTCGCCGCCGTTGTGGATGAGAAGTTCTCCGCCCGCCGCCCGCTCGATGCGAGGCGCGGGATCGGGGGGCGGGAGGGGTTCACCGGCCGAGATCTCCACTTCGTACGACCCCCCGGGAAGAGGCGCCACCACCTGCAGCATGCGCCAGCTTCCGTCCGGCCATTTGCCAAAGGGCGTCGCTTGGACGGGAACAGCCGTCCCGTTTGCCGGGCGGATGTTCACGACAGGCCGGTCCTTCCACGCGCCCCGTTTGAGCGGGAGACAAAATCGGGTGTATGCGGTTTGCGGACTGGCGGGGGTCGAACTGACAAAGAGAGGCAGGATGGTGGGGCTCATGAAGAAAAACGCTGGCTCTCCGCGGGTCCTCAGGGATTGAACTGTCTGTTTTCCAGGACGCGGTATTGATAGAGTTCGTTCAGATTGTCCTGATCCGGATCGACGGAGGAAAACCGGGGATCGGAGGGATTCAGAAAGCGTTCGATCAAACGCGACCCCCGGTATTCCGCCAGCGGTTTGAAATCGGTCTGGTTGGGCGGAAGGCCGTCGCTGCGGGGGAGCACTTGGACGCGCATGTGGATGCGGAAGGTGTTCGATTGGGTGGTGATTTTCGGATAGAGCTCCGCGTAGGGTTTTTCCCGTGAATTGTCCCCGGTGAGACGGTGGCTGGCCCAATATCCGGACTCCAGATTGCGCACGCTGGCCAGCGACGCGTTCTGGGGATCGAACTTTTGATCGGGATTGGGAACGAGGAACAGCGAACAGATCTCCGTCGCGGAGCGGAAGATGTCCCCGGAGGAAAAGCGGTCCTCAAATTGCGACAGCGTCTCCTCGATGTTGAGGGTCTTCCGGTAATTCACGGCGTATTTGTCGCCCTTGTATTGGTGGCTTCGGTTGTCCGGAACGGAAAAGATCTTCATCGGTTCCAGCAGCGAATACCAGGCGCTGGCGCGGCGAATGTAGGAAAACGGGGCGATCGCGTAGTTCATGTTGATTTTTCCGTCCGTCGAAGCCGGGCCACTGATGGCGTAGGGTTCCACCACCGGCATCCGGAACAAATCGAGCAGAAGATGGTCCGGCGGGTTGTGGAATCCGATGTGGTTCGGGTCGCGCGGATTCGGGCAGAAGAGCAGCGTCCGCCATGGAATGCCGGCCTTCACCCCGGTGGGAAGGGATCCGAACATAACCGCCGAGGGGACCTGACGCAGGGGGGAAAAGAATCCGTCGGACAGTTCCCATCGCGACACCCAGTAGGGAGGCTCATTGTCCTCCCATTTTGCCGTGCCTTCATCGGGTTTGTTCAGGAACGGCCCGTCCGGAAAGTTGCCGATGCCGTTGTCAAAGTCCCCACTCCATCCCTCCTTCCGCAGGTCGGTGATGTTTGGGGGGAGGTCGGGACGGTAATCGATCATGAAATCACGGTTTCCGGTCTGGCCGTTATTGTACAACAGGGAGCGCAGGGGCAGTCCCTCGACATAACTTCCCGTGGTGCCCCCCGGCCACAGGAGGGGATGGTTGCTGTAGCTGCGCATGCCGTGGGCAAAGGGTTTGGTCGCGTCATAGTAGTCGGGGTGCGGCACGTAG
>CALCJD010000031.1 GCA_937960895.1 uncultured Spartobacteria bacterium | reverse complement strand
ACAGGATCATGCCGACACCGCCGGCGAGCATGACGGCTGAGGCGGGTTCGGGGACGGCGGTCAGAACAATATTGTCGATCTCGACATTGCTGCCGTTCACTGAATAGATCCGGAATCCAGTCGGATCGGTGATGGAGGCCGTGGTGACCCCGACGCCGTCGGCAACTTGGCTCCCGTTCAGCCAAATATCCATTTGACCCGCGGTTACGTCGACTTCAACAAGCAACGTATAATTGGTGTCGACTGCCAACGTTACACCGCTGATGTCTACCCAATTGGAGCTTGTCCGTCGTTGGAGATTGGTCCCGTTTGCTTGAAGCCAGAACAAACCGTCGTTGGTGCTGAATCCATTGTGGTTGGTAAAAACGCCTCCCGATCCCAATCCGATCACAACATTCCCACTAAGGTCGGTGAACCGAAGATCTACTGAAAAGGTGATGATGCTTGCGCCATGGAAGTCCAAGGTGCTTTGAACTCCGATTCCGTTCAGGGATGCGTTTGTCGGCCCAGTAATAAATGCAGACGCACCCGGTCCGAAGCTGGAGGGATTTTCTGCGACAATACTGCCGCCTCCGGTCCCGATACGGACGTACGTCAAACTCGTGTTGGATGTCGAAATGTCCGTTCCATCCGTCAGATTTCCAAAGTTTTCGGAAAAGACGATCGTTTGCGCATTCGCTCCAGCGATCGTCAGGGCGATTATCGTAAGGATTGCTGATATTTTTTTCATGGTTGTAGGTGCGCCGTTCCGCCGCAAGCTCTGCCGTGGGGACCTGTCACGGCAGGGCTTGCGACAGCGAACCCCGGCGCATGGTTGATGGTTGGTTCGCAAGGATTCGCCATGACCCCGGAGGTCGTGGCGGCCGGCTGCGATCCCGGCTGACATCCGGCAGTGTGCCGGAAACTTTGGCCCGGGGAAGGAAGGGAGTGTGACAATGTCGTCACAGGCGGGCCGGGAATGCGGTGTGGGGAACTCAGCAAGGTCTCCCCTGCCGCCGCGCGATACCCTCGCAACCCTTCGCGCAGGCGGCCCCCTATGAGGAGCTGACGGAAACCAAAGGATTTGGCCGGTCCGGGACGGCACCCTGTTACCCTCGCGCCTCCGTCCGGCCGATAATCTATCCCCTGAAAGTCCATGGTTTGGTTGCCGTTACGAGGTTTTAGCAGCATCTGTGCCAGCGTCCCACTTTTGGGGGGGCTTTCCGGGCGAAATTTATGCGGGACGGGTTCGGTCTGGCAAGGACAACCGCCAGGCGGAGAGGTCTTTGCGGCAGAAAACCTGTCCGATGCCCCCCAAGCTCAGGGGCGCGCCGGCCTTGATTTTTCCTCAGACAGACTTTGTCGTTTGCAGGCGAAAAATTCCCACCCCGTCGGCCCTGCTGAACGAAACACAACAGATTGCGCTAAATGGGACAGCGGCGCTCTGTCGCGAGTCAAAACCACCCGCCGGACGGCCGTGGCTGCGCCCTCCGGGGTTCCGGTTTTCGCAATCGGAATTCGCCCTTCCCGTTATCCGGGGATGTTTTTCAGGAGCTCCGCATTGGTGGGATATTTGCGGATGAAGAACAGGAGGCGCTCGATGGCTTCAATCGGCTTGTGGCCGGCGAGGCCGCGGCGGATGACGCTGATCTTGTGCAGTTCCTCGGGGGTGAGGAGGAGTTCCTCGCGGCGGGTGCCCGAGAGGAAGATGTCGACGGCCGGGTAGATGCGCTGGTCGCTGATCTTGCGGTCGAGGACGAGCTCCATGTTGCCGGTGCCCTTGAACTCCTGGAAGATGAGGTCATCCATGCGGCTGTTCGTCTCGATGAGGGCGGTGGCCATGATGGTGAGCGAACCGGCCTCTTCGGTGTTGCGGGCCGCGGCGAAGATCTTGCGCGGGATTTCGAGGGCGCGGGAGTCCACGCCGCCGGACATGGTGCGTCCGCCGCCGCCCTGGGCATTGTTGAAGGCGCGGCCGATGCGGGTGAGCGAGTCCATGAGCATGAACACGTCCTTGCCCATTTCCACGAGGCGCTTGGCCCGCTCGGAGGCGAGCTGGGCGATGCGGGTGTGGGTTTTGATGTCCGAGTCGTTCGAGCTGGCCATCAGCTCGGCGGTGGGCACGGTGCGGCGGATTTCGGTCACCTCCTCGGGACGTTCGTCGACGAGGAGAATGATGAGCTTCATCTCGGGGTGGTTTTTCACCACGGCGTCCGCGATGTGCTGGAGGAGCGTGGTTTTGCCCGTGCGGGGCGGGGCCACGATGAGGCCGCGCTGACCCTTGCCGATCGGGGTCATGAGATCCATCACCCGGGTGGTGTGGCGGTCGGGGGTGGTTTCCAGCTTGATGCGGCGGTTGGGACTGATGGTGGTCAGTTCCTCAAAGAGCGGGAAGTTGGTCGGGAAGGTGTCGGGATCCTGGCCTTCCAGCTCGGTGAGCTTGAAGAGCTGCGGTCCGCGGCTGCCGCGGCGGGTTTCGCCCTTGATCCACATGCCGTCGCGCAGGTTGTGTTTGCGCACGACCTCGGGGGTGACAAAGACGTCGTTGTTGGACTGCGAGAAATTGCGGCGCGGTTCGCGCAGGAAGCCGAATCCCTTGCCGGACACCTCGACGATGCCTTCCGCATAGGTGGGCGGAGCCGGAGGGGCGGGCGGGGGAGGCGGCGGCGCGGGCTGGGCCGGAGCCGGTTCCGTCACGGTGATGGCGGGCTGGGCGGATTCGCCTTCCACAGCGGCGCTTTCGGTGGCCTGTTCGTTTTCCGCCTCGGCGTCCTGCCGTTTGCGGCGTCCGCGACGGAAGCGTTCGCGGCGATTGCGGCGTTCTTCGCGGGCGGGTTCCGGATTTTCCGAAGAAGCGGCTTCCGCCGGCGCCGGAGCGGGCGCGGCCTCCGCCGGGGCGGCGGGCGTCCCGGCTTCGGGGGCCGGGGTCGCGGCGGGGGTCACCGGGGCTTCGGGTTCCGGTGCGGCGGCCGGTTTGACATCATCGAAGAGATCCACCTTTTCGACAGCGTTGTGGGGACGCCCGGCATCGGGCGAAGCCGCCGGCTTGCCGGTCGCAGCCTTTTTGGAGACCCGAGGCTTGCGCGCGGTGCCGGTGGAGGCGCGGCGCGTCTTCTTGGCGGGAGCCGCGGGAGTCTCGGTCGAAATTTCGGTGTTTTCTTCAGTCATGGCAAAAAAGTTCAGTGGTCCTGCAGCTGGGCGAGGACGTCGTCGGGGATGTCAAAGTTGGCGTAAACGTTCAGCACGTCGTCGCAATCCTCCAGCGCGTCGCAGAGTTTGAGCACCTGGGAGGCGGTCTGCGAATCGGCGACCGGGACGGAGTTTTCGGGGATGTAGGTGAGTTTCTGGCTGTCGGGCTCGATGGAGGCCTTTTTCAGCGATTCGGCCACGGCATACAGCTGGTCGGCCGGCATGGTGATGATGTGGTGTTCGTCGTCGCTCGAGAGTTCCTCGGCGCCGGCGTCCAGCACGATCTCCAGCAGACGGTCCTCGTCCACCGCGGCGAGGGGCACGGTGATCTGTCCCTTGCGGCGGAACATGTAGGACACGCTGCCCGGACCGCCGAGGTTGCCGTGATGTTTGGAAAAGATCAGTCGCAGGTCGGCCGCGGTGCGGTTTTTGTTGTCCGTGGCGGTTTCCACGATGAGGGCGACGCCGCCGGCGGCGTACCCTTCGTAGACGATTTCCTCCACGGCCTGGACGCCGGGTTCGCCCACGCCTTTGCGGATGGCGCGTTCAATGTTGTCATTGGGCATGCTCTGGGCGCGCGCCGACTGAATCGCCGCGCGCAGACGGGGATTAAAGTCGGGGTTTCCCCCTCCGAGTCTGGCGGCGACGGCGATTTCCTTGGAAAGCCTTGAAAAAAGCCTGCCGCGTTTTGCGTCCAGAGCGCCTTTGATGCGCTTGACCTTCGACCATTTGTTGTGGCCGGCCATGAAAGTATGTGGGTATGGGAATCCTTTCGCTCGCGTTGGGGGCCTTCAAAGGCACACACAACCGGCTTGGGGTTGGTTGAGAGAAGCTGACTTTACGGTTCGATGGGAAGGAGCCGCCGGACGGCCGCCCGAATCGAATGATGGTTCAAAGAACTGCAACCGGGCGGCATTGTCAACGCCTTTTGCAAGATATTCGTGCGGCCATCTCCGGTCCTCCGCGATTCCCTTCACCCAACTCTCTGACGGTGAACCCGATGTCGGAGCGCTTTATGGAGCCTTTTCCCCAGGGGCGGCGGGCCGGGGGGGTGTTGGCCTGAAGGGATGCGGGTCTAGTGCAGCCGGCTGCGTTGGGAGCCGATCCAGGCCACAAAGAGGCCGATGACAATGTGTGAGCCGAGCACCCACAGGCAGAGCGAGGCGGGGGAGAGGCCGGTCTGCGCCACCATGGTGACGATGTCGTAATACCGCTCGCCCCGCAGGGTTTGCAGCACGCCGGACCAGCTCCAGTAGGCGGAGATGAACGGACGGGTGAGGGCGCCCACCCAGTCGGGCAGGGCCAGCACCGCGCCGGAGAGGGGCAGTTGGAAACCCACTAGGTAAATCGAAACCAGCGAGGCCTGCTCGGCGGATCCCATCATGCTCGAAATGGCCAGGCAGATCGAGGTCATGGCCGCATTGACCAGAAACAGGAAAAGCAGCTGCGCCGGCAGTTCCCCGGGGAAATTGCAGACAAAATGGACAAACAGCCCCATCCACAACGACTGGGCCAGCACGAGCACGAGCAGGAACACGATCTTGCTGCCGATGTAGGCCAGCGGACTCAGACCGGAGAGTTTTTCCTTTTCGAAAATGAGCCGTTCCGCGGCGATTTCCCGTCCGGAGTTGTTGGCGCCCATCAGGGTGAGCAGGATGACCTGAAACATCACAATGCCCGACACGAGGCTGCCGATCTTGCTGCCCTGCTCGAGGAATTTGACGTTTTCCTCGAGTTGCTGGAACACGTTCAGTTCCACGCCCATCGAGAGGTTCTGGATGGCGGGAAGTCCGTTCCAGGCGAAGATGGCCACCAGCAGCGGAAAACCGAGGATGAGTCCGAGTTGCAGGAAAATCTGCGCCTTGTTTCGGGAGAAAATCCGGAACCGGCGTGTGGTCAGGGTGAGAAACTGGCTGAACGCATCGGGTGCGGGCAGGGATTCGCTGCGCTCCTCCTGGGGCGGCGCTTCGACGGTGTGGTCCTGTTCCTCCGCCGGACTGCTGTAATTCACCTCCTCAAGCTGCTCGCCGAGTTCGCGTCCCTCCATGGCTTCCAGGAAGGCGTGGCGGTGTTTTTTCCATGACTGCGCCCATTCCTTCGCCTCGCGCAGGGCCAGCTGGGCGTAGAGGTCCTGGGGATCTTCACAGCGGAAGTAGTGGGAGAGGTATTCCGGCGGACCGTGGTAGGCGACCACGCCCTGGTAGAGGACGAGCACGGAGTCGTAATAATTCAGGTGCCGGAGGCTGTGGGTGACGGACAAGATGACCCGTCCGTCCGTGCGGGAAAGGCCGTGCAGCAGCTTGACGATTTCGTCTTCGGACTGCGGATCGAGTCCGCTTGTCACCTCGTCGCAGAGCAGCATCACCGGCTTGCTGACGAGCTCCATGGCGAGGGCGAGGCGGCGTTTTTGTCCGCCCGACAGCACGCTCACCAGGCGGTCGGAAAATTCGGTCATGTTGACTTCGTCCAGCACCCGGACCACGGCCTCCTCGAGGGCCGGACCGTGCATGCCGCGCACGCGGAGCTGAATGGAATGCGCCACGCATTCCCGCACGGTGAGTTCTTCGTACGCGATGCTGAACTGCGGCGCGTAGCCGATTTCCGAGGGCGAGAAGTCCTTTTCCATGACGTTCTGCCCCTGCCAGAAAATCTCCCCCTCCTCCTCCCCGTGGGCGATGCCGGTGATCACCTTGAGCAGCGTGCTCTTGCCGCAGCCGGAGGGACCGATGATCGCCGCGAAATGGCCGCGGGGGAAGCGGGCGGAAATATCGGCCAGCAAGGGCCTTACCTCGCCGCCCTGCTGGATGAAGAGGGTTACGTCGCGGAGTTCAAGCACGCCGGGCAGGGTCGCGAAACTCACCGGCAATGACAAGCGTTAGGTGAGGGGAATTGGCCGGGGGGGAGAGGGATCGGGACGCGCCCCTTTGGCAAGGGGCGGCGACCGGACGGGTGGCGGTTGGTTTCATCATGGGACGGGCCGGCGGCCGTCCCTCCGGGCTTTACGATTCGATCCCGAGTTCCAGACGCCGGGCGTCGCGCCAGAGGTTTTCGAGTCCGTAATATTCCCGCTTTTCGTGCAGGAAGACATGCACGATCACGCCCGGATAGTCGATGACCACCCACTGGCTGCCGGGAAAGCCGTCCTCGGACATCGGGGTGCGTCCGAGTTTTTCGCGGACCTGTTCGCGGATGGCGGAGCTGATGGCCTTGAGCTGGGGTTCGGAGGAGGCTGAACAGATCACAAAGAAATCCGTGAAGGTCGAGATGCCCTGCATGTCGAGGGCGACGATGTCCTCGGCTTTTTTATCCGCGGCGGCCTCCGCGCAGGCGCGGGCGAGAACTTCGCTGTCAGTCATTTTTGTAGAGTCCCAGCATCGTGATCACCTGAGTGGCAGGATAGGGCACCATATAGCGGACCGACAGGCCGCGGGCAATGCGATTGCGGATTTCGGTCGAGGAAATTTCCACCCGCCGTGTGATCGTGGGAAATTCCGCCAGGAAGGGCATGCCCGCCCGCGAGAGCACCACAAACTGCACGAGCCGGCGCAACTCATCGATGTCCTTCCAGGTGTGGAGTTCGTCAAGGTTGTCGTCCCCGATGAAATAATAGAGCTCCGCGCCGGGGAATTCCCGGCCGTATTCGCGCACGGTGTCGATGGTGAACGACGGCCCCTCCCGCCGCACCTCGCGGTCATCGAGGAAAAACCCGGGTTCGTCCTCGATCGACTCCGCCACCATGCGGCAGCGCGCCTCCGCGCTGGCGGGGGGACGGTCCAGTTTGTGCGGCGAAACGTGGGCGGGCAGAAACACCACGCGATCCAGTTCCAGGCGCTCCATCGCATCCCGGGCCAGGATGAGGTGGCCGTTGTGAATGGGATCGAAGGTGCCGCCATACAGGCCGATTTTTTTGGGAGACGACGAAGACATGCGGCGGAGAACCCCAGAAGTAGGGGATCCTTCGCCGGGGGTCAACCCTCCTCGCCACACCGTACCCCCGCACTGCCCTTGCTCCCCCTCCTCCCCAAAAACGTGCCGGGCGCCCCGGAGACGAAATCGGAGGAGTGCAGGAGCAAGGGGAAGAGCAAGTGTCAGGGGGCGCGGACCGAAAACGATCTCCGATTGTCAAAGGTGCGCCATTGACGTAGCAACGGAGGCACTGTGTCCGTTTACGCCCGAGCGTTTCGTTATTTCCGACCGCACCTTTGGCCCACCCTGGCGGGCATTGTCCTGACCCTGCTGGCCACCTTTCTGAATTCCCTCCGTCCCTGGCCGTTCAAATACATCGTGGACGGCGTGCTGGACACGAGTCAGGGCAGCGCCGGGGCCCGGGAGCTCATCGCGCGCTGGTTCGGCGGCGCCACCCCCATTCAGGCGGCCTTCTGGCTGTGTGTGGCCCTGGTGGTGATCAGTGCCCTTGGCGGCGTGGTCACCCTGCTTTCCAACCTGCTTTTCATCCGGGTCGGGCTGCACGCCCTCATGCGGCTGCGCACGGATTTGTACGCCTGCCTGCAGTCGCTGCCGCTCAAGTTCCACGATTCCCGGCGCAGCGCGGACTCGAGCTTCCGTGTGGCCTACGATTCGCAGGCCATCCAGACGATCTACAACAAGGGGTTTGCCACGATCTTCAGTTCGGTGGTCACGCTGGTCATGACCTTTGGGATCATGCTCTGGATGAACTGGCCGCTGGCGCTCACCTCGCTGGTCGTCCTGCCCTTTGCCTTTCTCACCATCCGGTATTTTGCCGACCGGGTGCGGCGTCAGTCCACGACCATCCAGGAACGCGAAAGCGACCTGCTCACGCTCACCCAGGAGGGCATCGCGCAGATCCGCATGGTGCACGCCTTCGGCCGGGAATCGTTTGAGGTGCGCCAGTTTCAGGACCGGGCCGCCCGCAGCCTGGAAGCCAGCCTGCGGTTCAACAAAACCTCCATTCTCAGCACGCTGGTGGTCAGCACGCTGATGGCGGCCGGCACCGCCCTCATGTATTACGTGGGCTCGCGGCAGGTCCTCGAGGGCCATCTCACCCTGGGTGACCTCACCGTGTTCATCGCCTACCTGCCCATGCTCTACACGCCGCTTGAGCAGCTCAGCTACACGGCGTGGGCTCTGGAGGGCGCGGCGGCGGCGGTCACCCGCTGCTTTGAGGTGCTCGACCGCGAAAACGACGTGCCGGACGCCCCACACGCAAAGGTTCTCGGTCCGGTCCGCGGTGAAATCACCTTTCGGGATGTTCATTTCGGCTACACCGACGACCGGATGATCTTGAAGGGCGTCAACCTCACCATCCACCCGGGGGAAAGCGTGGCCTTTGTGGGCGGAACCGGTGCGGGAAAAAGCACGCTGATGAGCCTGGTGCCGAGGTTTTACGATCCGGTGGCCGGCGAGGTCCTCATCGATGGACACAATCTGCGCGACCTGACCAAGGCCTCCCTCCGCGCCCAGATCGCCATGGTCCTGCAGGACACGGTGTTGTTTTCCACCACGATCAAGGAAAACATCGCCTACGGCAAACCCGACGCCACGGACGCGGAGATCATCGAGGCGGCCAAACGGGCCCAAGCCTACGACTTCATCATGGCGATGCCGCAGGGGTTTGACAGTCCGGTCGGCGAGCGGGGCAGCCATCTCAGTGTCGGTCAGCGTCAGCGCATCGGCATTGCGCGCGCCTTTCTCAAGGACGCCCCCATTCTCCTTCTCGACGAACCCACCAGCGCGCTCGATCCGGGAACCGAGCATGCCATCATGGAAACCATCGCCGAGCTCATGCGGGGACGCACCACCCTCATCATCACCCACCGGCTCGCCACCGTGCATTCCCTGGGCCGCATCGTGGTGCTGAAAAACGGCGTCGTGGCGGAAACCGGCACCGGACCCGAACTGCTGGCCCGAAACGGCGCCTACGCGGAACTGTATCGGGCGGGGCAGTACGAGCGGTAAATTTATTTCCAGAGTCAGGAAAAATCGGATTTCCTGACTCTGGAGTTTGATTTTTTCAGCCTCAGCCCAAGTGGTGGGGGGAGTCCAGGCACGCCTCCGCCTCGCGGCGGTAATCCGGGGCCCGCAGGGCGGAAAGCATCCATTCCTTGGTGGAGCTGCCCACCGGAATTCCCGCCCGGGCGGCGAGGGTCACCGCGCGAATCACCGCGCGGGTCTGCAGCCGCACCGCGTAGGGGCGGGGACCCGAGGGACGGACGGCTTCCAACCGGCCATTGGCCGAAAGCCGGAAGGGCCCGCCAAGGGGAAAGGGCCTTCCGGCAAGGGCCCGGGTCAGATAGACGGAATAATCCGGGGTTTCAATCTGGGTTTCCTGAAGGAGAATCTCCCCCAGCCGACGATAGAGTTTCGGTAGGAGCATGGGAATCATCTACTCGCATTTCCGAACCTCTTCGTCGTCGGGTCATGACGCGCACCCTATCCGGCTTGTCCGGACTCCGGTATCCGGAAAATTTCAGGATCCCTGACTATAAAGTCAGGACAATCCGCGGGAGAGTGTCTTGATCAACCGGTCCTTCAGGACCTCGGCTCCGGGGCGGATTTCCAGCATGTGCCGGTGCCAGGCGAGGCCGAGTTCGCGTTTGAGGGACCTGATCCAGGAGGGATGGCGCATCACCGTCGTTTCCTTCAGGAACGGTGCGGCGATCCGGGGAAGGACCGCCGCCGCCGTGCCGGAGCGGGCCAGTTGGGCCGCCAGGGTGAAGCTGGTGCAGCGGAAGGCGATGTGCGGTTTCACCGGCATGCGGGCGGTCGCTTGTTCAAAGGCTTCCAAAAATTCGCGGCCGACGGAAATTGCCAGCGGCAGGGAATGTTCATCCTTGGTCCCCAGCGTCTTTGGCACAAAAAGGGCGTAGGTGAGGGTTCCCAGCGCGTGAAACTGAAGGGGAGGCACAAGGGCGGATTTCCGCAGGATGCCGAAATCCACCGTGTGGTCGAGCAGGCTGGCCACGATGTCGCTCGTGCGGCGGTCGAGAAGTGCAAACGTACCCGAAGCCGCGCGGAAAAGCGGACCCATCTGCGGCGCCACCAGCCATTCCAGGATGCTGTTTCCGCTGGCGATGCGATATTCCACCGGCTGTCCGGCGCGGGCCGCCTTGAAATCCGCCAGACTCTGAAACTGCAGGCGCACCTGCCGGGCGAGTTCGCGTCCGGCCTCCGTGATCTCCAGTCCCTTTCCCTTTCGGCGGGTGAGTTCGACGCCAAAAAACGCCTCCAGTTCGCCGATCTGACGGCTGATCAGCGACTGCCGTGAGGGATCGCCGACGGCGACCCGTGCGATTGACCCGGCTTCCGCCACTTCGATGAAACTCCGGAGCCGTTCGAGGGAAAGCCCCCCTTGCGCGAAGAGGTTTTCAAACATGACGATAAAGTTAGGGGAGACGTCCTTTTCTGGCGAGTCTGATGGGGGAGGGGGGCTTTTCGGGTCGGAGGTTTTGATGAGATTTTGGGACAGGCCGGCGGCTGTGCCTCCCCGCAGGCGCGAAGGGCGTCGAACGTTCCGCTTTTCGCCTTTCTTAGACGAGTCCGAGCAGCGGGCAGATCACCCGCAGGCCGCCCCAGATGACGAGAAAGCCGAGGACGTCAAACACGATGCCTGCGCGCAGCATGGAGGGAAGCGGCACGAGTCCGGACCCGTAGACGATGGCATTCGGCGGGGTCGACACCGGCAGCATGAACCCCATGCTGGCTCCGAGGCAGGCGCCCAGGGTGGGGGCGATCGGGCTCACGCCCATGCCGTCCGCCAGCGCAATCAGCACCGGACAGAGCATGGTGGCCGAGGAGGTGTTGGAGGTGGTTTCGGAAAGCACAATGCCCACGGCGATGGCCAGGCCGGTGAGCGCCCACAGTCCGGCTTCCGGACCGAAGAGTCCCGCCGCGGCCTCCCCCATCGCCTTGGCCACGCCGGTGCTGAACATGAGGGCTCCCAGCGAAATGCCGCCGCCGAACAGGAGAATGATTCCCCAGTCGATTTTGGAGGCGCTTTCCCAGTCCAAGGCCCGCGCGCCGTTTTCTCCCGGCAGGAAGAACAACAGGCAGGAGGCCAGCAGGGCCACGATGGATTCCGGGAAATAGCGGTTGAGAAAAACCACATACTCATGCTTGGCGCCGAGCACGGCCTGGGCCACGCCGGGCAGAAGCCAGAGAATGATGGCCACGGCGAAGGCGATGGCGGTGCTCACCTGTCCGGGGGTCCATTTGCCCAGAATCGCCCGCTGTTGCGAAAGGAATGCGGCGAGGTTTTCACTGCGCACCTTCAGATTGCGATCCGCCGGGTGGAAAAACCAAAGCATCACCCACAGCACGCCGAACATCATGGCAAAGATCGGCACCATCACGAGGATCCAGGTCAGGAAGCCGATTTCGATGTTGGCCAGCTTTTCCAGTTGTCCGAGCGCAATGAGGTTTGGAGGCGAACCGACCGGGGTGACGATGCCGCCGATGGAGGCCGCATAGGCGAGCATGAGCATCATGCCGGTGGCGTAGGCCTGTCCGCGCGGCGACTCACCGCCGGTGAGGCTGCCGAGGACGCCGAGCGCGATGGGCAGGAAGATGGCGGTGGTGGCGGTGTTGCTCACCCACATGGACACCAGCGCGGCCACCAGGCCCATGGCGCCGAGGATGCGAAACGGAGAGCCGCTCACTCCGGGCAGGGAGAGCACCGCAAGGGCGATGCGGCGGTCCAGCTTGTGGCGCGTCATCGCCCGTGACAGCATGAAGCCGCCGATGAAGATGAAAATGATCGGATCGGCAAACGGGGCCAGGACCGTTTTCGCATCGGCGACCCCGAGCACGATGTTGAGCACCGCGCCGAGGAGGGCGGTGACCGGCAGCGGGATCGATTCCGTGAGCCAGAAGAGCACCATCAAAACCAGCACCGCGCTGAGACGGGCGGCGGGGGGCGGCAGAACCGAGGAAGCCCACCAGAGCGTCAGCAGAAATCCCAGGGGAGCCAGAAAGAAGCCCGCCTTGCGGCGCAGGGCTTCGAATTTTTCTTCGGCGGCACTGATGGTCTCGGTCGGGGAGGAGGAAGGGTCCATGAACGGCCCCCCGCTTTAGCGGAGAGAGCGCGGTTTGACGAGAAATCCTTCACCGCCGGCCCTCAGGCCGACGCCGCGCGAAACTGCGCGTGTTCCAGAACGGCCTTTTCGAATTCCTCCCGTTCGTGCGCACCCAGCCAGGAGGGGATGCGGGCGGCCGAGCGCCGCCATTTTCCGAGCCATTCGGGTCCGAGCAGTTCATGACGGCGGCCGAACGGGGTGTTCCGTGCCGCCGGGGTGAGCGCGATGGTGGTTTCCCCCTTGGCCCCGGTGCCGCGTCCGCGCGCAACCCAGAAACCCGCCACGAGCAGGGCGGCGCGCGAGGCGGTGGAAACGGTGTAGGTGAAAAGCTCCGTCGGATGGTTGCCGCAGGCGGCAAACAGGCGGCGGAAGGCCGCGAGCGTCCATTGGTCGCCGTTGGTCCTGCCGGAGAAAAGATCGTAAAAAATCACCTCCGGAGGCTCCGGGGCGAGGGACATCGATTGCTGAAAGTCGCCCGGCACAAGGATCCAGCTCAGGCCGGGGTGTTGTCGTGATTCCCAGCGTCCTTCCCGCAAAAGCTCCGCCGGGGCTTCGTGGTGCAGATAGGGGAAAAGATCGCGGAATTCCACGGCAAGGCGCAGCGAGTCGAGGTCGTTTTCGAAGCTGACAACCTGCAGCGGACGCACGGGGCCGGCGGCGGCCTGTTCCTCGTAACACCGGATGGCGGCCATGGCATTGGCGGCGGCGCCGAGCCCGACGTCCCAGAGGACCAGCGGCCGGCCGGTTTCAGCCGGACGCAGCCGTTCCGCGAGACGGGATTGTTCGATGTAGAGCCGGCGTGCCTCCTCCATGGGCGGCGTGCGCGAGTGCATGATTTCGCCGGATGCCACATGCAGGATGCTGGCAAAACCCTCGCGGGCGATGTGAATGCGGTAGGCGCCGTGCGCTGGGTAATTGGGCTTTGAATTCGGAATCTCGCGCATGGAGCAGGAATGGTGGGGCGGGTCGCGCCACGACCGATCGGGGCGCCCCCTGGTTCGGAAAGGGGGACTTCCCAAACGGGTGTTGCCCCGCGGCGGGTGGGACGGTCGCAGACGGAACGGAGGGGTTCCAGTTTATTGTGGGGTGCAAGGCATTTTCGGAGGCGGCGGCGTAAGGAGCCGGGGGATTGGCGGGTTGTCCAAAGCCCCTCCTCACGCCGTGTCCTGCGGTTGATGGGGTTCCGCAGTTTCGGGTCATTCACCGGAAATCATGGGATCCCGGGGTGGCGCAGGCTTCGTAGGGGAGGGCCTGGACGCGGCGGGCCAGGACGTGGATTGCGCCGCGTTCGTTTTGCACGGGGCCTTCAATCAGGAGAAAGCGTTCCTGGGTGACGACCAGGCGGTGTTTTTCGAAGAACGGCGCGTAGAGCACGGCGTTGGCCACGCCGGTTTCGTCCTCAAGACTGACAAAAACCACGCCCTTCGCGGTGCCCGGACGCTGACGGCAGATGACCAGTCCGGCGATGCGCACCTGTTGGCCGTTGGGCACGAAGGACAGGTCCCCGGCGCGGGTGACGTCGGGCAGGCCGGCCCGGATCAATGCCATGGGGTGCCGGCCGGTGGTGACGCCCGTGCCGGAAAAATCCGCCTCCAGCCGCTCAAAGGCATCCATGGGCGGCAGGGGCGCGGGCTGTTCGTTTTCCAAGTGAAAACCGGGCAGGTCGTCGGACCGCAGCGGGAAGCCGGTTTTCCAGAGGGCGTCGCGCCGGTGTCCGGCCAGACCGTTGAGCGCGCCGATGCGGGAGAGAACCCGCAGGGCCGGACGGTCCGGTTCCGTGCGGCGGCGGAAATCCTCCAGCGAGGTGAACGGACGGATTTTGCGTTCTGCGGCGATGCGCCGGCCGATGGCGGAGTCCATTCCGCGCACCATGCGCAGGCCGAGACGGACGGCATTGTCAGGTTCAATGGTGCAGTCCCAGTCGGAGTGCAGCACGGAAACCGGCCGCACCTTCACGCCATGCGCGCGGGCGTCCTGGATGAGCGTGGCGCTGCTGTAAAAGCCCATGGGCTGGTTGTTGAGGAGGGCGGTGTAAAACTCCGGTGCGCGGTGGACCTTCAGCCAGCAGCTGGCGTAGGCGATGAGGGCAAAGCTGATGGCGTGGCTTTCGGGGAAGCCATACACGGCGAAGGACTGGATACTTTTGACGATCTGCTCCGCCACCTCGGGTTTGACATCCCGTTCGGCCATGGCGGCGCGCAGTTTTTCGCACACCCTGTCCATGCGTTCGTGCGAGCGGTGAAAACTCAGCGCGCGCCGCAATTCCTCGGCCTCGCTCCCGCTGAACCCGGCGATGTCCATGGCCATCTTGAGCAGTTGTTCCTGGAACAACGGCACGCCGAGTGTGCGTTCCAGTGTGGGTTTGAGGCGGTCGTCGAGATAGGTGACCTTCTCTTTTCCCTCCCGCCGCGCCATCAGCGAACTGAGCATGCCGCCCTGGATGGGGCCCGGGCGGATGATCGCGACCTGCATGACGATGTCGTAAAAGCAGGCCGGCCGGAACCTTGGCAGCGTGGCCATCTGCGCGCGGCTTTCAACCTGGAAGGTGCCGATGGTGTCGGCCCTTTGCAGCATGGTGTACACTTGGGGGTCCTCCTTGGGAATCCGGTCAAATTCCGCCGGCCACCCCTGGCGTTCCCGGCAGAGGGCAAAGATGTCCTGCATGGCGGCCATCATGCCGAGCCCCAGCAGGTCCACCTTGACGATGCCGAGATCCTCGCAGTCGTCCTTGTCCCATTGGGCCACCACGCGGCCGGGCATGGAGGCGTTTTCGAGCGGAACGACCGAACTCAGCGCGTTCTGGCAGATGATCATGCCGCCGGAATGCTGGCCGAGGTGGCGGGGCAGTCCGCGGATCTGCCGATACAGGGTGGCTGCCGCGGCGGCGCGGGGATGGTCCGGGGGGAGTCCCGCCTGACGCAGTTGGTCCAAAAATTCGATCGTGTGCGGAAAGTCGCCGTTGGCGAAGAGGCTGGAAAAACGGTCGATGATGTCGGCCGGCAGATGGAGCGCCTTGCCGATTTCGCGCATGGCGCTGCGTCCGCGGTAGGTGATGACGTTGGCGGTCATGGCCGCGCCGTGTTTTCCATAGCGCCGATACACCTCCTGAATGACCTGTTCACGCCGCTCGCCGCTGGGCAGGTCGAGGTCGATGTCGGGCCAGGAATTGCCGCGTCCCTCGCTGAGAAAACGCTCGAAGAGCAGGTTGTAGGCGATGGGATCGCAGGCTGTGATGCCCAGGCAGTAGCAGACCACGCTGTTGGCCGCGCTGCCGCGGCCCTGCACGAGAATGTCGTGGGTTTTGCAATACTGGACGATGTCCCAGACGATGAGAAAATAGCCGGCGAAACCGAGTTTTCGGATCAGGTCGAGTTCGCGCTTGATCTGACGGAGCGCGCGGGGGTGCGGACGTCCGTAGCGCCGGCGATATCCTTCGAGCACCTTTTCGCGCAGGCAGGCATCGGCGGCTTCGCCGGAGAGGCCGTTGTATTTGGGAAATTCGTAGCCGAGGTTTTCCAGGGTGAATTCCAGGCGTTCGGCCAGGCGCACGGTGTTTTCAACGGCCTCGGGCCGGTCGGCAAAAAGCGCCTTCGTCTCGGCGGCGGATTTCAGGTGCCGCTCGGCATTGGGGCTGAGCAGGCGGCCGGCGGCGTCGAGATGGGTGTGGTGGCGGATGCAGGTGAAGACGTCCAGAACCTGGCGTCCGGCGGGCGTGGCGTAGAGGACGCCGTTGGTGGCCACAACGGGCAGCCGGCGGGACTCGGCCAGCGCGACCAGGGTTTCATTACGCCAGTCCTCGCCGCGGCGCAGGTGCCGCTGGATTTCGACGGCGACATTCTCCCGTCCAAAGGCCGCGATGAGGCGGTCGAGCGCGGCGGCATCTTCCGGATCGCGCAGGACGCCCTCCTCGTCTCCGGTGAGGGCGATGAGCCCGTCGCCGTAGTGCGGAAGTTCCTCCCAGCGCACGGCGCTCTCGGTCTTGGTGCCGCGCAGTTTGGCTTCGGTGATGAGGCGGCAGAGGTTCTGGTATCCGGTCCGGTTTTTCACCAGTACGGGAAGCACGGCGCCGTCTTCGAGCGTGAGTTCCGCGCCGACCAATGCCTTCAGACCGGTTTCCTTCGCCGCCGAATGCAGGCGCGCGGAACCATAAACGCCGTCCCGGTCGCACAGCGCCAGCGCGGGCATTTCGAGGTCTTTGGCCCGTTTGACCAAATCCTCCGGCTGCGAGCCGCCGCGCAAAAAACTGAAGGCGCTGCGCGCGTGGAGCTCGATGTATTCAGGCTTCATAACACCCCTCCACGGTCCAGCGCCGGCCGCGCCGGGCCAGCCGGAACATCGCGCCATCCTCCAACTGCACGTCCCATTCCTCGATCTCCCAGCCCCGCGGGTCCCACCACGTGCCCGAGAGGCGGTAGGGACCGGCGCAACACGTGACCGCACCCGTCGCAATCTCCGAGGCCAGGCCAAACGGACGTCCCCTCTGGATCACCACCCGCGCGGGAGGCGCCGGCCGGCAGCGGCGCAAGGGCAGGCCGCGGAGGGCCGGCTTTCGGTCGGACTCCGAAAGAGAATCCGCCGGGGGCCGGCCCTCCTCCCGGGAGAAAAAATCCTTCACTGTAAAACGATCCGGTTCGTGCGTGTCGGCCGGAATGGGAACACCCACGGCGTCGTTGCCAAGAAAGGCCTTCAGCCGCGCCAGGGTTTCGCCGAACAGATTGGGATCGCGCAGGGCGCTTTCAAAGAGCTGCAGTTGATCCTTGGCCGGCAGGGCATCCTCAAGGCGCAGGCGCAGTCCGGTCGGCCGCTGCGGCAATTGGAGGGTTTCGAGGTGGGTGTCCAGGATGCGATACAGAACCTCCACGTCGGCGGTGGGCGAGGGGATGGCGAAGGTGCGTTCATGGCGCGAACCGTCATCGAGCGGGATGGACAGAACCATCTGCCGTGCCACACGTCCGGCCTCCCGCAGGCGCGCGGTGAGGTCGTTCAAAAACCGGCGCAGCAAAAACAGAAGTGGCGCGGAAGTTTCCACCTCGTAATCGAAATCAAAGGCCTCGGCATATTCCGGTCGCTGACGTATGGTCCGGAGCGGACGTCTGTGGCGCCCGGAAACGCGCCGCAGCAGGTCGTCCGCCTCGGCGCCCAAGCGCTCGACCACGCCGGAGCGCGGCAGGCGGAGAAGTTCGCCCACGGTGCCGACGCCCCAGGCGGCGAGGATTTGTTGCACGGCCTCCGAAGGTTCCAATGCGCTGACGGGCAGCGGCGCGACAAAGGCGGAGGGATCGTAAACGACGGCCACCGGATCGGCACCCCGCGCAGCGAGCAGGGCGAGGTCCGGGGTGGAGGCCACGCCCACCTGCAGGGTGAGGGCGTCGGAACGGAACTGCGCGACGAGGGTGTCGGCGAGTTGCTGCCAGCAGAGGGTTTTGGCGGCGCGGTGGAGGTCGGCAATGACCGCCCCCGGCGCGGTGTGTTCCACATCGGGCGAGAGTCCCATGGCCCGATCGACCAGAAGGTTGTTGAGGCAGTGCTCCTGTGCCTCCGCGCGCGGCAGCAGGTGGATCCGTCCATTGCGCGCCATGGCCTGCGGACCGGTCTGGCCGGGGGTAATGCCGAGGGCGCGGGCGGCGGCGTTGACCTCGAGCAGCAGGTCGGCCCGGTCATCGACCACGGCCGCCGGGCCGGTGATCTCGCGCCAGCGCAGGGCCGCCTGAAGGCGGAAATCCGGCAGCAGAAGACAGAGGAACATGGCAACGGCTCCCCACGTCGTCGCCTACGCCGCCCCGGAGGGGACGACGCAGGGAGTCCTTGTTTCCCGGCCCGCAGGCGCCTCCCGGTCTTCTGGGAAAAAATCCTCCCTTCCCCGCTCAAACGCCTGGGCGACCAGTTCGTCGAGCAGTTGCCGGCGGGAGGCGGTCATGGCCTTCCACGGCGAGGGAATCTTCACGGCAATGCGGCTTGGGGTGCCTTCGACCAGGGGGCGCGGGGTGAGCACGAGCAGGACGGTGGCGGAGTTTTCGATCACCCGATGAAAACGGTGCCAGGTGCTGGCGGGGATGCGGTGCAGCTGGCGCTCCGGAACCATCTGCAAATCGAGCAGGAGCACGGGCAGGTTGCCGTCACGCAGGAGGATGTCCGCGGCCTTGAGTGCGGCCCCGGTTTCCCGGCAACGCACCCAGAGCAGGCGGTCCAACTGGTCCCCGGGCCAGTCGGCGGGCTCAAAGGCATCGGCGCCGTCGATCAACGCCACCCAGAACGCCTCGCGCACGGCCGCCTCAAGCAGTGCGGCCAACACCATCTGCCCGCCGGCCAGCGACCCGCAAACTTCCGTGAGGCCGCCGCGCAGGAGCCCACCCCGACGGTCCAACGCCTCGCAGCCGGTGCGCAGACGGCCGGAACGCACGGGGGCCGTCTGCGGAAATTTCTCCGCCACCAAGGCGCGCAGCGCGGCCAGCTGCCCGCGTTTGTCAGGCACCGCCGACATGGCGAATCAATCCGCGGAACACGCCCGCGATTTTTACGGTTTTCGCCGGCACGGTGAGGTCGGCGTATTGCGGATTGCTGGCGCGCAGGGTGACGGTGTTTCCGTTCGGATGCACATGCTTGAGGGTGGCTTCATGGTCGTCGCCCACCTGCACGGCGGCGATTTCCCCCGGACGCACCTCCGCGGCGGGCCGGATCAACACCAGGTCGCGGTCAAAAATGCCATCCCCGATCATCGAGTCGCCCCGCACCCGCAGCAAAAAATCCCCCTCCTTCCATGGCAGCAGATCGCCGGGCTCGCGCACGTCGTCGGCCTGGGCGACGGCTTCGCTGAGCGGGCCGGCCGGAATGGACCCCAGCACGGGAAGCCCGCCCGCCCCGAGGGCCTGCCGGCCCCGGGAGGTCAGCGTGACCATGCGCGACCGGCCCTTCGCGCCCCCGCCCTTGATGGTGATGAGTCCGTTGCGCTCCATGATTTTCAGCGTGGCGGTGAGGCTGCTCTCGGCGGCATAACCGAGCTTCCGCACGAGGTCGGGCACAAAAGCCGGTTCCCCCTGTTTTTCCAGTGACAAAATCGCCTGGGCAATTCGATGATGGACAGGAGAAAGCATATCGTGTAATTTCACGAATCCGTGAAGGAAAAGCAATTGGATTTTGAAGATTTCCTGGTTCGGAAGGCCATGGAGCGGGCAGCCAGGAGCGCCGCTCCCGAGCCGCCGCCGGCCCGGTCCCGGTTCCGGCTTTTCCAAGTCCTGAGCCAACTCCGGCGCCGCCCCAAAAAGAAGCGCGTCTGACCTCCGGCGGTTCCGGATTTCTCCTTTCCCCGGTCCGCCTCCGTCCGTCCCCAAATTTAGAGATTCAAATCGGACGCGGGTGTGCGAAACTCCCCCTTCCATGTCCCGCGAAGCCTTCATTGAACGCAACACCAGCGAAACCCGCATCAAGACCCGTCTGACCGTTGACGGCAGGGGCCATTCGGCGGTGCGCACCGGCGTGCCCTTTTTCGACCACATGCTCACGCTTTTTGCGCGCCACGGGCTGTTTGACCTCGAAATCGAGGCCCAGGGGGACATCGAGGTGGATTTTCACCACACCGTGGAGGACACCGGCATCACCCTCGGTCAGGCGCTCACCAAGGCCCTGGGCGACAAAAAGGGGATTCGCCGGTATGGTCATGCCTATGTTCCGATGGATGAAGCGCTCGTCCGTGTGGTGGTCGACCTGAGCGGCCGTCCCTACCTTGCTTATAATCCGCCCCCGCAGGTGGAGGCCATCGGGGGGAATTTTTCGTTCCAGCTCGTGGAGGAATTTCTCCGCGCCGTGGCCGTGAATGGCGGCATGAACCTGCATATCGACATCCTGGCCGGACGCGATGCGCACCACATGGCGGAGGGGGTTTTCAAGGCCCTGGCCCGCGCCCTCGACACCGCCACGCAGATTGATCCCCGCGTGGAAGGGGTGCCCAGCACCAAGGGTGTGCTTTGACCATGACCAAGACCTCCGCGCATCAGGACGCCCCCTCCGGATCCTCCGCAACCCCGCCCTTCTCCGGAACCGTGGGCCTCGTGGACTACGGCAGCGGCAATCTCCGCAGCGTCGGCAAGGCCCTTGAGGCGGCCGGCGCCGCGGTGAGGCTCGTTCATTCCCCGGCGGAACTGGACGGTCTGAATGCCGTGGTCGTGCCGGGTGTGGGGTCCTTCGGGGACTGCGCCCGCAATCTCCGCAGCACCGGACTCTGGGAACCGCTCAAGACCTGGATCCGCGAGGGCCGTCCCTACCTCGGCATCTGCCTCGGTTACCAACTCCTCTTTGAATCCAGCGAGGAGTCCCCGGGCGTGGAAGGCCTCGGGGTTCTGCCGGGCCACGTGGTGCGTTTTCCGGCCGGCGCGCTCAAGGTGCCACACATGGGGTGGAACACGCTCGAAGGTGTCCGCGGCCCGCTCTACCGGGGCCTCGGCGAGGCGCCGTCGTTTTATTTTGTGCACTCGTATCACCCCGTGCCGGCCGACCCCGGGGTGGTCAGCGCCTCCTGCGTTTATGGCGCTCCCTTTGCCGCCAGCGTGAGCACGGGCGCTTTGCACGCCGTCCAGTTTCACCCCGAAAAAAGCCAGGCCACCGGGCTCGCCCTGTTGCGGAACTTCCTGGCCACGGTGGAGTGATCGCCATCCCGGTCCGTTTTTCAGCGTTTTGCCCTTTTCCTTATGCTTCTTCTTCCCGCCATTGACCTCATGGGTGGTGAAGTCGTGCGCCTCAAGCGCGGCCTTGCCACGGAAAAAACCGTCTATTCCAGCGACCCCGTCGCCTTCGCCAAAAAATGGGAGGACGCCGGCGCCGACTGGCTGCACATCGTGGACCTCGATGCGGCCTTCGGCGGCGAACCCAAAAACCTCGACGCCGTCGAACGCATCTGCGCGGCGGTCCGGATTCCCTGCGAACTCGGCGGCGGCATGCGCAACGCCGACAACGTCCGCGCCGCCTTCTCGGCCGGGGTCCGCCGTGTCATCCTTGGCACCCGGGCCGCGGAATCCATCGACTACGTGCGCGAAACCTGCGCGGAATTCGGCGGGGACCGCGTGGCGGTGGGCATCGATGCCAAGGACGGATTGGTGGCGGTGAAGGGTTGGACCGAAACCACCCCGAAACCCGCCACCGAACTCGCCCTCGCCGTGCAGGAGGCCGGGGCCGGGACCATTATTTACACCGACATCGCCACCGACGGCATGTTGCAGGGGCCCAATTTCCAGGCCATGCAGGACCTGTTGGAGATCTTGGACTGCAACCTCATCGCCAGCGGCGGAGTGTCCAGTGTGGACGACCTGCGCCGTCTGGCCGCCCTGCCGGGCCTCCACGGGGCCATCATTGGCAAGGCCCTTTACGACGGGAAGATCACCCCGCCCCTTCCTCGATTTCCCTGAGAGAACCCTAGGGGAGGGGCTTACCGATTGACAAATTGTTGCGCCTCAGTCATACGTTGCACGCTCTAACCTACCTACCAATGAAAAAACTGTTCTTAACCGCTCTCATCGCGGGTCTCTCCGCGTCCGTGTCCTTCGCCGGCGACGGAAAGACCTTCAAGCAATCCAAAGAGGTCGAAGTTGTTGAATCCTGCCGTTTCCGGGACTTTGAAGTCCAGATCGACGGCTTCTACACCGGCTTCTTCGGTGGCAAAGGCACCTACTTCTCCACCGGTTCCGGTGGCGGCTTTGGTGTCAACGTTTTCTTCGCCCGCTACTTCGGTATCGGCTACGAAGCGGCTTGGTACGACAACAACAACCAGGCCCAGCACCTCCCGCTCGCCGGTAACTTCTTCGTGCGCTATCCCATCTGCTCGCTGAACCTCGCTCCTTACGCGCTGGTCGGCGGCGGCGGAACCTGGAACAGCCACGGCACCGGATACGGCAATGTGGGTGGTGGTGTGGAATACCGCTTCACCGACAACGTGGGTATCTTCGTTGACGGCCGCTACTTCTACGGTGGCACCGGCAACGTGGCCAACCTCCGCAGCGGTCTCCGCATTTCCTTCTAATTTAGGAGGACCCTTAAACAACTCTCTCCAAGAAAGCCGGGCTGGTCTCCAGCCCGGCTTTTTCTTTCTCCGGCGGGATCTTCCGTGGGAAAGGGGTTGCGCAAGGACCGCGTCAGGGCGGTTTCCCTCTCCCGAAGGCCACGCAGTTTCTTTCCAAAAGGAGACCCTGGGTCACCTCCTCCATCGGTGGGCCCGCCGTTTTTTTTCTCCCGATGCCTTCAGGCGCGAGACATCCATCTGCCGAGGCATTCAGTCGGCTGGTGGCCCTCGGACGCAGACGCCCCTCGGCGGCAGAAATTTCTGCAAAATTTTCCACCATACCGCTTGTCAACCGCCCTCCGACTTCGTAACTTCCCCCTTCCCTTCCAACGGCTGGGTAGCTCAGTTGGCAGAGCAGAGGACTGAAAATCCTCGTGTCGGGGGTTCGATTCCCTCCCCAGCCACCATTTCGGCTCTCCGCCAAAAAAACGGGATGAGATCATTTGTGCAGGGTTGGCGGTTAACCGGCCATGCCGATCAGATGCGGACGAGTTCCAACAGCGGCTCGAATCGGTAGATGGCGGGCTGGCGTCCGGCGGCTTCGCGGACGGGAACAAGGAGATTATGCTCCAGCGATTGAAGATCCCGCTGTCCTTTCACGGGGAGTGGTATGCCTCGTTTTTGCGCAGCCCGGTGAATGCGGCGGATTTTTAGGACGTGGGGAAAGCCGCAGAGTCGTCCGACGTTCCCCGGAGAGTCTGATCCCGGGTTCTTTCACAAAACACGGGATTCGACATTGCCCGCGCCGTGTGGGTTCCCGACTCGCAGCCTCATCCTCGCGAGGGGAAACGCTCTTCGGGAAAAATTACGGAATTGGTTTCTGCGCCCGTGCCTGCGACGCCCGATACTCCGCCCACCATTCCCGTGTCTCCTTGCTCCACCGCTTGGGAGCCAGCATCTTCAGGACGCGTGCTGTCTCCCGTTGGTCCTCCGGGCTCAGTCCCTTGAACAGTTTCTGATAACCCAGGGCCACCTTCGCCAGTCCCCCCGGCGGCGGGGCCGGAAACGCTTTCGCGACTCGCTCCTGATCCGCTTCCAACTGCTCGAACGGCGTCAGAGGCGGCTGCTTTGGTTGTGGGCGTGGTGTGTTCATCACCCAAACAATACGGCGGGGCGGCCGGCTGGTCAGAGAGAATCTGCGCGGATTCTGCTGACTCTCGCCGGAATCCCGGCATGGAGCCGCGGCCGGTGTCGGGCAACCGCGGTTGAAGGAGAACTCCATGTTTTCCCATTTCGATTCCCGTTTCGGGCCCGGTTTGGAACGCCCCTTTTTCTGATGCTCGATGGAGCGTGCTGTACGCATTAGACAACCAATCGTAAAATCTAAGAAAAATTTTAACTGTTCTTAAACAAACACAACTGGTTGCAGACGAGAATTTTGCAAGGAAAGTTGCTTTTTAAGGCAAACAACCAATTGCATTTTATTATTGTCACTCCCTCATTCCTCTGCCACC
>CALCJD010000030.1 GCA_937960895.1 uncultured Spartobacteria bacterium | reverse complement strand
AATCCCACCGCTCCCTTGCACTCGCGGAACTTCAGGGGACGCGCATTGGCGAGAACCCATCCCCAGGATGGACCATGCTTCCATGGAGAAGAATGCCTCCGGACACAATCGACGATTTCGACCACGCCGATTACTCCGCCCACATCGTACTCCTCCGGAAGACGCACCCCGGATCGGGCCTGGCACATCTCCATGTTGTCGGCGTTCAAAGCAGACTTGTTGGTTGACGCATGAATGAGGATGGGACCGCGGTAATGGGTGCGCCTGGAGCGGTTTTCGATGTCCTTGATGCCATTGACAACCAGCCAGGCGAAAGGTTGTCGGATGGAGAGCACGGGGAGATTTTCCAAGGTGGAGGACCATCGAAGCGGTTTGATGCGACGGGCGGGTTTGGTCTTCGTTGAGGCCGGATTCCGGGGGCGGGATTTTTTCTGAGTCATGTCGGTCGGGGTATGATGGGCAGGCTTTTGTTCCCCTTTGCAATGGGACGGAAGCGGGCGGCGATCTTTCGAAAGGCAGCTTCCGTCATCTTATGCACTTTCGAGTCGGAGCAGGGGCGTTACGCTTGGGCTTCCGAATTTTTGGCTGAAGGCGGGGAGCCGTGAAAATCCGCAAATTTGTCCTCGATGGGAGGACGGTAATTTTCGTCACCGCCGAGTTTTTTCCATTCGCGGTAAATGAGAAAGGTCAGTCGCGAAGCCAGCACCATGAACACAAAGCTCCAAACCGGAACGAAGCGGTAATAATAGTCACCGCTGCTGGCGAACCATTTTTTCAGCACATCCAGGTAGAGACCGGCCAACGCGCCCGCCGCCATGACGCTGAGCGCGCCGCACATCGCGTTCGCGGCGCAGAATTGTCCGAATCGTTCGTGCGGGAACAATTTCATGTGCATCGGCAGGGCCGCCGCGGTGTTTGCCGCTGAGACCGGTATGGCGATTCCGGCCAGGGCGGCGTAGATCCAGAAGGCCGTTTCCCTGGGGAAGTCATAAAACAGAAAAATGAATTTCAGCAGGGTCACGATGCAGAAACCGATCTGCGCCGCCATCATGATCCGCAGGGGATGAAAGCGGTCCACCAAAGCGCCCATCGGATACATCAGCACCATGCCCACGACCCCGGCGATTCCCGCCACCTTGCCCACCTCATCCAGGGTCAGGCCGATCGAGATGGCCATAAAGACGAGGAATATGCTGATCGCCCCGCTGGCGCCCTGCAGCGCCGAATAGGAAAACATCAGGCGGAAGATCCGCTGGCTGAAGCATTCCTTGAAGAAGGTTTTCACCGCGGTCAGCGGCGAGCCCTTCTTGCCGGTCATTTTGTCCGGCGGCGGATATTCGCCCTCCTTCACGTTCAGACACATCAGCAGGAATGCCGTGCCGTAAAGCAGCGCCACGCCGAGGAAAATCACAGAGGTGTGCGAGGTCGCATATTTGAAGAGAAAGAAATTAAACAGGGCCCCGGCCAGCGCCCCGACCACGCGGAACAATCCCAGGAACCGTCCGAGGAAGGCCGATGGCACGACATCGTTAAAGAGATACCAGAAGACCGTGTTGACGAAGAGCTCAAAGAATCGAAAGCCGACGATCAGCACGCAGATCAATCCGACCGTTACCGTTGCCTGGGAGACTCCCGGAAACAGGCCACCCAGCACGGTGTACAGCAGGCCGCCGAGTTCGCGCGAAAAGCCGATGAGAATCAGGAAAAAGACGATGAACGGCGTCGCAAAAAGCAGAAAGGGAATGCGCCTTCCCCGTTTTCCCCGATAGCGGTCGCTGGCGGTGCTGATGATGGGATTGAGGATGAAATTCATCGCCTGGGGGATCGTCGTAATGACCAGGGCGGTCACCGTATTGGGCGCTCCCTCGGACTTCAGGACCAGAGGCAGGATGTTGGGCCAGATGCTTTCCATGAGGGAGAAGCAAAAGTCCCCCCACAACATCCAGCTGAAGAGCATGAAGAGTCCCGCCTTGGTATAAACCAGCGTGCCGCAGCGATAGCGATCGGCATTGGGGGATTGGGCCTCGCTCGGAGTGGTGGCATCGGAGGGCTGAAGGGGTGTCATGGGTCGGGAGAGGGGAGATTTCGTCGGATGACGGCGTCCGAGTCAATGCCGGAAAACACTTCGCGCCAAGTCCGTCCCCAAAGGTCGGAAATGGCCTCCCACACCATTAAGGAATGGGAATTATGGCCCGGGAGCGGGTCGGCCACCCGCATGGGTTGTCCGGTGGGAAGGCGCGGTTGGCCGCGATCCGGTCAGGAGGGGGGCATCACGGTGTTTCGCCGCGCGACGCAGGGGATCTTCGCGTAAACCCGGGTCTCATATTTCATCCGCGGGGAGTATTGATCGCAGAGGGCCACCGGCGCACCTGTAGTCAGATGCGTTCCCGGCAGCGATTCGGTATGCATGAAGGAACGGGTGCCGGTGCCGACGATGCATAACGGTTGGAAGAGATGGGCACATACCGCTCATGATATGAGCGACGGGAGACACCGGAAATAGCTGTTCCCGCCGTTGATTTGACATTTTCAATCGTTTCGTGAGGGTTTTCTTCATGCCGTGCTGGCGGGGAACCGGCATGCGCCGCTATGCGGAACGATCGCCGCCCTGTTGGGATATTCAGGCCGTCCTCTTCGGGCGAATCGTCAACACCGAAAAATGGCCCCGGATCAGTTCGCGTGGGCAAATTGACTTGCGGCAGATGCGCAGTTGCTGATGTGGGAGTTCCCTGGCGATGGGATAGAAACGGCGTTTTTGAGGCTGCCATAAAGGCACTGAGTCAATTCCCGGACCAGTTTGGGGCTCCTGCCTTCTTCGTATCGCCCGATCTTCAACCCAGTGGAGGTATGGGGATTCGAACCCCAGACCTTCTCATTGCGAACGAGACGCTCTACCAACTGAGCTATACCCCCATCCACTGAGTTAAACGACGCAGGATGATTCCCTGCACGTCGTGAAACGTATCCTTCATTTTGCACGTCTCCGGTTTGGGGGCAAGCAGAAGAAACGGGATGCGTGACAAAATTTTGTCCGGGTCCGGAACGGATGGGCGTTCCGGAGGGAATGAACGGCGTCCCCGGCTACTTCCGCGGAGGCGGATAGGCGCAGGCGAGTTCCTCGGGTTCGATGTGGACGGTGACGTCCCCGAGATGGAGGGGGGAGTCGAGGAGGATGTCCTTCACGTGGTGGGCGATTTCGTGGCCTTCGCGGACCGTTCGTTCTCCGGAAACACGCACGTGGATGTCGACAAAACGGTTGAGCCCGCTTTTGCGTACGCGGCATTTTTCCACGCTGGTCACGCCGGGAACATTCAGGGTGAGGGAACGGATGTGACCGGTGATTTCCGAGGAGGCCTGTTCGTCGAGAATGTCGCCCATGGCCTCACGCAGCATGCCGACTCCGTTAAAGACGATGAGTCCGCAGGAAAACAGCGCGGCCCATTCGTCGGCCTGCGCCCAGGACGGACCTCCGATGAGCGCCGCGGAAATGCCGATCACCGCGGCGAGCGAGGTCAGGGCGTCGGAGCGGTGATGCTGGGCGTCCGCCTGCAGGGCCCGGCTGCCGATTTCCCTGCCGCGCCGGTGGAACCAGCGAAAGAGAAACTCCTTGATGCCGATGGTGACCGCGAGGATGAGAAGGGTGAATCCGGCCGGCACGTTGGCGGCGGTGGAATGGGCGGTCAGCGTGATGATTTCGGCGACGGACCGGTAGGCCAGCGCCAGTCCGGCAAAGATGAGCACCAGCGAACCGCCGACGGCGGCGAGCGATTCCATTTTGCCGTGACCGTACGGATGGTCGTGATCGGGCGGGCGGCCGGCGTATTTGACCGCCAGCCACATCAGGGCCGAGCTTAGCACGTCGAGGGAGGATTCGATGCCGTCCGCAATGAGGGCATGGGAGCGGCCGAAGATGCCTCCCAGAATCTTCGCGAGGGCCAGAACGACGTTGGCGGCGACGCCGACAAGGATCAGTCTCCGGCCCTCACGTGCTCGGCTGTCCAGAGACTTCACGGCGGGGGAAACGGATCAGAAATTGCTGAAACTCATCCGGCCAGCTTCGGGTTTGAAGTCGCCGTTTTCCTGCTTTGAAAGATAAGCCACGGTCTGCTGTTTGTCCTGGAGGAGAGGAATGGCGCCCGGGCCCGTCCATCCCTTGGGATGTTCGGTGATGGTGTAAAAGATGTTGATGATGTCGTCGGGTTTGACGCCGGAGGCCGTACGGATGACCTGGGTGACCATGGCCACGACGTGGACGGCCTGCTCCCCGGGTTTTTCCCCGGGGGAGACGTCCACGCGCAGGACTTCGATTTTCAGATATTCCGGGGCCTTGGCCTGCATGTTTTCGTAGGCGGAGGGAGGAAGTTCCGCGATGGCCAGGAGGGGGAGGACGCAGAGCAGAAACAGGAAGAATCTCATTCCGGAGCTGTGGGTAGCAGATTTGGGGCGGGGCGTAAACGGTTCAGTCCTTCAGCGGTTCACGGGTTTCGCGCACAAACTCCCCGACGGCGTTGCGGATCTGCTCGGCGAGGTTGGCCTTGGGGGTCACGAAGCGGGGTTTGAACCAGGGGAACATGCCCAGCAGGTCGTGGGTGACGAGGATCTGTCCGTCGCACCCCTGGCCGCTGCCGATGCCGATGGTGGGGCTCTTCACGCGGCGGGAAATCTCTTCGGCGAGGGTGGGGGACACGAGTTCCATGACCATGGCAAACACCCCTGCCTCGTCCAGGGCGCAAGCGTCCTCCATGAGTTGGTCGGCCTGCTGGGGGGTCTTGCCCTTGATGCGATAGCCGCCTTCCTCGCGGACCCGCTGGGGCAGCATGCCGATGTGACCGAGGACCGGGATGTTGGCGGCGATGAGGGCGCGGATGGAGGGGAGCATTTCGACACCGCCCTCGAGTTTCACGGCTCCGGCGCCGGCGGCGATGAGGGCCCGGGCATTGCGCACGGCCGTTTCCGGACTGTCCGCCGTGCGGGCGGGAAGGTCGGAAACGATGAGGGTTGTTTTGGCGCCGTTGGCGACGGCCCGGGTGTGGTGAACCATGTCGTCGAGGGTCACCTGCGTGGTGTCGGGGTGACCCAAAACCACCATGCCCAGGGAGTCGCCGACCAGGATGAAATCGAGGTCCAATTCGTCAAGCAAACGGGCCAGCGGATAATCGTAGGCGGTGAGCGAGGCGAACTTGTGTCCGGCGGCCTTGGATTGGCGGAATTTTTCCAGCGGGTTTGTCATGAATGGGAGAGCGGTTAATACAACGCGCTGCAGAACTCTACGACGGTTTCGTCGGAATCCAAAATTTTCAGCGTGTCGGCGACGGTTCTGTCCGCGCGGGGCAGACGAAGGTCGGGCCGGATGTCGGCCAGCGGTTGCAGCACGAAGCGCCGTTGGGCGATCCGCGGATGCGGAACGGTCAGGTCCGGTTCGTCGAGGACGAGGTCGTCGCAATACAGGATGTCGAGATCGATGGGACGCGGGGTGTTGCGTCCGTGTTCGGCGGGGCGGCCGAGTTCCTGCTCGATGGTCTGGAGGCGGCGCAGAAGTTCCCGCGGACCGAGGGACGTGGTGATTTCGAGCACGGCATTGAGAAAGGGTCCGGAGCCCTCCGGGCAATCCACCGGGGAGGTTTCGTAGACCTTCGAGGCGACAGCCGGATCGGATGAATCGTGCAGGGCAAGGATCCTGCGTCGCGCGGTGTGCAGATGCAGCAGGCGCGGTTCGATGTTGGAGCCGAGGGCGATGCCCGCCTTCATCGGGAGGGATTTTTATTTGAGTCCGAGGACGTCCTGCATGTCGTAGAGCCCGGGAGCGCGTCCGAACGCCCATCTTGCCGCGCGCAGGGCGCCCTTGGCAAAGGTGTCGCGGCTGGAGGCCTTGTGGGTCAGTTCCACGCGTTCGCCGACATTGGCGTAAATGACGGTGTGGTCACCGACCACGTCGCCGCCGCGGATGGCGTGCATGCCGATTTCGGTTTTGGAGCGTTCTCCCACCATGCCGGCGCGGCCATGACGGACGTCGGTCTCGTATTGGACGTTGCGCACCTCGGCTAGGATTTCCGCGAGGCGCCGTGCCGTGCCGCTGGGGGCGTCCTTCTTCAGACGGTGGTGCATTTCCAGCACCTCGAGGTCAAAGTCGGGACCGAGGATCTCGGCGGCCTTCCGTGTGAGCCAGAACAGGGTGTTCACACCCACGCTGAAATTGGGGGCGAAGACGATGGGAATGACGCGGGCGCTTTCCGCGACGAAGGAGCGCACGGCATTGTCCTGTCCGGTGGTGCCGATGACGAGGGGTTTGCCCGCGGCGACGCACGCGCGGGTGACGGCCTCGGTGACGTCCGCGTGGGTGAAATCGATGACGGCGTCGCAGTTGGGCAGGGCTGAGGCGAGATCATCACCGGTGTCGAGACCGGCGGAAACGGTCAGTTCGGGATCGGCGGCTGCACAGGAGAGCAGGGCCTGGCCCATCCGGCCCCGGGCACCGTTGATGACAAGACGCAGGGGCTGGGCGGCGGAAAAGGACGCGGTGGAACTCATAGGAATCCACCATCAAACCGTCCGGGAGGGGCGGAGTCAATGCGGGAGCCGGGGGATGGCCGTGCTCCAAAAAGAATCAGCCGGCGGGATGTGTTCCGCCGGCTGCTTCATGAAAGGGCGTTATTTGTTTTTGAGCTTTTCCAGCTCGGCGATGAAGGGTTTCGGGCCGCCGGGCATGTAACCGAGTTCGCCAATCTTTTTGCCCTGGGAGTTCAGGACGATGATGGTGGGAAATCCCTGGATGCCGTATTCGCGGAGGAGTTTTTCATTCTGCGCCTTCACATTGTCGGGCAGGGTCTTCTTGCGCGGGAAGTCGAGTTCGACCAGTTCGAGGTTCTTGGCGGCGTAGTCCTGAAACTCGGGCGTCGAGAAAATCTCCTTGTCGATCTTGATGCACCAGCCGCACCAATCGGATCCGGTGAAGTCGAGGAGTACCAGTTTGTTGTCGGCCTTGGCCTTCGCGAGGCTGGCTTCATAATCTTCGCTCCATCCGGGTTTGGCCATGAGGGAAACGATCGGGAGGAGGAGGGCGGCGGCGAAAGAGAGCGCTTTCATGACCGTCAGTCTAGCCGGCGCGGGCGGCAAAGCAATCCGAATGCGCGGGGGAAAGGGGCGCACGAAGCACCCCCGCGCGCCGCAGTGGAGAGGGCGCGCGGGGGATGGTGGGTTCAAGTGTCTTCCAGGGAAGGGCTTGTAAAAGAACCTTTAGGAGCCGGCGGGGGTGTTCAGCACGTGAACTTTTTCGCGCAAAATGTCGAGATCGGTGAAGGGCTCGATCTTGACGACGGTGACGGTGCGCGGTCCGCGCTCGGTGGGAAGTTCGACCGTTTCGCCGACCTTCTTGCCGAGGGTCGCCTGACCGATGGCCGCCTTGTAGGACACGATGTTGAGCTCCGGCGCGCTGTCCCAGGCCCCGAGGATGCTGTATTTTTCCTCGTCCCCGTCCGCGTCGCGGAAGGTCACCACCGTGCCGATGGACACCTGACTGGTGTCGGGGTTTTCGAAGTTCGTGCCGCGGGCGAGGCTGAGATCGCGTTCGCCTTCGGCGCGTCGGCGGGCCAGCACACGCTGCTGTTCCTTGGCCGCCTTGAAACCGAAGTTTTCGCGCAGGTCGCCTTCTTCCTTTGCGATGGCGATGTCCCGAAGGTTTTCGGGAATCTGGCGGGTGACGAGATCCTCGAACTCCTGCTTGCGCTTTTCGAGACTGGCCCAGGAGACGGTGAGCGTCTCGGCCTTTTCCGAGGTGTCGCCCCCGCCGATCATGGACTGCATCTCGGGATAGACCTTGACGATACGGGCGATGAGCGAGCGTTTGCTGAGGTCCTCGAAGACCGGGGTCATGAGCAGACGGCGCAGGGTGTCGCGTACCACGTCCTGTTCCGCCGCGGCCAGCAGGTCGGCGATGAGTTCGCGATCGTCGAAAAGGAGATCCTTGAGCCGGGTGCCGCGTTTTTCGTCCAGCTGGTCGCGTTCAAGGGCGCTGAAGACGGCGTTGAGAAGGTCGGCGTCGAAGAGCTCGGGGAAGCCGGCTCCGCGTTCCTTGCAGAGCCAGATAAGAATTTCGGAGGAGGCGGAGCGTTCGCTGATCCAGCGTTGCAGGGACGCGCGGAGATCCTCCTTGCGGCCCTCCTTTTCAAGCAGACGGGAGATTTCCACCACGAGCCGGGCCGGGGACTGCTGGGCCAGGCGCAGGATGACCTCGACCCAGCGGTCGCCGAAGGCCGCAGGGAACTGCTCGAGGGCCCGGCGTTGTTTGGAGGCGGGCAGGGCGGCGAAGAGCTCCGGCAGGCGGGCCTGTTCCCCGCGGAGGATGTCGGCGACGCCGGGAGCGTTTTCTCCGGGCTTGAGCGCCTCATGGCGGGAGAGGATTTCGTCGCGGGCGATGAGGAGTTCGAGGGCCTGGGCGGATTGCAGTTTGCGTCCGCGGGCGGCGGCGTCTTCGATCTGATGGGCGAGCGCCTGCAGTTCCTCGACCTCGTGGGCGAAGTCGCCGAGCGCCTTGGTGATTTGATCGAGTGCGGCGACCTGATCCTTGAGGTGACGCGCCCCGCGGAATTTTTCAATCAGTCCCTTGCCCGGAGCGGTCGGGGTGTCGAGAAGCACGACGGGTTCGTTCTTTTTGGTTGGGAGCTGGAAGTGTCCGTCGGTCTTGAGTTTTTTCTTGGCGGAGTCCCACCACTTCTTGAAGCCGGCGGTGTCGAAGACCTCCGGAGTGAGCGAGGAGGCAATCTGCTCCGCCGTGGCGCGTCCGCCGTGATCGCGGAGAATGTCGCGGACGAGGCCCACCGGGTCGCTGGTCGCGGCCGCCTTCACGGCGGCGGGATCGGTGGCCTTGCGGGCGAGGATGTGTTCGTTGGGAATGGGTTGAAGGGCCTCCCCGGCATACTGGGCCTGCATGGGATGGCGCTTCTTGCTCTGAAAATCGATGATCAACTGGCCGGTGAGCAAACTCCACTCGGCGATCCGGCCGAATCCCCAGCTTTTGTGAAAGCAGAATGTTCCGGGCGTCAGGCGCTCCAGGGCCTCGGCAGCCTGGGGAGAGAGTTTTCCAGCATCAACGGCTTGTTGGAGTTCTTCGTGCATGCCCCTTTTCTCCAATGAATTCCCTCCGGCTGCAAGGGCCAAGCGCAGGAAACCTCCCGGGGGGCGGGATCGGGGGCCGGTTCATCGGTCCGGCCGGGCGGGGGGGATTACGCGGGCGTCGGCCCGTCGGCGAGGAGGCGTTCCAGATTGCGGCGGACGCATTGTCCCATTTCCCGGGTTCCCACCACCCGGCAGCCGGGCTCCGCAATATCCGCGGTGCGCCAGCCTTCGGCGAGCGTCTCCTCGATGGCCTCCTCGATGGTGGCGGCGAAGGCGGCCTCGCCAAAATGTTCGCGCAGCATCATGGCGAGGGCCAGGATTTGACCGAGCGGATTGGCCTGGCCGGTGCCGGCCAGGTTGGGGGCGGGGTCGTGCGCGGCCTGGAAGACCGCGTGGCCCGCGGCGCCGAAATTGCCGGAAAATGACATGCCCCGCGAACCCAGCAGGAGACTGGCTCCGTCGGAAAGAATGTCACCGAAGGCGTTTGGGGCGGCCACCACGTCGAAGCGGTCGGGATGGGCGATCATCTGGTGGATGGCCTGGTCGATGGCGAGAATCGAGGCTTGGATCGGCGAGGATTGGGTCAGGTCCCGGAGGACGCCTTCCCAGAGAGCGCTGATGGCGGGGAGTCCCCCGGGTTTCAGGACGACACACAGCCGGCCGTTTCGCCGTTCCGCCAGGCGGAGGGCGGCGGTGAGGATGCGGCGAACCTGGGATTCCTCGTAGCCAAAGCGATGGTGAACGGACTGTCCGGCACCTTCGCCCGGGAAACTCTCGCCAAAATAAAGCCCGGCGACATTTTCCCGCACCACGACGAGGTCGGCGGACCGCACAATTTCGGCTTTGATCGGACCGACATTGCGCAGCGCCCTGACGGGCTGGATGGGCGTGAATTTGCAATAAAGATCAAATTCCTTCCGGAGATCGTAGACAAACCGTCCCGCCGCCGGGCCGCACAGAATCGCCCCGTTTGCGGCGTAAATGGAGGCGCAAAAGTCCGCCACCTCGGCGGTCAGGCCCCCTCCGGCGGCCGCCGCGGCCTTCCGGCCGAATTTTCCGCTTCTCCGGATCTCGTAGCGGCGGGGGGACGCCTGGTCGACGATGTCGAGCACGTCCAGGGACGCCGCGACGATTTCGGGGCCGATGCCCTCGCCGGGAAGGACGCCGATGATCCGCGGTCCGGTGTCGGAGGCGTGGTCGGACCAATCCGGAAGGGCGGAAATGAGGCGAAGGTGGCGCGTGGAGCGGGCGGACATGTCAGGCGGCGGCGAAGGCGGAAAAGGGTGAAGCGGGCGCGGGTGGAGCTCCGGGTGGCTCATGGATGTTTCCGTTTATATAAACTCTTGAGCGTAAGTCGAGAACATGCCGTCGGAAGGTGGGGATTCGGAGCCCGGGGGACAAGACAGTTTGCGGTTCGAAACACAGTGTGATTAGTTCCGCGCGGCGTTATGCGGCCTGTTTCCGAAATCCCCGCCGTCGAAAAGGTTTCCGATGCCCTGCGCAGGTTGCTGCAGGAGGCGGCGGGGCGCCCCATGCAGATCCGCGAGATGATTGAGATCCTGCATGGACGCGGGCTGCAAATGATCATCGTGCTGCTTTGCCTGCCCTTTCTGGCCCCGGTGACGATCCCCGGGATTTCCACGCCCTTCGGGCTGGCCATTGCGCTGTGCGGGGTGCGCATAGCCTTCGGACACAAGCCCTGGCTGCCGGCAATGATCCTCAACCGGAGGATTTCGTATCAGGCCCTTGAGAAAATGGTCCAGGTGGGCTGCCGCATCTACGGCAAAATGGAGCAGGTGCTGCGTCCGCGGCTGTTGTTTTTGGTCGCCGGTCCCGGCATGGTGACGCTGGCGGGCTCCGCCATCTGCCTTTCCGGCCTGGCACTGAGTCTGCCCATTCCCCCGCCGTTCATCCTCACCAACACGATTCCCGCCTTTGCCATTGTGTTCCTGGCGCTCGGCCTGATGGAGCGTGACGGCGTGCTTGTCCTCATCGGACATGTCCTCACGCTGATCGCGCTGATCTACGTGGGCCTGATCGCCGTGCTGGGCAGGGAGCTGCTGCGTTACCTGTTCGGCTGGTGGTGAGGCGCCACGCGCGCGGCGCTCCATTTCGCGAGATTGAGGCAAAATTCCCGGCGCGAGGAAAAGTGGGTGAACTGGTCCGGTTCGAGCAGGCCGAGGCCGGGTCCGTAGGCCGGTCCGTTCACCACGCAGGCATCGGTGTTGTTTTTGGCGATCTGGTGCCGTCCCCGGGCCAGGGCCTCTTCGCGTTCTCCCTCGACTTCGTATTTCCAGCCCACGATGAGCGCCTCCGGGAAGAGGGGGCGCAACAGGGGCAGGAGTTTGGGGGCCGGATGCAGGACGAGGTGCCACTCGGGGAGATCGCTGCGGACCTTGCCGGTGGCCGGGCCGGCAAAGCGGAAATCGCAAAGCGCGGCGGCATGGAAAACGGCGTCGGGCGGCTCGATGCCCTCAAGGATCTCCTGCAGGGAGGTGTTGGTGGTGAAGGGGATGACGCGGGCGGATTTCGGTGCGGGATGCGTGGCCAAGACGCCGCGCAGGCAGGTGACGGCAAACCCCGCTTCGGCGAGCGCCTCGCAAAGCAGCGCGCCCAGTTCGCCCGTCGAATGGTTGGTGATCCGGCGCACGTCATCGAGGGGTTCGTAGGCGGGCCCGCAGGTGACCAGGGCGGTGGGGACTGACATGACGGGATTCTTGTCGGAAGAGAAGCGGATCTGAACAGAAGAAAACGGAAAAAACGGGGGCGGGGAGGTATCGGTCGTGGCCGGGGCGGGTCCGGGTTTCCCGCCTTCAACTCCGAAGTGACAGCGTCGGGGACGGCGGTTTATAAGGGAACGCATGAACATTCTCATGGCCGCTGCGGAAATGTCGCCCTTCGTTCGCAATGGGGAGTTGGGCGATGCCGTGTCCCGTCTCTCCGCCGAACTCCGCCGTCAGGGCCACGAGGTGAGCGTGGTCATCCCCTGTTACCGTGCGGTGCGTGAGGGCAAAAACCGCCTGAAAAAGACCGGGGTGAAATTCAGCGTCAACATCGGTCCGGGCCGCTATCCCTGCGAAATCTTCGAATTGAAGTCCCCCGAGGGCGTCCAGGTTTTTGCGGTGGCCCGGGACGAGTATTTTGACCGGTCCGGGATTTACGGCGTGGATGGGCGGGATTACCAGGACAATGCCGCCCGCTTCATTTTCTTCACCAAATGCGTGGTGGAACTGGCGCGTCGGATGGAGCCCCTGCCGGACATCCTCCACTGCCACAGCTGGGAAACCGCCCTGGCTCCGGTCTTCTGCCGGGACCAGCGCCTGCCCTTCCGCACCGTGCTCACCCCGCACGGCCTCGAGTATCAGGGCAACTTCTGGAGCTACGACTTCGCGCTCACCAACCTCCCGGGCGAATATTTCAGCGCCCGCGGGGTGGAATACTTCGGCAGCATGAACTGCCTGAAAGGCGGCATTCTTTTTGCGGATGCCGTGGCGCTGCCCGGCGAACGGTTTGCCAGCGAGGCGCAGACGCCCGCCGGAGGCTGCGGGCTTGATCCCGTGCTGCGTGAACACCAGCACAAACTTTTTGGCATTCCGGAATGCTCGGGGCTCGAGGGATGGACGCCGTCCTCGGACTCCGCGCTGACCGCAAAATACGGACCCGGCGAGCCCGGCCGGAAATCCGCCAATCGCGCCCCGTTCCTCCGGGCGTGTGAACTGGCGCCCGATCCGGTCCGCGGCGTGCTGGTCGCGTTTGCCGAGGCCGGTCCGGGCCTCGACATCCTGCTGGCCTCCCTGGACAGGCTTCTTGCCGACGATTGCCGGCTGGTCCTGCTGGGCGGGGTGAATCCCTCCCTGACCGTGCCGCTGGAGGTGGCGCGCCGCAAACATCGCGGCCGCTTTGCGCATCTGGCTGCTCCCGAGGAAAAAATGGCGCGCCTGGCGCTGGCCGGTTCCGACCTGCTGCTCGTGCCGGGTCCCGTCGAACCCCGCGCCACCTGGCTGCGTCGCGCGGTGCGCTACGGCACGGTGCCGGTGGCGTTGCAATGCGGCGGGCTTTTCCAACTGGTGCGGGATTTCGAACCCGCCTTCGGAACGGGCAATGGATTCACCTTCCGGTCGGCCACCGCCGATGGACTGGTCGATGTGACGCGCCGGGCCCTGTATCTCCTGGGCCAGGACGCCCATCGTCAGGCGCTGGTGGCCGCCAATCTGGGGATCGATTTTTCCCACGAAAGCACGGCCCGCGCCTACCTCGGGCTCTACAGCCGCCTGCTCGGACAGCCCGCCTTGCGGGCGGCGTGAGGGGCATCAGGCCGGCTGGGAATGCCCGGATGGTGATCAGTCCGTCGAAGCCCGGTTCAAGGGTGATCGGACCGGTGTAGGCCGGGGAATCCGGCGTGCGAACCTTGTCGCCGAATTCATAATGGATGGGCGCGCCGGGGGTGGGGCAGCGAAGGGTCGGTTGGAATGTCCGGCCGGTGTTCACCGCTTTCGGCTGGGGGTTGAACAGCCGGTGCCGCCCGCATCCGCAGAGGATTTTGTCTCGGCTTGATGAAATAATTGCTCTCCCTCACGCAGCCACGGCGGTGGGGTCGCGCTCGATGGTGCCATCCCCCGATTGTCCGTAAGAATTTTTTGCGAAGGATATCCGGCCGGCTGCTTTGGGCCGCCCGGGGATGGTGCGGGTTCGCGGACTCCGGGATGGTGAAGCGCAAAAACGCTGCTATGTAAGGGAACGACGTTCCGCTGGAGGAAATCATGCTGCCTGAATTGATCACCGAAATCCCCGGCCCGCGCTCGCGGGCCTGTGCCGCCAAACTGCGTGCCTACGAAAGCCGTGGCGTGACCTGGATGGCGGACGATTTTCCCGTATTCTGGGAGCGGGCGGAGGGTTCCAACGTCTGGGACGTGGATGGCAACCGCTTCTTGGATTTCACGGCGGCCTTTGCGGTGAGCGGATTGGGGCATGGAGCGAAACCGCTGCGCGCGGCGGTGGTCGGGCAGGCGGAAAAACTTCTTCACGCCATGGGCGACGTGCATCCGGGCGTGCTCAAGGCCGAGCTTTGCCAGGCGCTCAGCGCCATCACCTTTGAGCGTTGGGGGGCCGGACCGGGGAAGACCTATCTGGGCAATTCCGGTTCGGAAGCCGTCGAAGCCGCCCTGAAAACCGCGCTTCTCCGTACCGGCAAACCGGGCGTGTTGTCGTTCGAAGGCGGTTATCACGGTCTCGGCCACGGCGCGCTGGAAACCGGCGGTCTAGCGTATTTTCGCGAGCCGTTTGTCGGGCAGTTGGGACGCTTTGGGGTGAAGATCCGTTATCCGCGGAAGGATGCCGATCTGGCCGGGGTCGAGGCGCAGGTGCGCCGGGCGTTTCAGGAACATCCGATCGGCTGCATTTTGGTGGAACCGGTCCAGGGGCGGGGAGGGGAGGTTGTTCCGCCGATGGGTTTTTTGCCGCTTCTGCGCCGGCTCTGCGACGATCTGGGCGCGGTGCTGGTGCTGGATGAAATTTACACCGGCTTCCATCGGACCGGACGGTTTTTTGCCTGCGAGCACACCGGTGTGGTGCCGGATCTGATTTGTCTGGGCAAGGCGCTCAGCGGCGGGTTTCCCCTATCCGCCTGTGTGGGGCGGGCGAAGGTCATGGATGCCTGGCCGGTGTCTCGGGGGGAGGCGCTGCACACCAGCACGACGCTCGGCAATCCCCTGGGATGCGCGCTGGCGCTGGCGTCCATCGCGGAACATCGCAAGCCGGAGACCGCCGAGGCCGCCCGCCTGGTGGGCTCGCGCCTGCGCCAGGGTCTGAACACACTGAAGTCACCGCGCATTGCGGAGATCCGGGGTTTGGGCGCCATGCTGGGCGTGGAACTGGTCGATGCGCAGGGACGTCCGGATGGCGCGCTCACCGGTGCCATCATGCGCCGCGGTCTTCAGGACGGCCTCATTCTGCTGGGCGGTGGACCGGAGGGAAATGTTCTGTCCTTTTCCCCGCCGTTCACCGTGACCGGGGACGAAATCGCGTTTTTGGTGGAAAAATTGCAGAATTATTTGGATGCTCCCGTCGGGGACTCCGACGGAGCCGTCCCCTTGTCCTCGCCCGACCCATGATCGTTCATCCCCACATCGAACCGGAATTGGCGGACTGGATTGCCCGCCAGAAGATCTTTTTTGTCGCCACGGCTCCCTTGTCCGCCGAAGGCCATGTGAATGTTTCCCCCAAGGGCGGCGAAGCGTTCCGGGTTCTTGGACCGCTTGAAGTGGCGTATCAGGACTACACCGGCAGCGGAGCGGAAACGGCGGCCCACGTGCGCGAGAACGGCCGCATTGTGATCATGTTCTGCGCGTTCGAAGGACCGCCCCAGGTGGTCCGCCTGCATGGCAGGGCCTCCGTGATCACTCCCGAGCGGCCGGAGTTCGCCGGACTGGTGTCCCGCTTTCCCCCGAATCCGGGCACGCGGGCGATCTTCCACGTGCGGGTCGACAAGGTCTCCCATTCGTGCGGTTTTGCGGTGCCCTTTTTTGAATTCAAGAGTCCGCGCGATGCGCTGGACAAATGGGCGGCCAAGCAGGGGCCGGAAAAAATGGCGGCCTACCGGCAGGAAAACAACACCCGGAGCATCGACGGTCTGCCCGCCTTTGATCTGCCGGTGTAAACGGCGGGGTGTTCCGGCGGGAAGGCGCGATCCGTCCGCATCCGCGCGGTTCAGGAATACCGCACGTCCTTGCCCGGCTCCATTTCGAAGTCGAACATCTTGAACTCCGAGATGTTCGGAAAAACGACCTCGTCGCGGAATTTGATGTGAACCGGATGCGCCATGTAGAGGGCGAGCTTTTCCATCGATTCGACTTCAATCGACAGGAAAAACGGCCATTCCTGATCGTCCTTGATGCGCCGGCCACACCGCACGGCCAGCACTTCCGGAATCTTGAGGAGCTGCATGCGCGTCTCGCGCATCATCCACTCGATTTTCTCCTCATCCACGTCGGGATTGAGTTTCAACAGGACGAGGTGGTGGACCATCAGCTTTTCCAGTCCAGCGCGCCCTTCTTCACGGCGTAGATGAAGCCGAAAAGAAGCAGCACCACGAAGCTGAACATGCTCAACAGGATGTTGACGGGACCGAAGGCCGCCACGAAGTCACGGAAAACGACAGCCCACGGATACATGAAGACCACTTCGATGTCGAAAAGGATGAAGAGCATCGCCACGAGGTAGAACTTCACGCTGAAGCGCGGTTGCGGTCCGAGCTCGGGGACCACACCGCATTCGTAGGGGATGTCCTTGTTGGGATTCCGGCGTCCGGCGCGGCCGAGCAGGATGTTGGCCAGCAGGGCGACCGTGGCGAAGGCGATGGCAATGAGAACGTGAAGGAAAATCGGGACGTAATCCTGAAGCATTGTCCCCTAGCAATACGCATCCGGTGGCCTTTTCGGCAATCGCGAAATCAGGGGACCCCCACCAGCGATCCCGGCCGGTAGAGCCAGATGGTTTGGGTGAGGGTGTGGTCGAATCCGGGGAGCCGGGCGAACCGCTCGAAATATCGCGGATCGGTCAGGAGGTTCCGGAGGTCGGGGTTTTCCTGGGCAAAGGCGAAATCGTTGCCCGTGACGACAAAGAGCGGTTTGTTCTCCGCATCGGCCTGGTGCGCCAGATCCGCGAGATGTTGGGCATCCTTCACTGCCACGACGTGGGCGTCGTAGGATTCGAGGTGCACGTTGAGCGAGGCGGTGAGGATGTCCTGTTGCCGCGGATCGTTGGGGTCCAGCGAGGGCCGGATGAGGAGAACCGCGTCGCGGATGGGCTGGAGGGGGTGGGTGAGCAGCCAGAGGCGGGCGGGTTGGGAAAACACGGCATAACCGGCCACCCCGGCCGCCAGCAGGACCGCGGCGACATACCGGCCCGCGCGGCCGCGGCGCAGGGGAGCCACCAGAGTGTCCGCCGCCAGGGCCGCGCAGGCGCAAAGCCCGGGCAGGGCAAAAATCACATACCACTCGTAAAGGTAGTTTCCCTTGATGCGGGCGCTCAGATAGACAAGCTGGGCGGGAATCAGAAGGACGGCGACCACGAGCCATCCGGCGGGTCTCCGGGCGAGGAAAACCGCCGCGCCGATGAGGAAAAGAAGACCGGCGGCGCCCCAGAGGAGGGCGTTCACGATCCGGTCGTTTCCGATGATCCATTGAAGTTCGGGATATCCGCGCGAAGCCTCGTCGAAGTTGTTCCAGGGCAGGCCGGTCAGGAAATGGGAGGCCACGTTCCAGTGCCAGCGGGCGTTGAGAACGCCCAGAGCCCGGTCGGTTTTCAGATACTCAAAGAGCTGCGGAATGTTCGGCGCCATCAACTGCCCCCACACCATGCCGGCCAGAATGCTGACGACGACCAGGCGCGGCACCTGAATGGCGCGGTCCGCCGGTGCATGACGGAACCACAGGGCCACCAGACCGCCGAGGTTCGCCAGCACCAGCATGAAGAGGGTCCCGGGATAGGCGTAGAGCAGGGCGAATTCCGAGGCGGCAAACGCGAGCCACCAGCGCCAGCGGCCGCTCTCGATGGCCTCCAGCAGGCAGAGGAGCATGAGCGGTCCGAAGAGCATCGTGAAGATGTAGCCGCGCAGTTCCACGGCGTAGCGGATGTGCCAGGGATGCAGGGCCAGCAGGAACGCGGCGACCACGGCGGCCCGGGGGAGTCCCAGCCGGTTCAGGAGGAGCGCCAGCATGCCGACCGAGGCCATGGCGGCCACAAGGAGCGGCCAGCGAAGGACCGGTTCCCGAAAATGCGGCGCGGAAGCGGGCGCGAATTTTTTCCAGATGGTGTGCGAGGTCTTCGAGAGGAGGGTCTGGAGGTGATGGTTGGTGGGGGCCTTGTAGTTCCAGAAGGCATCCCGCCATTCGGCCTTTTGGTATTTCAGGTTGCCGTCCGCATCGCGGCGGTATTTGCCAACCATGTAGTTGCGCAGGCTCTTTTCCTCATCATCCCAGACACTGTAGGAAATCCGTTGGAGGCCGCACCAGGCGGTGACGGTCATGGCGGCCAGCACACACGGCCAGAACCATGCCGGTGTCGGAGTGCGGGGCAGCCAGGAACCGTGCGCCTGCGGCGCCGGACGGCACCACCGGCGGCTGGTGGCCCCCAGCACCAGGAGAAGCAGGGCGTTCACCGCGCCCGCCCACCATTCATAGACGGCGACGAGGTGTGGGATCTTTTTGGGCGGTCCAAACCGGGCGATGAGGTCCCACGGCTTGTCCTCGATGAGGAGAACGATGGCGATGACCGCGGCCCCGGCCGCACAGGCGAGGGCCATCCATGTCGGGACTGGAAGTTTGGGGATCTTCAAAACGCAAAGGAAACTTTCTCAAAGGGAGCGCCGGTGAGAAGGCTCACCAGCCGCCAGACAAGAACCGCAAACAGGCCGCCCTGAACAGCCAGGAAAAGCAGGTTGGCCGGACGCCAATCCGCGGCCCTGCGCAACTGATCCGTCCCCTGGGCGAGGATCCAAAGGGTGGGGAGGTAGAGTGTCATGATAAAGCGATGACCCGGACCGATGGGCAGATACCAGCCCATGGCCAGCACGTAAACGGCGAATGTGGAGACCCACAGCAGCGCCGGAAGGGCGAAGGGGCCGATTTCGGGCAGGCGGCCGCGCACTCCGGCGGCGACGGCCATGACCAGGGCGAGGGCAGCGAAAAGGCCCAGGTAAAGCCCCCGGTGCAACAACACCGCCCGGCGCGGGCGGCCCTTTTTTTCCACATGGCGTTTGCCCTCCTTGTTGACCTCGGGATCAAAGAACTGCCTGAGCCGTACCAGCGATCCCTCCCGCAGACGTCCGACGGCGTCGGCAAGGGAATGGCGTTTGAAATACCCCGAGACGGTCGGTTGTTCGTGCGCAGGCAGTTTGGCCAGGGTTTCCTTTCGGCAGTCGCGATAGAGCCGCTTGCAGGTTTCCCAATCATCCGCCCAGAACCAGTAGCCGGGCAGGCTGTAGGTGGCCTTGCCGTATTCGCGCTGCGCAAACTGGAGGCGGGGGAAAATCAGGGCGCCATAAATCGCCGCGCAAAGCACCACGCCGAGGCCGAGGCGTTTGACAGTCCAGTGCGGCGCCTCCAGGGGCCAGGGCAGACGGTCAAAACGCGTCAGGATCCCCCGCACTCCGGTGAAGACGGCAAACAGGCCCAGAAACGGCGTGGCGGACGGCTTCGCCAGCCAGGCCAGTCCGGCGACCAGTCCGAGTGCGGCATAAAGCCAGACCGGATTGTCATTGAGCAGGCGCATCGCGAGGACGCAGACAAAGAGAAAGAGCACGTAAAAAACGGTCTCCGCGCCGAAAAACGTCGAGATCGGAAGCAGCACGGCCAAGGCGGCCAGCGTGGTGGCATTGAAGGCGGCGAGCGGTCCCATGCGCCGCGCAAAAAAGACGCCGATCAAGGCCGTGCCGATCACTCCGAGGACGACATTGAGTTTTTTTCCCGCGGCAAAAAATTCCGGCGACCGGGGATCGAGGAGCCGCGCCGCGATCCACGGAAACAGCGGATTCCGCGTGCCGTCGGTGTACCACGGATACGGCGAATCCTTCATTTGCCGGGCCATGGAGATGTAGGCGCTCTGATCAAACTCGTCGGTGTTGAAGTTGGTCTGGTTGGTGAGGCGAAAACCGAGGACCACCAGCACGGCACACAGGAGGGCCACGGCCGCCGCGTAGACGGCGGCGGTGACGGGACGCCAGGGGCCGAGTAGGAAACGTTCAGGCACGACGGGAATTGCGATAGGCCAGGAAACACGTCGTGGCAAGAATCGTCGCGACGTACACCGCCATGGCGGCCAGGGCAAAAAGCAGCAGCGATCCGTAACTTCCGCGGTAGCGCGCGTTGTCCAGGGCGTGGACCATGGCCACCGTGAGGGCATTGCCGGCCGGAGCCGAATAGAACACCAGGGCGACCAACCCCGGCAACCGCCAGGCCGCCAAAGGCCGCCAGAACAACGAGGCGGTCAGCGCGAGCAGGAACACCCCCACCAGCCAGGGCGCAAAACCGCGGAGTTGTCCGAGAAAACGGCGGTCGTCTTTGCGGCTCTCCAGTTTGTCCGACGTGGTCAGCCGGCGATGGACGGAATCCAGATACACCTGGAACATCCGCCGGGTCGGGGTGTTCCAGCTTTCGTCGGGCGCCTCCGGCAGGGTGCCCCGGACGTAGTCGTAAAGCGCAGCGAGCCCGATGCGCTTGCGGAAGAAGGTGCCGTCGTCGGGAAAATAAAAATAGTCGAACTGACGCAGCACCTTTTGGGCGTAGAGCTCCGGCCGGTTTCGCAGCGCGGAAAGGAAACTCGCCGTGCAGAAATCCGCGATTCCGGCGGGGGACAGGCCGTTTCCGCGCAGGGTGGGGAAGAGCGTGGCCCGATACATGAGATAGTCGGGGTCGAAGCCGAGCCGGGTGTAGTGGATTTTTTCCGCGCGCGCGTTGGCCATTTCCCGGTCCAGCACCGGAAAGAACTCCTGCAGAAACGCCCGCCGCTCCGGCGGGGTTTTCGGCGAGTCGAGTTCGCCGGCCATGCTTTCCCGGATGATGTCCGCGTGAATGGTGAAAAGGGTCATCGGCAGGACGACCCGCGTTTCCGTCGTGCGCCGGAACAGAAGTTTGTCGGGCAGCCAGAGAAGCAGGACCGCCAGCAGGAACCCCGCGGCCGGCGCGGCGAGGCGCGCCTTTCGGTGCAGGGCGGAGCCGAAGAGCCCGAAAAACACCGGCGCGGAGGTGGCCGGAACGGCCAGCAGCCAGTTGGGTTTCAGCACATACATGGCCACGGCCAGCAGGATGCCCAGGGCGCCGCAGACGACGGACGGAAGGGCGCGGGGAGTGTGCCAGCGATACCGGCAATACAGCGCGATGCACAGCAGCTGCGTGAAGGCCACGAAGGCCATGATGGCCTCGGGACGGATGGCCATCTCGAGGCCGCGGACGATGGGATTTCCCAGATAAAGCGCGATGGCGGTCAATCCCGCCCAGGTGGAGCCGATTTCGAGAACCAGGCTTTTCGGGAACAGCGAGATCCAGCAGCGCCAGGCGCTCCACATCACCACGGCCGCCATCAGGCCGAGGATTTGCTGAATGACCACATAGCCGGCGAAGGATCCCGTGATCTTCAGGCATCCCGCAATGAAGGCGCCGTAAAGCCACTCCCTCTCGTATTCCTCGCGGAATCCCAAACCGCCGATCCAGCCCAGCGCCGGTTTCAGCCAGCCCCAGCTGTCCCATTCGGAAACCGCCACCGGTTCGACGGAAAAGCGGAGCCGCGCCGCGCCGACCAGCAGGACAACCAGCACGAGCCAGCCGACCGCCGCGGGAACGCGGAGAAGGCCGTCGGGAAGGGAGGGACGGCGCGCGGCGCCATCCGACGGTTGCGGATTCATCGGGCCCGCCGACTGGGAATTATCACCGTTTCCCAAGTCAGTTCCCCATCAGGTCGAGTCCCTTGAGCGTCGACTCGTCAAAGCGTCCCGTCTGGCGGAATCCGGCGTCCTTCTGCCAGGCCTTCAGGGCGGCCACCAGGGCGGGCGTCGCCTGGCCGTCCACCGGACCGGCATAGAAGCCGAGCAGCTTCAGGTTTTTCTGGGCGCGGCGAATGGTGGCGATCTGAAATTCCGTCGGCGCGGTGATGTAGGGGCCGCCTTTGAAGATCTGTGCGATGGCCACATACTGCGGGACGGGCGCGGCGGCGGGGACGGAAGACGGAGCGGAGGAAATGCCCAGACTCCGAAGGGTTTGGGGGGTGAGGTCGCCGGTGACACGAAGATTTTCCGCGACCTGATACCGCCGGATGGCGGCGGCGGTTTGACTGCCATACTGGCCGTCGATCCGGCCGGTGTAATAGCCCAGCTTCTGGAGTTTCTGCTGGGCGGCGAGGACCGCGTCGTCCGCCCACACGGCGGACGACGCAAGAACCAAGAGAACGGCAAGGCGAACGAGAACTTTCATGGGACATGCGTAACCATTGGTCCGCCGCCCTGCAAGCCACGGGTTGGGGCCGCACCCCGTCCGCCCTGCGGGATTGGTCTTAACTGATATGCTGCGAGACGAGCTTGGTCATCTCGAACATGGTGACCGTCTTCTTGCCGCCGAAGACCGCCTGGAGGGCGGCGTCCGCGTTGATGTTGGTCTTTTTCTTTTCGTCCTGAAGGCCGTTCTTCTTGATGTATTCCCACAGCTTCTTGGTGACTTCGCTGCGCGGAATGGGCTTGGATCCGACGATCGGAGCCAGAACCGCATCAGGCTGCACGGGTTTCATCAGGGCGGGGTTTGCTTTGCGGGTGGATTTTTTTTCTGTAGGCACGGTGTGATGTTCTGGTGAAGTTTTGCTGCTGATCGGCCCTCGCCGATCTTCTTTGCAGTTCGCCTCCCTTAAGCAATCGGCCTGCGATGTTCCAGAAATATCGCAGGCCGGGGAAAAGTTTTTCCGGGGCGCAAAAAGGCGTTTTTTTCTAGACGTTGAAGCGAAATTCCATCACGTCGCCGTCCTGAACGACATATTCCTTGCCCTCGATGCGGAGTTTGCCCGCCTCGCGGGCCTTCGCTTCCGAGCCCAGGGCCACGAGGTCGTCGAAGGCAATGGTCTGCGCCGCGATGAAGCCGCGCTCGAAATCCGAATGGATCACGCCGGCGGCCGCCGGGGCCTTGTCGCCGGCCCGGATCGTCCACGCCCGCGTTTCCTTGGGCCCGGTGGTGAAGTAGGTGCGGAGGCCGAGCAGATGATACACCGCGCGGATGAGCTGGCTCACGCCGCTGTCCTCCACGCCGAGCCCGGCAAGAAATTCCTTGGCCTCCTCCGGCGGAAGCTCGGCGAGCTCGCTTTCGATCTGCGCGCTGATTACCACGGCCTCGCTGCCGAGATGGGTTGCGGCATATTCCCGCACGGCGCGGATGTGGGCGTTGTCGGCATTGGACAGTTCGTTCTCGCCGACATTGCAGGCGAAAATGACCGGTTTGCTGGTGAGGAGGAAAAACTCCCGGAGCAGCTTCCTCTCATCGTCGGCGAGATCGGCGGTGAGGGCGGGTTTGCCGGCGTCGAGATGGGGCAGGATCTTTTCGGCCAGGGCCAGTTCGGCCTTCGCCGCCTTGTCCCCCGAGCGGGCGGCCTTTTGCAGGCGCTCGGCACGCTTTTTCACGCCGGCGAGGTCGGCGAGAATGAGCTCGGTGGTGATGACCTCGATGTCGCGCACGGGATCCACCGATCCGGCGACGTGATGGATGTCCTCGCTCTCAAAACACCGCACCACCTGCACGATGGCATCGACTTCGCGGATGTGGCTGAGGAATTGATTGCCGAGTCCCTCGCCCTCGCTGGCGCCTTTGACCAGCCCGGCGATGTCGACGAATTCGATGGCGGTCGGAATGATTTTTTCCGATCCGCTGATCTTCGCCAGGGCTTCGAGGCGGGAGTCGGGCACGTTGACGATGCCGACGTTCGGCTCGATGGTGCAAAAGGGAAAGTTGGCCGCCTGCGCCTTGCGCGTGCGGGTGACAGCATTGAACAGGGTGGACTTGCCGACGTTGGGCAAGCCGACGATTCCGGCTTTGAGCATCCGCATCGTCTAGGGTCGGACTCTTCCGGTGTCAAATGCGCGATGCGCTTTTGCGTTCGGCCCGCGTCCGGAAGAAGCGGTTTGGAGGATGTTGCGTCCGCCGGTCAGAGGATGGGTCCCCCCTTCGCCGGATCACCCTTCCGGATCCCTCCGAATGAGGTCGCCCATTGGCCTGATTCCTGCTTGTCTTAATCGCAACCCCACGTCGCCATGTTCCCCACCATCGACCGCTCCCTCTCTCCGCCGGCGCTGATTTTCCGACTGGTTCTCATTCTTGTCCTCCTGGGCGGGGCTGCGGGACTCTTTCTGTATCAGGCCGGCTGGTTCACTCCGCAAAAACTGACGCCCGCCGGAATGATCAATACCTTCGAGCAGCTCAACGGCGTCCATTCCGGATTCCGCCGCAATCATGCCAAGGGAGTCTGCTTTCGCGGTTATTTTGAAAGCAACGGACAGGGCGCCCGCTATTCGAAGGCCGCCCTTTTTCCCGCCGGCCGCGTTCCGGTCATCGGAAGGTTTTCTTTGGGCGGGGGGCAGCCGTATGCCGCGGATTCTCCCGGGGCGGTGCGGGCCCTGGCCGTGTTGTTTCAGCTTCCCAATGGCGAGGAATGGCGCATGGCCATGATTGATCTGCCGGTCTTTCCCGTGCAAAACGTCGGGCAGTTTCGCGAGTTGCTGCTGGCCTCCGCCCCGGACCCGGAAACCGGCAAGGTCGATCCGGAAAAAATGAAGTCCTTCGTCGCCGCGCATCCGGCCTCCGCCAAGGCTCTGCCCCTGATTCAGGCGAGGGCGGTTTCCTCCGGATTTGCCGACGCCACCTACTTTGGTTTGAGCGCCTTTTATTTCGTCGACGGTCAGGGACGGCGCACTCCGGTGCGGTGGGCGATGATTCCCGAGCAACCTTTCCGGCCCAACGAAACCTCCGATCCGGAAAAGACCGACAAAAACTATCTGTTCGACGCCCTTATCGCCGCGGTGCGCCAGGGGCCGCAGCGATGGCGCTTGCAGGTCACCCTGGGGGAACCCGGCGATCCCACCGGCGATGCGACGATCCCGTGGCCGGACAGCCGGCAAAAAGTCGATGTCGGTGTGCTGGTGGTTGAGGCGATCGAAAGCGAGGAGGTCAGTCCCGCGCGTGACATCAATTTTGATCCCACCCTCATTCCCTCCGGGGTGGCCCTTTCCGATGATCCGCTGCTCAGCGCCCGGGCGGCGGCCTATTCGCAGTCCTTCACCCGACGCGAAGGCGAACCCAAGGAACCCAGCGCGGTGTCGACCGCCGAAACCGGGAGATAGTCATGGACTCCGCCCCCCGTCCCCGTTTTGCCATACTGTCCCGAATTTTGCACTGGCTGATGGCCGTGATGATCCTCGCCATGCTTTTCATCGGGGTCTCCATGGTGGCCTCGCTGGCCGATTACAGCCGGCTCGTGGCCATTCACCGCCCGCTGGGCATGGCCGTCCTCGTCCTCGCCATCATTCGCCTCATCAATCGGCGACTGACCAAGCTGCCGCCCTTTCCGCCCACCATGTCGGGGACGGAACGACGGATCGCTTCCTGGTCCGAAAGGCTCCTTTACGCCCTCATGATTGCGCTGCCGCTCGTGGGGTGGGGGATGCTGTCGGCGGGCCATTATCCCATTGTGATGTTTGGCTCGTTCCACCTCCCGCCGATCCTGCCGCCGCATCCGATGCTCTATGCCTTTCTGCGCCACGCGCACACGGTCCTCGCGTGGCTGCTTTTTGCGGTCATTCTGGCTCACGTGGGCGCCGTGTTGTTTCACACGCTGATTGTTCGCGACCGGCTGCTGGACCGTATGGCCCTGTGGCCGGCTCGAAAGACGAAGCGGTAAGGCGCAGTTCCGGAAAGTTGCCGGCGCCCCGCCGCTTGAGCGGCCCAGCTGGAGGGCAGCGCCGGGCGGATCGATAAATTTTTCAAAAAATTTTGAAAAACCTCTTGCACTTCGTCCGGGCTGTGGCATGATCAGCGCCGTTCTGGGGGGAACACGCAGGCCGTCAACGCATTCGCGTTGGCGGCCTGCGAACTTTTTGGAGGGTTCCCATTGCGACATCAAGAAACATGAAAGATTCTTTCCGTGCCAATTGTGACGAATTTGTCACAATTGGCGTGGTGAAATGATGGCTTTTTATCAAATTGCGGGAGGCATCGCCCTCACGATTTTTGGCGTCCGCTTTTTGCGCAAGGGGTTGGACCGCCTGTTTGGTGGAAAACTGGTCGCCTGGCTGTCCCGCATGACCCAGCGGCGTTGGAAGGCCTTTGCGTCGGGCACGGTGGTGGGAACGCTGGCTCCCTCCTCGACGGCGCTTTCATTGATCACCCTGCAGATGTTGAATGCCGGGCAGCTGACCGCCGAGCGCATGCTGGCGGTGCTGCTGGGCACCAACGTGGGCATCACGGTCACCGTGCAGTTGATGGCGTTTCACATCCAGGACTACGCGGGCCTTTTCATCCTGGCCGGGGTGTTTGGATTTCAATTTTTGAATCGCGAGGTCCTTCGCGGCATCGGCCAGTGTCTGCTGTCCCTCGGATTCATTTTCCTGGCGATGAAGCTGATCGGAGAGGGGTCCGCGGTGCTGAGCACCCACCCGGAGAGCCGGGAATGGGTGCGGTTGTTTGCAGGCCATCCGCTTCTGGCCTTTCTGTTCGTTGCCGGAATGACCGTGTTTGTGCAGAGCTCGACGGCAAGCATCGGTTTTGCCATCGGTCTCAGCGCAAGCGGCCTCTTCAGTGCGGAGTTGCTGGTTCCCTGGGTGCTGGGGGCCAACATCGGCGTCGGTCTCACGGCGCTGGCGGCGGGCTGGTCCACCCTCGAAGGCAAGCGTCTGGCGACGGCCAATCTGCTCGCCAAGCTTCTCGTGGCCCTGCCGTTCCTCTTCATTCCGTCCATTGCGGATGCGATGTTCCGTCACCTGCCCGGATCGTTGCCCCGGGAGATCGCGCTGTTCCATACGGGGTTCAACCTGCTGACGGGCCTGATTTTTGTCCCCTTGGTCGGGCCGGTGACCCGACTGGTCCGGTTGATGATTGTGCCGCCGGAAACGGGCGTCGGTTTGCCGGCCACGGAAACCTATCTGGAAGACCAGGCTCTGGAGAGCCCGTCGCTGGCCCTGGCGAATGCCACCCGCGAAACGCTGCTCATGGCCGACCGCACCAAGCAGATGCTCCAGTTTTTCTGGAAGGGATATTCGGTGCGGGATCTGAATCTGGTCCTGCGTGTGCAGAATGAGGATGACCGGGTGGACCAGTATTACCGCGCCATCAAGGATTACCTGAGCAAGATCCGGGAGGGACTCACGGAGGAGGAAACACGCTGGCAACTCGCCCTGCTGACCTTCTCCAACGACCTTGAGTCCATCGGGGACATCATCGACAAGAATCTGTGCGACATCCTGCAAAAACAGACGGCGGAGGGTGTCTGGCTGCCTGATGCCGAATACGACGCCCTGTGCGAGCTTTATGAGCGGGTCATGACCCGGTTTAATGTCGCCCAGAGCCTGCTGGCGAACCGCGGGGGGACTCAGGCCAGGGCGTTTCTGGCCGGAAAGGAAGATCTCAACGAATGGTGCCGTCTGGCGCAAAAACATCACTACGAGCGGCTGCGGCACGCCGACGCCGGCTCCATTGCCGCCAGCGCCTATTTTCTGGACATTCTCGACAACTTCCGCCGGATCAACAGTCACCTCAGCGCAATCGGCTACACGTTCACTCCGGCCCCCGCGCGTCGAAGGAACCGGTCCTCGGCCGCGGCGCCCGCCCCCGCCCCGGCCCGTCAGGAACCGCAGCCCGAAGGGTAGGGAAGACCCGGGGAACGCCGTATCCGCCGCCCGGAATTTTCATCGGATTTTCCGACGGCCTGAAACGGGACCGACTCAGGGGATTCCCCACGGACGCGGCGGGATTGTCCCGCCAGGCAGGGACGGGACGTGGATTCCCCGGACCCTTGGGGGGAGCGCACATGACTGAATCCCCAAACGTCCGCGTCCCGGCGAGGGGTTTCTTTCCCCCCGGTGACTACGCCGGCGGCTGGAGCAGTCGCACTTCGGGCTGGTTCTGGCGTTTCTGGATGTAGATGTTGGGCGGGTTCACCGCCCGCACCTCGGCGCCTTCGAGAACGAATTCCGGATAAAATCCGTCGCTGGCCGGTTCGTAAACCGTCGCGCCCGAGAAATAGCCGGTGAGTTTGTATTCGTAGCCGTTGTCCGAACCGATCCGGCCGCCGGCCCGATCCGGTGCGAGCATGCGCTGTTCGTTCAGCATGACGAGCTTGGCGGTTTTCCAAGGTTTCCCGGGTTCGCGGACCCAACCCCACACCTTGTAGTCCCGTTTATACATCCGCCGCCCGATGAAATAGTTCCCGGGAGGCTCGGCGCGAATGGCCTCGTTCATGGCGGCACGGCTCGCCGCCTCCGGGGCAATTGTTTCGCAGCCGGTCAGGGCCAGGGCGCCAAGCGCGGCAAGACAGAGGATTCTCATCCGAGATGCGTGCGGGCGAGGAACGGCGCAATCCACTCGGAGAGAAGTTCCTCCGACTCGATCTGCATCTCCTCCGTGAGCGGGAAGAGATACCAGTTTTCGACGTGGGAAACGACCTCGTCGGGACGCAGGGTGGTCAGCGGTCCCAGACTCTCGATCTCAATCATCTCGGAGTTGGTGAACGTCTCAAAATTGCAGCCGCCGTCCGGATATTGCGCATTCGTCTGGTAATCGAAGGTCTTGATGAAGAGCGAGTCGCCGAGCAGGTAGGCGACCCATTTTTCGCGATGCGCCAACCCGATCTTGGTGGGCGGATAACCTTCCTCCTGCTGAAGGAGCCAGTATTTCTGGCCGAAGGTGAAACGCGGATCGGAAAGGTCGGTGTAGGGCCACAGCACCATGCCCCGGTTGGGACTGAGATCCCGCGGATGTTCCCCAAGCGGAGGCTGGGGAATGATTTCCAATCCGCCGGGTTCCATCACCGTCAGTCCCCACGTGGCCAGGGTGATGTCCTGGTCGCCCAGATTGGCCGCCGTGTGGCGGATGGTCACCCGGGAACCGCTGTCCGACAGGACGATGCCCAAGGTCTTGCGAATGTCCTGCGGACGCGTCTGCAGACTCTCGACCAGAAGCTCGTTGGAAAATTCGTCGCGACGGTAATTGGCCGGAATGTTGTCGTGGTGATAGCTAAGAACCTCATCCTCCGGACCCAGCCAGAAACGGTGACCGCCGCGGATGCGAAATTCCCTTTCGTTCGCGGACCCCAGCTGATCCTCGTAAACCTTGAGGATGTTGCTGCCGGCCTTGGTCTTGTAACTTATGATGCGGGGTCCGACATCCGTGGTGATCATTAATTCCACGGAATCGTTGGAAAGTTTCAGAGTGTGGTTCCAGCCGTGGAAGGGAACGGTTTCAAGCTTCATTTTTCGGAAAGGCAGTGGGCGGTCCTCCGGGGTTTGCTCCAGCTGGGATTCATTGTCAGTTAGCCAAACCTTTCGAGCACCTGTTGCGATTAGGCATGTCCGGGGACGCGTGTCAAGAACAGTGCGGAAACGTTGTGATTGAAACCGGTTGCGAATGCCGCGGAAGTGGATTTTTTCGATTTTTGAAGGGTGAGGGCGGCAAAAATCACCTGCTGGATCGACGAGCAGGCCAGGGCTTCGCCCAACGAAAGTTTCGGCGCGAAATGGAGGCCTTTTGCAAAGATCTTCCGCAGTTGGGTTTGCTCACGAAGGCCTGCGGGCGACCCGGCGTTTGAGCTAACGACCACGTCCGGAGGGGACGGAAGGGATGCGGCGAGTTCGGTCAGGGACGGTGAAGCGGGTTGTCTTGGGACCAATTGCACGCCGATGCAACCGGGTTCACGTCCTAAGAGAAGCGCGGCTCCGCCTTCGGAAAAAGTGGCGCCGCCGGAAGCAAAGCATCCGATCTTCCAATTCGAGTAGGCTTCGCAGGTGATCCAGTCGAGCTCCTGCGCCGCGGCCACCAGGCAATAATCGCAATCGCCGCAGGCGAGAAGTTCGCAGGCGGTTTGAATGGCATCGAAGCCGGCTTCCGCGTCGCCGACGAGGGTCAGCGCCTCGCCTTCCAGACCCAGACGGGCTGCGATGTGGCTGGCCGGCGCATTATAGACCGTCTCGGGAAAAAGCAGAGGGCTGCCCGATCCCGGGCCCCGTTCCACGATGTCGCTGTAAAAACGCCGGGTGTAAATCACTCCGCCGTCGGTGGAGACAAACACGAGGGCGGTGCGTTTGCGTTGTTCTTCGGTCAGCGCCGAGGCGGCATCGCAGGCGGCGGCGACGGCGAAATGGGAAATGGCGCTCGAGCGGCGCAGGCGGGGCAGGGCGGTGACGTCGGTCAGGCTCTCCGGCGGCACGCGAAAGACGGGCAGGGTCCTGCCGGTGGGGAGGCCGGTTTCGTGATGAAGGGCCGGGATTTTTCCGGCCTCCACGGCGGCGCAAACCTCGTCCAATCCGCGTCCCAGCGGCGTCGTCCAGCCCATGCCAAGAAGGGAAACATTCATGACCGCGAAAGAAGGATGGTGGCATTGGCCCCGCCAAACCCGAAGGAATTGGAGAGCGCGTGGCGCAGATCGGCCGGGCGACTTTCATTGGCCACGATTTGCAGCGGGAATTCGTCCTCGGTGTGCGAGAAGTTGACATTGGCGGGCAGGAAGCCGCCATTCAGCGCAAGGCAGCAGAAGGCCGCCTCAATGGCGCCCGCGGCGCCGAGGGCATGTCCGGTGAGTCCCTTGGTGCTGCTCACCGGCGTCCGGGGACAAAGAGCCAGAAGGGCCCGGGCCTCGCTGGCGTCGTTGAGCGGGGTTCCGGTGCCATGGGCGTTGATGTAATCGACGTCCTCCGGCGCAAGCCCGGCGCATTCGAGGGCCGCCCGCATGGCCCGCAAGGGGCCGGTGCCGCTGGGATGAGGCTGGGTGAGGTGGTGGGTGTCCACGGCGCTTCCGTAGCCGGTGACGCGCAGGGCGGCGTCCTCCCTTTCCAGACAAAACAGGGCGGCGCCTTCCCCCAGGACCAGACCGTCCCGCGCGGCGTCGAAAGGCCGGCAGATGCCCGGAGTCGAGGCGCGCAGGCAGTCGAATCCGGCAAAGACCAATTCCGCGATCGCGTCATATCCTCCGGCCAGCACGCGCCGGGCGGCGCCCGACCGGATCATCTGACAGGCCAATCCGATGGCATTGGTGCCCGAAGCGCAGGCATTGGAGACGATGCGGATCGGGGCGCGAATGCCGAGGGCCCGCAGGGCCAGATAAACCGGCTGGGGAGGCGGGTAGCCGAAGGTGCGCCGGGCCGCCGCCGCCAGGCGGGTGTGGGTGACGGCGGCGCGGTAAAATTCCTCGCCCAGTGTCATGCCCCCGCTCGTGGTGCCAACCACGACCGCGTCGGGAACAAAACCGGGCCGGGCGTCCAGTGCCTCGCGGGCGGCCACGAGAACCATCTGGGCGGCCCGGGTCCAGCGCCGGGTACGGGGCGTGATGGCGACGGCCTCTTCGGTCAGCGCTTCTTCGACCTGTCCGGCGGTGCGGGATTGACAACCTTCCACCGAAAAGAGTCGCACCGGTCCGATGCCGCTCCGGGAGGCCCGCAGGCTTTGCTCCGTCGCGGCCCGTCCGAGGCCCAGGGGACTGACACAACCGAAACCGGTGATTCCCACCGGAGGAAAAGGGATACGCATCAAGACGTACGAGTCTGGCGTGAGGATGGACCAGTGCCGCCGCCGCCGAAAGAACTTTGTGCGGGATTTTCGTGCTCCCTCCGAAGGATGGGCTTCCGGGGGGGAACACGGAAACCCGCAAAAAGGACGCGGGATACGAATCTCTTCATATGAAAAAACACCATACCGACGAGAAGAGAGCCGCGAACCCCCGGCATCAGGATCCTTTGACGGAACGGTCGGCCGTTTCTCCCGAGGCTGTCGGCGCGGGGGCTCTGATTGGGGGAATGGCCGCCACGGTCCTGGGCGCGCCCGCCATGGGACCCGGCGGCGCGATGGCGGGGGGCAGCATGGTGGGCGGGGCGCTGGCCGGGGGCATACTGGGCCGGACGACGACCGGTGAGGGCATTGACCCCTCCGTGGAGGATGCCTACTGGCGGGAACGGCATTCCCTCGAGGCCTACGGGGCAGGCACGGAATACGAGGATTTCGAACCCGCCTACCGCGCGGGCTACGAAGGGTATGCCCGCTACGGCGGCAAACGGTTCGACGATGTGGAGGCGGACATCGCCCGGGATTATTCGAGCCACCGCGCCGGTCTGCCCTGGGACAAGGCCCGCCCCGCCGCCCGGGCGGCCTGGTCACGCGTGCACGACCGCATGGTGACCCACCGGTCTCCGGAGGAGGGGGAAAATGCCGGCGCCTGAACCGCCATGAAAAAACAATCACCGTGGCCTGATTCCGTTGACTTGCCCCGGTTTCCTCCGTTGAGGGGACGGATCACGGCGGATGTTCTCATCATTGGAGCCGGGATCACCGGCCTGACCGCCGCATGGGTGTTGAAAAAAGCCGGATTGCGGGTGGTGGTGATCGACCAATTCGGCGTCGGAGGCGGGGAGACCGGACGCACCACGGCGCATGTCACCCCGGTGACAGACCGGCGTCTGTCCGACCTGAACCACCGGTTGGGTCCCCTCCCGGCGCGGGCCTTTTGGGAGGCGGGTCTGGAGGGGATGCGGCGCATCGACGAAACGGTCGCGGAGCTTCAACCGGATTGCGGTCTGCGCCAGGTGCCCGGCTACCTGATCGCGGCGATGGATGGGGACCGGGAAAAGGAGGGGCCTTCTTTGAAAAGGGACGCCGCCCTGGCGAACGAGTTGGGATTTGATGCGGAGTTTCTGTCCCGTGATCCGGTGTTTGCCCGTCCGGCGGTGCGTTTTCCCAACCAGAGGAAATTCCATCCCCTCCGCTATCTGGCCGGTCTGGCCCGGCGGATTCCCGGTCGGGGCTCGCACATTTTCGGCCGGACCCGCGCCGGGGAAACGGATGCCGACCGGCACGAGCTTCACGCCGCGGGAGGTGTCGTGTCCTACGAATCGCTGATCATGGCGACCCATGTTCCCCTCCGGGGAGAGCGGGGAACCCTCGGCGCGGCATCGTTTCAGACCAAGCTGGCCGCGTACTCGACCTATGCCATTGAGGCGGTGGTCGACGACCTTCCCGAGGCGCTATTCTGGGACACCGGGGATCCCTACCTGTATTTGCGGTTCGACCGTCGCGAGGAGGGCTGTTCGGTCATCATCGGAGGCGAGGATCACAAGACAGGACAGGAACCCGACACCGAAGCGTGTTATGCCCGGCTCGGAAAAACGCTGAAATCCCTGTTTCCCAATGCCCGGCCGCGGCGGCGCTGGTCCGGCCAGGTTTGGGAAACCGCCGACGGGCTGCCGTATGTCGGGGAAGTGACGGACCGGCAGTTTGTGGCCACCGGATTTGCCGGGAACGGAATGACGCTGGGCAGCTTTTCCGCCGGATTGATCGCCGATCTCGTTGTGGGACGCAAAAACCCATGGACGGACCTTTTCTCCCCGGATCGCAAGGCGCTCAAGGGGGCCTGGGAATACGTGCGGGAAAACACGGATTATCCCGTGCGTTTGGTGGCGGACCGTCTGCGTCCCGCGGCCGACGTCGAGGAATTGAAAAAAGGCGGCGGCGCCGTCGTCCGTCTGAAAGGCAAAAAACGCGCGGTTTATCTCGATGAAAACGGCAGGCGCATCGTGCTTTCGCCCGTTTGTCCGCATCTGGGGTGCCTGGTGGAATGGAATGACGCCGAGAAAACCTGGGACTGTCCGTGTCATGGATCCCGGTTCAAGGCCACCGGGGAATTGCTGGCCGGCCCCGCCGAACGCGGATTGGAAAAGGCGGACTGATCATGGCGACATCGCGGATTCGTCGGGCTCTGCGGGATTGCGGATTGTCCCTTGTGCTGGGAACCCTCTTTCTTCTCTTTCTGAGCGGACAGATTTTCGCAGGTTGGAATCACTTCAACGAGGAGAACCGTCGGCACGGGGTGCCGGTTGTGACCCTGTCCGACTATGTGCGGACGGGGGCTTGCGGGGAGGCGGTGTTCGAAAATTGGGAGAGCGAATTTCTCCAGATGGGGATTTACGTGGTGTTGACCGCCTTTCTGTTTCAACGCGGCTCGGCGGAATCCCGGGATCCGGACGCAGCGGAATCCGCTGCGGAAAGGGACTCCCCCCGGGATCCCCCGCCGTTCCGACGTGTTCTGGTGCGGTTCCTTTACGCTCATTCGCTTTCCCTGGCGTTCCTGACGATGTTCCTTCTCTCCTTGCTGGGACACGCGATCTGCGGTTTGGCGGCGGTGAATGAAGACGCCGTGCTGCACGGCCGGGGGCTGTCCACGATCTGGCAATATGTCGGTTCGGCCCAATTCTGGTTTGAATCCCTTCAGAACTGGCAAAGTGAATTCCTCGCCATTCTGGCCCTCGTGGTCCTCTCGATCTGGCTGCGGGAAAAAGGTTCTCCCCAGTCCAAGCCGCTGGAGGCGGCCCACCCGCAAACGGGGGGATAAAAAAAAGCCCGGCCTCCCTCGAGGGAAGGCCGGGCGGGTGACGGGTGGGTTGCGGATTACTTGTCGGCGGCAACATTGATGGCCGACTCGGCCAGCTTGGTGAGTTTCACGTCGGTCTCGGCTTCCTCGTCGAGCGTCGTCTGCAGCAGCTTCGCGCCCTCCCTGTCGCCGAGGAGTTCCGCGTAGGTGCGGGCCGTGCCGTAGCCGGCGATTTCATAATGCTCGACCCGCTGGGCGGCGGCGATGAGCGCCGCATCACGCACCTCCGCGTCGGCCTCCTCCTCGATCATCTCCTTGCCTTCCTCGATCACGCCCTCCATGCCCTTGCACTTGGGTCCGCGCGTCGATTGATCATGTGCGGCGAGAATTTTTTCCAGACGGGTGGCGTGTTCCTTCGTCTGCTTGAGATGGGTTTCAAAGCCGTCCGCCAGCTTTTGATTGCTGGCCGCCTTGGCCATTTTCGGCAGGGCCTTGATCAGCTGCTTTTCCGCGCTGTAGAGGTCCTTGAGTTCGTGGATGTAGAGGTCTTTCAGGGTGTTTAGTTTCATGGGTTTTGTTGTCTTGATGTTTGTTTGGGGGAATCGTGGAGCGGCACTTGGATTTCCTCGGTGACGCCGTCGCCGTCGTGCAGCACGACACAGGGCATGCCCTTTTCCCTGGCCAGCGTCCGGGCGGTGGCGATGGCTTCCTCGCGGTGGATTTCGTGGGCGAGGGGAGCGCCGCTTTGCGCCTCCACCTCCCACCGTTCGCCAAGGGGCATGATGTGAATCTTGTCGGTGGTGTGGTCCATGGGTCAGGGGGTGGGGATGATCTTCGATGCCGATGAAGGAGAGGTCCCTTCGGAACGACGGGGCGCGTCGGGGCAGGGCCCGCATTCGTTCCGCGTGTCCTTCGACTTGTGGGGATCGGCTGCTTTCACTGATGCAGGATCGCGAAGGTGCCGGGAGATGGTTGTGCGAATGACTCTGGATGATGGCGCGATCAGGGATTTGCCCCATGCCTGGCGAACCGGAGGGATGCGATCTGGGGAGGATTGAAAACGAAACCCGCCCTTCTTCTGATCGATGTCATCAACGATTTTGATTTTCCCGAGGGCCATCGCCTCCTGCGGCATGCCCTGCCGGCCGCCCGGCGCATTGTCCGCCTGAAGTCCCGCGCCCGCGCCGCCGGAGTGCCGGTCGTTTATGTGAATGACAATTTCGGTCGCTGGCGTTCGGATTTTCGTCACCAGGTGACGCATTGTCTCCGCCCCGACTGTCTGGGACGGGAACTTGTCCGGCTGCTCAGCCCGGACGACGCGGATTTTTTTGTGCTCAAGCCCAAGCACTCGGGCTTTTATTCCACAACCCTCGACCTGCTTCTGAAATCGCTCCGCATCGACACGCTGGTGCTGACCGGGTTTGCCACCGACATCTGCGTCCTCTACACCGCCAACGACGCCTACATGCGCGACTACCGAATCGTGGTCGCGGCGGACGGGGTGGCGGCCGAACAGGCGTCCTGGAACCGCTCCGCGCTGGCTCAGATGCAGCGTCTCGGCGCGGACGTGCGTGCGTCGGCATCCATCCGATTTGGATGACACGCCGTCCTGCGCCGCGCCCGGCGCGTCAGACGAGGCCGGAATCGACGGATTTCTTCTGTTCGGATTTCCGGTCGCCCGGTTCCACCCTTGCACCGGCGGACGGGACTTCGTCGCCGTGGTCCTTGTCCATCCGTTCCGGCGGTTCCGGGGGCGGATTGTCGATGTTCGCATTCATTCACCAGGGATCGTTGCCGGGAAGGAATCAGGCCGTGTTTCTGTTCGTGAAGCGTCCGTTTCCCGTCGCGGGAACGATTGGGGAGGATGACAACAATTCCGCGGATCCTGATGGGAGGCGCGGTCCTTGGGCTGAGCGGCTCCCGGGCCGGAATCACCCCTGTGCCGATTGAGGTTCCGCGGGCCATGGGAACCTGGCGCGTGCTGGGATGTCTTCACAGCGTTCCGGATCCACCGCCCGCCGATGTGACGGAGAACCTCTCCCTCAGCCATGAAAACCGCCTGCACGTGGTTTTCGCCTGGCGGGAAGAGGGGCTCTCCGGTCCGCGACAATCAAAAAAAATCCGGGGGCGCATCCTCGGGGATCCCAGCCGCGGCATCTGGAAATTGCACGCCTCGCCGCTGGTCTCCGCGACGCATATTGTCGTGGGGGTCGGAAACGACTACTCCTGGGCGGCGGTGGCGCATCCGACACGCCGCTTCGGTTGGATCCTGTCACGCGGACCGCGCCTGCCGGAGGAGATCTGGATGCAGGTATTCAGCCGTTTTGCCTCGCTGGGATACGACACTTCGCAGTTTGTGCGCCTGCGGCATCCGGAAGTTCCGGGCCCCTGGGAGGTATGATCCGGATCGGTCTGTCGGGATGGACGTATCCCGGATGGCGGGGGGTGTTTTACCCTGACGGTCTTGTCCATCGCCGTGAGCTGGAATATGCGAGCCGCCGCTTTTCCTCGCTCGAGGTCAACGGCACCCACTACAGCCTGCAGAAACCGGAAACCTTCCGCAGATGGAAACGGGAAACGCCGCGCGACTTTGTCTTCAGCATCAAGGGCAGCCGCTACATCACGCATGTACGGCGGTTGAAGGAGGTCGGGGAAGCGCTGGCGAATTTTTTTGGCTCCGGAATGCTGGGACTAAGGGAAAAGCTCGGCCCCTTTCTCTGGCAGCTGCCGCCGAGTCTGCGCTTTCATCCGGAAACGCTGGAGACCTTTCTGGCGCTCCTGCCGCAAACCACCCGGGAGGCCGGACGCCTGATTCGGCGCGCGAGCCGGAGGACATCGTCCCTGGCCGGGGTGAATCCGGAGCGTTCCCTTCGGCACAGCCTTGAGGTGCGTCACGAGAGTTTTTTGACGCCGGAATTCCTTGGCCTTCTGCGCAAATACCGGGTCGCCTTCGTGTTCGCCGATACCGCTGGCAAATGGCCCTACGCCGAGGATCTCACCGCGGATTTTGTCTACATCCGCCTCCATGGCAGCCGGAAACTTTATGAGAGCGGATACGGACCCGAACCCCTGCGGCGCTGGGCAAAACGCATCCGGCGCTGGAGCGAAGGCGGCCAGCCGCGCGACGCCCGACTGGTGACGCCGCGCCGCCTGGCCGAAAGAACCCCGCGCGACGTTTTTGTTTATTTCGACAACGACGCCAAAGTGAAGGCGCCGGCCAATGCGCTCACCCTCCGGCGGATTCTGAATTGAGGGATGTTTCCACCCTGCCCGGAGGATGGCCGATGGGACCGGGGGGCAGATCGGCGGGAATGGAATAGGAAAACCGCGCGCCGCGACAGCGTCCGGTTTCCACCCAGATGCGTCCGCCGTGCGCTTCGACAATGGCCCGACAGACCGCCAAGCCCAGGCCGGTGGAGGGAACACCGTTCCCGGCGGCACTGACCCCCTTGAGGAAAATGCGGTCCGTCTGATCGGGGGGCACGCCCGCGCCGTCATCCGTCACCGAAAAAACCAGGACCCGATGTCCGTCGTTGATGCGCAGCCGGGCTTTCACTTGGATGTGTCCGCCGCGCGGAGCAAACTTGATGGCGTTGGCCAGCAGATTGACCAAGACGCGCACGAGGCGGTCCGCGTCGGCGACGATGGGCGGAAGGGCCAGCAAATCGGCCGTTTCGATCCGTTGTTCCTTTTCGGCGGCGAGGGCGGCGACCTGATCCAAGGCACACAGGACAAGGTTCTGCGGTTCGCACGGACGGAGGGTGAGGCGGCTTTCGCCGCCACCCAGATCGAGCATGTTTTCGACCAGGGACGAAAGCACCTGGATGTTGCGTTCGGCCAGCTCCAGCAGGGTGGACACCGCTTCCGGATTGTGATTTTGCCGCCGGGCCGCATGCACACTCAGGCTGAGCGCGTGCAGCGGCGCCCGCATGTCGTGCGCAATCATCCGGAGATCCGGAGATTCGCCGGCGGTGGCGGTGAGCTTGTCGTAAAACATCGCGGAATCCGGCCGGAAAACAGGCCGACCTCCCAGACAACCGAAAAACCGCGGATCCGTCTATTCCCCTGTTTGGGGGGATCGGGAGATCCGGCACGCCGGGGAAACGAGGTAACGTCCGACGGCAAACACCGTGTAACAAAGCCCGGCCAACGGTTGCAACGCCAGCAACCAGGGTGCCTGCAGTTTGGGCACAAAACCCACCCGGAGAACGGCCAGCAGAAGCAGCCCGTAGGCGCCAAATGCGGCCAGGCGGACCCAGAAAGCGAGAGGCAAACAGAGGGCATCCGTGATCGCCAGAGCGGCGGCCGGCGCGAGAAGAAGATACGTCAGCCACTCGGATGCCGGCCCCAGCAACACCATCCACGCGCAGACGAAGGCAAAAAGCCCGCCGTAAAGGCGTTCGGCCGGCCAGTTCCGCAGGCGCCCCGCCAGACAGAACAGGGCAATGGCCCCGCCGGTTGCGACCCGCAGCAGATGATAGATGGTTTCAGTCAGCGGCAGCCCCATCACCCGCACCAAAACGAACCAGAGATCAAGCGGCGCGATCTCAATCGGATACCGAAACCGATTGTCCGCCATTCGCGTGCCGATCCATTCGGTGTATTGCTCGAGGACGTAACCGGGTTTTTGAAAGAGAAAGGGCAGGGCCGCCATCGCCGCCAAAGCCAGGACAAACCGCCAGGAAAATTTCCACGGCGCAATCACCATGAGGAGGAGCCCGACGACGACGGGATAAATTTTCCAGTGCACGGCCGCCGCGATGGCCAGCGCGGCCCAGGTCCAGCGTTGACGGCCCGCCGCCGCCAGTCCGGCCATGACAAGGCCGATGACGATCGGATTGGCTTGGCCGCTGTCCAGATTGCTGAGGGAAAGGGGAAGCAGGAGGAGAAACACCAGACCATGCAGACGGCCGGGCAGATGATGAAACGGACCAAAACGCAACATCGTCCACAGCCCCCCCACCAGACAGGCCGCGGATAAAAGCCGCCAGGCCACATTGGCGACCGGCGCCGGAACCAGCGTGAAGGCGGAAAAAAACACCGCCGCAAGCGGACTGTACACAAAGCCCTTGTTCGGCCGGGTGTCATACAGATCGAGTCCCTCCAGCCAGCGCGTGGCTCCCTTCAGATAGGGTGCAAAGCCGGTGACCTTGTCCGGTTTTGCCACAAACATCCCGATCAAAACGAGGCACACCACGATCCAGCCCACCGTGGCCAGCGTTCGCCAGCGACGGGCGGGATCCAGGTGGAGGGCGGCAAGGCGTTCGTCCCAGGAAGTTGTTGTCACGGCGAGGGGATGTAACCCGGCGACCGCGCCGCGGAAAGCGCGAAACGCAGCCGGCCCCGAAAACCCGACCGCTCCGGGTGGCGGCTCAGGCTCGGGGACTCCCAAAATCCGGAATGGGCAGCGTCTCTCCGTCCTTCAGGGACGAGGCGTGCGCAACGATGCCCGGCGCGTTGTAGCGGGCGGCGTCCCAGACGCTGACCGAAGGAAGGGCGCCCGAAACGGTCGCGGTGACAAAATCGTCGACCAGAAACTGATGCGACCCTTCGTGACCGTTGGGTTCGGTTTGATAGCTGACGGGCAGACGGCGGCGATACGTTTGATGGATGGGGGCGAACCCGCCGGCGAATTCCTTTTTCAGCGCGCCGTCGACCCTGATGCGCTCCCATTCGCGTTTGCTGTAAACGCTGTGACAGCGGATCTCCCGTTCCACGGAGCGCGGGGCTTCCGCCGACGAGGTCCACGCCGCGCCTTCGGATTGTTCCTCAAATGCGCCCTCCGTGCCGTAAAGGCTGACCCGCACGCTGCGGCCGTGGCGGACTCCGATGCGCCGGAATTCGTTGATCCGGACGGACCCGCCGTCGGAGGTCCGGAAGAGCGCGGTCTGATTGCTGAAGACGTTTTTCCACCGGCTGACCGTCCTCCGGAAGATGCCGTCCTCGTGACCGTCCACCACACCGAGACACGAAACCCGGGTCATGCGCGCGCCGGTCACCGAAAGAATCATCGCCACGGAATGGGTCGGATAGAGCATCGGCGGGAAGCTGGCGGTTTTTTTCCAGGCGGATCCGCCGCTGTATTGATACGCCTCGTAAAAGCCGTGGGCCATGTCGTGGAGGTATTCGCCTTCGCCATACACAAAGTTTCCAAAGTCGCCCCTCTGCCAGCGTTCCAGGCAATACAGGCGGCTTCCATAATAGAGGCTCGTCTCGCCCATCATGTAGGTGAGGCCGGTGGATTGCACGGTCTCGACCAGGCGCTGCAGGTCTTCCAGAGTGGTGGCCGCGGGCACGGCGCAGTAGACATGCTTGCCGGCGCGGAGCGCTTTCAGGGCCAGGGCCGCATGGGTCCAGCGCTGTGTGAAAATCGCCACGGCGTCCACCTCCCGGCATTGGAGCACTTCCCGGTAGCTGGCAAAGGTGCGACGGATCCGAAAGCGTCGGGCTTCCTCAGCCAGACGATGCGGCATTTGATCGCAAAGGGAGACTTCGCGCACCAGGGGATGCGCCCGGAAAAGCGGGAGAAAACATTGGGCAAACTGGCCGGCACCGACCACGCAGACATGCAGGGAATTCATGATACGGGAATTTTCCCCATCCTTGCCCGTGAATTCGGTTGTGTCCTCCCGAATTCTGGAAAAAAACTCCCGAAATCAAAGATCCTCCCATGCCGGCCCGATCCTCTCCCTCCGCCCCGCCGTTCGGTTTTGCCGGGGAGTTCCGGGCTCCCACGGTCATGGACCGCGCCCACCAGCATCAGGAGCTGGAGATCAATTTTGTGACGCAGGGGGCGATCATCTATCTGGTGGGCGGACAGATCCGACGCATTCCGCAGGGACAGCTGACCGTGCTCTGGGCGGCCGCACCGCATCAGGTGGTGGCCGTCGAGAAGGGCTCCCGGTTTTATTGGTTCACCATCCCCTTTGCCTGGGTCCTGCAATGGAAGCTGCCCCGTCCTTTCCTCGAGCGCCTTTTGAAGGGACGTCTGATCGGTTGGCCGGACGCGCAGGACCGCGGCCTTGCGCCATGCGAGAGGTGGTTGGAGGATTTGCGGAGTCGGGATGCCCTGCGGCTGCGCGCCGCCCAGCTCGAGATCGAGGCCTGCCTGCTGCGCATGGCGCGCGGGCGTCCCGGAAAACCCCCGAAACCGGACACCGGAGCGGCCTCGCCGACGGCCGTTCAGAAGATGCTTGAGGCCATCGCACGCCGCTACACGGAGCGTCTGACGGTCGCCGACATCGTGGCACCCACCGGACTGCATCCGAACTACGGGTCCGCGCTTTTCCGCCGGACCCTTGGAGTGACCATTTCCGACTATCTCAAACAACACCGGCTTTTTCATGCCCGCCGGCTGCTGGCGGTTTCGGACAAAAAGATCATCGATATCGCCCTGGAAAGCGGCTTTGGAGCTCCGAGTCGTTTTTACGAAGCCTTTCTGCAGGCCTACGGCACATCGCCCAAAAGCGTTCGCCGCGAACTGAACCGGGGGAACGCGCGCCGGGGCGGGGGGGTGAACGGCTGATTGGACGCGGACGTAGCGGGAAAATTCGCAAAGCCGTTCTTTCCCCGGAGGGATTTCCCGGTTACGAGAGGGGGAATATGACGGATTCCCCGCCCCCCACTCACCGTTCAAGACCGGCTGCCGTCTGGGCCCTTTGCATCGTTTTCTTTTTTGGAGCCCTCCTGTTTTTTGGTCTCTTTGGACTCCAACTTGTGGAAGTGGCCCACGGACGGGATAAATCGGCGGGCGTTCTCGAAGTCTGCGGGGCCATTCTGGCCCTCGCGGTGCGTTGTGTGGGGATGGGAAGGTTGTTTCTGATGAAGGCGGATTCCTGGATCTGGCTCGTGGTCGCCCTGGTGATGGGACTGCCCATCACCATCCTGAGCATTCTGAATCACCGGGTTCTCGGCAGCGATTTGACCGCTCCCGTGCCGGCCAGTGCCGTACATTATCTCATCGCTGTCGGCATCATTGTCTATGCCTTCCGGTTGTTCAGGAAACCCGAGCCACGGGGAGCCCGAGCGCACCGCCCCGGTCAGGGCCGGATTCCCACCACCATGCCGTCCGGACCCACCAGAGGTTCGACACGACAGTCGACAAAACCGGCTTCGGCGAGCCAGCCAAGGCAATCCGCCCCGGAATAATCAAAGCCGCCCGGGGTTTCGATCAGCATGTTCAGACTCATCAACAGGCCAAAGGCATTCCGGCGGCGGTCGTCGTCGATGAGGGCATCGTAAACGACAACAGCCCCGCCCGAAGGCAGCGAGGCAAAGGCCTTGCGCAGCAACATGCGTTTGGTCTCGAGGTCCCAGTCGTGCAGGATGTGGCCGAAAAGCAGCACGTCGGCTTGGGGAAGATCGTCGCGGAAAAAGTCGCCGGCCTGAAACCGGACGCGGCCGCCGAGCCCGTTTGCCTGGATGTAGTTTTCAAAAACGGGACCCACCTCGGGGAGATCAAAACCCACGCCGCGCACGTGCGGGTGGGCCAGGGCGATTTGGGTGACCAGATCCCCCTGGGCGGTTCCGATGTCGGCGCACGTTTGATAATCGGCCCAGGGAAATTTTTCCGCGATCGCCAGATTGGCTCCACGGCTGACACCCGTCATGGCCCGCAGAAATTCCTCAAGCCGCCCGGGGTCGGCATACACCGAGGCAAACGGATCGTCGCCCCCCTTCGACTCGTTTTGCTGTTCCCCGGTGCGCAGGGCCGTGGTCAGCTGACCCCAGAACGGGTAGAGCCGGTGTCCGGCCATTTCCAATATGCCGCCGATGTAGGACGCTTTGTTTTTGTCGAGATAGAGATCGGTTTCCGGTGTGTTGCGATAGATGCCGTTTTCGCGTTCCAGAAATCCCAGCGCCACGAGCGCATCAAAGAAATCACGGGCGCCGCGCGGATGCAGTCCGAGGCGCTGACGGAGACCGTTCAAATCGTCCGGCGTCCTGGCCAGTTCGGTGAAGACGCCCAGTTCGACGGCACTGAGAAGGGTTTTGGATGCCCAAAATCCCAGACCGGTTCGGAGAATGCGATCGGCGGTGACGTTCACGGGACGGGGATCCTAGCAAGGGAACGCGGACGGACAAGTCTCGCGCGGCACCTTGGAATTGGCTGATCTAAGCAATTGCGTTTCCGTTGGTTGTTTTTGGCGGAGCTGGGGCGCGTATCGGGAACGTTGTAGCGCTCCGTTCCTCCGCCGCCCCCTCGGACCGGGCATCGGAATTGGCGTGCCTTCCCAGGGCACGGCAGGACCACGGCCGCGGGTCCGCGGCGGCACGAACCCCGCCCCAACGTTGTTGAAAAAAAACTCCGCGCCCTGTCACATTGTTCCGTGCCGCGTCGTCTTTGCTTCGGAATGAAAACACTCTTACGCATCGACGCGGGCGCCCGGCACTCCGGGTCGCATTCCCGGGCGCTGGCGGACCATTACGAACGCTGCTGGCAAAAGGTCCATCCGGGAGGACGCGTCATCCGTCGCGATTTGGCCGCCAATCCTCCGCCGCACCTGGACGAGGCGACGGTGGCGGTGTTTTATGCCGGGGGCGATCCGGGGAACGGTCCGGTTCCCGCCGGCATCCGGGTTTCAGACACCTTGATCGCCGAATTGCGGGCCGCGGATGATGTGGTGGTGAGCAGCGGCGTTTACAATTTCAACATCACGTCGACCCTCAAAGCCTGGATCGATCACATCGTGCGCTTTGGTCATACAATCGCGCGGGGAGAGGACGGCCGGGTTTCGGGCCTGCTTGGCGGACGGTCTGTCTGCGTGCTTTTTGCCCGCGGCGGCAACGCCCAAACGAGTCCGGAATATCCGGGGGCTTCTTTGCGGGCGCTTTTCCAATACATCGGATTCAGCCGCATCGAGGAGATCTGCCTGGAAGGCACGGGGATTCCCGACGGAAAACTGCCGGAACGTCTGGCCGCCGCCCGCGCGGCGGTGAATGCCCTTTTCGGACTTCCGGTGGAGGACTAGGTTCTTCGTCAATGGACGCCGACGATGTCTTCGAGGAACACCGCGGTTTGCTGGAGGGACTCGCCTACCGGCTTTGCGGTGTGCGGGCCGACGCCGAAGACCTGGTGCAGGAGACCTATCTTCGCTGGCGCGCCGGGGACCGCACGCAGATCCGCGATCCCCGGGCCTGGCTCGTCACCGTCTGCAGCCGTCTGGCCATGGACTTCCTGAAATCCGCCCGCCGCCGTCGCGAAACCTACGTGGGGGTCTGGCTGCCGGAGCCCTACCTGGACGGAGCGGACCCCAACCCCGCCGCGCAGGCGCGTGTGGATGATTCGGTTTCGTTTGCGCTGATGGTGGCCCTCGAAACCCTCACGCCCGCCGAACGCGCGGCCTTCCTGCTGCATGATGTTTTTGGATACGGGTTCGACGAGGTTGCCGTCATCCTGCGCAAGTCCGAACCGTCTTGCCGCAAACTGGCTTCGCGGGCCCGCGTGGCCGTGCGGCGGGGCAAGCCGCGCTTCCCGGGGTCCGCCGAGGAGCACCGCCGCCTCCTCGAAACCTTTTTCGCGGCGGCCCATTCGGGGGAGATGAACCGCCTCAAGGAGCTGCTGACGGAATCGGTCGAACTCCATTCCGACGGCGGCGGCCAGGTGCCGACCGCCCCGGGGGTGTTGTGCGGCGCCGAAAGGGTGGCGGAGTTTTTTGTGACCATCTGGCGGCACCGGGATCCGGCCGGGGACCGCATCCGCGCGGAACCCCGCTGGTTCAACGGGGGACCCGGACTGCTGCTCTTTTTCGACAACCGACTGGTGGCCGCCTTGAGTGCGACGGTGACCGGCGGAAAAATCGACCGGATCTTCGCGCTGCGGAATCCCCGTAAACTCACCGCGTTTTCCGGAAGCGCGTGAACCGTCAGGCCGGAGGCGCCGGCGTCCGCGGCCTACAACATCCGGTTCACAAACACCTCGCGATCGAACGGCGCGAAGTCGGTGACCTTTTCGCCCGTGCCGATAAAGCGGGTCGGGATGCCCAACTCGTGCTGGATGGCCACGGCAACACCGCCCTTGCCGCTGCCGTCCAGTTTGGTGAGGACGATGCCGGTCAGGTCGACCGCCTGGTGAAACTCACGCGCCTGCACAAGCGCGTTGGACCCCGTGGTGGCGTCCACCACCAGAAGGCGTTCATGCGGCGCGGCGGGATCGTGCTTGGCCAGGGTGCGTTTCACCTTGGCCAGCTCCTGCATGAGGTTGTCCTTCGTGTGCAGGCGTCCGGCGGTGTCGCAAATCACAAACTCGATGTTGCGCCGGTGCGCGCTCGCCCAGGCGTCGTAACAGAGCGCGGCGGAATCCCCGCCATACTGCCCCTTCATCACATCGATGCCGAGCCGTTCGCCCCAGGCCTCCAGTTGCTCGATGGCGGCGGCGCGAAAGGTGTCGGCCGCCACCAGCAGACAGGTGTGACGGTTCGATTGGAACCAATGCGCCATCTTGGCCGAGGTGGTGGTTTTGCCCGTGCCGTTCACGCCGACCATGAGAATGGCCTTCGGCTTGGCGGGGAGGGGACGGATGGGCGGATTGCCGACGGGCAGGACCTTCAGGATTTCCTCCCGGCAGACCTCGGCCGCCGTTTCCGCAGTGACTTCCTTTCCGCGCTCGCGGACGGCGTCCAGCAGGCGCAGGGTCAGCGGAACCCCCAGGTCGGCGCGGATGAGGGTCTCCTCCAGTTCATCCCAGTCCACCGGCTGGGCGGTAAATTTGGCGACGAAGTTTTTGAGAAATCCGAGCGGCATGGACAAACGAAGCTACTTGCTTTCCGGAGCCGGCGTGCGGGCCGGACGGGAGAGCGTGAGCCGGATCTGATCAAGCACGCCGTTGACGAAGCGTCCGGATTCCTCCGTGCTGTATTTTTTCGCGATCTCGATGGCTTCGTTGATGGAAACCACCGGCGGAGTGTCCGGACAGAACAGCATTTCGAAGATGGCCACGCGCAGAACATTGCGATCCACCACCGAGATCCGGCCGAGTTCGTAGTTCTGCGTGTTTTTTTTGATCGTCTCATCGATCTCCGGAAGGTGCGCGATGGCGCCCTGCACCAGGGTGTCGCAGAACCGGCGGGCGGCCGGACTGAGTCCCCGGAATTTGTAAAAACTGAGCAGATTGCAATCACCGCTGAGGTCGCGGAGATAAAGGTATTGCACGGCGGCCTCGCGGCCTTCACGACGGACTCCCATGGGATCAGCGCGGTTTGGGAAGCAGGTCCCGGACGGTGCGGGCGGCGGCAATGGCGGCCCGGGCGGCCTCCACGCCGCGGTTGATTTCCGTGCCGAGGCAGCGGGCCTTGGCCTGTTCCTCGTTATCCAGCAGCAGAACCTCGTTGATCACGGGAATGCCGGATTCCAGCGAGAGCCGGAGCAGGGCGTCGGTGACCGACTGCGAGATGAGCTGGGCGTGTGCCGTCTCCCCCTGAAGGACCACCGCCAGGGCGAGAATGGCATTCACCTTCTTCTCCGCGGCGAGAAGTTTCACCATGAGCGGAATTTCGAACGCCCCCGGAGCCCAGACCAGGCGGATGTTGGCGCCGGGCTCGAGTTCGTTCAACTCGCGCTGGGCATGGTCGACGAGTCCCTGCGTGTAGGTGAGATTGTATTGCCCGGCGACAATGCCGAAGGAAAGCGTGGCCTTGCCGAGACTGCGCGGGCGGATGGGATGGGCTGTGGACATGGAAAAAAGTGAATGGAAGGCGAAAGAAGGACGCTGGCAAGAGGAAACTCCGGTCTCCCCTCCGGGCGCCCCCGAACCTCTACAGCAGGTGCCCCATTTTTTTCTTCTTGGTGGCGAGGTACTTTTCGTTGTGCGGATTGGCCGGTGACTTGATGGGAACCTGCTCGACGATCTCGAGCCCGTAACCCTCCAGGCCAACCACCTTGCGGGGATTGTTGGTCATGAGACGGATTTTTTTGACCCCGAGATCGACCAGGATCTGCGCCCCGAGTCCGTAGTCGCGGAGGTCGCTGGGGAAGCCGAGCTTTTCGTTGGCCTCCACGGTGTCGAGCCCCTGTTCCTGCAGCTTGTAGGCGTGGATTTTCGGACCCAGACCGATGCCGCGTCCCTCCTGCCGCATGTAAACCAGCACGCCGGACCCCGCCTCGTCGATCTGACGCAGGGCCTTGTGCAGTTGCGGACCGCAATCGCAACGGCGGGATCCAAACACGTCGCCCGTGAGACACTCGCTGTGCACCCGCACCAGGGTCGGGATGTCCGGCGACACGTTTCCTTTGACCAGGGCAATGTGATGACGGTCGTCGACCGTCGACCGGAACAGATGCAGGTCGAAGTCGCCGTAATCCGTGGGCATCTTTACCGTCTGCTCACGCTCCACCAGCTTTTCCTGCTTCCGACGGTAGGCAATGAGGTCCTCGATGCTGCAGATTTTCAGACCGTGTTTCCGCGCAAACTTGCGCAGTTGCGGCAGGCGGGCCATCGAACCGTCCTCGTTGAGGATTTCGCAAATCACCGCCGAGGGATCCAGACCGGCCAGGCGCGCGAGGTCGACCGAGGCCTCGGTGTGTCCCGCCCGCCTCAGAACGCCGCCCGGACGGGCCTGCAGGGGAAAGACGTGCCCGGGTTGAACCAGGTCCGCCGGACGCGAATCGGGATTGGCCAGCACCTTGATGGATGTCGCGCGATCGCCGGCGCTGATGCCGGTGGTGATGCCCTTGGCCGCATCCACCGACACCGTAAAATCCGTGGCATACATCTCGCGGTTGTGGGCGACCATGCGCTGCAAACCGAGCGTCTTCGCGCGTTCCTCCGTGATCGGCGCGCAAATCAAACCCCGCCCGTGCTTGGCCATGAAATTCACCGCGGCCGCCGTCACCTTCGAGGCGGCCATCACCAGATCGCCCTCGTTTTCCCGGTCGGCGTCGTCGGTGACAATCACCATGCGGCCCTTGCGAATGTCGGCGATGACTTCGGGAATCGTGTTGAACGGCGTTTTCATGAATCGGTTGGAAGGGACAACCTAGCTCGAAGCCGGGTCCCCCCGCGAGAAATTTTCAAGCAACGGCCTGAGGCGGTCCGTTTTGCGGCGGATGGGGCGCGGCCCGGGGAGGTCGTTGCGCTCCCGTTTTTCCTGCGGAAAAGTGTGCCCACCGGAGCCGGGCGAGGAGCCACCGGCGCCAGGAGGCTTGAAACTGCGGGAAGAGGGCGGATCCGGACGCCGGATTTACAGCCAGCGGGTCAAAATCCGGGTTTCCGGCTGAGACCGGCGGAAAAGCCTTCTCAGGAAGGCAAGGAGGGCTTTCATGCGACGGGAATTTATTTCCTCACACGGCTGTCCAAAATAATTCTTTCTTGGACAACGGGCATTGATTTTATGCG
>CALCJD010000029.1 GCA_937960895.1 uncultured Spartobacteria bacterium | reverse complement strand
CCGTTGTGGAAATGCTCCGGCTGACGCCTTCGCAGGAAAGCCGAGTCGCGGCGAAGCAACTCTGGGCTCCAGTCGCCCTCCGGGCTCCTTACGCCCAGAGTTGCAATCAACCAGAAAACCAACAAAATAGAACCAGCAGAACTTTAGTTTTGATCTGTCCCACTTTTGGGGTCAGGCCACCCCTCATTGCCGGTGTTATACGGCGGATCGATGGCAATACATTTGACCTGCCCGGCGTAGTACGGAAGGAGAGCCTTCAATCCGATCAGGTTGTCAGCCTTTAATATCAGGTTTCCCGAGCCGGGATCGCCACAAGAGAGGCTGGGAACATCTTTGAGCAGATGAAACGGAACATCGAGGTGATGTTTGACGACAGCTTCTTTTCCGATCCAATTGAGCGTGGGCATGAACCCGGAATTTCTACTGAAGGTCGGGCAATGTTGGAAGATTTTACCGATTCCAACCGCCCCAACAAAGAGAGGCTACCTCGCGTTTTTGACGTTATGGGTTGGAATGGCTTCAAGTCGGGTGAGATCGGTGATGAAGATTTCCGCATCGTTCAACGGAATTCGGACGATCTTCTCTTGTTGGGGGGCGACGATTTGATTTCGCCAAGCTTCATGGCTGGCAGGATCTCTCCCAAGGATGTAGAGGCAGGCCGGGTTCGGAGCGGGCAAAGGAGCTGAAAGGTTTTTTTTCTTCTTGGGGGAACGAGGGGAAGCCATGGCGAATTTTTTACCAGCTCGCTCCAATCTTGGCCAGACCCTCTGCAACAGAGAGAAACCTCATAAATCGTTCTCCTGATTTCTTTGGAAAGATTTCGGACCAATTCGGACCAAAATAACTGGCGAAAAAGCCTGTTTTTCGGAGATTCGGACCATCAGGCATGAACCTCATCCCCATTTTTGGCGGAGAGCCGGGAGCTGCCACCCAGGATGGAGTGGCGACCCTAACGGGATTCGAACCCGTGTTACCGCCGTGAAAGGGCGGTGTCCTAGGCCACTGGACGATAGGGTCTCAGGGAGAGCCGGACAGAGTGGGGGAAAATGGGCAGAAGGGCAAGGGGAAAAAGAAAAAATTTGCAGGGAAAAAAGCGGTGGCGTCCTGAACGGTGCGGGGTTACGTACTGCGGAAGGACCAGGAGGAGCCGATGAAGATATCCTTTCTCACCCTGTTGTTGGCGTTGCCTCTCGCGGCCTTGCGGGTCGACGGCGCGGAGCCGGTCGGCGAATACGCGGAATTGCATTCCTGCGAGGTCTACACCGGCGGTTGCACGGCTTCGGCGCAGGCCACCCTCGGCGGACGCTCGGTGCTGCGGGTCTGGAACATCCGGTCGGGGGAATTTGCCGGAACCGATCTGGCGGGTCAGACGGCGTTGGTGCTCGAGGTGGCGAATGAAAACCTGGCCAGACCGGGAACGCCGGCTGCGCGGACGGTCGCCTACCTGCCCGAATCCGCCACGGACGCCCAGCGCAAGGGCCTTCTCGCTTGGCTGGCGGAGTCCGGCATCAAGGCGGATCAGACACGGACGGTTCCGGTGGAATACCGCCGGGAGGGGGCGCGGATCGTGGTCTCCGGCGGAAAGGACATCTTTTTCGAGACGAGGGCGATCGAAGCGTGTGACGCCGGGAGTTGCGGTGAGCAGCTCTGGTATGAACCACGCGGGAAAACCGATGGGTTTACCGTGCTGGTGAATGAGGGCTCGTCGATTCATGAACCGGCTCTGAAGCTTTCGTGGAAGGACCATTCCGCGAAGAGTGTGTTTTTCGGAACGTTCGGCGAAGGCCGCCAGGACGGTTTTCAACTCGCAGGAATCCGCTGACGCATCATCATGCCCCCAGAACCTTCTTCCTCCAGCTCCGTCTCGCGTCGGGATTTTTTCAAGGGTCTGGGTGTTTCCGCGGTCACCGTCGCGGCCCAACGGGCCGACGCGGTGGCGCAGGAACTCCAGAAGTTCAACAACGAAAAAGTCCAGGGCCCCGGCCCGGTTCCCATCGAGCTTCAGATCAACGGAGAAAAGCACACCCTGAACCTCGAACCGCGCGTCACCCTGCTCGACGTGCTGCGCAATCATCTGCCGCTCACGGGGGCCAAGGAGGTTTGTGATCGCGGCACCTGCGGGGCCTGCACGGTGTGGCTCGACGGCGAGCCGATATACGCGTGCATGATTCTGGCGATCGATGCGCAGGGGCGGAAAATCACGACGGTCGAGGGATTGGGGCGCGACGGCCGGTTGACCAAATTGCAGGAGGCCTTTGTGGCCTGTGACGGGCTGCAGTGCGGGTATTGCACGCCGGGATTTGTCATGAGCCTCTCGGCCCTTCTGGAGCGGAATCCCCGGCCGACCGAGGCCGACGTGCGCAAGGCCTGCTCGGGAAATCTCTGCCGGTGCGGCAGCTATCCGCGCATTTTTGAGGCGGCGTTGCAGGCCGCAGGCGTGAAAACCACATCGAAAACGGAGGTGATCCGTCATGGCTGAGTGGCCGAAAAAAACCGAATATCTCGGCACGCGCACCCCGCGCGTGGACGGGGCGCAGAAGGTGACCGGTGCCGCGAAGTATTCGTCGGACGTTCAACCCGAAGGCTGGCTCTACGCCATGATCCTGCGTTCGAAGTGGCCGTCGGCAATCATTCGGTCCATCAATCTGGAAAAGGCAAAGGCGGTTCCCGGCATCAAGGCGGCGGTTGCGGTGAAGGACGGGGAGCGTCATGTGCGCTTTTACGGGGAGGAACTGGCGGCGGTCGCCGGCGTCAGCAAGCAGGCCTGTCTGGATGCGCTGCGTCTGATTGAAGTCGATGCCACTCCGCAGCCCTTTGTGGTGGATCCGCTGGAGGCCATCAAACCGGATGCTCCGCGGGTGTTTTCCGACTTGCCGAATCTGGGTGAGGCGAAAATCAAGGAGGAGGGGGACGTCGACGCGGCATTTTCGAAATGCGACGTGATCGTGGAGGGGGAATTTTCCACCCAGGTCCAGCTTCACCAGGCGCTCGAGACGCACGGCAACACGATCTGGGTGAAGGACGATTCGTGCACGGCGTGGGCGTCGACGCAGGGTATCTTCAGCGTGCGGGACGGCCTGGCGGGAAATCTGAACATCCCGCAGCATCAAGTCCGCGTGATCACGGATTTCATGGGAGGGGGATTCGGGGCGAAATTCGGCCCGGGCGTGGAGGGTTCGCTTGCCGCGAAACTTTCCCGCGAAACCGGTCTGCCGGTGAAGTTGATGCTGACCCGTTTCGAGGAGTCGCTGGCGGTGGGCAACCGGCCCTCGTCGTATCAGAAGATCCGTCTCGGCGCGGACCGCGAGGGGCGGTTGCTGGCGTATGATCTCGATGCGTTTGGCAGCGCGGGGTTTGCCAGCGGCGGCCGCACGGCGGGAGGCGGGGGCGGAGCGGGGTTTCCGGCGCCCTACATTTACAGGATTCCCAACGTGCGTGCGAAACACGCGGGGGTGGCGATCAATGCGGGGTCGGCCCGGGCCTTCCGCGCGCCGGGACATCCGCAGGGATCCTTCGGCATGGAGTCGATCCTCGACGAAATCGCGGTGAAGCTCGGCATGGATCCGGTCGAGATCCGGATCAAAAACGATCCGTTTGAAATCCGGCGCAAGGAATACGAAATCGGCCGCGAAAAATTCGGCTGGGCGCAGAAATACCGGAAACCGGGAACGTCCCCGGGACCCATCAAGACCGGTGTCGGCGTGGCCGGGGCGACCTGGGGCGGGGGAGGCAAGGGGACCAAGGCGCAGGCGACGATCAATCCGGACGGCACCGTGGAAATCCGTTGCGGCACGCAGGATTTGGGAACGGGAGCGCGAACCGTCGTCGCCCTGGTGGCGGCGGAGGTTTTTGGCATTCCGCTCGATCGGATTTCCGCCAAAATCGGCGACACCGATTTTCCGCCCTCGGGCGGGAGCGGAGGCAGCACGACCACGGCTTCGGTGGCGCCGGCGATTTATGACGTCTGCTCCAGGGCCCTGTGGGAATTGCAGACCCAGAGCGGCGTGGCCGATGCCCGCGGAGCCGGTTTTGCGGCCGCGTGCCGCAAGCTGGGGATGCAGCCGATTGTCGCCCAGGGCGAATGGGTGGAGGGACTTTCCTCCAGCGGCGCGGGCGGGGTTCAGTTTGCCGAGGTGGAGGTCGACACGGAAACGGGATTTGTGAAGGTCAAAAAAATCCTCGTCGTGCAGGATTGCGGACTGGTCGTGGATCGACTGACCGCCGAAAGCCAGGTCAATGGCGGTGTGATCATGGGCTTGGGTTACGCGCTCTACGAGGAGCGGGTGATGGACTCGCAGACCGGGCTGTGTCTGAATCCGAATTTCGAGACCTACAAGCTGCCGGGAGCCGCCGACATTCCCGACATTGAAATCGTCCTTCTGGACATGCCGGAGCGCGGAGTGATCGGCATCGGCGAGCCGGTGGTGATTCCGACGGCCTCGGCCGTGGCCAACGCCGTCGCGAATGCCATCGGTGTGCGGGTGCGCAGTCTGCCCATCACGCCCGACAAGGTGCTGGAGGCGCTGGATCGGATCCCCGAACGCACGGCGGCGGTTCCGGAGGAACTGGAACAATCCTTTGCCACGGTGGAGGCGGCGCCGGCGGTTGAAGGGGACTTTGCTGAGGATGTGCCGGCATGAAGGCTTTCGAATTCGTCAACGCCCAATCGTTGGAGTCGGCTCCCCAACTGGCCGGCCGGGACGGAAAATATCTCGCCGGCGGCATCGACCTGCTCGGCGAGATGAAGGACTACATCGTTTCGCCGTCGCGGGTGGTGAATGTCAAAACGATCCCTGGTCTCGACCAATTGGCGACGGGAGAGGGAATGCTGAGCGTCGGCGCCAATGTGACGCTCGCCCGACTGGCGGCGAACGAGGCGGTGATTCAGGGTTGGCCCGCCCTGGCCGAGGCGGCTTCCGAGGTGGGTTCCCCGCAGATCCGCGCCGTGGCCACCGTGGGCGGCAACCTTGCCCAGCACTCGCGCTGCTGGTATTACCGGCAGCGGGATCTCACCTGCCTCAAGCGCGGCGGCAACATGTGCTACGGACGCGAGGGGCAAAACAAATACCTGAGCATTTTCACCGGCAATCCCTGCATCAGTCCCGCCGTGTCGAACCTCGCCGTGGCGCTGGCCGCCTTGGACGCGCGTGTGGAGGTGAAGCGCCAGGGAAAGAACCAGACGCTGACCATTTCCGAACTCTATGAGGAGGCTTGGAACAATCCGCTGAGGCATAATTCGCTGGCGCCCGGTGACCTGATCACCCGCATCACGGTGCCGCCGGCCGCAGGCAAAAGCACCTACCTGCAGATGAGCGAAAAGAGCGATTTCGACTGGGCGCTCGTCAGTTGTGCGGTGGCGGGGAATGTCGGGGACGGAAAAATTTCCGGCGTTCGCATCGTCCTGGGTTCGGTGGCCCCGGTGCCCCTGGTCTGCGATGAGGCGGCGGCGGCCCTCGAAGGCCGGCCGCTCGATGACAAAACGGCGTCTGCTGCGGCCAACCTCGCCCTCGCGAAGGCCACGCCTTTTGCGCACAACGGCTACAAGGTGCCGATTGCCCGTGCCCTGATTCGACGCGCCTTGATGAAGCTGACGGCATGAACGCGGAGCGTTGCCGGTATTTCCGAAACAAATCCATGTGCGTCTCCGGAATGCGTCCCGATCACGACGGGGACGAGGAGAGCGGCGCGGCGGGGTACTGCTGGTGCAACCTCACCATGCGCGAGATTGGGGAGGACGACCGGCTCGTGAGTGCCGAGGATTGCTCCAATCCGCAACGGTCCTGTTACCAGCCGTATTGATTGGCCGGAATCCCGCGAGTCATCCGCCGTTCCCCCTCATTCCTGCCCGTCCTCGCCATCCGTGGTTTCAACAGCATCACGGCGCCCCGGCCTTCACGGCATGCCGCAGAGCCTCCCGCCAGTCCGGATGCAGGGTGTCGGCCGGATTTTCCCAGAACGCCCGGTGCAATAGGCGCAGGGATTCGGCGTCCCAAAGGAGGGCAAAAGTTTCGCGCTGGGACAGGGCCCCGGGTCCTTCCGTGAGCAGACGGTGGCGCAGGGATTCGAGGTAGGCCGCCTTGGCCGCCGGAGCGGGCGGGCGTTTGCGCAGCAGGCTGACATGGAGGGTCAGCGTAACCGGATCCGCGACGGCGCGGATGATGCCGCGAAGGGCGGATGCGTGATCCGAGGAGGGGTCTGCGGCGGCGTTTTCGACGAAGGAGAGTTCCGCGGGGCGCGAGACGGGATTTTCCTCCGGGATGAGAAAAAGACCGAGTTTGCGGGTCCAGTCGCCGAGCCACGGTTGGGCGGTGAGCCAGGCCAGGATCGGCGCGAGCAGCCAGCCGAGAAGGATGGGACTGATCCAGGGAAGAATCTGGGGCACCCAAGTCAGGATGGCGGCTGTCGCGAGCACGCCAAACACGGGGGGAATCCAGAAGCGACGGATGGTTTCCCCCAAGCCCGGTCCGCGATCGTCGGAGCGATTTTGCGCCCCCCAGCGAATGGGGATCCCGGCGAGGTTCATGATCACAAACTGGGTGTAGTAGATCATGATGGCCGGTGCGAGCAGGGTCCAGATGAGGGTTTCGATGAGCGTTGAAATGACCAGCCGTGCCGCCCCGCCGAATCGGCGGGCCGTGGGCAGGGCGAGGAGCATGGCGAGAAACTTGGGAACAAAAAGGACAACCAGGGTGGCCACGAGCAGAAGGGGCACGGCGCCGCCTGCGGGAAAGGCATTCACGCCCGGCAGCGCGGCCAGGAGGGAGAAGCGATGTTTGATGGCGAGATCCAGGGTGCCCGTAATGAGGAAGAGGAGCCAAAGGGGGGAGGACAGGTAGGCCATCACCCCCATCCAGATGTGGAAGCGGTTGGCGAAGTCGATGCCCGGCGCAAAAAGAAACCAGAAGTGCTGCAGATTGCCGAGACTCCAGCGGCGGTCCCGGGCGAGGCTGTCGTTGAGATTGGGCGGTCCCTCCTCGTAACTGCCTTCTTCCGTGTAGGCAAACCAGACCTGATATCCCGCCTTGCGCATGAGCGCGGCTTCGATGGTGTCGTGACTGAAAATGTGCCGGCGATGCCACTCGGGTTCGGGGAGTTCGGGAAGGTCGCAGGATTCGATGAAGGGTCGCAGGCGGATGATGGCGTTGTGTCCCCAATAGTTGGCGCCAAAGAGGTGCCAGTAATTGGAGCCTGCGGCGAAGAGCGGCGCATAGAGCCGCGCGGCAAATTGCTGGATGCGGCGGAAAAAGGTCCGCCCGAGAGCCATCTGCGGGGCGGTCTGAATGAGCCCCACGCCCGGATTTTGCTCCATCATGGCGACCAACCGCGACAGCAGCCGGCCGGTCACGATGCTGTCCGCGTCGAGCACGATCATGTAGCGATATTTCGCCCCCCAGCGACGGCAGAAGTCGGCGACGTTGCCGCTCTTGCTGTTTCGCGACACGCGGCGCTTGCGGTAAAAAATCCGGCCGAAGGCGTTGAGGCGGCGGCAGAGGCTGAACCAGGCGTTTTCCTCGGCGAGCCAGTTGTCGGGCCGGTTGGAATCGCTCAGGATGAAAAAATCGAATCCGCGGGAATTGCCGCATTCCTGCAATCCCCGCCACATGGCCTCGAGTCCGCGGAACACCCGCGCGACGTCCTCGTTGTAAATGGGCAGGACCACGGCGGTGGGCGGAGGGTCCGTCAGGGTGACCGCGTCGTCGGGAATCGTGCGCGAAATTTGCGCCCGTTCTCCGCCGGTGAGCGCGAGGAGAAAACCGAAGACCACCAGCCAGAATCCGGTGGCGATTTGCTGGAAGAGGAGAACAAAAAGCACGAGCTGGACCCCTTCCAGGACGGAGATTCCTTCCGGCAAAAACGTGCGCCAGAGCAGCCAGGCGGCGAGACCGGTCGAGGCCAGAATGGCCCCGAAAAACGTGGCGCGGCGGAAGGCGACAAAGTCCGCGGTCAGCTTGCCCGGATCAAAACGTTCCTTCATGGCGCCAGGAAGCGGTCGTACGCGTAGAGCGAAAGAAAGAAGATCGCCGTCCAGATCGCGGCCGCCCGCAACACGGGTCCCCAGGCAAACTTCTGCCAGGTTTCATGGGCGATCGTCTCAAAGGCGCCAAAATTCATGTCCCGGGCCGCCATGCGGGAAAGGTCGAGATCCGGTGCGGCTTCGAGTGCGGGGGCGGCGAGGGAAGAAACGCGGACGCGGGGCCAGACGGCCGGGGCGTCCTGGGCGCGCAGGGTGACGAGGCCGCTTTCGAAGGGAAGTCCGGGAGTCGATTCGGCGACCCAGCGGGCCAGAGAGGCAAAGGTTTCCTCCATGGCGGCCTTGATGGGATGCAGGGACGGTTGCGCGGCGCAGCGGGCCCGCGCTTGTTCGATGATCCGCAAAGTCTCCCGGGTGCGGGCCTCGACACCTCCCAGTCCAAGCGCGGTCAGGTAGGCCTGCACACGCTGCGTGGCTTCATCCCACTCCGGCTGTTCCCTCAAGGTGTCCATGTGTAACTCCAGGTCTCGCTGACCGCCTGGCCGTCCCGGACGAGACGACAGAGGAATTCGTTGGGTTTGTTGTTTTCCGGCGTGCTGCCCAGAAAACTCACTCGCCAGGTCTTGTTGAAGTCGTTCCATTCGACCTTCACGTCGGTGATCTGCGCGCCGGTGGAGGAGGAACAGTCCGCCGCGGGCGCCTCCTCCGGTTTCCACGGCGTTTGCGCCGGTGCGGCAAACTCGAGGAAAAAGTGGCGGTAGTAGGCCTTGTCCTGTTCGTCCACGCGCGTGGAGATGCAGCGTCCCAGCGGTGGCAGGTCGCCGGCTTCGTTGATCCACCGGAGCACGTATTCCAATTGGACGGCCTGGAGCACGGGCGGCGGTTCGGCCGGGGCCCAGTAGGCGATGACGTTGTCCATGTATTCGTTCTTCGTTGCGAGCTGGATGAGTTTGACCGCCCCCTTGTCGAATCCCCGGACCGGCTGCACCCAGATGCTCGGACGTTTGTGATAGAGGGTTTCGAGGTCCTGGTAGTGATTGAAATCGCGGTCGCGCTGGAAGAGGCCGAATCCCCTGGGATGATCGTCTTCGAAGACGTTGAACTGCGTTTGCCGGGCCCAGGCCAGCGGACGCCACACCCACTCGCCCGTGCTGCGTTCGATGAGGAGTCCGTCGGAGTCATGTACCTCCGGCCGGAAATCGCCGAACGTGTTGCTCGTGTTTTCGCCGAACCAGAACATGCTGGTGAGCGGGGCGTAACCGACGTTTTCGCATTTCCGGCGGAAGAAGAGGACCGCCTTGACCGGCATGCGCGTTTCCGGGCCGGGATGGACCTCGAATTGATAGGCCCCGGTCACACTGGGGCTTTCCATCAGGGCGTAAACGGTCATGCGCCCGCCGAACCGATCGGGTCGTTTCAGCCAGAATTTCGTGAAGGCCGGAAACTCCTCCTTGCGCCTGTCCACGGCCGTGTCGATGGCCAGACCGCGGGCGCTGGCTCCCCAATGGGTGTCCTTCGCCAGGGCGCGAAAATAGGAGGCCCCGAGGAACGAGACCAGTTCGTCGAGAACATCCGGTTTGTTGAGCGGATAATGAATCCGAAATCCGGCGTAGCCGAGGGTTTCGGGAAAACTTTTTTTGAGGGGGCTTTTGCCGAAATCGAAAAACTCCGGCGAATACCGTAGCGGCTCGGTGGCGCTGTCGGGCAGGGCGTAAATGTGGACGGGATGTTCATGGCGCCCGCCGAGATGATAAAACCGCACCTGAAACGGCAGACCCTCCCGGCGCCAGAGGGTGCGTTCGTTTTTCCAACGGATCTCCCGCAGCTGGTCGTAGTCCAGGGCGGCAAGTTCCTTTGGCAGGGTGGGGCGGGCGGAGAGGTAATTTCCGCGGGCCATCTGCTCCGGAAGAGCCACCACATCTTCAAACGAAAACGCCTCGCGCTGACGACTGCCGATCACAATGATCAGCAGCAGCACGGTCAGGGTGCCGAACACCAAATGCGTTTTCATCCCCTATGCTAACGGAACTCCGCCGCGTCAGGATGGGTGGAAAACGAAAAAACCTTCGGCGGGGCATGGAGCCGCCGGGCCAATGCGCTTAACGGCAGGGGATTGCGGTGCCCGGGGTGTCGCCGCAATCCGGTGCTGTTTCAATGCTGGAGGAAAGGCTGGCGTCCCTCTGCTGCAAGGTGGCCGTGGCAACGGAGCGACGCGTCGCCCCAACTTGATTGAAAAAGGCTCTAAAAACGAAACTCCCTGATGCGGGCGAACCACTCCGCCAGGGCGCTGAGGCCTTCCGGGAGTTCGTTGTATCCGCGGTAGGTCAGATTGCCCAGGATGCCATAGAGGGCGAAATCCGCGTAAATCGGGGCCGTTCCGAACAGGTAGGGACGGTGCTGCAGGGTCAGATCGTAGGGTTCGAGCAGGGCGCGGGTGGTGCGGAGGAGTTCGTCGCGGCGGGCCGCCCAGTCGTCCACGCAGCCGCGGCCGAATTTGCGCTCCTTGTGGCGAATGATCATGGTGCGTTCGACCACGTCCCCGATCTCCGCGAGGTAGGGCGGATCGACCAGGCGGAAGGTGATGCCTTCGACGTCGTTTTCGAGATGGCCGACGATCAGGCGCTGAAACCCCTCGTGTTCCGCGGGAAAAAGCCGTCCACCGGCAAACTGCCGGTCCACATATCGGGCGACATCAATCGTTTCGGGACCGGATTCGTAAATGACCTTTCCGTCATGCACCAGCACGGGCACCTGATAATAGGCGCCGTTTGTCAGGGTGATGACTTCCGCACGGTCCGCGTTCGACACGTTGTGCACCTCGTGCGGAACGCCCAGGGCTTCGAGCGCGCGCGTGATGGGCAGGCAGTACGGGCTGTGAGCAAGCTGATAGACGGAGAGGCTCATAGGCAAAGTTTCGGACGCCCGCGGAAAATTACAACCCCCAAGAGCCCGCCCGCCGCAATGGGGGTGTCAGGCCCGCGGATGGAACTTCTTGTGCACGGATTTGAGATGGGTGCGGTCCACGTGCGTATAAATTTGCGTCGTCGAAATGTTCGCGTGTCCGAGCATCTCCTGAATGATGCGCAGATCGGCGCCTCCCGCCAGCAGGTGCGTGGCGAAGCTGTGCCGGAGGATGTGGGGATAGACGTTGGATTCGAGTCCGGCGCGCGCGGCGTATTGTTTCACCAACTGCCAGATGCGCTGATTGGTGAGCTTTTTGCCGCGGACGGACAAAAAGACCTCCCCGCCGGTTTTTTTTCCGACGAGCTGCGGACGTTCGACGGCGAGATAACGCTCGATGGCCTCGCGGGCCTTGGATCCCACGGGAACGAGGCGCGTTTTGTTGCCCTTGCCGGTGACCCGCACAAACCCCTCTTCGAGATGCAGGGCTTCGAGCCGGAGATTGCACAACTCCGAAACGCGGAGGCCGCTGGCATAGAGCAGTTCAAGAATGGCGCGGTCGCGGAGGCCGAGGGGATCCGATTCGGTGACACTTTCCAGCAGGCGCTCGATCTGGTCCCGGTTGAGGGTTTCCGGCAGGTGGGCCTCGATACGCGGGGTGGCCAGGTGCTCGGCGGGATCGTCGCGCAGGATGTTGCGGGCCGTGAGGAAGCGGAAGAAAATCCGGAGGGCGACGGCCTCGAGTTTGATGGAGGCGGGGGCGAGGCCGCTCCGTTTGCGCCAGGTGAGGTAGTCGGTGAGGTGTCCCGGCCGGACGTCCTGCAGCGAGATTTTGGCCACCTTTTCCAGCCAGCCGCCGAAGGATTCCAGCGACTGCTGGGTGGACAGTTGGTAATTGACGGACAGGCCGCGTTCGACGGCGAGGTAGGCGATGAAGTTTTCGATCTGCTCGGTCAGCAAGGCACGATGGGTTGGGAGGGATTGAACCACAGGGACCCGGCGGGCACAGGCAAAATCGACCGGGTCTGCCCGCGGATTCCGGGGGGAGGATGTGGAACGCGCTGGATTTTTTCGATTCATGGTGAATAGTTTGCCGCGTTCATGCCCTGGTTCACCTTCAGCTTTCCGGATTTCGCCTATGCCTTCCTCAGCGTGTTGCTGGAAGGGGTTCCGTTCATCCTGCTGGGGACGATTCTTTCCGGGATCATCGATGAATTTCTGCCGTCCAGGGTGATGGTCCGCTATCTCCCGAAGAACGTCTTCCTGGGAGTATGCCTGAGCGGGGTGATGGGAATGGTTTTCCCGATGTGCGAGTGCGGCATTGTTCCGGTGATCCGGCGATTGATGGCCAAGGGGCTGCCGGTGGCCAATGCCATCGCCTACATGCTGGCGGCGCCCATCGTGAATCCCATCGTCGCCCTGAGCACCTACGCGGCCTTCCGGGGCATGGGCGCGGCGGAGTTTACGGTACTGCGGCTGGGCATCGGATATTTCGTGGCGGTGCTGGTGGCCTTTGCGGTGCACAACCTGCCGGTGCGCACGGTCCTCCGGGACGGCATTGTGGCGGGGGAAGACGAACACGACCATGTCCGCGGCGGGCGACCGCTGGTGCGGATCGGCAATGCCCTGCGGGTGGCCGTGAAGGATTTCATGGACGTGATGGTGTATTTTGTCCTCGGCGTGGCCATTTCCGCCCTGTTCAGCACCGGCGTGAATCAGGAAATCATCATGCCGCTGGCCCTCAATGAGTGGCTCGCCGTGTTTTCGCTCATGGGCCTCGCGGTGATCCTGTCGTTGTGCAGCACCTCGGACGCCTTCATTGCCGCCACCTTTGTGGCCTTTCCGGCCGTCGCGAAACTGGCCTTCCTGGTGCTGGGACCCATGTTTGACCTGAAAATGCTGTTCATGTACAGCGCGGTCTTCAAAAAGCGCTTTGTCATCGGCCTTGGCGTGGGTCTATTTGTTCTCGTCGGTCTCATTTGTGTGCGATTGACGGTTTTGAAACTATGACGGCGGTCATCCAGCGTTGGATTTCGGCGACGGTCCTCGTCACCTGGGGAGCGGTGCTCACCTATTTTTGCTTCACCGGTCGGGTGGCATCCTACCTGCATCCGGCCTTCCATCCTTGGACGCTGGCTTCGGGCATCGTCATGCTGCTGATGGCGGCGGGGGTGTTGTTTCTTCCCCGGAGAGAGGAGGAGTCCCCGCATGACCCCGCCCACGGCTGGAAGGTGCTCGGCGAGGATGATCATTCCTGCTGCGGTCACGACCACTCCCCTCATGCGCAGGGGGAGGCGTGTTGTGGTCACGACCACCATCATGAACACGCCGCGGGCTGCTGTGGTCACGACCACGACGATCGGAAACTGCGGATCGTGCCGGCCCTGATTCTCATCGTGCCGCTCTTGGTGGCGGCCACGGTTTCCCCGAGTCAGTTTGGAGCGACGGTGGTGGCCAACCGCGGTTTCGTGCAAAACATTCAGGATCTGCCGGGATACCAACCGTATTTTGAGCCGGCCCTGCCGACCGAGGATGGTTCGGCGGGTCCGACCGAGACCAAGCCGAGTTCGAGCTATCTGCCGCGCAATGAGGCCGGCCAAATCACGGCCCAAACGGTGGATCTTCTGTATGCGGCCGAGGAACCGGCCATGCGCGAGGACTTCGACGGAAAGGAGGTTGAAATGATCGGCCAATACATGCCCGCGAAGGAAAACAATCCGAAGGGCAACCGATTCAATCTCGTTCGCATGTTTGTGATGTGCTGTGCGGCGGACGCCCGTCCGGTGGCGGTGAGCGTGGAGACGGATCAGATGCCCCAGACTTCGGAAATGTCCTGGGTCAAGGTGGTCGGCAAGGCGACATTCCCGCTGGAGGGAGGCCGGCGCATTCCCGTGGTGGTGGCGCAAAGCATAACGCCGTGCGAACCGCCGCCGGAGTCGTTCATCTACTGAAACGTGAAAACCTTTCTTGCCTGCCTTTTCCTGCCGCTGGTCGCCCTGGCGGAATTTCGCGGGGCCTGGGTGGCCTCGGTGCACAACATCAATTTTCCGTCCAAACAGGGACTATCCCCGGAGGCGCAGAAGGCGCAGATCGTGCGCATTCTCGACACGGCGAAGCGCTGCCGCCTCAATGCGCTGATGGTGCAGGTGCGTCCGGAGGGGGACGCGCTGTATGCCTCGAGCCACGAGCCGTGGAGCCGGTATCTGACCGGCACGCAGGGAGCATCGCCGGGATTTGATCCGCTGGCCTATTTCATCGCCGAGGGAAAAAAACGGGGCATCGCCATCCATGCGTGGATCAATCCCTACCGGGCGGCGGCGAATGCGGGGCACGGACGGGTGGGGCACCACATCAGCCGTCGTTATCCCCACTACGCCTACAAGATCGGCAATGTGCTGTGGATGGATCCGGGCGCGCCCGAAGTGCAGAACCACATCATCAACGTCGTGCGTGACCTGCTGCGGCGCTACGACATCGCCGGCGTGCACTTCGACGACTATTTTTACCCGTATCCCAACGCCGGCAAGGTTCCGGTGTTTCCGGACGACGCCACCTACGCGGCCTATCGGTCCCGGGGTGGCTCCCTCGGCAAGGCGGACTGGCGGCGCGAAAATGTCAACAGTCTGATTCGGCGCGTGGGGCAGGTGGTGCGCACGGAAAAGCCGGGCGCGCTTTTCGGGGTGAGTCCGTTCGGCATCTACCGGCCGGGGGTGCCTCAAGGCACCACGGCGGGCGTGGACCAGTTCAATCACCTTTACAGCGATCCTCTGAAATGGATGCGCGAGGGCTGGATCGATTACCTGGCGCCGCAGCTGTATTGGCGGGACGGCGGCCCGCAGAGTTTTTCGCTGCTGCTGTCGTGGTGGCGCAGTCCCCAGGCCAATCCGCGCGGCGTGCCGATCTGGCCGGGCATTGCGGTGGACCGTCTCACCGAAAAGGGCTGGCCGGTGGAGGAAATTGCCCGTCAGTTGCGCATCGAACGGACCACGGGGGCGGGCTCGTCACGGGGCGTGATTTTCTGGAGCATGCGGGCCCTGCTCAACAATACGAAGGGCGTCGATGCCGTCATCGCGGGCTCGTAGGCCCCTGTTCCCATGAGGCTCCTCCTGGCCGCCTGTCTGCTCGCACTGTGCGGTCCGGCCGCGGCGGAATGGCGCGTGGCGGAGCCGGGATGGACATACGAATTTCCCCGCGATCACGGCAACCATCCCGGCTTCCGCACGGAATGGTGGTATTTCACCGGCAATTTGCGGGCGCAGGACGGACGGGAGTTCGGGTACCAACTGACCTTCTTCCGTCAGGGTGTCGGACACGGGGAGGATCGCATTCCGCTTTCCCGCTTTGTGACCCGGGACATCAAATTCGCCCATTTTGCGGTGACCGACCTCGCCGCGGGACGCTTTCATTTTTTCCAGAAAATTTCCCGCGGGGCCTATGGAGACGCGGGGTTCGGCCGGAACGGCCGCCTGGCCTGGATTGAAGACTGGTCCTGCGAGGGCGGGGAAACCTTCACCCTGCGGGCCTCCGAGGGCGACGTGGCCGTGGAACTGACGCTGCGTCCGCGCAAACCTCCCGTGATCCACGGCGAGGACGGAATCAGCCGCAAGGGCGGGGGAGCCGGACAGGCGTCGCATTATTATTCCCTCACGCGGATGGAAACGGCCGGGGTGATCCGGCTGGGTCGGGAGACGATCCCGGTCTCCGGCGAAAGCTGGTTCGATCACGAATGGGCCACCAATCAACTGGGGGAAAATCAGGTCGGATGGGATTGGTTCAGCCTGCAGTTGGACGACGGCGGCGAGCTGATGCTTTTTCAACTGCGTACCCGCGGCGGCGGACGGGATCCGCATTCGGCGGGAACCTTTGTGGATGCCGACGGACGGGTCACTCCTTTGGACAGCGCGGCATTCATCCTGGAACCGACCGCGTTCTGGAAGAGCGCCGGGACGGGCGCCGAGTATCCGACGGCGTGGCGGATGGAAGTGAAGGCGCTGGATCTGAAGTTGGCGGTCCGGGCCGCCCAGGAAAACCAGGAGCTCCTTTTGCAGCCGATCACGTATTGGGAGGGCGCCGTGCGGGCGACCGGTTCGCGGGGCGGTCGGGCGGTTTCCGGTCAGGGCTATCTCGAAATGACCGGCTATGCCACCCCGGTGCGCGGCATGCAGGAGGGACGCTGACGGCCCGTTATTTCCGTAGCGGGAAGACGCACGGACAGGCGCCGTACATTTCGGCGAAAGCCTTGGAGAAATGGCTGAGACTGGAATACCCGACCGCCATGGCCGCCTCGGTGACATTGCATTGGCCGGTGCGCAGCAGTTCCGACGCGCGTTCGAGACGCAGGTTGCGCAGGTAGCGGGAAATGGTCATGCCGGTGTTTTCCGAGAAAATCCGGCTGAGGTAAAACGGACTGCAACCGACCTTGCGTCCCAGTTCGGCCAGGGTGGGGGGACTCTCGAGATCCGCCGCCAGAATCCGCTTCACCTGCTCGACCCGTTCCATGGCGAGGCGCTTGTGGCGCTGACAGAACATTTCCGGATCGGGTTCGGTGAGGGTGTGAGCCGCGATCTCGAGGATCTTGGCGTGAAACCAAAAGCCGACCGCCGGACCGGAAAGCGGCGGGTTCAGCATTTCCTCGGCGGTCGTGCGTACGCGATGGTGCATGGGGAGCTCCCTAGCCCGGCGGGCGCCGGAGGAGCCCTCGAGGAAATCCCGCGTTGTGCGGTTGAGCGTGTCTTCGTGTCCCCGCACGGCGGCCGTGAGCCAGTCCCGCGACATCTCCACCGTAAGAAAACGATGACGCTGGGCGGGATGCCGGTCGGCCCGCAGACTGTCGGGAGCGGCGACATATTGCGCCACCGTCTGCGGATTCACCACCGTGGTCTGCGAGCGCCGCTCGTGGATCGTGCCGCAACCTTCAAAATTGACACAGATTTCAAGGCTTTCGGGGTGAAAACTCTCCGACCAAGGGAGCGCCTTTTCACATTCGAAATCGTGCCACTCGATGCTCACCCCCTCTTTTCGGAAATTGCCGAAAATCGGTCGCCATTCGCCCTGTACCCCCGCCCAGACGGAGGCTTCGTGAAATGGTTTTTCCTGCGGCACGAATCCATGGATAATGAGATTCTGTCTCAACTTCAAGGGGAAAGGTGCTTTTGACGGAGGGCCGTCGTCCACTTGCCTTTGCCGCGGGGTCGAACTACCGTGGGGTCTGTGGATACCGCAACGCCTCCGGTCAAATATCGCGTCGGCAACGAGAAACTCATCCGGGTTCGCGACGCCGCCAGCGCGCGTCTGCGGGCGCTTCTGGAAAAACAGGGTCGTGCCCACGGGGCCCTGCGGGTGGCGGTGATTGGAGGCGGCTGTTCCGGTCTGCAATACAAGATGGACCTCGTGGACGGACCGGCCGACCGGGACATTGTGGTGGAGTCCAACAATGTCCGTGTTGTCATTGATCCGAAAAGCGCCCTTTTTGTGAGCGGTTCGGAGCTGGATTACAGCGACGACCTGCAGAAGGGCGGCTTCAAGGTCTCGAATCCGAATGCCGTGGCGCATTGTTCCTGCGGCGAGAGTTTTTCGGCGTGACGGATTGTTTTGCCCTTCTTGGTCTGCCCAGGCGGCCTGTGGTGGATGCGGGAACCCTGCAGGAAAACTACCTGCGTCTGGCCGCGGCCGCACATCCCGATGCGACGGGGGGCGATGTCGAAAAATTCCGCGCCCTCCAGGAGGCGCGCGCCGTGCTGCTGGATCCCGCCCGGCGTCTCCGGCACCTGCTGGAACTGGAAGGCGCCGACCCGGCGGGCCCGGGAGGCGGCCCTCCGCCCGCCGATCTTTTTCTGGAGGTGGCGGGGGCTCTGGAGGCGGCGAAAAATTTCCTGAAACGCCCGGCGTCCCAATCCGCCATTGCCCGCGCCGCGCAGGCCGCGGAACGGGCGGCGGTGGTCAACCGGCTGGAGCTTGCCACCGCCGCGGTCGAAACCCGGTGGAACCTCCGGGAGGAACGCCTCCGGGAATTGGACGGGCGGTGGCCGGACGCCGACCGGGCCGAACTGGCACGCCTGGCCGGCGAACTGGTTTTCCTGGCGCGCTGGAAGCGGGAATTGCGCGAGCGGAATTTCCAGATCCGCGCGCAATCCGGGGCCTGATGCCGGAATTCCGGAGATGAGCGTTGAACGTTCCGCCCGGAGCGTTCAGCTTGATCGCATGATCGTCGGTATTGATCTCGGCACCACCAACTCACTCATCGGAGCGATGGACTCCGGCTTTCCGGTTTTGTTTGCGGATGAAACCGGCCGCCGGCTGACGCCCTCGGTCGTCTGGTTCCGGCCGGATGGCCCGCCCGTGGTGGGCGGGGAGGCCCTCGCGCATCGCGACGAGGCGGTGACGTCGGTGAAGCGCCTGATGGGACGGCAGAAAAACGCCGGACCGCACGGCGAATCGCCGGAGGAAATTTCCGCGCTCATTCTGAAAAAACTCAAGGCCGACGCCGAGCGGGCCCTGGGGATTGCGGTGACGCGGGCCGTCATCACCGTGCCCGCCTATTTCAACGACAGCCAGCGGGCGGCCACCAAACGGGCGGGGGAACTGGCGGGATTCACCGTGGAGCGTCTGCTGGCCGAGCCGACCGCCGCGGCTCTGGCCTACGGACTCGACCGGCTCGGCGAGAAATCCCGCGTGGCCGTTTACGACCTGGGCGGAGGCACGTTCGACATTTCGATTCTCGAGTTGAGCGGGGGGGTGTTTAATGTTCTGTCCACCAATGGGGACACCCAGTTGGGGGGTGACGACCTGGACCGCGCCATTGCCGCGGAGTTTGGCATCGATCTGGAGGAGGCCCGGCGGCGCAAGGAGGCCCCGGACCGGGATCCGCGCCTCGACGCCGTCTGCCGGCCCATCATCGAACGCACCCGCGCGCTGTGTCTGCGCTCGTTGCATGACGCCCACCTTGGGGTCGGTGATCTCGACGAGGTGATTCTGGTGGGCGGGGCGACGCGCTTTCCGCTCGTGCGGGAGTTTGTGCGCGAGCTTTTCCAGCGCGAACCCAACATCAGCCAGCATCCCGACGAGGCGGTGGCCCTCGGGGCGGTCATCCAGGCCGGCATCCTCGAAGGCGCCGTGCAGAATGTGACCCTGCTCGATGTCACGCCGCTTTCGCTCGGGATCGAAACCTTCGGCGGGCTGATGAACGTGTTGATTCCGCGCAACACCACGATCCCGTGCAAGGCCGGGGAAATGTTCACCAATGCCGCCGCGAACCAGACCACGATGCGCATCTCGGTCCTGCAGGGAGAGCGCGAAATGGCGCGCGACAACTGGAAGCTGGGCGAATTCGAGATCGCCTTCACCCCGGCCCCGCGCGGCCAGGCGCGCGTGGGAGTCCAGTTTGAGATCGACGCCAGCGGACTCCTGCACGTGCTGGCCCGCGACATCGCCACCGGCAGGGACACCAGAGTCGAAATTCAGAGCGCCGTTGAGGTGAGCGACGAAGCGGTGGAGAAAATGCTCGCCGAATCGCTCGAACACGCCTTCGAGGACATGGACGACCGGCAGTTCACCGAGGCGTGCCTGAAGGCGGATGAAATGCTGCCCGCCGTGGACACCGCCCTGCAACGTCTCGGCGCCGAGGTCACGGAGGACGAGCGGGCCGCCATTGCCGGACTGGTGGAAAAGGTGCGGCGCGCCCGGGAGGAGCGGTCGTTGCGAAAATTGAAAACCGCCCTCAACGAACTCGACAAGGCCACCGAACCCCTGGCGGCGCGGCTGGTGGAAGCCGTCATGGAAGGCCGGCTCTAGCCGGTGGGAATTCGGGACAGGAAAAAGGGGACGTTGGCGTTCAGGCGTTGGCCGGCTCGGATCCGGTATCCGGTCCGAAGCCGGCGGTTTGATGCGGTTTTGTCCGGCCCCCGCGGCCGTGGCCCCGGGACTCCAACGTTGACGACCGGGGGCGGGGCCAACATCCTTTCCGGGTGAGCTTTGATCTGCCTCTGCGTCCCCGTCGTCTGCGCCGCACGGCCGCGCTGCGCCGGCTGGTGCGGGAGACCCGCGTTTCCGCGGACGACCTGATTTATCCGCTTTTTGTCCACGAAGGTTCCCAAAATGTGGACGTCCCTTCCATGCCGGGCGTGGTGCGCCACTCGGCGGATTCGCTGGTGCGGGAATGCGAGGCCGCCCGGACCGCGGGGATTCCGGCCGTGGCGGTTTTTCCGGCGATCGATTCCTCCCTGAAGGACCCGCAGGGTTCCGTTGGCCTCGCGGAGGACGGCCTGCTTTATCGCGCCGTGCGCCGCATCAAGGCCGAGCTGCCGGACCTGCTTGTCATCACCGACGTCGCGCTGGACCCCTATACGTCCCACGGACATGACGGTGTGCTGACCCCGGACGGTTCCGATGTGGACAATGACGCCACGGTGGAAATCCTCTGTCGGCTGGCCGTGGCGGAGGCCCGGGCGGGCGCCGACATCGTGGCGCCGTCCGACATGATGGACGGACGCGTGGGGGCCATCCGGTCCGCCCTCGATGAGGCGGGTTTTTCGCAGGTTGCCATCCTTTCGTACGCCGCCAAATACGCCTCGGCCTATTACGGTCCCTTCCGCGACGCCGTGGGCAGCAAGATCGGCGGAGACTCCATCAGCAAGGCCAGCTATCAGATGGATCCGGCCAACTCCCTCGAGGCCCTGCGGGAGGTGGTCCTCGACGAACGCGAGGGCGCCGACATTGTCATGGTCAAACCCGCCGGAGCCTACCTCGATGTCATCCGGGCGGTACGCGAGGCCACCCGACTGCCCGTCGCGGCCTATCAGGTGAGCGGCGAATACGCGCAGATCCACGCCGCGGCCCGGCTGGGTTGGCTCGATTACGAACGCACCCGCGACGAAAGCCTGCTCGCCATCAAACGCGCCGGTGCGGACATGATCCTGACCTACTTCGCGCGCGAAGTGGCGGAACGTTTGGGGGCCTGAAGGTCAGGCCGACCCGACGCGCGGTCCGCGGTGTCCCTGAAAACTGACAAACCGAAGTCCTAACACTCCTACGTATACTTCACGACCTCCTCGATGGTCGTCTCGCCGTCGTAAATGCAGCGGAGACCGTCCTCGCGCAGGGTCGTCATGCCGAGTTCAATGGCCTTCTGGCGCATCACCACGCCCGGGGCGCGGGCGTTGATCAGTTCACGCAGGGGATCGGTGATCTTGAGAAGTTCATAGATGCCCTTGCGGCCCTTGTATCCGGTCATGTTGCAGTTCTCACACCCCTTGCCGTAGAAGAAGTTCTTGTCGCCGATGTCGTGGACCGAGAGTCCCAGCGATTGCAGGACGTTTTCGGTGGGCTCGTAGGCGGAGCGGCAGGTGGTGCAGATCTTGCGGATGAGACGCTGCGCGAGCACGCATTCCAGGGACGCGGAAATGAGGAAGGGTTCGACGCCCATGTCCACGAGACGGGTGACCGCGCCGGTGGAGTCGTTGGTGTGAAGCGTCGTAAAGACAAGGTGACCCGTGAGCGAGGCCTGGATGGAAATCTGGGCGGTCTCCGTGTCGCGGGTTTCCCCCACGAGAATGCGGTCGGGGTCCTGACGCAGGAAGGCGCGCAGGATGCGGGCAAACGTCAGTCCGATCGTTTCGTTGATCGGCACCTGAATGATGCCGTCGATTTCGTATTCCACCGGATCCTCCGCCGTGAGCAGCTTGGAGTCCACGGTGTTGATCTTGCGCAGGCAGGAATAGAGGGTCGTGGTTTTTCCCGAACCGGTCGGACCGGTCACGATGAAGATGCCGTTGGGCTTCTGGATGACCTCGAGAATGTGATTGTAGACGTAGTCGGGCATCCCGAGCGACTCCAGCTCGAGATTGACCGCGGAGCGGTCCAGCACGCGGAGCACCACGCTTTCCCCGAAGGTCGTCGGGAGGGTGGAAACACGGAGGTCCACCTGTTTGCCGTTGACCACACGCTGAATGCGGCCGTCCTGCGGCAGGCGGCGTTCGGCGATGTTGAGATTCGCCATGACCTTCACGCGCGAAATCACCGGCAGCGCAAGATGACGGGGCGGGGGATCCATCTCGTAAAGGGCGCCGTCCACGCGGTAGCGGATCTTGAACTCGGTTTCGAAGGGCTCGAAGTGGATGTCGCTCGCCCGGGCGGCGATGGCCTTGTCGAGAATCAGGTCGACGAAGCGGATGATCGGCGCCGCGTTGGCCTCGGCGGCCACGGCCTGGGCGTTGAAAGTATCGCCCCCGTCGTCCACGGTCACCTCGGGGTTTTCACCGAGCTGCCCGATGATGTCCTCCATGCTGGTGACCTCGGAGCCGTAGTACTCCTTGATCAGATTCCGCACCTTGTAGGGCGGGGCGATGACGACGTGAATGTCGCGGCCGAGGGCAAACCGCAGGTCCTCCGGCGTCTGCGTGTCCAGCGGGTCGGACAGGGCGACATAAATGGTGTTTTCGGAGGCGCCGACGGGGAGCGCGCCGTGCAGGCGGGCGAGACCGGCCGGGATGAGGTGGAGGGTGTGGGAATCGCCGTCGAAAACATCGAGGTCGACGACCTCCGTGCCGAGGGATTCCGCGAGCAGTTGGTAAAACTGCCCTTCGGTCATCTGACCGCTTTCGACCATCACCTGCTCGATGGGCTTTTCACTGGTGACGGATTCCTGAATGTAATAATGAGCCTGTTCGGGGGTGATCCAGCCCGCGTCCAGAAAGATGTCGGTGACTTGCTTGGCGTCCATGGTGCGCTGCGCGAATGAAAGTTAATCGAAAAGGGGAAGGGGAACGGGAGTGAATCTCATGGTTCCCTAGTCCGTGTCGGTCATGGTGGTGGTGATGACCTCCTCCGCCGTGGTCATGCCGGCGAGCACCTTGCGCACGCCGTCCTCGCGGAGGGTGCGCATGCCGAGCTCGCGGGCGCGTGTCCGGAGCTGGATGGTGGTGGCCCCGTTGATGATCATGTGACGGATTTCGTCGTCCACGGTGAACAGCTCGAAAATGCCGCGCCGTCCCTTGTAGCCCTTGCCGCGGCATTGCTCGCAGCCATGGGGTTTCATGATCGTCGCCTCGGAGAGCTGGTTCACATCGATGCGGAGGGTGCGGGCCTCGTATTCGGAGAGTTCCCCGGGTTCCTTGCAGTTGGGACAGAGGCGCCGGACGAGGCGCTGGGCCAGGGCGGCGCGCACCGAGCTCGAAACGAGGAACGGCTTGATGCCGATGTCGACGAGACGGGCAATGGCGCCGGGCGCATCGTTGGTGTGAAGGGTGGAAAGCACGAGGTGACCGGTGAGGCTGGCATTGATGGCAATGCTGGCCGTCTCCAGGTCGCGGATCTCACCGATCATGATGATGTTCGGTGCCTGGCGCAGGATGGAGCGCAGCGCCGCCGGGAAGGTCATGCCGATCTCGGCGTTCACCGGAACCTGGTTGATGCCGCTGAGCTGGTATTCGACCGGATCCTCGACCGTGATGATCTTCCGGTCCGGCTTGTTCATGTAATGCAGCGACGCGTAGAGCGTGGTCGTTTTGCCGGAGCCGGTGGGACCGGTGACCAGCAGGATGCCGTCGGGCAGGTTGATCAGCCGCTCGAACTTCACCTGGTCGTCGGAGAGGAAGCCGAGGTCCGGCAGACCCAGCATGAGCGAGGTCTTGTCGAGAATACGCATGACGATGCTTTCGCCGTGCACCGTCGGAATGCTGGAAACACGGAGGTCCAGCGCCTTTTGCCCGAGTTTGACCTGGATGCGTCCGTCCTGCGGCAGACGTTTTTCCGCGATGCTCATGGAGCCGGACATGATCTTCAGCCGGCTGATGATGGCGGAGTGCAGCTTTTTCGGCGGGCTGTGCATTTCCTGCAGCACGCCGTCGATGCGGAAGCGGACGCGGAACTTGTTTTCCAGCGGCTCGAGGTGAATGTCGCTGGCCCGGTTGGTGTAGGCTTCCAGCAGGAGGGTCGACACCATCTTGATGATCGGGGCGTCGCCTTCGGTGGCCTCGCCCTCGGCCATGAGCAGTTCGTTCGACTCGCTCTCCGCCTCGGAGCCCTCCGGGCTGCCGTAGAATTCCTGAATGGCCTTCTGGATGGCCTCGGGGGTTGCGCAGACAAATTCGATGTCGCGGTTGAGGAGGGCATACAGGGCGTCGGCCGTCTCCATATCCATCGGGTCGCCGATGGCCACCACCAGCGTGTCATCGTGGAGCGCGATGGGCACGGCCCGGAACCGTTTGGCGGCTTCGACGTCCATGGCTTCGAGCACATCGGGCGGGGGAGCCACCGCACTCAGGTCGACGAATTCCATCCCGTTCTGCGCGGCCAGCGTGCGGGAGACGTCTTCCTGGGTGATCAGGCCGAGGTTGATCAGCTCTTTGACGACGCTGCCGCCGCCGGATTTGGCGCGGGCTTCGGCGACCTGGCTTTGCGTAATGAGACCAACATCCTGGAGGATTTCTACAACGTATTCTTCGTTATGAGCCACTTGTGCTGAGGATTCGGAACACGATTGCGGAACTGAAGCGGAGGGTCAACAGACAACTTGCGAGTTTTCACGTTGTTTGCGCCGGAAGGCCCTCCCCCCGAAAAAATTACCGTGATTTCGGTATTGATCCTTTGGCGGAGCTCGCTACAAAGCGACGCGTGTCCCCCAAATATCGGACTTACTTGATTTTCGGAGCTCCCGGGAGCGGGAAGGGAACCCAAGGCAAAACCCTGGGAAACATTCCCCGCTTCTTCCACTGCGCCTGTGGCGACGTCTTTCGGTCCCTTGACACCCGGACCCCGCTCGGCAGGGCCTTCCTCGAATACTCCAGCCGGGGGGAGCTGGTGCCCGATGAACTGACGGTCGAGCTGTGGCGCGTGCGCATCCAGCAGTGCGTCAAAACGTTTTTGTTCAAGCCGGACATCGACTTTCTGGTTCTGGACGGCATTCCGCGCAACATCCGGCAGGCCGAACTCATGAAACCCATCATCGATGTACGCAAGGTCTTCCATCTGAGCTGCCCCGACCGCAGCAAGCTCGTGACCCGGCTGAAAAAGCGCGCCATCAAGGACAACCGTCTCGACGACGCCAACGAGGAGGTCATTCGCCACCGTCTCGAAACCTACGAGCGCGAATCGAAACCGCTTCTTGAGTACTACGGGTCCGACCTCATCGTGCCGATCGACGCCACCGAACCGCCCGTGGTGGTGCTCAGCCAGATCATTTCGCACATCGTGGCCGACCGCCGTCACCCCGGGGAATTCACGGAACACGGCTTGCCGGAAAACTGATCCGCCCCGCGGGTCACTTCTTGCGGTCCTCCTGCGTGGAGGTCCAGAAATACTTGAGCGACGGGGTGGAATTGCGGGGGAGCGAGGAACTGAAGCGCGCCGTGTCGATTTCCTTCGGCTTCGGAAAAATGGTGTCGTTCCTTCCCTTGATGCGGGCCCGGAACAGGAAGGCGATCACGCCCTTCTGGGAGCGGTCGAAGTAGCGGACGAAACTCAGCGAGTCGATCTTGAGCCCGGTCTCCTCAAGAACCTCGCGCTTGGCCGCCTGATGGAGCGATTCCCGCGGGCGCACCTTCCCCCCCGGCAGGGTCCAAAGTTTGCGGCCTCCCAGCTGCTTGAGCAACAGGACCTCGCCAAACTGGTTCTCGATCCAAACCATGACCGAGACTTCCTTGACCGCCTTGAATTTTCCCGCGCGACTGGAACGACTGCCTTCCACTGAAGTGAATTTAAACCCTCTATTCTGCAACGAATGCCGCGGCAGGGAAAGGTTTAAATCGCAAAACCCTCCCCGAACGCCGGAAATTTTTCATTCCAGCTCGAAATTGATGTTCACGGTGTAGGCGCCGCCGGAGCCGAGGCCGGGCGGCAGGGGATCGATCTGCAGGACGTTGCGGGCGGCGGCCAGCACCGATTCGTCCATCACCACGTTGCCGCTGGATTTGAGAATCTTGAAGTCGGAGATCCGTCCGTTTTTCTCGATGCGGATCTGCAGCGTGGTGACGAAGGTTTTGGCGTTTCCGAAAATCGATTTCGGCTGCTCCCATTGACTGTAGAACCGGTCGTGGATCAATTCATGATACCACCCGAACTGGGAGGATCCCCCGCCGGCGCTTCCGGCCTTGGACGCCGATCCGTCCCCGCTCTGGGCCTGGCCGGTGCCTTTGGAGTTGGACGTGCCCGCCTTCGCATTCGGCACGGGGGTTCCCGAGGCCTTGGCGGTGCCGGCCGGCTTGGGAGACGCCTTCGGGGTGGCCTTGGGAGAGGCGGCCGGCGAGGCCTTCGGGCTCGGTTTGGGAGAAGCCTTGGGCGTGGGCTTCGGCGTGGGCGACGGCTTTGGAGTGGGTTTGGGAGTCGGTTTGGGCGTGGGTTTGGG
>CALCJD010000028.1 GCA_937960895.1 uncultured Spartobacteria bacterium | reverse complement strand
AAATTGCTTGATCGTTTCGTCCACATTGATCCGGAACCGATAAAGCGTCGTGTCCTCATCCGTTTTGTAAACGGACACCAAAGACGGCGAAAGAGCGGTCACCTTTTGGGAACTCAACACCGCATGCAAACCGGAATCCCTTCGAATGTCCGTAAAGGGAAGAATCTGCGCGTTCATATTGATGCGTCCGGCGGTGGATAGCGGCTCGCTGATCGCGTAGGGTTCGACCACCGGCATATGAAAAAAATCCAACAGGTACCGATCCGCGGTGTCACTCAGACCAATGTGTTCGCTCTCGCTGGCGGGGTTCGGGCAAAAAACCAGCGTCCTCCAAGGCGCGGCGTCTTCGGGATTTCCCGACGTATAGGCGTTCAACGTCTTCTTCACTCCGGTCGGAAGTGTTCCGAAAAGTCCGGCTGAGGGAATTTGCTTCGTCGGGGAGAAAAAGCCCGAACCACTGCTCCAATAATGATCCGCAAAATAGTTGGGTGAGCCCGCCCCGGTCCCACGGGCAAACCCTTCATCGCTTTTCATAACATGGGCTCCATCGCGCAAAGTTCCAACTCCCGTACTCCAATCTCCCTCCCAGCGCCGCTGTCTGAGGTCTACGATGTCCGGACTGATATCAGGATGAAAATTCGTCTCATGATAGCCGCCAGCAAGATCGGCTGTTCCCTTCACATAGCCAAGCGGTGTTGATGACGAATCCGAAGCCGCGATCAAACTCCCGAAACTGGCACCACGATAAGCATTCTTCGCGAGCGTGGTGAAAGAGTGGGCCATCCGTTTGCTTTCATCGTCGTAATCGGGATGTCTCTTGAAAAATTCCTTTGGCACATGCTGGAGACAGGCGGTGACCCGGACATCGCCATCGCGGAGGAGCACGGATTTCACGACGTCATAATCCGGTTTCCAACGCAAGCCGCCTATCCCGGATTGAAATGCTGGTCGATCGTTCTTTGGAGGTGTCGAGTCGGGTTCTTCGACCAGCGGCTTAGGGAGGATTGCAGACGGCAGCTCGACCTCAAAGGTCTGGTACGGGGTGCCATTGATCCCGTATTCAATGGTCAGAACATCTCCTCCGAGCCGCACGGTTGCGCCGGGAAACTCGAGACTATTGGAGTTTTTCGGCACGTAAAAGGGCCAGTTTGAATCAGAAGCTCCGGTGGAAAGTGTCGGACTATCAATCTTGCCTGATCTTGGAAAAAACCAACTAATCCAGCCTGTCCCGCCAACACTTGTCCCCCCCGGACTGCCTGCGTCGCTATAAAAGGGATTCCGGAATCGTGCGATGTGCGTCCTCCCTTCACCAATCCCGGGAAACAACGGCTGAGTTTTTACTTCCTCATCAGACAGATGGAGTTCCAGCGCGGGCGCTCCGTGGCCCCAGGGGCCCGGACCTCCCTGCACCCGCATGGAGAAATTGAGAGGCGGCAACCATGGCATGAACCCCATCATCGGGGTGGAAGGTTCAACGAGAAGAAAGGAAATGATTTGGTCCGCATTATCCGGATTGGCGAAGAGAGCAAAGCCGATCTCGGACACCGTGGGCACCCGTCCCATGCCCCGGGTATCAAGGGAGTCAATCAGAATCGGCAAGACAAACCCGGCCCCGGCCAGACGGTCCGCTTCATCGGCCACCCAGGAACCAAGCGTGCGGTCGTTTTGATCGTCGTTGTTGTCGCGCAACTCCGGGGTGTAGGACTTGAAGGAGGCTCCCCGGCCCGGGTATGTCTCATTCAGGTTCACACATCGGATATAATCGAAAATCTCCGTTAAGATCTGATTCCATTCCCCGGGAGCTTCCTCGTTATATTTTTGGGCGAGCGGCCTGCCTCCGTATCCGGGCAGCGGTCGGCTTGTCAGCGTCTGCAGATAATCAAACAATTCCCTGTTTCTTTCGATATTGCTCCAGTCATTCGTCTGACTGAGCGGATCGTATCTCTGAAAATAATACACATACCCCGAGTCCAGTTCCCCCACCGTCGCGCAGCGTGCAATCAGATTATCGTATACGGTTCGATAATCCTCACCGGTTTCACGGTGCAAAGGCCAAAGCGAAACCCGCGGCTGCCCGAAAAGATTCACGTCCGGGGCCCGACTTGTCGCCGTCAGAAAGAAACCATAGAGCGCCGTCAGCGTCTCCTGATCGATTTCGGTATCATTGGGAAATGAAGTTTGCCGATTTCGATTCGCATCAAAATACAACTCATCGACCGAGGCATAGAGCCTTTCCATCTTCCGGTAAGCGCCACCGATCCGCTCCGACGCGCTTTTGCTGGCATCGCGCGCAGCATTCCAGCTCAGCGTTCCGTTTAGAGACCCTCCCCATTTGTATCGGGGAAGAAGATCGAAGGCCTTTTGTTGAGTGAAGATCGGCCCCAACTTCAAGACCGACCCCAAATTGACGAAGGCCGGATGACCGGGATAGCGTTGAAACTCATCTTGAATCGGCATCGACCGCCCGAGAGTGTAGTCCTGTGCCATCCGTGTCACCGGCACGTCCCAGTAACTGTCGTCTTGATTACGTGCCTTCTCAGCCCGGTTGACCAGCCGGGTAAATGAAGCCGTATTAATGTTCACCTTGCAGGTGTCATCATCGGTCCAAAAGGCAATCCTTCCGATCGAGTTGGGTTGCAGCGATTCCGCGATGGTTCCGTCGCGGCCGACATACAACCAGCGCACCGGCATGGATGTGCGGGTGTCCCAAGCCACGGACGGATCGTTGTTTTGTCCACTGGAGAATCCTTGAACCCGCCCGAGGGCTTTCGGATCCAGCACGGGATACCGCCATTTTCCACGAACCTCCACCGGCTCATTGATGTCGGTGAATACGTCCGGTTGCTCCCTCCATCCCGGGGGGATTTCCGAATCGAGGAAAGCGAGAGTATCCTCCTTCAAGACCACGGCCGAGTAGAGCTTGTACACGTGAGGAGACGACGGCTCGCCCTTATTGTTCCAGACCCGGATGGCTCCCGGCTGGCTGGCCCAGGCATAGGTTCCCCGTCCTTCGCCATCGATGCCGGCAAGGGTGGCTTCGCGAATCTGGGCCATCACGAGGCTGGTGGCTGTTTCCGCCAAGGCCGCAGCTTCCTGTCCGGCGGCGTAATGACTCGTAGTCACCAGGTCATTGCGGGACGAAGCCATAAAGGCGACGAGCAGAGCCACGATCAACACGAGAATGCTCAACACGATGACCAAGGCGGTCCCCCGATTGTTTTTTGGATGGCGATTCATGGACGGTAGCTGCGCGGACGGGAGGTGAGAGGGTCGATCTGAATGGTGACAAAATCAGCAATCTGCGCGAGAGGTTGTCCCATTTGCCGTTCGGGGACGATGGTGATGCACCACTGGGGAAGAGCATTTACAGGCGGGGTGTTCACCGGCTCGACTTCGCCGGTCGGGCGCACCGTGAGCGCGACGAATTTGTAGTTCGGATTCGTCTGGGTTTTTTCCTGTCCCCAGGCCAGCAGCGGAGAAAGGGTGGCATTGGTTTCCATGGCCGTTCCAGCGGGCAGGGAAGCCGCCGGCCTCAGAGGGGAAAAATTCGTTGTCGTGCCGGTAACCGAAAGCACCCCCGATTGAACCTGCCAATAGACATTTGATCCGGAACCGTCGTCGCGCGGACGGCGGATGAAGCGCAGTTCGACATTCTCGTTGCGGGCTGAGGCCACCTGACGGGCAAGATTGATCTCGTCCAAGACAGCACGTCCGGCCTGATCCAGACGGGAGCTCCGCAAAATGCTGTTAAAGCCGGTGACACTCAGGCCCGCGAGGATCGCAATGATTGCCACCACAACCAGGAGTTCCACCAGAGAAAATGCGGTCCTGGCGCTTCTAGAAACCATTGTCGGGAAGATGAAGGCTGTGGCGGTTGGTTTCCCCCCGTGCGGTGTTGACAACAACCAGCTGACAGGTTTTGAGGTGGGAAGCCGTCTGGTTGGTCGGCAGGACGGTGGTCGGCAAATTGGACGCTGTCACCGCGTAATACGCCGTCGCCGCGCTGATCAACGGATAGCCCTCCGCGTCGAAATAAAAATTGGTCGTGGCGGCGAGTTGGCTGAACGGCGCCTTGAGCAACTCGGCACGGATGGTCTGCATCATGCGGATCTCGGTGTTTCGATCCATGGATTGGCGCGACGTTTTCATGGCGACCGGAATGAGCCCCATGATTGGAATCATGCAAAAACCCAAAATCCCGATGGCCAGCACCACCTCCACCAGGGAGAACCCCATTTGTTTTGCCCCCGCGGGCCTTCGATTCCATGACGTTTGCAGGACAGGCTTGTTCATAACATCAGTTGCTGCTCCACTTCGCGCCGCGGATGGGGACATCCGCGGTCAGCACACGATACTCCACTTTGAGACCTTCGAGCTGGTCGGTCCATTCTTCAAGGTCCCTCTCAAACATGGAAGGGTCGGTGAAACGCGTCCCCTGATCGGGCCCGATCGGCGGCTCGTTGGGACCATAAGTGGCGGCCAACCGACGCGCCGAATCCTCGTCGATGACCACCATCACCAAGCGGATGCTCGTGGGCAGCTGATGGAAAGTGGGTGGAGGATCTTTGGGACGCCCGCCGTCGTCCCGCGAATCATAGACATAGACGGTCTCCTCCCCGGATGCGCTTGGATAGTTGGCCCGCAGGACGAGGCCAATCACATTGTCCACCATCGGATAGGCATGGTTCTCCGCATCGTTCGCGAACCACGAGGTTCCCTGTGACTGGGCATAGACACCCAGGGCCTCGCCCGGCTGCAGAAACTGAAAAAGCCGGAACCGATAGCGCTTGGGGATCCGGTCTTCGAGAAACGTCGGACGATCCTGATCATCGGAAAAGCGCACAAAAAATCCGCAGGCATTCAGCATCTTGACCAGCGGACGGAATTGCTCGTTGCCGGTGAAACCCAGCGGGGCCACAAAAAACACGGCATCCCCCACCACCCCCGACAGGCTCCCGGGAAGAAGATCCCGGCCGCGGCCCATCACAAAATGCAGTTCGGATTGCCGCAGATACCGGCGCGGCCGGGCGGGATCATCATAATCCCAATATGTATTCAGCGTGGCCTGACTCAGTCGCGAAGTCAGCATTTCAAACGCCACCCGCGCCCCCTCAAAGGCGCTCATCCTCGCCTTGTGGCTCTTCCAGGCCGAGGAAATGCTGCCGATAATGGAATAGCTCAGCACAGCCACCGCCATCAGGACGGCGGCCGAGACCAGCACTTCCAAAAGGGAGAACCCTCGAATGCCGGCCGGCGAAAATTCGGGGGAACGCCTCGTTTTGGCCATATTGGATATGGAACGCGGCATGAATTACTTGCGTAATTATACGGTATCTCAATTTTCCAGGCAATAGGGAAAATAAAAACCCGCTTCCCGGGCGGGAGCGCCGGAAACCGCGGCGGGTTCTTCTTTTTGTCCGCGAATCACCTCCCTTCCACTCAGGCGGTTGCAGTGCCGGCAAAACGGAGCTCCCCGGTGAATCCCCCCTTGCGCAGCGGGGGATTTCCCTTCGGGCCGCAGTTTTCTCTTGCATATAATTATGCGCGTAATTCATTGATGGATCATGCACCAAGCCCAGAATCATCCGACGGAAAGACCGGCGGCCCGCGCCCCGGGTTTGCGGCTGCCTGACGTCTTGACTCCGCCGGAACTGGAAATGACGGAATGGGGCGGGCGATTGCCCAAACAGCGTTATTTTCCGCTCTACATGGGCAACGGCCGGGATGCCATGTTGATCAACATCATGGGCGCCGGGGACGGCCATTGGGAGCGCCCCATCCGCTCGGCCAACCCGCTGAGCCGCCTGCTGAACAACGGATGGTATCGGGCGGACCGAAGAGCGTTTGCGGATTCCGACCTGGTCTATGGGCAGCTGGTTCCCTTTGTGGAGTTCTCCGCCGGACCGCTCATGCGGGGAGAACAGGTGGTGCCGCGGGAGCTTCGTCAGTATTTCGATCCCCGCACCGCTACATTGACCACGTTTTTTGGTCAGCAGGACAATCGGACGGAGCAGTGGCTGCGCTATCGCAGCCAAACCTGGCTGACCGCGGAAGGACTGCTGGTCCAGACGGTGACCTTTCTGGAGGTGCCGGAGTGCGGGGTGCAGTTTCTCTTCACCATGGGGGAGCCGTCGCCGGATTACCAAAATGCCAAGGTTCCGTTCGTGCGGCCGGACGACGCCGAGTTCCTTCCGGAACGCGGCGGACAGCTGATCCGCTATCGGTCCAGGTGGGAACAGGGAACCGCGGCGGGGTTTTCATTGCTGGGCGGAGCCTCGGTGGATCGTGTCCGCGAAATCACCTATACCCGGCCGGCCTCCCGGGAAGTCGAACAGATCACGGCCCTTTGCGGCGTGGGGGAAACCGTCTGGCGAATCCTCTCCGTGCAGGACACCAAGGAGGGCGAAAACGCGGCCGGCCTGTGTCAAAAAGCCCTGGAGCGGATCGAGCAGTTGGGAATCGGGGGGTTGCGCGAGGCGCACTGCGAGGAATGGGCTGCTTATTTTGACACCTGCGAGGTGAACCTGCCCGATCCGACGGCGCAATATCTCTACGAGGTCTCCCGCTACGTCATCAAAGCCAATCTGCATCCGTGCGGTTTCCTGCCCATGGGCAACCTGCCTTCACACTGGCAGGGGGCGATGTTTTGGGACGCCTCCTTCGGGCACCAGGCGCTGGCGGGATGCGGCAATCTGACGGAAGCCGCCTCAATTGGAAACCACTTCCTCAGCCTGGAAGACGCGGGCCGCAAACGGGCCGCGTCCTTCGGTTCCCCGGGGATCCGCATCGAGTGGACGGTGAATCTTTTCGATTTTTCCAAATACAATCCGCCCTGCCGACAGATCCACAACAACGCGGTGTGGGCCCATTGCTTTTTCGTGCTGGCCGACCACGAAGCGAAGCGCCTGGACGCGCGGACCCTGGCCTTTGTGCGGGATCTGCTGGTGTTTCTGGTGGATCAGTTGCTGCCCGAGGAGGGACAGGTTGATCCGCTGATCGGAATCGATGAATCCTACAGCGATCCCAAGCCCAACGACACCTGGAGCATCGCCGTCACCCTGAAGGCCCTGGAAGACTATGAGGCCTATTGCCGGAGCCACGACCTTCCGACGCAAATTCCCAGACTGACGGAAGCCATCACCCATCTGCGCCGTCTCTTGGCGGGAAACGTCGACGCGGACGGCATCCTGCAGTCCTTCACCGGAGGGAAAGTTCCCCACTGGGGGTCCCTGGTGTTCGACCTTTTTCCCGACTCGGAGGCCGCACTGCCCACCCTGGCGAAGATGAGCCAGTATTATTGTCCGGAGTTTCACCTTTTCAATTTCCACGGACTGAACCGGTACGCGGAACGCGCGTTTCCCTGGGCAAACAACTGGGTGGCCCGGAGCTTGGCGCGCATGGGACGTCCCGAAGCGCTGCACTATTGGCTGAACAACACCCGGTCCACGAATGCGTTTGGCGGGGTTCCGGAGCGGGTTTTTTATCACGGAGAAAACTACATCGACTGGTGCATGACCGGCCATGCCTCGCAGGTGTGGGCAATGAATGCCATGCTCGCCGATTTCCGGAACGACAGCCTCACCCTGCTGGGGGGGATTGACCCCGGGCTGTGGCACACCCTTTCTTTCAAAAATCTGCATTCCGGTGGAGGATTGACCGTCTCACTGGTTCTGGAAGCCGGCACCCTGCACAGCCTTCGCATCAACAATCTCTCAGAGGACTCCCGCCGCGTGACCATTGTCGCCCCGCACCATCAATTCTGCGACACCGTTCTCCTCGCCCCCGGGGAAAATGAGATTATTGTCCCGGGCAATCAGGGCCGCTGAAGACCCCGCCCATCACCCTTTCATGAAACGCACTCCCCTGATCGAACGCCACGTCGTTGTGGAGGAAACTTCCGATCTTCGTCTTCACTCATTGCGGAATCGTCTCCTGCTCGGAGAAAACTGTCAGTCGGCGTTCCTGACACTCAACGCTCCCCTTCCCCCGAAATTCGACACCCGGATGCTGATCCTGCGCAAGGGACGCGACCTCATGGTGGGCGCCCTGCTCAACACCATCCAAAAGCAGGCCGCCGGCACCCCTCTCCGTTACAACGGATCGGTTGAGATTCTCTTTGACCTCCGTCTGGATGGATTCGGTTTCACCCAGTTGGTTTTCGCCGAGGGACAGGAGCCCGTGATCAACGAATTCTCCCCCTATCCGGAAGCCAAATCCACCCGGTCCACCCCCCTGAAACCCAGGCGCTGGGGATTTGATCTCCCGACCTCCCTGAGGCCGCTTGGATTCACCTCGTTTCACGCGGTCTTTTTTGCGGTTTTTGACGCGGAGGAGATTTTCCGCTACGGCCCGACGGTCGGTTTCAATTTTTGCCGGACGGACCGCAATGCCGGCGAATTTTCGTCGTGGAGTTTCATGGCTGGAAACGGCGCTCCCGACGCCAACAGTCTGGGACGCCTGCACCGGAAGACTCCTTCGGCCCGCCCCCGCACCGCCCCGGTGCCTCCCCCCACCAAAAACTTCCGGGTCTCCATCACGAACGACAGTCCGATGATGGTGCTCAAACGCCACTACACCCCGGCCAGTCTCGATGCGGAAATGCGCGCCCTCAAGGACTGGGGCGTGAACCGTCTGCACTGGATTGACTATTCCAACTACCCGGCCTTCTGGGCGATGCCGATTTGGAAAAAACAATATGCCGCCACCGTCAAAGCCTGCGGCGACCTTCTGGCCGCAGCCTGTCGGGCCGCCCGCAAGCACAAGGTCGAGCTGGTTCCGGATTTCAAACTGTTTGACCTGAGCTTCACCGCCCGGGGGGGCACCGCAAATCAAAAGGACTCCCTTCCGGGTCTGGATGCTCCCGATCTGTTGTGCATCCCGGAAATGATGGGGCACGAGGACGCGTTCCTGCAGACCAACCCGGCCTGGCGGCGCAAACCGGCCTTTCCCATTCACACGCTGCGGTTTTTCTCCCGCGAACCCCTTCCGGCCATCAAGCCGGGCGACCTTCTCATTTCGGAAAGTCCGGACAACATCACCTACCGGAAGGTGCGGGTGAATCCCGCCGGGGTCACCGTGAGAAAAATCGGGCGCCCCAACCGGAGATGGACTCCGGCGGGCCCGGAGCCCGAGGCGGGCCGGCATGCGGCTTGGATGATTGAGATCCGGGGCCTGTCCATCAGGCACCCCTTTCTCGCCATCGAGATGCCCACGGTGGAGGGCAGGCTCTTCAACCGGCACTTCGCCCTGGTGGAGGCCATCGGCAAGGATCAATCCGAGGCCCCGTTCCTCTGCTCCGACGCGCTCCCGCATCGGGGAGCCGCGCACAAGTTCGACTATTTCGGCAATTGGCCCGGATGGAACAACTACAACGATCACACGGTGGGAATCACCTCCCTCAACCTCAGGTCATTCGGGGTGGCCCTGACCGAGCCGCCCGCCCTCACCGGCCTGCTGGAACCCACCCATCCTTCCACCCAAAAGATCTGGCTCGACCGGATCGACTACTACCTCGATCACGACGTGACGGGAATCAGCATCCGGACGCTCTGTCACCACCGGCGGTGTCCGTCCTGGCTGCAATATGCCTTTGCCCCGAGTGTGCTGGAACGCTTTGAAAAACGTCACGGCCGGCTGCCGGCCACCACGGAAGCCGACTATGCCGCCATCCGCCGCCTGCGCGGAGAGGCCCTGGGGGATTTTCTCGCCGCCGCGGCGGCCCGGATCCGGGCCAGAAAGAAAAAATCCATTTTCCAGGTGGAAACGGGAGGGGAACTTCCTCCGGACCGGGAATCCCGCATGGCCATGTATTTTGACTACGAAAAATGGATCTCGTCGGGATTGTTTGACGAATTGCATGTCCGCTCCATCACGGGCCACTCCCCCTGGCTGCGCCAGACCATCCTGCCGCTGGCCCGGAAGCACGGCGTGGAGGTTCATCTGCTCACCCGCAATATCGCGACAGGCTTCGGTCCCGGAGATTTCCTGGAAATCCAAAAAATCACCCGGGACGCAAAGGCCCTCGGGTACAGCGGAATCAATTTCTACGAAGCCGCCAACCTGTATGAACTGACCGATGCCGACACCTTCCTACCCCGGGCCATGGGGGAACATTGTGTACGCGAAGCCGTCCGTCTCAGCCGTGAAGCCTGACATCCGCCAATGAAACGCCTCGCCCTGCTTTTCCTCCTGCCCCTCACTTCCGCGCTGACCGCCCCCACCCCGATCGCGGAGGGAGGCAAGGCTCTGCTGCCCGTTGTCCACGCCCCCGAAGCCTCCCGGCCTGTCCGTCAGGCGGCGGAAGATCTCGCGGACATCCTGGGCCGCATAACGGGAGCCACGTTCTCCATCGAGACCGGCGGCGAGCCCCGCGGCATCGTGGTCGGCACCGTCAAACAGTTTCCCACCGTGCCGGGAGCCGGACAATTGGATCCCGCCGACGTGCTGCGCCGCGAGGAATACCTCATCCATTCCGACGGAAAAATGCTCTGGCTGGTGGGCGCCTCCGACGCGGGCGCCAGCCATGCCGTCTGGGACTTTCTCCATCGGCTCGGCTACCGCCAGTACTTTCCCGGAGAAAACTGGGAGATCGTCCCCAAGACCGGGTCCATCACCGCCGACTTCACGGTTTTCGAAAGCCCCGCCTACAAGGTGCGGAGTTTTGCCTGGCATTACGGAAACTGGCGTGATCTCAAGGACGAAACCGTCCGGTGGTCCACCCGCAATCGCATCGCCCTGCCGCAAATTTTTCCTGATGTCTTTCGGCTGAACACCGCCCATGCTTATTCCGCGATCATCAATGGTGCACGGGAAATTTTTGACGCCAACCCGGGCATGCGCAGCGTGGTCAATGACAAGGTCACGTCCAAGCTGAATCCCGCCCATCCGCAAACCCTCGAGGCGGTGAAACAATACGCCGCGGCGTATTTCGAAAAAAATCCGGACGCCTTCAGCATCAGCATGGATCCCTCGGACGGAGACGGCTGGGGAACGAGTCCCGAGGAGGAGGCCATCGGCACCCCCAGTGACCGGGCTGTTTTTCTCGCCAACGAAGTGGCGGAATTCATCAACGGGAAATTCGGACAAAAATTCGTCGGCATCTACGCCTACAACGCCCACTCTCCGGCCCCGACCCGCGTGAAGGTGAACCCGGCCGTGATCGTCAGTTTCGCCACCGCGTTCATTCAAGGAGGATTCTCCGTGGAGGAATTGATGCAGGCATGGGGCGCGATGGGTTCCCAATTGAAGGGAATTCGGGAATATCACAGCGTGGCCGCGTGGGACCTCAGTCGTCCCTCCGCCGGCCGCGCCGCCAACCTCAACTATCTGCAGAAGACCATCCCCCGCTTCCACGAACTCGGAGCCCGTTTCTACACCACCGAGGCGGGGGAAAATTGGGGACCCCAGGGATTGGGAAACTATTTCACCACCCGGGTGACTTGGGACCTTGAGGAAGCGAAGCAATTGGATCAGATTGTCGAAAGGTTCGTGGACGATTGTTTTCCCGAGGCCCGCGAACCCATGCTGGCCTTTTACCGGGAGCTTCTTCATCCTCCAAAAAGCCTTCCACTGAGCCGCGATTTGATCGGCCGCATGTACCGGAAACTCGCCGAGGCCCGCAGCCTGACCACCGATCCCGCCGCCCTGCGGCGCCTGAACGATCTCATTCACTACGCCCGCTACAGCGAGTTGCTCATGGCGTATCTTAATGCCCGTTCGTCCAACCTGCCGCCCAAGGAGCAACAGGCCGCCATGGAGGAGGTCGTCAAATTCGCCTACCGCACCCGGGCCTCCCGCATGGTGAGCAGCCTGGCCATCTTCCGCGATCTGGCCAGTCCGAGGCGCAACCGCGCCCTGACCAAGGTGAAAGATACCGAATGGCTGGTTCCTGAGGGAAAAAATCCCTGGAAATCCTCCGAGCCCTACCCTGCCGGGGAAGTGGAGGAATGGGTCACCCAGGGCATCGCCAACAATCCTCTTCTCGACTTCGAGCCCGTCACCTACAGCCGCGACCTCGTGCCGGCGACGCCGCTGCCCGCCACGGTTCAGGCTTCCGCCTCCCGGCAACCCCGGCCGTTCAATGCCATCGTGCGGGGCACCAACCAATTCCTCACCTGGACGGACACTCCGTCCGCGGCATTCGATTTTCACGGGCGGGGAGGAGTGACCTACACCAATCGGGGACCCGTCACCGTGTCGCTCTTCCGCTGGGATCCCGCCACGGGCGAACAGGGCGCCATTGGAGAGGCCGACGATGAAGAAGCGCCGGTGTTCGCCAAAGCCGAAGCCGAGGTCACTTTGCCCCCGGACAAGGAAACCCGCCCCATCTCCCTGCAACCCTCCGCCTCGGGATTGTACATTGTTCAGTCACAGGACAGCGTCGGGGGGTTTCAAATCCAAGACTGGCCCGAAACCGCCTTCTTCACCGTCGAGTCGTCGCTGGACAGAACCTTCAACGTCATCGGCCGCACGAACGCCGTTTTTTACGTTCCCAAAGGCACCAAAAAAATCGGCGCTTTCGCCCGGGGCCGCGGACGGATCCTCGATCCCGAGGGAACCGTGGCGTACACCTTGAACGGCGAGACGGGATTCATCAGCATTCCCGTTCCCGAAGGACAGGACGGCGCCTACTGGTATTTTGAAGGTTTGGTTGGCGCCCGCCTCAAGCTGCTCACCGTCCCTCCCTTTCTCGCCCCTTCCCCTTCCCAAATGCTGCTGCCCAGGGAAGTGGTTGAAGCGGATAAATAGAGCAAGCCCTTCTCCGAGATGCCTGTCGATCGTCCGCCCAATCTGCTGATTTTTATGACCGATCAACAACGGGGGTCCACGACCCGGCCCGGCTCCCCGGCGCTGACGCCGGAGATCGATCGATTCCGTCGGGAGAGCGTCACGTTCTCCTCTGCCTGGGCCGTATCGCCCCATTGCTGTCCTTCGCGGGCCAGTTTTTTCACCGGGCTGTACCCCTCCCGTCATGGGGTCTGGAACAATGTCTGCGTGCAGACCGCTCTCTCCACCGGCCTCAATCCCGGCGTGCGGTGCTGGAGTGAAACCCTGGCCGAAAGGGGCTATCAGTTGGACTGGAATGGAAAATGGCATGTGAGTTGGGACGAAGGCCCCGAGACCCGCGGGTTCCAAGTCCACACCATCACTGCCGCCGCCCGCCATCAGGGGCAGGGAGTCATGGGGCTCACCTGGGAAAAATACGCCACCGGAGCAGGCCATTCGGCGGACACTCCGCGGCAACCTGGAGAAATCAAACGCCCGGGTTACGGGGATTATTTTTTGTACGGTCCCGGACCGGACCGCACCAGTGACGACCTTCAGGTGGATTCCGCCGTGGAGGTCATTCGAAACCGGACCGGAACACGCCCTTGGTGTCACTACATCGGCACTCTCGGTCCGCACGATCCCTACACGCCGCCGGAACGTTTTCTCGAACTCTACCGGGACATCGAAATTTCGCTGCCGGAGAACTTCGATGACGCCATGAATGACAAGCCAGGACTGTATCGACGGATGCGCCGGCGTTTTTCCCAATTGGGTCCCGAGGAACATCGGGAAGCCATCCGGCACTATCTCGCCAGTTGCTCCCATCAGGATTACCTCTTCGGACGCGTTCTCCGCGCGTTGGAAGAGAGCGGACAGATGGACTCCACCGTGGTGATTTATTGCTCCGACCATGGCGACTATCTGGCGGAACATGGGCTGTGGTGCAAAGGACTGCCCTGCTTCCGCGGGGCCTATGACGTGCCTCTCATAATCCGCGCTCCCGGACATGACTTTCCCCACGGCACAGTGGTGAACCAAATGGTCTCCTTGATTGACATCGCCCCCACCATCCGGGAACTGGCGGGACTCTCCCCTGATCCCGAACTGCCCGGACACAGCCTGGTCCCCTTTTTGCACGGGCGGACGCCGGAAAAGTGGCGGGACGCCTGCTTCACCCAATTCAACGGAGCCGAGCTTTACGGCATCCAGAGATCCATCTTCACCGGCGAATGGAAGCTGATTTTCAACGGCTTCGATTTCGATGAACTCTACAATTTGCGGGACGATCCCGGCGAGACCGTCAACCGGGCCCAGGACCCGGAAACCGCCGGGATTCGGGAGAATCTTTATCGCCGACTCTGGGCTTTTGCCTGCGAGCAAGGTGACCAGGCCATCAACTCGTATATTACGACAGGTTTGGCCGAATTCGGTCCGGGAGTTGCCTTTCCCCGCCCTTCGCTTTTCCCGGCCCCCTGAGTATCCCTCTTTCCGCGCACCTCCTGCCGTCCCCACCCTAAGGGGCAACAGGCCGCACGGAGATATTATCAAAAAGAAATGGCTTGGGAGCCTGATCTTTTCCCGCAGCCATCGAACCAAAGCGGATTCCTCCCACTTCAACGCCCTCCCCGTCCGTGGGGTGAAAGGCCACATCGTGAAAGGTTTCTTCAGCCCCATTTTGCGCCCTCAGTGCCCCCGACCAGGTTTTCGCGTCCAGGTCCAGAATGGCCTGAAAATGATACCATTGGCCTGCCGGAAACTTTTTCTGCAGCAGGATGGGGCCGCCGGCTCCCTGTTCGCCATTCAACCGAAAACGGCTGCTGATCGTGACTCCCGCGACGCTCATTTTAAAGTTCTTGCCGTCATACAACGCCACCCCCCACCCGGGCGCGGAAGGATCCTCAGTGTCCTCCGGCACATAAAAATCCCAAGACACCTCCACCTTCCCGGACGTCACTGCGGGGAAGGTCTGTTGCAGATACGGCAAACGGGTCTTCGAGGAACCGAGGAGCCGCACGGCTTTCCCATTGTCCGGATACACCTCGCTGAAGGGACTGTTGAGATCGGCGATCTTACGGTTTTCCGCCGTCTCCTCCGGTCCCCAACCCTCCAGGGACGAAAATGCGCCGTTAGTGATCAACTCGCCCGAACCTGTGGCGGAAGAAGCCAGGCCCACAATGACGAGGCTGCAAAGAGCGGAGAGAAGATACGGTTTCATAAAGGGGAGATGGAATTGGGTGACAAAGGTTTCAGGGAGTCGGGGAACTCAGGGCCGTGAAGTCCCGCGTCGAACGAGGCTCGCTGTCCGCCCCCCAAAGGGAAAGACGAAATTTCCCGATCCCGGAAAATCCCCCGTCCTGCCGTTTTCGAATGTCTTCGGTGTTGATCATTCTATTTTGCAATCAAAGCGACGGGGCGGATCAATCCTCCCACGCCCAACTCGGTGGGCGCCTCGTTGTTCACGCGCACGGTCAGGGTGTTGCCCTTGTCCGACAGGATCGACGCGTCCACCGGGAGAAGCACGGGATCAAAACCGCGGGCCCCGTTGCCTTCTCCCACCACGGTTCCATTGATCCACACCTTCAGAAACCGGTCCACTCCCCCAAAGACCAGGAAAAGTTTTTTCCCCAGAGGCACCTGCACCGCGGGGAACTTCTGTTGGTACCAGATGTCGCCCCGGAATTTTTCCCACCCCTGCTCGGCCAGCGAACGGGAATAGGTTTTCAGCGAGAACAGCTCAAAGGCCCTCGTCCCGGGATGCGGCAGCGCCTCGGCCTCCCCCGTTTTGGTGAAGTCAAAATGGGCGGGCCATTCATCCGGAAAAACGTAGAGGACCTCCGCTCCCTTCACCCAGTCTGCGACTTTCCCGATTTGATCCCCAAAAAACCGGCGATACCACGCGTCCTTCACAAACATCGTGTTGGTGTGGGGATCGAATTTCAGATCCTCATCAAACGCCTGAAGGATCGACTGGTTGAGTCTTTCCGCAGTCTCGTAGTCGAAGCGGTTCACCGCCTCCCGCATGGCCATGAACCGCTCGGCCTGGCGCAACGCCGTCTCAAAAAGCCCGATGCGGTGCAGAATCTGCCCGTCTTCCGCAGCGAGCTTTTTGGCCTCCTCCAGTTTTCCGCGCAGACCGGCCAGGCGTTCGGGTGTGAACACCGAGGCGACAAACTCCTTGTTTCCCGAGGAGAACGGGAGGGAATCATAGGCCGCGGAAACCTCGTTCACATAGGCCTCCATCGGCCCCGCGGCAGGACCGAAAAACTGTGTGTAAAATTCCTTCAATTCGGCCTCCTGGTCCACACGCACATCCCAAAGAAGCCGGGTGAGCAAATAGAGTTCGGGCACGAGATTGGGCCAGTTGGAAATGGTCTCCAGGCTCAAATACCGCACCCCGCGATCATGGAGCCACGGGATGTCCCTGCGGGTCATGTGCAGCCGATTGAAAGGCAGCATCGCGTCCGGACACAAAAAGGCATAGTCCCGCCATCCCAGTTTCGCCCCGGTCGCGTCCCAGCGGTCGACCACATGGGCCAGCAGGGTGCGGCTGGGCTTGGTCCGATCCGTCAGGGCATGGTAGCGGCTGAAATTCAAGGGGGCGAGAAACGGGATGAGATGAGGGTTCATGACCACCCTGCTCGGGGCGTTCTGGTAGTTGGAGTACACGTAAAACGCCAGGCGCACGTTCGGATATTCCGCGTTCAGTTTTTCAATCACCCGATTGTTAAACTGAATCAGGTAGTCCGTTGCATCCGGCAGGTTCGTGAAAATGATGTCCTTGGCCTCCATCCACCGGGCGGCTTCCGCCGACTCATTGACAATCACCTGATCGTCCGGCGAAATCGATAGGACGCGGGCTTCGTCCTTGGGCACCCCTTTCAGTTGCTTCTGGAAATGCCGGACAAATAGATCCACCACCTCTTCGTTGAGCAAATTCAGGTGCCGGGGATTGCGTTGCCCGCGCACGACCACAAACCAATCGGGGTGCTTTTCAAACGCCTCCTGCCGGGTGAGACCGCTGGAGCGAAAAACCGAACTCCACATGTGTCTGGTGGGGACACGACCGGACAAAGTGCCCCGGTTGCGGCGAAGCCAGTCGGCAAAATCATCGGGAACTCCCGGTGAAACCTCGGAAAAACGGTTTGCCGATCCGCCGTTCAACCACAGACGCCTGTCCTCAAAAGCCGGGACCTCTTCCCGGGGCTTCCCGGGCAATACCAGCCGGGTGCGGGACGGCACCACCTCTCCATAAGGCCCGGGCATGTAGAACCGAACCCCCTGTTCATGCAAAAAATCCGCCACCGCGTAGGCCGTCCCCGCCCCGCCTTCCCCCGCAAGCAGCACCAGCGGTCCTTTGCACTCCAGAACATACCCGTCCTCGCCAAATTCCGTCTTGGGAGGTCTGGCTCCGAGTTGCCTGGCCAACTCATCCAGAACAAAAGCCGGCTGATCCGCCGGAATCCCCTTCGCACTCTCGATCTCCGTGACCGGAAGTTCCACGCCGGTCATTTTTTTTACGTAATCCCGCAAATCCTGGGCCGCCTTCCGAACGAGATCCCCGCCGTCCTTCTTCTTCCGGGGAACCTCCGGCGGCACATAAATCGTCGCACGCCTGAGCGTTTCCAAATCCCAACCGGGCTCCTCCGCCCGCCCATTCCATCCCGGCAACAGGAAAATCGCCAACAGACCAATCGTCCAACAACGCAGCGCCCGCCAAAACAACATGCCTCCACCATAGGCCGGGAGTCCGGTCTTGGCGATCCAAAAGTTACTCCTGTAATTCATCCTCCCATCCTGGGCGCTCAATGGAACATGAAAAAATTCGCTCCAACCTTTAGCAAACACTGGTCGTCCGGCTCGCGAGCCGTTAAATTACGGTAATGCGCCGAGTCACCCAAGCCACCATTGCGGCAATTCACGGAGTCTCCCGACAGACTGTGGGATGCGCACTGGGCCTCTATACCAATACAAACATCAAGCTCAGCAAGGAGATGCGGGAGCGGATTATTCGCACTGCGAAGGAGCTGGGGTATCGGCCCAACCGGATGGCCCAAATCGTGAGCGGAAGAAAGAGCGGGGTCATTGGGGTCGTAAACTTCGGCGGGATTGCGCAGATGAGCACGCAAAACGCCCTGTTCATGGCCAAAGCCGTCCAGAAAGCCGGTTATCAACTCATGCTGTATGATGTGACCTGGTATCAGCACGGGGGCATTGAGACGGTTCTGTCCGCCCTTTTGGACAACCGGGTGGAGGGCATCGTCCTGATCTCGCCCACGGAGTGGATGCCCGCCGATTTTCTGGCCAGCATTCGTCAACACGGCATTCCGGTGGTTTCCATGGGCGGCGTTTTTCTTGAGGGAGTTCCCCATGTGGAATCCGACTACGAACAGGATTCGTTTCGACTGGTCAGCGGACTGCTGTCCGCCGGGTATCGATCGCTGGTTTATCTCACCAACTGGTCCAACTCCGGAAACCAAGGGGAATCCAGTCCTCGAATCAAACGAGCCCGCGGATTTCGCCGCGCCATTGAAGCCGTGGGGGGGACTGTCCATAACACCCCCATCCGAACCCCGAAAACCGGTGTTCGGGGGGAGGTTTTCCTCACTCCGACTCCCATTGACTGGGAAGACCCCTATCATGTCGGAGAACTCGGCATGCGGCAGATTCTCGCCCGAAAGGAACTCCCTGAAGTGGTTGTCTGTGCAAACGACGACTGGGCGGCGGGGGCCTTGAAAGCGTGTGGCAGCGAAGGCGTTTCCGTTCCCGATCAAATGGCCCTCACAGGCAATGATGGAACGGTGATGTCCGGATACGGTTACATCCCGCTGACCACCATCATTCAGCCCCTGGCAGCCATGGCGGAAAAAGCCGTTGAGATTCTTCTCAGTCTGATCTCCAAAAAAAACCTGCCGAAATCCGCCATGACCGTCACGCTGCCGGGAGAGATCGCCTGGCGGGAATCCACCCGCCATCCGCAAAAATCCCCCTGACCCTTTTCGTGGACTGCGGCGAAAACAGGCCCTTTGGCTCCGGTTGAAAAAAAGGCTTCC
>CALCJD010000027.1 GCA_937960895.1 uncultured Spartobacteria bacterium | reverse complement strand
GCATCGGGCGTGGTCGGTCCGTTGGCCGCCTCGGCGAGGATGCGACACTTCAATTGGCCGGCATTTTTTTCGGTGATGACCCGTTCCACCGCCGCCGGCACAAGGACATCGCACGGCAGGGTGAGGAAGGTTTCCGGATCGACCCGTTCGCCCTGCGGAAAATCCCTCAGCACCCCGTGCCGGGCGACATGGCGGTCGGCCGCCGCGATGTCGAGGCCGCGCGGATCGTAAAGCGCGACGGTGTGATCGCTGATGCCCACAACCTTCATGCCGGACTTGTAGGCAAGTCCGCCGGCGGTCACGGACCCCACGTTGCCGAAGCCCTGCACGATGGCGGTGCAATCCGAAGGTTTGATTTTCAGGTGATCCAGGGCCCGTTCGATGAGAAACACGACCCCCCGTCCGGTGGCTTCGCGCCGTCCGGCGACGCCGCCGAGGCACACCGGCTTGCCGGTGACGATTTCCCCCATGGCCGAACCGACATGGACCGAATAGGTGTCCATGAACCAGGCCATCACCTGTTCGTTGGTGCCCATGTCGGGGGCCATCACGTCGATGTACGGCCCGACGAACGGGATCATTTCCTGCATGTAGCGGCGGGAGACGAGTTCGAGTTCGTTTTTGCTGAGCGTGTGCGGATCGACGCGCACGCCGCCCTTGGCGCCTCCGTAGGGAAGCCCGGCGAGCGCGCACTTCCAGCTCATCCAGATGGCCAATGCGGCGCATTCGCCGAGGGTGAGGTTGGCGGAATACCGCGTGCCCCCCTTGGTGGGGCCCACGGCCAGATGGTGCTGGACGCGATAGCCGTGATAAACCCTGACCGACCCGTCATCACTGTGGATGGGAATGGTCACCGACACGGCGCGCTTGGGGTAAATGATGCGCTCGCGCTGACCTTCGGGAATTTCGAGATGATCCGCGATGAGGTCAAACTGCCTCTTCGCCATTTGGAAAACCGGATCGGAATAAATGGGGTCGTCCGGATGAACTTCGCAGGCCATGACAAAGCGATTCTAACCCGGTTTTGGCAAATGGCAATTGGCTCGAGCTGCAGGGGGACGGCCGGGGATTCTACCCGATCTCGATCCGTTGTCCGGTGCCCAGATTGACGAGGGTGGCGGAAATGTTTTTGGCAGGCAGTCCGCAGAGTTCCGCGAGGCTGCGGCGGTAGAGGTTCATCTGCTCGCCGTAAACGGAAGCGAGGTCGTCGCCGCCGGTTTTGAAGTCGACGATTTCGGCGAGGTCGCCCCGGATCACCACGCGGTCGAAAATGCCGCTGATCCAGCGTCCGTCGAGAAGCACGTCGAAGGGTTGCTCGCGCCAGAGTTCCACCTCCCCGGCGGGACGGGTGAAAATCCCGCGGCCGGCGGGGGTTTCCAGGAAGTGACGCAGGAGGTCCCGCGCCTCCGCGGAGAGTTCTTCGAGGTCGGGGAGCGGTTCGTCGTTCCAGGTGACCCTTGCCAGGAAGGCGTGGACCTCGTTGCCCAGCGAAAGGGTCCGCCCCTTTCCGAAGGGCCGCAGGGTCAGAGGCCGGGAAGGAACCTCCGGGTGAATCTCCGGACGTGTCGGCTCCGGCAGCGGTTGCAGCCGCAGGGGGGGCGTGGTGCGGTGCTCGGGCCGGACAATCGTGTGCCATTCGGGATTTCCCGAGAGATGTTCGCCTTCTTCGGTGTCGAGGGTGGCGTGGAGGAGACGGTTGAAGTCGCGGCTTTTGCTGTCGGATTTTTTCCGGGAGGAAAGCAGATAGAGCCCGTGTTTGGCGCGGGTGAGGGCGACGTAATACAGGCAAAGGTGTTCGTAGCAGTCCGCGGCGAGTGTTTCGGCGGCGGCGGCGCTCAGGACGGGGTCGGCGTCGCAGATTTCCTGCGGCGGCAATTCCATGCCCCAGAGGACGCGCCCCTGCGGGTCGGTGTGAAGATGCACCGGCGCCTCGCGACGGCGGGAGGCGAGGGCCAGACCTTCGAGGTCGGGCAGCACAACCATGTCGAAATCGAGACCCTTGGAGGCATGGATGGTGAGCACGCGTACGACACCGTCCGCGGCATCCTCCGTGGCGGAATAGGTCCGCGCAAACTGGACAAATTCGTCGATCGTCCCCGCGGCGCCGCGGAGGGCGTCGAAATCCGTGCAGGCCTGCAGGAACTCCGCGGCGCGCGCCCGGGAAAAATCGCTCGCCGGAAGACGGTCGATCCACGCGGAAACCGCCCCGGCGAACCCTTCGTCCTGGATGAGCCGCAGCGCGGAAAGCGGGAAGGCCCCGTCCTCCAGGACGGGCCGCAGCGGGGTCATGAGCACATGTTCCCGGGCCAGGGTGTCGGCGGGGTGGGCGATGGCGCGCAAGAGCGAGAGGAGGGCGGCGCCGAGTTCGTTGTCGGTGCACGGACAGAAGCGTCCCTCGGACCGCGCCTCGATGCCGACGGCGCGCAGGGCGTCGATCACCGCGTTCACCCGGGAGTTGGTGCGGACGAGGACCGCGCAGGAAAGGCCGCGGGAAGCGGGGGCGATTTCCGCGATGAGCCGGGCGGCCTCTTTGTCGAGCGTTTCGGAATCGGCGTCGGGAACCTGTTTCCAGAGGACGCACCCGGCTTCCTTTTTGTAGGGTTCATGGTCCCGCCAGGCGTTGGACCAGCGGCGGAGCGTTTCCCCGGGGAAGCCGAGATCCCCGGCCAGGCGGTTGAGATTGGCGGGGGCGAAGATCGTGTTGACGGCGGTGAGGATTTCCGGAGCGGATCGCCGGGACACCGCGAGGGATTCGCTCGTGTCGATCCGGTCGGTGCCGCTGGCGTTGTAGTGGTCCGCGATCTCGTCGAAGAGCCGTGGATCGCCGCCGCGCCAGGTGTAGATGGCCTGTTTGGTGTCGCCGACGTAGAAAAACGAACGCCGTCCGGTGTCGCTCTGCACGACCTCGTCGATGAGGTTGCGCAAGGCCATCCATTGCAGGCGGCTGGTGTCCTGGAACTCGTCGAGCATCCAGTGGTCGTAGGAGGCGTCGAGGCGGTAATCCATTTCCTGCCGGCTGAACGGACGCAGGGTCTGACCGCCCCAGATGGCGCCGCCGGCCGAGGCAAGCAGTCCGGTGATGTCGGTGAAGGTGAGGCGTCCGGACGCGCGGACGGTTTCCTGGTACGGCTTCTCGAAGCGGGCGACGAGGTCGTAGAGCGCCCGCGAGCGCGTGAGGCGGGTTTCCAGTTCCACGCGGAGGATGGCACGTCCGAGAGTGACGATGAGGTCGCGGTGTTCGGGCGGGAAGGAAAACTGTTTCCGGCCGTAAATCTTGAGAGAAAACCCGCCGTTTTTGTCGGGCGGCGGATTGATGGCCTGGAGGGCGAATTTCACCGCGGTCTCGCCCGCCGGCGATCCCGGCCGCAGCGCGCGCAGTTCGTCGACGAGATTCTCCCAGCGGGTGCGGTAGGATTCGTCGTCGCATTCGGGCAGCGCGCGGGAAAAGTCCTCCACCAGGTCCGCAATGGGCGGGGCGTCGAGGAAGGGCGAGCCGTCCGGCCAGATGGAGGCGGGGTCGCCCCAGGGCGTGTCGGGCGGCGTGAGCAGGTAGCGTTCGTGAAGACTTTCGATTTCGGAGGCCAGCGTCCTCGTGACATCGCGGCCCTCGCTGTTGCGGTTCTGCTTGCGGATGAGATCGAGGAATTCCTCGAAGGCCTCGCCGTCGTCGGCGTGTCCGCGAAAGACCTCGTCCAGCGTCCGGCGCCGCGCCACGTCGAGAGAATGTTCGTCGAGGATGGAAATTTCCCCGGCGAGCCCGCATTCAAAGGGAAAGGCGCGCACCATGCGGCCGAAAAATCCGTCCAGCGTGCCGAGGGCGAGTTGCGGCAGCTTTTCGATCATGACCCGAAGCCGGGCCAGGCCGGCCTCGGAGGAATCCTCCAACAGCCGGGCGAAGATTTTTTCCAAAAACTCCCCGGCGGCCTTGCGGATGAAGGTGAGGGCGATGATCCGTTCGGGCGCCTCCCCGCGGTCGAGCAGCTCGAGGTAGCGCGACGTCAGCTTGTACGTCTTGCCCGAGCCCGCGTTGGCGATGATGCGCTGGTGTTTGAGCGGTGTCATGATCCGGCGAGAAAGGTTTTGACCGATTCGGGAAGGGCTTCCGGAATGTTGCCGTCGGGGAACATTTCCCCGAAGTCATCGTAACGGACGTCCCGCGGAGGCCAGAAGACGCCGCGGCGGATGCGGTCGGCCACGGCCTCGGCGCAGCGCAGGGCGGACTCGAAAAGCGGCCCGTCCACTTCGAATTCGAGAATGGTGCTTTCCTCGAGCTTTTCCGGCAGCAGGAAATAGCCGACGCGCGGCGGGGCGGGGTCGTCGGGCCATTGGCGCATGGCGATGGCGCGGTAGAGCGGAAGCTGCAGCTGCCGCCACCGGCGGGGGCGTCCGTCCCAGATAAACTCGGCTTCGGGAAATTCCCCGTCGGCCGGACCCATGTGGGTTTCGGGCGGCGTGTTTTTCCGGACGGTCTTGTAGGTTTTGTAATCGAGGATGCGGCGCTCGCCGGTTTTTTCGTGAATCTCGATGCGGTCGATTTTGGCGGTGAGGGGGAGTCCGGCAAACGAAAGGGTTTCCCCGGCCTTCCATTCGGTTTCCGCGGCGACCAGGCGCCATCCTTCGCGGCGCGACTGGGCTTGAAGCCGCGCAAACTGGCGCAGTCGCGCGCGCAGGCTTTCCTTTTGCACGCGCACGGGCAGGGAAAGGCGGTCGCCGAAGCGTTCGGCGAGCACGCGGTCGAGGTCCTCAAGGACAAAACGCTCGATTTCCCCGCCGTCGCGGGAATCGCGCAGGGGGCCGGTGGCAAAATGTTCGACGACGAGGTGCAGGACGGTGCCGAAGTCCGCGGCATCCATTTCGGCCTTTTCCGGATCGAAGGACTCCATGCGGAGGATGCGGCCGAGGTAGAAGCGGAACGGACAGGCGAGGTATTCGCCGAAGGCGGTGACGCGCAGTTTTTCCGGCGGCGGTTTGGGCGGCACTTCGAGTTGCCAGAGGCGTTCGCGCCGCGGGGCGGAGCGCAGTGAGGGAACGGGGCCGAGCAGCTTGCGCACGCGGTCGCGAAGCTCCCCGTCGGGGCAGCGGAAAAGAAGCCGCGAGGGCCGTAGGGGATCGCCTTCGGCGCCGGTGCGGCTGAGGGTCACCTGCACGTGGCCCGGGGGGCGTGCGGCCAGCACGGTGTGCAAAAGATAGGCGTCCCGCGCGAAGCGCTGCGCATTGGTCTGCAGGCCGAGCCTGGCCCGGAGCTGGTCGGGCAGAAACGGATGACCGGTGACCGCCGCCGGCAGGGCGCCTTCGGTGACGCCGCTCAGGACCAGTCCGGAATGCGGCAGCCAGGGGGCTTCCAGCCAGCCGTTGAGTTCCACGGTGTCGCCCTCATGGCGGCCATACACCGTGGTGGCCTCGAGTTCCGCCCCCAGCAGTTCCGCCGAACCCGCGCCGACCGGAGACTCGAGCACGGAGGAAAGGGTTTCCGCCAGCGCCTGCAGCGCCGCGGCCGAAGCCGGGGTGGGCCGGGTGGCGGCGTGGAGCGAGCCCAGAAAGGCCGGAAGTTTTTCGAGCGACCGGGCGACGTCGAATTTTTCGCGCAGTTTTTCCACGCCGATGACGAGGGCGGCCTTGCGTCCGGTTTTCCAGCGGGCCAGGGCGTCGGGCAGGAACCCGACGAGGCCGCCGGTGCGAATGGCGTCGATCGCGGCGAGGGCCGCGGAGGGGGAGAGCCGTGTTTCGGCACAGAGGGCTTCGAGGAAAACCGGACGTTCCATGAGGGCGCGCAGGTCGCCGAGGTCCTGGCTGCGGCAAAAGGCCGTCCAGCCTTCCGCGATGGCGCCGCATTCGAAGTGGCGCAGGGATTTCCCGGCGGGATTGAAGGGTTCGCGTCCGGCGCCGCGCAGGGCCCGTTCGTGAAAGGGGAGCAGGGCGGCATCGGCGACACACAGCGCCGAACCGCCGAGAAGCCGCGCGGCGGCCTCGGCTTCCGAGGCGGGATCCGCCAGCACGTGAATGTGATCCGGATGCAGGGACAGCGGACGCGCGGACCAGTGGGCGGGATCCGGACGCCCCCAGCCGTCAAAGCGGGCGTCCTCGCAGTCCGGGGCGTCGACGAGCACGGTCACCCGGACGCCGCGGGCCTCCGCATTTTCGAGGAAGCGTTGCGTGAGGCGGTTGAGATCCGGCACGCCGGCGACGACGATGTGCCGGATGCCCGGAGGCGGGGTTCCCGCCGCGGCTGCGGCGATGCGGGTTTCGTCGGGATCCGTCCGGCCGGCCCGGGCCAGGCGGGCGGTGTATCTGCGATAAAGGGCGTCGAATTCCTGCCAGCGTCCGTCTTCGGGAGCCGCCTCCGCCACCTGCGGGGAGGACGGGGTCCAGCCTCCCTCGGCGAGGAGGGTGCAGACCTCAACCAGCGATTGGGCGATGCGGAGGGTGGTGGCGGGTTTGCGGTGATCGGAAAATCCCTCCAGCAATCCGGGAAATTGGTCCTGCGGGGCGCGGCGGAGAACGTCGGTCCAGGCAAGCAGCCGGTCGGCGCGCGTGGCGGGCTGGGCGGTTCCGGCGCGTTCCAGCAGGACCATGGGTGCGGCGAGCAGCGGCGGGAGCAGGCCGCCCCCCCGTTCTCCGGCGAGACGGACCAATTCCCCCCTCAGACGGCGTGAGGCTCCGGCGGTCGGCACGGCCACCGCCACCGCGCGCAGGTCGAGGGGCCGGCCCGGAGCGGATTCCGCCAGCCAGGAGGCCACCTTTTCCACCAACGGCCGGGTTTCGGGGAGGAAGACGAGTTCGGGCATCCGCGCCGATTCTTTCTCAGGGAGCGTCGGTGTGCAAGCGCCCCGACGCCGGGAACGGACGGATGGATTTCCAGATTTTTTTCCACTGCCGGGCGCTGACGCGCAGTTCGGCGGCGATTTCGGGGGTGAGTCCCTCCGGGCCGTACACCCCGGCGTCGTAAGCCCGGGCAAATCGGGCGATGGTTTGCCTTTCCGGAGGCCCGGCGCTCCGTTGGAGGCGGTCGAACCAGGCGAGGGGTGTTTCGCCGGCGCGGCGCGGGATCCCCCGGCGTCCGGCCCGGCGGTTGAGATCCTCCAGCAGGCTGGACGCGAGATCGCGCTGCGCCTGCAGGCGCCGGAGAATGATCCGCCGCACCAGCCAGGCGGTGAGAAAAAGCAGCAGGCCGAAGAAAAAAACCGTCTGCAGAAATTCCCACTGCTCGGAGGAAGTGATTTCGGAGATGAATTGGGAAATGCGGTTCCCGGTGGCGGTGAAAATGGCGGTGACGAAGGCGGCGGCGACGCGGTACCACGGCCACGCGCCGGAATTGAGCTCGCGCTCCATGCGTCCGGTGAAGTCGGGGGAGACGCAGGTGGTCGGATCGAAACGGATCCAGCGCCGGGCCGCCTCGTCCCAGGCCTCGACCCAGGCGTGGGCGTCCGAGTCCCGCACGGTGAGGGTGTGCAGCCACGGATTCCATTCCCCGCCGTGATAGCCGACCACAATGCGGGCCGGCACGCCGCCGAGACGCAGCAGGTTGGCCGTGGCGGCGGCGTAGTGTTCGCAGAATCCTCTCCGGGTTTTCAGGAGAAACATGCCGAGGTCCGCGATGTATCCGGGTCGCATGGTGTAGGTGTAGCCGCCCCCGCGGAGGTGGTCGGCCACCGCACCGATGGCGTCCCGGGTGGAAATTCCGGGGGGCAGAAGTTTCGAGACGAGGGCGCGCAGTTCGGGGTTGTCGGCGATTTTTTCCGGGACCCCCAGGGCGCTTTCGCCGATTTCGGGCACGGGAGGGTCCGCGACGGAATCGGCGGCGGAGGTGACTTCCATGCGCAGCGCTCCCGAACCCACCGGGGTGAGCACGGACGCCCCCTGTGTGAGCACGGCAATTTCCTGTCCGCCCCGCCAGGCATCCACGATGACCACGCGATCCAGCAGCGGAAGCGCTCCGCCGCGGTTGGCCGAAATGTTCTGCGTGTAGCGCCAGAGCGGGGTGCCTCCACGCGGCGGGGTGACCTGCAGACTTTCGGACGGACGTTTCTGGCGGCCGGGATCGAAGGTCCACCGCAGCCCCTCGTTTTTTTCGAGCACCTGTCCCCGCCAGTAGAGCTGGTCGGCCCGGGGAATTTTTTCCGCATCGGCGAACTTCGCCACCAGGGCCACGCGGCGGGACTGGCTGAGCCGCGCCACCTGGCCGGGATTCAGAACATGGCTGCCGGCAAAACCCGTAATCGCCGACGTTGGGAACGAGGTGTCCGGAAAGAGCTGGAAGACAAGGATGACGACGATGCTCACCGGAATCACCACCCGCAGGGAGCGGACCAGCGAAGCCCGGAAACTTCGCGCCGCTTCCGGAGGACGGTGGTTCTGCTGTGCCACAATCATCAGGACGGCCACATCGATCACCGGAAGGACGGGGCTGATGCCGGAAAACGGACGGAGTACGCAGGACACCAGCAGCGCCAGCGCGCAAAAGACCACCCGCATGCCGCGTCGGGGACTGAGTGGACGCAGGAGAAACACCGCGCCGCAGAGTCCGGCGAATTCCCCCACCGCCAAGGTGGGCGACGATTGGCCGAGGAAAAACACTCCGGCCACGGAGGCCAAAAACAGGGTGTGCTCCAGCCACACCGGCGCGAAGATCTGACGGCTGCGCAGCACGGCTCCCGCCACCAGCAGAAGCAGGGCGGCGAAAACCAGGCCGGAGGAGTTTCGGAGCAGCAGCAGGTGCAAAAACAGAAAGCCGGCGAGAATCCAGCCTGCGGAGCGATCGCTGAAAGGTCCCCGGCTCATGGTGGTTCGGTGAATGTGGCGAGCGCCTCGCGACAGGCGGCAAGATTGGCGCTTCCCAAAAGGCCGCCGCCGGTTCCCAGGTCGATCCGGAAGGGACGGCCCTCCTTCACGCATTGGTCGATCCAGAAACTCAGCTGCTCAAGGCGCCGTTCGACATCCGGAAGGAACCGGGTGTCCTCCCAGCGCAGGACCACTTCCTCGTCGCTTCCTTCCTCGAGGGTGCGTACGACCAGTTTCCCCGTGCGTGCAAACACCCGCCAGTCCAGGCGCGAAAGCATGTCGCCCGGATTGTAGGAACGGTGGCCGGTCACATCGTCGCGGTCGCCTCCGCCGTGCCGGTCCGGCTTGGTTTCCCTGTCGAGGCTGCGGCCGCGGGGACGGGGATAGACGTAATAGACACCGGTCTGCGGAAAAACCTTCCAGGCAAAACACAGGCCGACGGGACGCACGCTGCACACCCAGAGTGGGGGAATGGGAAAACAGCCGCGCCGCTTCACGGGCAGCGGCAGGTGCACGGTGACGGTTTCCCCGGCCTCCAGCACCGGGATCCACGCGGAGCCGCGGGGGCGCACCCGCCAGCCGGTGCGGACGGTCAGGCCGATCCGTTCGCGATCCGAGGTGTTGCGCAGCGTGACTTCGAGCCGGAGGGTTTCCCCGGCGGCCGCGGGCTGGGCCCGGCAGCCCGTGATCTCAATGCCGCGCAGATTGTCGTTGCTCTGGATGAGCGCCACCACGCCGGCGACGATCAGGGTGATGCCGAGGGTTTGGGTGAGATTTCCGGCATCGCGCAGGAGATAACCCGAGCCGAACACGATCAGGACAATGAAGCCGAACAACAGGCCCGCCCAGTGGAAGACGATGTAGATGCGTTCACGGGCCATGATTCAGGGAGGAACCGGGCCGGTCATTTCACCTTGGTGTGCTCGAGCAGCGTGCGCGCCATCACCGCCGCTTCGCGGGAATCGCCGGGCGACCGGGCAAATTGCGCCAGACGGTGGGTGGTGACCGCCGGAAACACCTTCTGCACGTCGTCGGGACGGACGTGGTCGCGGCCTTCGAGAAAGGCGAGGGACTGGCCCGCGCGCTGGAGGCCCAGGCTGGCGCGCGGGGATAGAAACCATCCGCGCTGCCGCGCCTCCTCGAAGAGGTCGAGGATGTATTCGGAAACGGCCTCCGACACGTGCACCCGGGCCGCCTCCCGCTGCCAGCGGAGGAGATCCTCCGGGGTGGCCAGTTCGCGAAGGGTCTGGAAATCGAAGGAGAGCGTGTCGCGCCGGCCGCGGTCGCGCTGGAGCAGTTTGCGTTGGGTCTCGCGCTCCGGCGCGCCCAGTTCGATGCGCATCAGGAAGCGGTCGACCTGCGATTCGGGAAGCAGGGCCGTGCCGACCTGCTCGCGCGGATTCTGGGTGCCCACAAAAAAGAAGGGTTCGGGCAGCGGATGGGTATGGCCCTCGATGGTCACTTCGTGTTCGTCCATGGCCTGGAGCACCGCGCTTTGGGTGCGCGGCGAGGCGCGGTTGAGTTCGTCGCCCAGGACGAGCTGCGCGAAGATGGGGCCGCGGTGGAAGGAAAAGGCCTGGCGCGCGGCGTCAAAGATCTGGCTGCCCAGGATGTCCGCGGGCAGGAGATCGTTGGTGAATTGCACCCGCTTGAAGTCCAGTCCGAGCAGGCGGGCCAGCACCTTCACGAGGGTGGTCTTGCCCACGCCCGGTGTGTCTTCGATGAGAAGGTTTCCGCCGGAGACAAAACAACACAGCGCCAGTTCCAGTTCGCGTTCCCGGTCGATCAGGGCGCGTTTGGCTTCCGCATGAAACTCCTGGAGAAACGATTGCATCACTCGGGAACCCTACACCATGGCGGGGTCCTTGCGGAAAAACATTTGGCGTTGCCCGCCGCCGGCGCGCCGTCATGCGGAGCCTTCGGGGAGGTTCCTCGGTCCGTGGAGGGAAAAATCCGCCGTCCGGCACGCCCAATTTCCGGTTGTCTTTGTGCTCTTCTCCCCTAGGTTGCCCGCCGTGCTCACCATTCGCAATCTGAAGAAATCCGTCGGCGGCCGGACGTTGTTCGAGAATGCCGCCATGCAGGTCAATTACGGCGAACGTGTCGCCCTGGTCGGCCCCAACGGAGCCGGCAAGTCCACGCTTTTTTCGATCATTCTCAAACAGGACGAACCGGACGAAGGCGCGGCCGAATATGACGAATGGATCACCGTGGGATTCCTGCCGCAGGAAGCCGAGGCGGTGGGCGACGAGAGTGTGCTCGACATCGCGACCGGCCGCGCCGGGGAGGTGGCCGCTTTGGAAGCCCGCATGACGGAACACGAAAAGGCCGGCACCACCGAGAGTCTCGACTATCACGAGGCGCAGACGAAACTCGAGCAGCTCAACGATCCCCAGCGCGAGGCCAAGGCCAAACGCATGCTGAAGGGACTCGGATACCGGGAGACGGATTTTTCCCGCCGGGCCCGGGAGATGAGCGGCGGCTGGGTGATGCGCGCCCATCTCGCGCGCCTGCTCGTCGACGAACCGGATCTTCTTCTCCTCGACGAGCCGACCAACCACCTCGACCTGCTTTCTCTGCTTTGGCTGCAGAATTATCTGAAGACCTACCCCGGCGCCCTGCTCCTCATTTCCCATGACCGCGAGTTCATGGATGAGCTCATCGAAACGGTGTACGAAATCGCCGACCAGAAGCTCATTGCCTACAAGGGCAACTACACCTCCTACCTCGAACAACGCGAGGCCAACTACCAGCAGCAGCTCGCGGCGTATAAAAATCAGCAGAAGGAAATCCAGGCGCTGCAGGAGTTTGTCGACCGCTTCCGTCAGGTGGCCTCCAAGGCCTCCCAGGCGCAGAGCAAGCTGAAGCAAATCGAGCGCATGAAGCGCATCGAAAAACCCACCCCGCCGCGCAAACCGTTCCGGTTCCAGATTCCGCAGCCGCCCCGCATCGGCCAGCGCGCGATTTCCCTCGAGGGCATCCACATGGCCTACGGCGATCACAAGGTCTACGAGGGGCTGGATCTCATCATTGAACGCGGGGAACGGACCGTGCTGGTCGGACCCAATGGCGCCGGCAAATCCACCCTGCTGAAAATCCTCGCCGGCGAGGTGGAATTTCAAAAAGGCGTCCGCAATGTCGGACACAATGCCATCATCCGCTATTTCAGCCAGCACCGCGCCGCCACGCTTGATCCCGCCAAAACCGTACTCGAGGAGGTGGTCGGCGCCAGCAATGGCAAAATTCGCGAGGACGAGGCCCGCGGCATCCTGGGTTCGTTCCTCTTTCGCAAGGAGGAGGTTTACAAAAAGACGGCCGTGCTCAGCGGCGGCGAAAAGACGCGCCTCAACCTCATCAAGTTCCTCGTCGATCCGCCCAACCTCCTGCTCATGGACGAGCCGACCACCCACCTCGACATCCTTACCGTCGAGTCGCTCATCCTCGCGCTGGAAAACTACGAAGGCACCCTCGTCTTCATCTCCCACGACGTGCACTTCATCCGCAAGCTGGCCAACCGGGTCCTGCACGTCAACGCGGGCACGGTTACGGCCTACCCTGGAGGGTACGACTACTTCCTGGAAAAAACCGGCGGCCTCGACAACGAACGCGCGGCGCTGACGGCGGGATAGCCGGCTGCCGGTTGTCGCCGGCGGAGATCGTCGGATCGGTCGGAAACGGCGCCGACGGGGAACCATAGAGCGTTTTTTTTGGGGGGGAAAACGGGTCCTGTGCAACTGGTCAAGATCTGGGAGCGCGGAGACCCTTGAGGTGTCCCCGAAAAAAGGAGGCCTGCCGCAAAGGGAGCGTCCAATCTCATCGGTGCATGCTCTGCTTCGCTCTTCGAGGTCGAAAAGGGCGGGTCCGTGAGGGACGCGGGAGTTCCAAAGAGCGGGCGATTATGCAATAGGTTTTCCAAGTTTATACGCTGCAGGTTGTATAAGTTTTCTAAGCAAATCGTCAGAAAGTTTTGGAAAACAATAAGATATGAAATATAAGAAATATTAATACCTCGATGGCTCGCATTGCGGCCTGTTCTTTTCGCTTAGGGAAAGGGGTCTCGCGACGGGAGTGAATCGGGGAAGCCAGATCGACCGACTCAATTTATGAACTCTTTGTACGCCGCCCGAAAAACCTTGTCCGCCATCCCGAAATTCGCCTCTTCGGTCCTGGCTTTAAGCTTGTCTGTTTCAAGTTCTTTTGCGGTGGACACGACGTGGTCCGGAACGGTCACCCTGAACTCCGCATTCGAAGTGAAGACCGGCGACGTGCTTTATCTGGTTCCCAATACCAATCCTGTGGAGGATCTTGATCTGACCATTGGATCCGAACCGTCCGCAACCGGTGAACTGACGGTGTCAGGTGGGTTGATCAGGTTGGAGGGAGTGGGAAGCAAGGGCATTTTTTTGGGAGATGGAGGAACGGGCATTCTGAACGTAACCAGCGGCACGATATCCTACGGGGGATCGGGAGGAACCAACCGACTTTGGGTGGGAGCGGGGGCCGGCGGAGTGGCCACGCTCAATCAAAGCGGCGGGTTGATTGACTTGGGCTCTCCCGCGTCCTTTTACATCGGATACAACGGCTCCACAGGCGTCTACAAAATGTCGGGCGATGCCGAGCATCTTTCCGGAGTCACCATTACGATCGGTCGAGGTGTGGGCGGCAATGGCCGGCTGGAAGTGACGGACAACGCCAAGTTTTCGGCCCTTCAAGGGGACAATGGCCTGCGTTTGGGATATGACGGGGCAACGGGGGTCATTCACCAAAGCGGCAATTCGCTGGTGGAATTCAGAAATCCGGCGGCTTTTCTTGTCGGACAGAACGCGGGTTCCCTGGGTACCTATGAATTGGTGAGTGGCACTCTCGTGGTGGATATTGGAAGGGGTGCGGAAACCGGGCCGCGTTTTGGCGTTTCCAGCGGAACCGGATGATTTGTGCAAAGCGGAGGTCATTCGACCTTCGCCGGCTACACGATGCGGGTGGGGGACAGTGGTGTCGGGGAGTTTATTGTGACCGGTGGCACGGCATCGCTTAAGAAGGCGGTGGTCATTGGATACGACTCCACCGGATCCGGCACCCTCGCCCTCAACGGCGGCACGCTGGAAGTGGGCGGCATTTTGCAGCCGGACAGCTACACGGTGGGCGCCATCAGCGTGATGGCCCGCACCGACGACGGCGAGGCCACGCCGTTTCAGGGCAACGAGAACATTGTCATTGAAATCAACCTCATCGACGGGTGTTCCGTGAATGGCATCAGCATCAGCAACGCGCGCCAGGTGCGGATCAGCCGCAACACCATTCGCCATGTGAACCTGGTGCCATCCGAGGCCGGACGGTCCCGCAATCTTTCCTCCAACCAACCCGTATCGGTGATTCGCGCCGAGGCGACGCTTTCCGACAATCTCTTCCCATGAAAAACTTCGTCCTTCCCGGTTTTCTGGCGCTCTGGTGTGTGCTGGCGGCGACGCCGCTGCGGGCCGGTGTGGAAATCTTTCTCGAGCCTGATCAGCCTCCGTTGGAAGGCGGGGTTTCCCATGTCAACCCCGACACCGACCAGGGCATGGCCTGGAAATGGAATCCGGCGGACGGCCGTCGCGACTACGGCGAGATTTTTCCGGTGGAGCGCGGTTTTTCCGCCACCGAGCTCGCCGTGCAGGTGCTTTTTGCCGATCCGTTCCGCTCGCCGGTGCGGGCGCCGTTTCAACTCGATTTTCTGGAGTTCCCATCCGGAGGAATCGATTCGCAACCGGAGGTGATCGCTTCCTTCAAGGGCGAGCTGCCGCCCAATCCCGGTCTCGGTTCCGGCGATTCCGCCTGGCTGCGCCTGCAGTTTCCGGAGGTGAAATTCCGCAAGGGAAAAACCTGCGGCTTCCTGCTGAGGTTCGTCCGGGAGGGCGCGGCCGAACAGAACATCGTCTTCCGCGTCACGCCTTCCAGCACGCCGGACGGAGGCCATGGCATCATGGTCGTCGGCGGTGGAGAAGAGATCAAAAAAGGACCTTCCCTGAATTTTCTGCTCGGCCGTGCGGAGGGACGGAAATCCGGCGCCGTACCGCGTCCGCCGGCCACGCTGGTGGTGGACCGCCGTGCCCCGTCCGGATACCGCACCATTGCGGCGGCGGTGGCCGACGCCCGGCCCGGTGACACGATCCGTCTCGCGCCCGGCAGCGGTCCCTATCGGGAAACGCTCTTCATCCGCCAATCCGGTGCCCCTGGAAAACCGATCGTCTTCGACGGATCGGGCGAAACCGTCACCGGATTCGAACCGCTGACCTTTGTGCAAAAGGACGGCGAGTGGACGTGCGATCTGGCGGATTTTTTCGCCAGCCGTCCGAACATCCAGGGCTTTTCCCAATCCGAGGGACGCTGGACCAACAAGGTTCCGGGAGCTTTTCCCGCCGTGTTGGTCCATCGCGGACGCCGGATTTTTCAGGATGCCGCCACCGGGGAGTTTGAGGGCGTGCGGCTTTCCCACGACGGCACGCGGCTCACGCTGCTGCCGGGCACGGATCCCGAAGGGTGGGAAATCTCCGCGCGGGACCAGGTCGTCGTGATCCTCAACGTCTCGCATCACGTTTACAAAAACCTCAAGGCGAGCGGCAGCCTCAACGACGGCTTTAATCTCCACGGCACCGGCACGGATCTGGTCTTTGAAAACATCGAGGGCTTCCAGAATCTGGACGAGGGGTTTTCCGCGCATGACACCATCCGGTGCGCGGTCATCGGCGGACGGTTCCGGGAAAATGACAACGGCATCGGCAACGTCGGCGACAGCGTGATGACGGCGCAGAACATCGAAACTTGGGACAATGCCGGCTGGGGCCTCTGGCTGCTCAATTGCCGGGCGGACCTGAAAAATGTGAAGTCCTGGGGCAATGGCGTGGCCCAGATTGCGCTGCACGGCACCGCCCGCGCCGTGCTTCGGAACGTGGCGGCGGGTCCGGTCGCCTCGGCGTCGAAGACCCGCCTCAGTTATCAGGAATCCGCCTCGCGCCCGGACTCGCGCTCCTACGAAGTGGCGGCCACCGCGGTTTGCGAGGGCACCATTGAACCCATGGCAAATCCGGAGGCGCGGCTCCCGCTCACAGGATCCCGGTAAGGCGGGGTTTTTCCCCGGTCCGTCTTTGGGTGCGTGTCTTGGAACATTCTCAGCGGGTCTCCCGATAAAACGACGGCGGACACCCGTATCGCCGGCGAAAAAGGCGTGTCAGATACGCCGGATCGACAAAGCCGGTGCGGTCCGCGATTTCGGCGATCGTCAGGCGGGAGTGCAGCAAAAGGTCACGCACCTTTTCCAGTCGGACGGCATTGCGGTATTCGACCGGCGTCATGCCGAACTTCCCGTGAAAAATCCGGCAAAGGTGGGCGTAGCTGAATCCCAGGGTCGGCAGCAAGGTCTGGATGGGGGTGGTCAGATCCCCGTCCAGCAGCGCCTTGACCTCGTAGGCGAGCGGCCGCGCGGCATCCTGCCGGGCGTGTTCCTCCGTGCCGAGGATGCGGAGAAGCAGTTCGAGAAATTGCGCATGACAAAGCGCACGGTCCCATTCCTTCCCTGACGCCCACCTTCGAAGAATTTCCCCGGTCAAAAGCCGCGCCCCGCGTTCCGCCTTGTGAATCCGTCCCACGATGCCGTCGGGCACAAACCGCGGTGCGGGGGTGACGCTGCCCCGGCGCGGACGCCGTGGAAAAAAACACCAGATGGGCTGGTGGGTGCGCCGTGTTTCCGGGACCCAGTGAAAATGCACGCAAAACCGGGTCGCTCCCTGCGGCCCGGCCACCGAGCGATGACGACTCCCCGGAGGCACAATGACGGCCTCGTCGGCGCCGACCTCCAGCGCGACGGCCCCGATCACAATGCGGCAGGATCCCTCAGTCACCAAAACAAGCTCGTGGTCGTAGAGGTAACGGTCCGGCTCCAGCGTTCCGGGAAGCCAGGCTCCCTGCCAGATTTCGCGGATCCGGGGATGGATTTGCAGGAGCCAGGATGTCATTTTTGTCCTGATAATAGCAGATTTCTCCCGATGCTGTCTTTTTTCTTTGGCCTTAGGATTTCGGCATGAAATCCAAGGCCATTATTTTTGTCCAGCCCGGCGAGGTGCGTTGGGGGGAGGTGGAACTCGCCGGGCCGGGTCCGGGCGATCTCATTCTTGAGACGGAGCTGAGCGGGGTTTCGGTGGGGACCGAACGCTGGACCTACCTCGGCCGGCGGGCGGAGATCTCTTTTCCCAACGTTCCCGGCTACATGAATGTGGGAACGGTGAGGGAACTCGGAGAGGAGGCCCGCGCCAGGGGATGGCGCGCGGGCGACCGGGCATATGTTTTCAGAAGCCGGCTGGCCCCCGAGTGGGAGGCGCGCAGCTGGATGGGCAGCCACACGGCGCTGTCCGTGGTCGACGTGTCGGGTCCGCGCGGCAGCGGTCCGTTGGAGATCCATCATTGCGAGCGGGTGCCGGAGGGACTGCCGGCGGAGGAGGCGGTGTTGCTGGGGCTGTGCGGCGTGGCCATGCGGGGGATTGAAATGGCCGGTGTGCCCGCCGGGGCCAGGGTGCTGGTTTGCGGGCTGGGGGTGATCGGCCAATACGCGGTGCAGGTCTGCCGTCTGAAGGGGGCGGAGGTCACCGCGACCGATGTGGTGGAGGCCCGCCTGAAGACCGCCGCCGCCCTCGGCGCCTCGCACGTGATTCACGGGGAAAAGGAAAACCTGGTCGCGGCGGCCGCGAAGATCGCCCCCGAGGGGTTTGACATCATCATCGACACCTCGAGCGTGGCGGCGGTGGTGAACGGTTTGTTTCCCCTACTGAAATTGCGGGGCAAGTTTGTCTTTCAAGGCTGGTATCCGCCGCCGACTCCGCTCGACCTGAACGCCCTCCATCAGCGGCTGCCTTCCGCCTATTTCCCCTGTGCGCACAGCGCCGAGGCCGTGGCGGCCGCCCTGGGCTGGGCGGCGCAGGGACTCCTGAAATCCGCGCTCCTCATCACGCACACCTTTGCGCCCTCCGAGGCGGAGGCGGCCTATCGCATGATTGCGGCGGGTTCGGAGGATTTTCTCGGCGTGGTCTTTGACTGGAGGAAGTCCGCGTGAAGGCCCTGGTTGTCGTCCGACATGGTGAACTGGAAGTGCGCGAAATCGCGCCGCCGGAACCGGCCGCCAATGAAGCCCTCGTGCGCATCGAGGCGTGCGGATTGTGTGGCACGACCGACCGCCACCTCATCGAGGGCCGTCAGGCCCACCATCCCGCCGAGGCCTATCCGGCCGTTCTCGGACACGAGTCGGTGGGGACGGTTGTGGCGGTTGGTCCGGAGGTGGAAAAATTCCGCGTGGGAGATCGCGTGACGCGTCCGGTGGCCATCTGGCCGGGTACCCAACGGGACGGACTCTGGAGTGCCTGGGGAGGATTTGCGGAGTTTGGCGTCGTCCGCGAGGCCGGTGATTCTCCCGATTACACCGCGGCCCGACAGCACGTCGTGCCGCCCGGCCTGAGCCTGGAGGAGGCCGTCCTGGCGGTGAGTGTTTCCGAGGTGGCGAGCTGGATGGAAAAGCTCGGCGATCTGCGGGGGAAAAACCTGCTGATCGGCGGTTCGGGATTTGCCGCCGCCGTGATGTGTCAGTGTGCCCGCGCCGCCGGAGCCGCCGCCATCCTGGTCGCCGGACGTCATCCGGAAAAGCTTGCCCGCATGACGGCCAACGGCGCGACGCACACGCTGTCGTGGGGTGAAAACCTTGGGGAGGATGTGCGGAAAATCTGCGGCGGAGCGGATTGGTTTCTCGATGCCGCCGGACACCAGGCGGTTTTCGAGGCGGGGCTGCGCTGCCTGCGTCCCGGTGGTCAGGCCGCCATCTACGGTGCCCCGGAGGGATTTGCCTACCGCCTCCCGCTCGGCTCGGTGGGCGGGGATTTTTCCGTCCATTACCTCGCTCCGAACGACGACACCTTCTTTGCCGAGACCTGCCAACGGCTGGCCGAAGGACGGCTCAACGCGGGGCTTCTGCACACGCACACCTGGCAGGGCCTGGAGGCCGGGGTCCAAGCCGTGGCGGACCAGGAGGCGGGGCGTGTCCTCAAGGGAATGATTCGCCTGGGATAAAACGGACCGTCGGATTGGAACGGCCCCCCGCGGCAAACGCCCCCGCCCGGGGGCGGGAGAGCCTGAATAAATTCGCTGGTTTTCTTTGGCTTTTTCCGATTGGCGGTTACATTGCCCTCTCCATGCAAATCTCACCCGGCAAAGTCGTCCTGTTCGATTATACGCTCACCGACGACGATAAGGTTACCATTGACACCTCCGAAGGCCGCGAGCCGCTCGGTTACATTCACGGCGCTGGCCAGATCGTCGAGGGTCTGGAGAAGGCTCTCACGGGCAAATCCGCGGGCGACCGACTGCAGGTGGATGTTCCCCCCGAAGAAGGCTACGGACTCCAGGATCCCGGAAAAGTCATTGTCATCAACCGCGCGCAAATTGACGGCATTCCCAATTTGCAGGTGGGCATGCGGCTCCAGGGCAACGGCCCGAACGGCCCGCAAATTGTGACGGTGACCAAGATCGAAGGCGACGAAGTGACGCTGGACGGCAATCATCCGCTGGCCGGTGAAAACCTGCACTTCGACATCACCATCCGCGAAGTGCGTGCCGCCACGCCCGAGGAACTGGCCCACGGCCATGTCCACGGTCCGGGCGGACATCATCACTGACCCCCGTTTTCCCCCGTTCCCGCCCGCATCCCGGCCGGGGACGGGGTGTTTTTTTTCCGCACCGCTGGGCGCGGGCCGTTGGGAGCGTATTCAGGAAAGGTTGTGACCGCTTCCCCACATCGGCCCCGACCTTGCCTGAAAAGGCTTTATGTTCCCCCCGTATTCCTCGGGGGCGCCGAGTCTCCGTCCACCCACTTGACCGGCAGCAGGACGGTTTGCGGATACGCCGGCAGACCGATTTCGTTTCGCGTCAGGCTTCCCACCAGCAGGTCGGTGGCCGCCGATCCCACCTCGGCGAAGGGTTCCCACACTCCGGCGTGGAAGCCCCATCGTCCTTCCATTTGTTTGATGAGGGTGGCGTAGCCGAAATCCTCCGGCGTGCGAAACCCGGCGGCGCGCAGCAGGGACACCGCCATTTCGATGTCGTCGCCGATGAGAAAATCCGGCTTCCAGCGCGAGAACCACGCGACCACCCGCCCGGGATCGGTGCAGATCGGGATGCGGTCCCTGGATGGAAAATGGCGCTCCTGATAGGAAAGGAATCCCGCAGCCCAATGATTGCGCACGCGGTCGTCCCTCCACCGCTCCGTCACCAAACCCGGCCGCCGGTAGCCAAGGCGGCGACTCGCTTCCAGAGCGATATGCATGGTCTGGATCTGGTCCGGGGTGATCCGGTGCGTGTTGGGATGCGGACAGGAAAAACCGATCGCCACGCTGGCGAAATGCTCCCAGGGAAAGGATTTGTATCCCCGCAACGCGCTGTCGGGATGGACGTCGGGAAGCGCGATCACGCCGCGAATACCCCGGTTCCGGAGGATGCGGCCCAGCCGCTCCTCGGTCATGGTCGTCGACACCGTGTGATATTCCACCAGATAACCCAAATCTTGGGCCCGCCGGGCGGACCCCAGATAGGTTTCGTAAAAAATGGAGTATCCCTGCAGCACGTTCCAGGTCATCTTGCTGACATAGGCGATCGTCTCGCGAAATCCCCCGGAACGCCCCCTCCGCAAATAACCCATGAGGTCGGAAATCCGGGGATCGGGCCGATACCCCATCTCCGCGGCCAGGGTGTGAATCCGCCCGCGGGTCTCCGGATGTACCCGCGGATCGTTGCGCAGCGCCATCGAAACGGTCGCGACCGAGACGCCCGCCGCCCGTGCCAGATCCCGCAGTGTTGGCGGATTTTTGTCCATCACCCCCACCCAGCAGAGCATCAGACCGGTCGGGATTCAACCGGAAAATTTAACTGTTAAATAAAAAACCCATTGAGAGCGGTGGGAAGGGCTTTAGCTTGCGGGAAAGTGGCCCTCTCATGAAAAAAAGCAATTTTGACTCTGTTGGTATCTGCCTTGGCGGCAACAATTTGCCAGGCAGGGGTGATCGTTTCCCTCTCCGGCTCGAGCGCGGTGAACACCACACTGAATGCGCCGACGGAGAACGTTTTTGCGCACACCGAATTTACCGGCACAAACAGCGGTTTGGCGTGGCGGAACGATCCGACTCAGACCCCGGTTCGACGGGACATTGGGCAGTCTTTTTACACGGGATCGGAGTCGGTGATCTTCGACAAGATCACGTTCAAATCGGCCGGAGCGAATATTCCCTTGGTCTTTCAGGACAACGCAGACATCAAGTTCACCCTTTCGATTTACGAGGTACCCACAGCCTCGGCCTTTCCGTCGACGGAAGGTAGCAAGTTGATTTCGTCTCAGGAGGGCGACTTTGCGGGTTTTGCCGCGGGCCTGAGCGCGTCGAGCGGTAACATCGCCGGGACGGCGTTCAATTACATCACGTTCGATTTTGATGACGTCGCGCTCAACGCCAACAGCTATTACATGGTGGTCCTGAGCTTCAACCAGAGCGCGGCGGGGCTCAACCTGGCTCTGGGAAACAACGGCTCAAATTCCTATTTCTCGGAGGGAACGGGTGCGTTTGCGGCTGATGGGGGCGCGTGGGGTGCGGCCAGTGACTTCTATTTTTATGCCCAGTCCGCGCCTGTGCCCGAGCCCGGCACGTCGGGGGCCTTTCTCCTCGGCGGTCTGCTCCTGAGCCTTTCCCGCTGGGGACGGCGCGCCCGGGGTTGATCCCGCATCTTTCACCGGAGGTTTCCCGCAATGAAAAAATGGCTTCTCCCTTCGATGGTGTGTCTGGCGGTGTGGACGGGGTCGGCGCACGCGGATGTTTCGGTGTCCCTCTCCGGGCCCAGCTCGGTGGGAGAGGCGAACTATCCCGCCACCGGCGAGGTGTTCGCTTCGACGGAACAGACCCACGATGCGGACAAGTCACCGGTCGATCAGGCGATGAGCTGGCGTTGGGACGGGGAAAAGCGGCGGGAAATCGCGCAGTCCTTCCGCACCGGTGACAAGCCGGTGTCCTTTGACCGGATGACCTTCAAAACCGGCGGGGCCGCGTTGTCGCAGATGCTGCAGAACAATCCGAAAATCCCCTTCCGGCTGACCATCTACCGTCTTCCCGGCGCGGA
>CALCJD010000026.1 GCA_937960895.1 uncultured Spartobacteria bacterium | reverse complement strand
TCGTGAACAAAATTATGCTATCTGTAGAATGAGAATTTCCGGCCCGCCGGGGAGGGGACGCTCCGCGGATCAGCTCTTTGGAACGACAACAAAGTCCTTAATTTCCAAGCTGTTCCCGGCGCCGCAGATCACGGCAAGGCCGAGCGGATAGGCGCCCTCCGCCTTCGCGTCGGGCCGGATGGCGACCGTAATCGTCCGGGATTCTCCGGGGGCCAGTTCGCCTTCCCAGTCTTGCGCGCGCGGACCTTCATTCTCCGGCTGCAGGGCTTCGATGAAGCCGACCGGCCACAGGCGCACTTGCAAGGGTTTGTCCGTGGGATTCGTCGCCCGTAATACGATCTCCGCGCGTTCGCCGCGCGCGACGGGGGCGGTCGGTGTTTCCACTTCCACGCGGACCGGCCCGCCGCCGCGCGGCAAGCGTCCGGTCACTTCGCCGTATTCGTAATACATCGGCATGGGCCGGAGCGCCATGTTCGGCTCGACGCGGTTGAGTCCGTAGAGGTCGCCGCGTTCGTTTGCCGAATACCAGGTGATCAATCCGCATTTCTGTTTGGCGAGCTCACGCAGGGCGATGCCGCCTTCGCGGGCTTTCGCCTCCTCGCTGTCGACCACCCCGGGACCGGCCTTCCAGCCGCCGCTTTGAAATCCGACCTCCGTCACCCAGATGTCCCGCTCGACACCGTGGGATTTGAGCAGTTCGGCCGTTCTGAGGTTTCGCTCCGCCACCCCCTGTCCGGTTTTGGCATAGGGGTGCGTAATCACGCCGTCGAAATAGCGGGCCCACCCATCCTCCAGGAGCTTGGGCAGCCATTTGTCGTCGAAGACCATCCCGGCGACAAACACGCGGCAGTTGGGATTGGCCCGCTTGGCCGCCTCGTAACCCTTTTGCAGATAAACTTTGTAATCCTCGTAGGTGCCGTTGAATCCCTCGCTCCAAAGGTCCGGCTCGTTGAGAATCTCCCAGGCTTCGATCCGGCCGCTGAAGGTCTTCACCGCATTCTCGACAAAATTCTCCCAATCCGCCCAGTCCTTTGGCGGCCAGAAGGCCCAGGAAATCTTGGTCGGGTCCTTCTGTTTGCGCTCCTCCGGAAGATCGCGTTCCCCGGTTTTGCCGCTTGCCCACGAGGGTGTGCCGTGCAGGAAGGCGATCGGCGTCGAAATGCCGTAGCCGGCCAGTTCGTCCACCCTTCCGATGAGATCGGAGAAATCCATGCGTCCGCGCTCCGGTTCGACCCTGGTCCAGTTGACGCCCATGCGCACGCTGTCCACCCCGGCGCAGGCCAGCAACTTGAGCGCCGTGTCGCGCAGGCGCGGCTCAAAACGCGGCAGCCCGTAGGCGCTGTCCGGCGTGGTGATTCCCCAGCGGATTTTTTCCGAAGGAGATTCCTTTTCCGCGGCGGCCGGCGCCGGCACCTCCTCCGGGGCGGGACTCACCGCAGATACCGGCGTGCCCTCAGGGGACGGGCTCTCCGCCGGCGAGGGATTCGCCTGCGCCTCGGCGGGTGTCGGGGATGGCGACCGTCTGATTTCCATGGCAGACAGGGGGCATACCATTCCCAAGGCCGCACAAATTCCCAAGGCGAGCAAAGGCCGGCGGCGGCGGGCGGCCGACGGCACTTCCTCCTCCCGGTTATCGGTCAGTTTGTTTTTTTGCATAATTGGAAACACAGGGAACGTTTGGGCAGGCAATTGGGAGCCGCTTCTTTCAAGTCGGGGGATTCACGTCCAACCCGTCGGACAACAAAAGCACCCCTCCCGTGAGGTTCGACCCGTTTCGTCATCGCCGGTCAAAGTCCATCTCCGTCGAACTTTCCTGGCAGGAATCCCCACCCGGGCCCGTCCAAGGCAACCCGCGGCATGGGCGCCTCGATGGCGGAGGCAACAGCTGAAAGGGGAGAAACTTATCCATAACAGAGGGAAGCCGTTATTGCGGAAAAACCCTAATCCAATGAAAGGCGCACGACGACTTAAACAAAATTCGTTCTGGAGAATCAGACGGGCTCACAGCGCCCGCTGTTCCTCGAGCGTCACGCGGCGGCCCATCCAGTGATATTTTTTCTGAATGTCGCGGTAGAATCCGCGCACTTCGGATTCCCGGCCGCTGAAACTGCATTTCGGGCAGTAGTGAAAGGCGTTTCCGGTGGGAATCATGAGTACGTCGATGTCCCGGGAGAAACACACCGGGCAGCGCATTACGAATCGTAGCGAGTCAGATTGAGACATGTTTCCAGGGTGCCGTGTCCGGAGAGTTTATGGGTGAGCTTGAGGGTGAAGAAGGGGCTGAACAGATGGCCGGCGCAGAATCCCGCCGAAACGGGGGTCGGAGCCTCCCCGGGGAGCGTCCATTCCACGCGAGTGTGGGTGTGGGGAACCAGGGCGGCCACCGAGCGGGCGCCCTTCGACACATGCCACTCGCCGCCGTAGTCGAATTCCTTTTCGGCGGGCGACTCGCCGTCCACGATGAGCCGGATGCCGTGCAGATCCTCGGGATATTCGGTGCGCCCGGGAGCCCCTTTGAAGTATTCGGTCAGCTCCAGGGTGGCCGCGGGATCGGAGAGTCCGGAGATGGTCCTTGAAATCCAAAGCCCGCCCGCCGCGAGGAACCGATATCCGGTGGTGAGCGTGGCGCGGAGACCGCTGTCAAAGGCCAGTTCCACCGGGGTGAGGATCATGGTGGTGTCTCCGTCGCCGGTTTCGATTGCGGCAACCTTTGTGCGGAAATTGCACAGGTCGAGGGTCTGCCGTCCGTCGGACACCAGCAGCGTGGTGCGGGCGCCGTCGTAGCAATGGTGGGCATTGCCGGAGCGGTGCTGCGAGTGGATCAGGTAGGGATAGCTGCCGATGTCACGGTGTGCGGTGTCCGGCCCGGTGGCAACCTCCACCCGGCCGGCATAAGGACGCAGATCGCCGATGGAGCCGCCCTGGGTGGCGTCCACGAGCACCCGCCGCTTGGGATCAATGTACCAGAAATAGTGCTTGCCGGACCCGTAGAGGATCTCCTTGGCGAGAAAGACCTCCGGTCTGCCTAGGGGTTTGTGCGCACGGTGCCAGCGTCCGTATTCGGACAGCGTCATGTCGATGAGTTTCCCCTCCGCCTTCAGGGACGCCATGTATTGCAGGAACTTCGTGTAGAGTTCCCAGGCCACCTCGGGCGGGTATTCGCTGTTATGATTCCAGTCCAGCCACGACGGACTGACGAAGGTGTTGTAATACGAAGTTCCGCCGTTCCACTCCTCCTGCATGCGGAAGGAGTCGACCAGGTTGAGGTCGTAGGGGCAGTAGGTGGCCTCGTTGCCCATGCCGCGAATGACATTGGGCGGATGGCTGGCCCAGAAATCGTTGCGTCCTTCGTAGGCCAGGCTCATGTCCCGCATGAGGTGCGGCACGGCCACCACCCCCGCGGCATCCTCCGCGTTCTCCGCGGGTCGCAGCGTGTGGGTTTTGCTGGGATACCACGGATTCCAAGGCATGCCTTCGTTGAAGAGGTACCAGGAGTGGTTGCAGCCGTGGAAAACACGCACACCCTCCTCGAAGCATCCGCCGATGATCGTTTCCACCGAGGGTGCGATTTCCTTGAGCAGGGCCAGGGAAGAGGAGTCGAAATGATAATTGGCGACCGCAACAGGATCCTCTCCGACGACCTCGCGGTATTTTTCGACGATGGTCGCGATGACCCTCTCCTTGCGCGCGCGGTCCAGCAACCAGAGCGAAATCTGGCCATTGCTGATGCCGGCGAGTTCCCCGTGGTTGATCCCGTGAAGGGACAGGGCAATTTCCGAACCGTGGTTTTTCCGGTCGGCGAAGGCGTCCGCCAGGGCGCGATCATTCAAAAGATCGCGGTAGAAAAGAAAGTTCGTGGTTTTCAGGCCCAGACCGTGGGCGAGGTCCTGCTGGCGCCGGTAAATTTCGTAATGCGCTCCCTCACCGGAGCGGTGAAAGACATTGAAGTACATCATAAGCCTTTGGTTTCCGGCGCGCGCACTCGGACGCGGGCCGGAGAGATCCGCTGATCGGAGGTGGCCGCTTGGCCGGCGGGAACGACCGCAGAACCCTTCATGGACGGATCAATCCCGGCAAAGGGTCGCGACGACTTCGTGAACCTTTCCGTCCCCGATCTCGGGAAGCACTCCATTCTCCACGGGACGGCCGTCCAGGGTCGCCTCGATGCGTCCGGTCTGTAATCCCTGGGGATTGTGCACCGTGATGTCATAGGTGGCATTGCGCCAGGTGCGGCGGATGGAACATTTTCTCCAATGGCTGGGCAGGCAGGGCCGGAGCGTCAATCCGCGGTAGCCGGGCTTGGCCCCGAGCATTTCATTGGCGAGCACGGTGTTCAGCCAGGCGTAGGATCCGGTGATCCAGGTGAACTCCTGCTCGAAGGGCCGGTTTTTGTGATCGGGTCCGAAAAAGCAGTTGGCATACATGAACGAGGCGTTCCGTTTGGGATCCTCGGGACCGGAGACATGCGAGGGGGTGATGCGCCGGAAGAGGTCGTAGGCGCGGTCGCCGAGGCCCGAACGCAGAAGGCCGAGGATCATCCAGATGTTCAGGTGGGTGTAGACGGTGCCGTTTTCCGCGATGCCGGGTTCCATGGCGGAAATGCGGCCAATGTTGGGATCCAGTTCGGTGAAGGGCGGCGCCAGCAGGGTGTATCCGAGATCGGTCAGAAGGAGCCGGTCGCAGGATTCCAAAAGTTTTGCCCTGCGTGCCTCATCCGCGGCCCCCGTGATGAGCGCCCAGCACTGGGGCTCCATGAAGATTTTCGCAAAGCGGCTTTCGTGGGATCCGACGGGGCGTCCGTTGTCGTCATAACACCGGACATACCACTCGCCGTTCCAGGAGGGTCCGTTGATGGCAGCCAGCAGCGACTCGCGCCGCGCGCGGTAAACCGCCTCGTCGTCGGAGCGGCCCAGCACCTGCATCAGTTCCGCCATCTCGCGCAGGGCCTCCGCGCAGGCCATGGAAAGCCAGACGCTCTCCCCACGGCCCTCTTTTCCAACATTGGTGAGCGAATCGTTCCAGTCGCCGAACTTGATGAGGATGTGCCCGTGGGCGCCGCGGTTTTCCTCCAGAAAATCCAGGGCTCTGCGGACATGACCGAGGACGGTGGTGCGGCCCTCGTCGAAGAAAGGAATTTCCTCGTCGAGAAAAGCGAAGTCCCCGGTTTCCTTGAGGTAGGCGCAAAGCGTGAAAACGAGCCAGACAGCGCTGTCACTGTAGGGTTTCCGGTCGACCGGATTCCATCCGCGCAGGGCCAAGCCGCTGGCATACTGATGGCGGAAGGCTTCGGCCAAAATCGTGCGGGTCCGGGCGGGGTCGAGCGGTGCCACGCCGAGCCCGTGCTGAACGATGTCGCGGTACCCGTTCCACCCCCACCGGCACCATGCGGCGCCAAAGCGGGCGCCCTGTTTGATCCAGATGTTCACCATGCGGTCAAAGACCGGATCCGGTGTGGACACCCGGTGCTTTTCGAGAATGCCGCGTGTGGTTTCGCGGAGCCGGGAAAAATGTTCGTCGGCCTGTCCGAGATACCGTTTGATCAGCGAGGCGGCGCCGGCCTCCCCGTCCGTGGCGCCCAAGGCGAGCTCAATCTTCCGCGCGGACGCCCCCTCGAGATCGAGGTCAAATTGAAGCGCGGCAATGGTGTCCTCCGCGGACCCCGGGGTGTCGGAACATTTTCCCCTGACCACCGCCGCCGGGCTGGCCAGCGTGTTGTAGAGGCCGACAAAGGCGCTGCGCGATCCGTCGAATCCCACAGCGGGCACATCCGCGGCGAGGAAGGCGGTCAGGAAATCATGGGGGCGCCGGAAGGGGTGTTTGCCGGCCACCACGGCGTTGAGGTCCTTGGAAAAATGCACCTCGCGGTAGATGTGGTTTCCGTAGCTGTCGAATCCCCATTTGAAGGAAAACTGGATCTGGCAGTAAACAAACACCGAAAGCCGGCGGGCGCGGCCGTCCGTGGATCGGACGGAGAGGCTCCACAACTCCACCGGATCGTCTCCCGGAGGAATGAAGAGGCGAAATTCCGCGGCTACCCCGGCGGAGGTGTTTCGCAAAATCGAATAGCCCAGTCCGTGCACACACTCGAAGGACTCCGGCGAACGGCACACCGGCTCCCAATTGAGATTCCAGAACTCGCCGGTGTCGCGATCGCGCACATACACCAGCCGGCTCATGAGGTGTTCGCGGCCGAAGACATCGAAGTCGCAGGCCCGTCCGATGCCGGTGAACAGCTGAATGGCCTCGTTGTCGCCGATCTGGTAGTCAAAGAATCCCACGCCCGTCTGCTGGACGTTGGCAAAGGCGGCGTTGTTCCAGAGAAAGTTGTCGATGGGGCGCGGCGTGGCGGGATTGGTGACGACAAACTCGGTGCCGTCGTCGTTGAAATGTCCGTGGCGGATTGTTGATTCATTCATAACTCAAAACTCCGGAAGGGTTCCCGAGGGAAACGGGCTGCAACAATGATCCTCCGTCCTTCAGCAACCGGCGAAGCGATCGAGGAGAAACTTCGCCGGCCGGCCGGCCGCTTTGCAGTGCCAGATAAGCGGCCACGCCGGCGGCTTCGCCGATTTGATTCGTGTTGACCATCACGCGAATCCCCCCGAAGGCCGTGCGGTCCGCATCAAGCAGGCGTCCGGCAACAAGCAAATTTTCGGCGCCCTCGGGTACCAGACTGCGGTAGGGAATTTCGTAGTGGGTCGGCGACGGAACATCGTCCGGACGCCACCGGCGGTTGACGGCGGAGGTGTTGGGACTCACGACCACCTCGCGCCCGTCGAGATACCGCAGGATCGTGCCGGAGGGCGAATGAATGTCCACCGGATAGGTGCCGCAGGCGATGGTGTCGGGAAAGGAGCGCCCGCCAAGCAAATCCTCTCCGGTGACCTGATACAGGCAGCGCGCATGCCAGGTTTCGCGGACGCCGAGGGAATGGGCCAGGGCGATGGCGGAAACCGGTTCTCCCGTCTCCGCCCGGACCATGTCGAGCAGGGCGCGCAGGCACCGGCGGCCCTCCAGGATCGCCGCGGTGGCCTCGTCGGCATCCGAGGCGTCGTATCCGTTCAGCCGCGGACCGAACACGTTCCGCAAACCCGCCGGCGAGGGGTAGTCGAAAAACCACGGCGTGGCGTTTTCGAGGGGATATCCGAATTCCTCCGCGCGCTGCCGGATGCGCTGCCAGACGGCCGGTTCCAGTCCGGCGGAAATCATCTGGTAATTCACCGGCTGGAGAATCTCGTTCTTCCACGCGGCAAAACCCGCCCGGCGCAGCAAATCGCCGTCCCCCGAGGCATCGATGAAAAATCGTGCGCGGATCGCCCGCCGTCCGGATTTGTCTTCAATGATCGCGGCGGTGATGCGCCCTCCTTCCCTCACCGCCCCCACACACAGGGTTTTCAGAAACAGGCGGATGTTGTGCTCTGCGGCGAGCGCATCCAGCTCCAGGGCCAGTTCGGCACTGTTGAACCGGTGGCGGGGACCGGTGGGGTGGGGCACCTCAATCGCGGCATCGCGCCGCTTCAGGCGGCTCAGAACCTCCGTGGTGAGCCCGCCGATGAGCGGCCGGGCTTGGGGAAAGTCGAGCAGGGAATGCCATTCATTGACCTGCGCCGCCGTGGCCATTCCGCCAAGAAGAATGTTTTGCTCGATCAGCGCCACCGAGAGTCCGAGACGCGCGGCACGAACCGCCGCAAACATGCCGGTGCAGGATCCTCCGATGACGCAGAGATCACACTCCAGGACGACGGGAATTTCCCGGGCGGGTTCGCAAACCGTGTTCATGAATATATGAGTTGGCAGGGGATGAGTTTTCATCACGGCTGTCCAAAATAATTCTTTCTTGGACAACGGGCATTGATTTTA
>CALCJD010000025.1 GCA_937960895.1 uncultured Spartobacteria bacterium | reverse complement strand
TCCTGGAGGTGCACCGCTGCCAGTTGCCGCCCTCCATTTATGCGGACGCGGCATTTTTCGATCAGGCACGGGTATTGTCACACCGCCCGGACCGTCATCCGCGGTTCGAAGGATGGTTTCGGGCCATGACCAAATTGCAGACCGTGGCGTCCTTCTTTGATCTCGGAGACACGCCGGACCGGCATTATCTCACCACCTATCTGCCGCTGGGATATTCCAACCGGGTTTCCCATCCGGACGATGAGGCGCCCCGGATTTTCACCCACTCGGGAAGGTTTGGACAATGCTTCGACAAGCTTCACGACTACGAGCCCATCTGGACGAACAACGAATACGACGTCATTTTCTGCCTGGGGACGGAGTTCCTGCGCACGGCCAACATGCAGATTTTCCGGCTCCTTCGCTGGTTTGCCCGGCACACCATCGAGGTGGATTTCCTGTGTTATTCGGACTACCCCGGACTGCACCGGGCCCAGCCCGCCCACAGCGCCCGCCACACCTCCACGGGGGCCTATCCGTCGCACTTCTGGACCCAGGGGCTCGCCCAATATTATTTTCTGACCGGCGACGAGGACGCCCGCGAAGTCATCACCGCCCTGGCGGAGAAGACGATCTGGTATTTTGATCATCCCGTTCTCGGCGGACTCCATGCCGGACTGAATCGGGAACTGGGTTGGGCGGTGCTGACCCTGGTCTCGGCCTATGAGGCCACCGGGGAGGAACGCTTCGATCGTTACGCGCTCAAGCTGATCCGAAGTGTCATGGACGAGGGCCTGCCCCGGGACATCCCCGACCTGAACTTCGGTCACACCAGTTTCCTTCTGGGTTGTCGGAGTTATCTGCAGGTTCACGAGGGCGAACCGGAATCCGGGCCGCTGCTCGAGTGGTATTTGAAGATGGTGGACTTTGCGATCCTCTGCAGTCGCCGGACCCCCGAGGATCCCGCGGCGATCACGCCCCGGCTCAGCTATGAGTTTGATCTGCTGGAGCGCGGAGCCGCCCACCACCGGCAGCCTCGCCCGGGCATCCTGCCGGGTTATGCCGCCTTGGACTGCCTGGCCTACGCCTACGAACGCACCGGCAAGCGCTCCTACCTGCGGGCGGGCCTGCGCACGCTGGAGGCTTTTCTGGATGGCAATCCGGGGTATTTCGGCAGTAACGTCTGCTTCCGCCACCCCAGCAACGAGGGCAAGGCCTTTGCGATGGCCTACCGAACATGGATCTGCTTTTTCGGCGCACTCGACAGGGAGGAGATGCTCGGACGATACGAGTATCCGGATCACGGCGACGACACGTGAAAACCGTCCTGATCCTCCTGCTGGCCGGCTCGGCCGGCCTTTGGGCCTCGCAGGAAAAGGATCCCGCCCCGTGGCCGGAACCGTCCTTCCCGCCGCCGCCCCGCCTGGCGATCTCCGCAGAGGAACTGGCCCGGCGGCGGTCCGCCCCGGAATTCGAAAAACTCCGGGCAAAGGCCCTCGCGGACGCCTCCGCCCTGCTTGAACAGCCGGTGGAGCTTCCGGACGGCCCGGCGTCGTGGGTCTTTTATTATGCCAATCCGCAGACCGGCAACCGGCTGGTTCCCCTGTCGGCAAAGGAACACAGGGATCCGGCCACCGGCGAAATCTTCACCGACGACCGGACGTGCGCGGCCCACCGCGCTCTCATGCACGAACGTGCCGAGCGGGCGGCGGAAACGCTGGCGTGGGGATATGCCTATTCCGGTGACGACCGCTTTGCCACGGAGGTCCGGCGCATCCTGCACAAACTGGCGGAGGACTATCCCGGCTATCCGCAGCGGATGGACCGCTGGGGCCGGAAAGGCTGGTTCGCCCCGCTGGGCGGACGGCGCTATGCGCAGTCCCTCGACGAGGCCACCGGCATCATCAAACTCGCCCGGGCCTACGATCTCACGCGGAACTCCCCGGTCTTTTCTCCGGAGGACCGGAACCGGATCGAGCAAAACCTTTTTCGCGGAACCGCCGACACCCTTCTGTGGTTCAACGTGGGCATCAACAACCACCAGACCTGGTACAATGCGGGCCTGCTGGCCATCGCCTCGGTCCTGGCGGATGCCGACCTGGCCAAAAAGGTTCTCACCATGCGGGGCGGCTTCCTGGACCAACTCGAGCGCTCCGTGGGCGGGGACGGCCTCTGGTACGAAGGGACCATGGTTTACCACAACTATGCCCTGCAGGCGCTGATCGAGTTTGTCGACGCGGCGCGGTCCATGGGATGGACGCTGGACCAAAACGAAAAATTCCGCCGCATGTTTGCGGCCCCCCTGCGCATGGCCTATCCGGATGGATATTTTCCCGCCATCAACGACTCCGACCGCGTCCACCTCGCCATTTTCGACAAGGCCTGGCGGTGGGCCTGGGAAACCTGGAAGGATCCGGTTTTCGCGCAGGCCCTCGCGCGCGGCGACGAAAAAAAACTCCGCCAGTTCCCGGGCGTGGAAACCGCGGCGTGGCCGCCCGATTTTGGGTCCGAGGTGCTGCCCGATGCCGGAATGATCGTTCTCCGCAGCGGACAGGGATCCGGAAGAAACGTCGTCTTTCTCGACTACGGACCCCATGGCGGAGGGCACGGGCATTTCGACAAACTCAACATCATGCTTTTCGCCGCCGGACGCGAATGGCTCCCGGATCCGGGCCGTCTCACCTACTCGCACAAGGAATACAAAACCTGGGTGAAAACCACCGTGGCCCACAACACCGTCGTTCTGGACGGACGGAACCAGGAACCCGCCAACGGGCGGCTCCTCTATCTCCAGCCACACGGAGAATCCGTTTCAGCCGGCGCGCTGTGTGACTCGGCCTATCCGGGGGTTCGCCTCGAAAGACATCTCCTTCTCACCCCGGAGTGGCTGCTGGACCTGGTCGAGGTGCGCAGTCCCAAAACCCGTCAGGTCGACCTCGCCATGCATGTCGCCTGCTCCGACGTCACTCCCGTGGGGGAACCGGTCAACGAAGGCCGGACCTCCGCCGGCACGAAAAACGGATTCCAACATCTTTCCGAAACCGTGCGCTTCCGTCCCTCCGGCGGTCATCAGTGGGATTTCAGGGAAAAGGACCGCGTGCTCCGGGCCCATTTCCCCCCCGCCGAAGAAACCGTTCTTCTGGGACACGGCATCGGCTACACCCTCAAACACAAAGTCCCCACCCTGATTCGCCGGCGCCAGGCCGCGGACACCCGATTTCTGGCCGTCTACGACCTGACCGGGTCCGCCGACTTTGTCCGGGGCGTGCGGGAGGAAAAGGGAACCGTGTGGATCGATACCCGCCGCGGCACGGTGGAGGTCCAACTGCCCGGAAAAGAAAGATCCGCATTGTCGTTCACCCCGCCGACCGCCGGTCAACAGGGCGAGCCCGCGGCCCCCTGACCGTCGGGGACCAAGGCAGGCCGGCGTTGGCCCTTCGCCAAGGCGGTCCGGGGAACCCCACATCCCGCCCGTCACGATGTAAGTCACCTCATACGGGCGAATTCCGTTGACAACCCGCCGATTTCATAGATTCGTATCTATATCCCATCGCCGGAAATCCGATGCCGACTCCGCTCCCCCTCCACGCCGGTCGTTCCCTTGGGCAGATCCTTCCGTTGCGTTTCCTCCTGAGGTCATCCCGCCTGGTGGCTTCCGGGTTGAGCCTTCCGGCCGCCGCCACCCCCTTGAGGGCTCCCGAGAATGCGCCATCCGAGACTTGGAAGTTGTATATGGCGCTGCCCCGAACAGGATTGTATTGAGATTCTGATCCAAAAGTAGATACGTTACTATAAATGAAAGGTCCGTCGTCATGTGTGCCTCCGGTCACCCAGGTTGTCTGCAAGCAGCCGGGAGGTTATCCCGGCTGGTCCACCGTGACGGGGGCCCACGGCGTGCTGCAGGCTGCAGGACGGTACCCTGATGGTGTGTTTCGGTTTCCGCCGTCCGCCCTGCGCCAACCGTTCTGCCGTGTCCCTTTCCGAGGGGGCCGCATGGTCCCGCGGCGAAGAGGGGATCATTGGGGAAGCGGGCGCGCACCATGCCCCCACTCCGCCATCGATTTCGGATATCCCTCCATCACGCAAATTCCGGACGGATCGCGCGTCTGGGTGCATTATCAAACCGACCGTGCCGGCGAGATGCCGTCCGTACCGGCCGGCCGCACACTGGAGCCCTTTTCTCCCCCCCATTCGCCTAGTCATCAATCCTAACCAAGTCGGTCCCATGTTGCTTCCATTCCGTCGTCTTCTCCTCGTCGCCCTCCTTTCCCTGGGGAACCTGCTGCCATTGATCCCCTGCGGGGCCTCCGCCCCCTTTGTGGCGGTGGATGCCAAAAAGGGCACCGTCGCCCCGGTGGTCGTTCACACCCCCAATGGATCAAACACCGAGGAGGACTGGGAGGAGTTGTCAAAAACGCTCGAACAGGACCGCTTCAATCTGCTCCCCCGCGGCATCAAGGTCTTTCGGGAAGTGATCCAAAAAATGACGGGCGAGACGCCTCCCGTCGTCGCGGGACCCGACGTGTCCCAAGGAATCGTGCTGGTCCTCATGGAGGAGGCGCCCGCGGAGATCCGGAAGGATCCGGAAATCATCAAGGCCCTCGCCTCGACGGGAGAGGACACCTACAATGCCAACGAGGCCTTTTACATTCGCACAGACCCGAAACGAACGCTTCTTCTGCGGGATCGTCGATGTCGAGCGGGCCAGGGATGAGACGCGTCCCTCGCTGCTCCATTTTTCCCAGGTGCCGGCCCTCGACGTCCTGGTTTCCGTCGACATGTCGCGCCGGCAGGCCGCGCTTTCCGTCGTGCAGAAACTCGAAACCGAACCGGTGACCGTCCGTCTCGACTGGCGGGGCCTCACCCCGCGCAACGTCCGCGGCCGGCGTCTCCAGTGCGACGACCTTCTGACGGAAAACACCCTGACCGCACCCGACCGCGTCGTGCCGGTCGACATCCCGGAGCGCATTGGAACGACGGTCGTCCTGCCTCCCGCCACCTTCTCCGTGTATGTCTTCGAATTCTAACCCCGTCCCCTCCCATGCCTGATTTTTCCCTCTCCCATCACGCCGCCCTGGTCACCGGATCCTCGCGCGGCATCGGTCAGGCCATCACCACGGGTCTGGTCGAAGCGGGCGCGGAGGTTGTTCTCCACGGCCTTGAGGACGCCCCCACCGACGGACGTCTGCGCCATCTGCCGTATCTGAAAACCGACCTCACCGCGGACGACGGGGCGACCCGGCTGCTCGACTCCGCCTTTGAGGTGCGGCCCGAACTGGACGTGCTGATCTGCAATGCCGGCGGATTCTTTGACGTGCCGTTTCTCCGGATGCCCCGCGAGCTTTGGGAAAAAACCCTGCGGTTGAACGTTCATTCCACCTATTTCCTCATCCAGGAATTCGCCAACCGCCTGATCGCGCGGAAACGCGGCGGAACCATCGTCGTGACCTGTTCCACGAACGGCTTTCAGGCGGAGTACGATTCCACGGCCTACGACACCTCCAAGGGCGCCCTCGTGATGATGATCCGCAGCACGGCGCTTTCGCTGGCCGAACATGGCATTCGCGTGAACGGCATCGCCCCCGGTTTCATCCACACGCCCAACTCCGCCGCCGACAACAGCCTCCGGAACGTCCCCGGCCTTCGCAGGGCCCTCGAACAAAAAATCGCCATGGGCCGCCTGGGCACCCCCGAGGATTGTGCCGGCGCCGCCGTCTTTCTTTGCACGCCGGCCGCCGCCTACATCACCGGTCAGATCATCGTCGTCGACGGCGGACTCACCCTCGGTCAATTGCCCCGGCTGGAATAAAACCTTTTCCACAAAGTCGGAGGCGGTGTCGAGTGGGCCGGTCCCGCGGCGCGACATCGCCGTGCCAACGGGACGCGCCGATCCCACAGCCCGGTTCGAAACCCGGCCGTACGGGGGCCGCAGGGCGGACGATTACTGCTGGTAGACCTTGTCCCCCGGGGAGGGGGCGCCGCCGGTGATGTCGGCAATCAGGAAGGGCGGATTACGCAGTGCGCTGGCACGCAGGAGGGCGGTCTGCCGCTGGTTGACGATGCAGATCAGGGAGTCGCCGGGCTGCGTTCCGCCGTAATTGACGGCGTCGATCAGCACAAATTTGTCATCCTTGTTGACCACCTTGACCGTGCCAATCAGGCGCGGCGGTTCCGCCGGAGGCGGCTCGGGCTTTTTGGGGAAAACCTTCTGAAACCAAAAACCCGGCGAGAGGTAGCCATACCAGGGCGTCCTCGGACCCCGCACGGTCGCACGCGCCGGCGGACCGCCGGCGGGGGCGGCCGACGCCGCCGGGACCGGCGTGGAAGCGGGACCGGATGAAGGGGAGTTGCCGTCGCCGGACTTCGGCTTCGTGGCGCAACCCGCCAGCATGACCCCGAGGACGACCAGTCCGCAAAGACGTCGGAAGGTCATTTTCCGCGTCAGCGTCCGCATCCTCCCCCGCCGCAACCGCAGGAGTGCGTGTGACGATGGGGCTGCGCGCTGCCGGAGGATGAAGAGGAGGAGGTGATCACGCTCACCGTATCAGCCAGCACACGACGAATCGGTTCCCGGGTTTCCGGGTGATGCGTGAGCGCGGCATCTTTGATGCTTTGACGAATCTCGTAGCGCTTCACCGGGGCGCCTTTCCTGGCGGGAATGGTTTCGTAGATGTAGGTCGGCATGACCGCTAAAATACGTCCCGGCGCCGCGCATTACAACCGCCGACATTTTCACGTTTCCACCCGGCTTCCGCGGTCGCCCCTCGGAAGGTCGTGGGTACGACGGCAGGCGTCTACTCCTCAAGTCCGAAATAATGCTGGATCTTCGGCCGGTCGGGCCCCTGGTGCAGGGCGTGCGCGGCCGCCTCGATGTTGCGATCCTGAACGGTGGTTCGCTGGTGCTGCCGAAGGTGTTCCGCCCAGGAATCGACCCGAAAAAGCTCGATCAACCGCTGCGGATCCTGCGCGTCCTGGTACAACCTCCAGCGGCGTGCACCGTCCCGAAGGCGCCGCTCCCGCACAAGGATCATGATGCGGCGGAACTCCGCCAGGTTCTCCGGAGCGACCCGATATTCGATGGTCACCAGCACCGGTCCGTCGTCCGGGTGCGCGTCGAAGTCCTGGTGGGCATCCGGCCAGAGGGTGGACGGCCGGAGGTCGATGGTTTCGTCAATGACCAACGGAAAAAACCGAATCAGAACCAGTCCGACGACCAGCCCCGCACCGGCCACGCCGAAGGAGGCCTGGATGCCAATCCGCCCCGCCAGCCAGCCCCACAGCGCCCCATCGAGGGCAATCACCCCCTGGAAGGCCAGCAGGTAAAAGGAAAGCGCCCGTCCGCGCACCCAGTCGGGAACGGAAGTCTGCACGGCCACATTAAAATTCACCAGCACTCCGACCCATGCGATCCCGGCAAAAAAGAGAAGCCCTCCGGCCTGCCAGACCGTCCGGCAATGCCAGAGTCCGAAAAACGCCGCCGCCGACAGCAGGGCACCCGCACCGAGAAGGAGATCCAAGGCAAACAGGCTGCGAAGCCGGGGCAGGAAAACCGCCGCGACGACCGATCCCAGACCAAACATGGCCAGCAGCGAACCGTAGCCGACGGCCGTGGTTTTCAAAACATCCCGGGCGAGCAGCGGCAGCAACGGCCAGACGGCGGACGCGCAAAGATTGAAGGCGATCGAGCGGATGATGGGCGCCTGCAGGCGCGGAGCGTGCAGAAGGTAGCGCACCCCGGCGCGAATGGCTCCCAGAATGTCCTCGCTCAACCGATGCTCCACCGGCTTGGGTTTCCAGGAGCCGATGGCGAGGATCGTGGCCAGATACGAGGCGGCGTTGCTGAAGAACGCCATGGCGGGTCCCGCGGCCGCCACCACAAAGCCGCCCAGGGCCGGACCGACGGCCCGCGCCATATTGAAGGCGATGCTGTTGAGCGAAACCGCCGAGGCCACCAGGGGTTTGGGCACGATGTCCTGCACGGCCGCCAGCCAGGCCGGCTGGTTGATGGCCGCTCCCAGTCCGATGGCAAACGTCAATCCCAGCAGCACGTGCGGCGTGGTCAGGTGGAAAAGCGTCAGCACCCCCAGCAGCGCCGCCATGAGGAGCATCCAGCCCTGCGCCCAGATCAGGAGCTTTTTGCGTTCGACCAGATCGGCCAGCGCCCCCGCCACCAGGCCCACCAGAAAAATCGGCAGCGTACCGGCCGTCTGCACGAGCCCCACCAGCAGGGTCGACGTGGTGAGCGAGGTCATCAACCAGGCCGCGCCCACCTGCTGCATCAGCGTCCCCACATTGGACACCACATTGGCGGACCAGATGGCGCGGTAGGTGGGAACGCGCAGCGGCGCAAGAATCGATGGTTTTTCCGGCCCGCTCACCAGAAGAAACTGAAAAGCAGCACCGCCAGCACGACAAGGCTGACGGCGGTGTAAAGCCGGTCGCGCTGCGCCGCAAATCCCATCGCCGCAAACCCCACGCGGAGCACCGGATTGATCAACAACAGAACCACCCCGATCATGACCAGGCTGCGACGGTGGCCGATTTCCTTCCAATCCAGCGCCCGGCGCACCATGGACACGGGATTCTCAAAATACTTCGGCTCGCCCGTAAACACATGGTCACCCGGCCTGAGTCCCGGATGGGTCGCCAGATACCAGACCAGTCCCGCCAGCATGATCGCCGCGGCCAGCAACGTGCCGCCCACCATGAGCCGGGCCAGCGTGTTTTGGATTTGCGAGTCTTTCATGCGGGAGAAGGTCGGGAAACAGGTGAAGGGTCCGCGGTTTTCATCCCCAATTGATGCCGAACCCGCGCAGGACCATTTGCACGGCGATCAGAGTGACGAGCGTCAGAAAAATCATCCGCAGGGTTTTCACGGGCGCGACGGGAAGCAGCCGGGCGCCGAGAAAGGCGCCCGCCAGAACCCCCAGCGCAACCGGCGCGACCAGGGCCGGGTCCAGGTAGCCGCGCTTGAGGTAAATGCCCACGCTGGCGGCCGCGGTGACCCCGATCATGAAATTGCTCGTGGCAGTGGTGACCTTGAAGGGAATGCGCATGATCTGGTCCATGGCCACGACCTTGAATGCCCCGGATCCGATGCCGAGCAGCCCGGAAAGAATCCCGGCCACGCCCATCATGAGAAAGCCCGGCACCACGCGATGGACCGCATAGGGTTTGCGTCCGTCCCCGTCGGGCATCGTGCCGGGCAGGCGCAGACGCTCCGCCAGGGGATCGGAGGGATCGCCCGCCGGGTCGGTTTTCGGATTCTTCCGCACCGAAAGCGCGACGGTGATGAGAAGCGCGGCGCCGAAAATGACGGAAAGCACCGCCTGGTTGAGAACCACCGCAAGCATGGCGCCGCCCACCGCCCCGAGTGTCGTGGCCACGCAGAGAAACAGGCCGAGGCGCATGTTGGAAATGCCGTCCCGCAAATACGCCGCCGCCGCGCCCGAGGAGGTCGCGATCACCGAGGTCAGGGCCGCACCCATCGCGTACCGGATGTCCACTCCAAAACCCAGCACCAGGACCGGGGTGATGATCACCCCACCGCCCAGACCGATCAACGAACCGATGGTCCCCGCCAGAATCGAGGCGGCCACCACCAGAAGGTCGAAGGTCAGTTCATCCATCACTCAAGGTCCATGAAAGGGGATCACCTTCCGGGAGGCGAGGGTTTTTCCACGAGGCCCGCCCGCTAACCGGAACTTCGGGAACCGGCTTCCTCCAGAAGAGTGCGCACAATGTGCTCCCACTCGGCTTCCAGGCTGCCCTGAAACCGCGGACGCCCGGCCCGCGCATACCAGTAGCCGGCATTGGCGAGATCCCCTTCCCGGCGGTGCAGATAGGCATGCACCCAGGCGGCCTCCGGGGAGTGATCATCCTGCACCGTCCGATGCGCCGCATCCCATCGCCCTGCCGCCTCCTCCCGAAGGGCCCGCAGCGGCGCGGACAGACTCGAGAGCTCGGCGGACCGAAATTCGTCAAGGGTCATGCCCCCATCCCTAACAGATCCCGACGGCCTCCGGAAGACCGCATGTCGGGAAAAGGGGCCCGATGCCGGCGGTTTTTTCCAGGGCCGTCCGCCGGACAAAGAAGGAGGCTCCTACGGGCGGGACGGCCGCCGGGTGTTCCAGGGCATCCGGGCCAGCACCAGCGCCAGGCCGCAGGTGTCCGTGATTCCCGCAAACACCAGACCCGCCCCGACAAAGGCGGACAGGGCGATCCAGGCCGGATGGACAAAATATCCGAGCACCGCCCCCACAAACACCAGCGAACCCGCGGCAATGCGCACCTGCCTTTCGAGCGATAGGGTCTTGGCGCCGCGCTGCAGGGGCAATCCCGCCGCCTCCCACGCCAGCACCCCACCCTCCAGAACCTGCAGGTTCGGCAGCCCGCCCGCGCGAAGTTTCTCCGCCGCCTGGCGGGCCCGCTGACCGGACCGGCAGATCACCAGGCAGGACTTCCGGCCGGCCGCCAGCTTCTTCACCTCCTCCGGGTTCAGGTCGCTGAGCGGATGCAGCACGGAACCTTCGATGTGACATTCCTCAAACTCCGCCGGAGTGCGCACGTCGAGCAGGAGGGTGTTTTCGCGCGAAACCTCCGACGGGGCCACCTTCGAAATCGGCGTTTCCGGACTTGCGGTCGTTTTTTCCATGATGAATTGATATTACCGTATTACCATACAGTAATTTGAAGAAAAAGAAACCCTTCCTGTCCGACGCCGTCGTCGAGGAGGCCGCCCGGCTTTTCGGCATCCTTGCGGAGCCCTCCCGACTCAATCTCCTGCGGACCCTGATGGAGGGGCCGCGCACCGTATCGGAACTGGTGGAGGTCACCGGAATGAAGCAGGGCAACGTCTCGAAGCACTTGGGGGTGCTGCTGAACGCCCGATTTGTGTCCCGCGCCCGCGAGGGGCATTTCGCCCGTTACCGCCTGGCCGATTCCCGGCTTTTCGAACTCTGCGACCTTATGTGTGCCCGCATCGCCGAGGATGCCCGTCGCCGGGTCCGGGAACTGGATCGCTGAAGGGCCGGAGCATCCGGATCTCCCGAGCCGGCAACAGGAACCGAAAGGATTGCCTTCCCGTCAAAGTGAGAACAGAATGAGGATCCGGCCAATGTCCCCGGAATGATTGAAGATCTTCTGGCCCATCTTTTCGGTGAAGCCCTTGTCGGCAAACGGGATCGTTTGCGTCGGACGCAGTTGATCTTCCGGTTTTTTTTCGGGTTGCTCGGCGCGGGGCTGGGTGTTGCCGGGGCCGTGTACTTCACGCTCAGGACGGACTACACCGGAAACCTCGCAATGCGTCTGTCCCTCATTGCCCTGTTTGGATTCCTGGCCAGTTTCTGGTTGTTCAATGTGGCGCTTGGACGAACGTGGCGCTGGCCGGCAATTTGTCTGGGCCTAAGTTTTGTGGCCGTATTCGCCTCGAGAATTTTTTGGGGAAAATGACCCTGAAGTGTCGAACGCGGGGAGGAAGAAAAGCCTTCCCGCATCGTGAACGGAACTCTTAGCCATCGGAACTCCTTTCCGGCAGTGCCAGAATGCGCCGGCGTTTCTCATCGTAGTCGAGGGCGTGAAAGACGCGAATCTCCTCGATCCGGTGCGAGGCGGCGAGGGTTTCCAGATACCTTGTGTAATTTTTCGCCAGCAGGGTCACCTCGGAATACCGGGCGCGGATGTTTTTGTCGCGAAAGGAACAGGCCTGTCGCGAATCGAACATGTGATACCGCAGCCAGCGCCGGTCGGCCCGGGTCACCTTGCCGGGTTTGCGAAAGAAGGCCACAAAAAGCAGCAGCACGAGATAGGTGTCCACCTGCGCCTGCAGTTCAAGATTGCGCGCATAGGCTTCGCCCTGGTCCGGCATCTCGCCGCGCTGGAAGCGGAGGGCTGCGTGCAGGGCGTGGTTGATTTCCTCGACAAAGGCGATGAGCGCATTGATGTTGGCGTCACTCAGACCGGCGCGCGGATCATGACGTTCCAGCTGCTCGATCAACCAGCTGGAATAATAGATGCCGACCCGCAGCCGGCCGTCCGCTGCGCGCAGAAAGGTCCGCGCCAGCATGCTCAGCTCCGCCGCCTGCGCGCCGGCCAGGGCGGAAAGCTGACGGCACCGCTGCCGGTCGATCAGGCACTCCTCCAGATTGATCCCGACACTGGCGTAGGTTCGTTCGAAGAGTCGCTGGATCTCGCTGAAAAGCGTGCTCACGAAGCGATGGACGGCGAGTCGAGATGGAGCAGGCGGGTGGCGAGGTTGTTGAGCGCCAGGCGCGCCTCGCGGAAGCCGCTCGCGAGCTCCTCATAAATGTTCTGCAAATTGAATCGCTTGGCCTCGCGGTATTCGGAGGCCGCCCGGTAATTCATTTGTCCCATGGCCTCATAAAAGGAAATGTCCGGCGCGCCGTTGCGCCGGGTCCGCTTTTCCAGGTTTTCGGCAAAGATGCCGCTGACAAAAAGCGCATAGTTGGCCATGTGCGAACGGAGCAGAAACGCCTCGTGTGTCGTCGCATTGCGCAGGGCCTGCATCATGTCGGAGAAATACCGGGAGGTGCGCTCCCCGTCCTCATCCGGCGACTCCATCCGCGCCGTGCGCATGAAGCCGTGCAGCATCGACGCCACAAAATCCGAGGTTTCGCGACTCTTGACCGGCGTCTCGCGCAGCACCCTGCGACACAACACATAGAAATACAGCTGCGGGGAAATCGGCAGGCGCTCCGGGCTTTCCAGAATCGCCTTCGCCAGATTCTCGTGATCGAGGATCGCATCGCGCGTGTCCTCGTCGGTGAGCAGCTTGACCAGCGAAACCTGGTCGCGCTCGCTTTTCGACAGGACCCCGACGATGTAGGAAAAATCCTCCGCCGTCAGCCGCATCCGACAATTCGCATGGATCATCGGGAATTCTTAGCAAGCATTGGCCGTGCCAACATGAGGGGGTTAGTCTTGGGGGACGGAAGGAAGATACACCCTGCCCGAAAAATTGCAAATCGCAGCTGAAAACCGGGTGTATTTCGGCAGACTTGCCCCGCAAAAAAAAACCTGAAACGCTGTGCGCGTCGTCCGGTGGATTGACGGCAATGAGCCCTCCGTCCGACCATACTTTCTTGGCCATGAACAGTTTCCCTACGCTCGGACGCATCTCGCAGACCGTGGCGGGCATACTGGTGATCGGTCTGGGCGTCCTCTCGCTGACCGGCTGGCTTTGTCACACCGCCGGACTCCTGCCCGGGTGGCTGTCTCCGCATCACCTGATCAAAATCCCCACGGCGCTTCTTTTTGTCCTGTGCGGCGCGGCCCTGCTGCAGTTGGGCACCTCCCGGGAACGGATTGCCGCCGGCTGCGGCACGGTGACCCTGGGCTGGGCGCTGCTTGTGCTTCTGGCCTATCTCACCGGCTGGTATTCCGGGGTCGACCAGACCTCCCACCGCCTGGCGTCCGGGGAGGACACGAATCCCGACCGGATGTCCCCGCTGGCCGCGGGCGGGTTGATACTGACGGGCGTGTCCCTCCTGCTGGCGGGCTGGTCCCGCAAGGAACGCTGGCGGACGGTGGTGACGGGCATCCTGGGCTGCACCGTGGGCGCCGGAGGGTTGGTGGCCTTCTATGGACACGTGGCCGGCATCGAACCGGCCTACGGCTGGGGGTCCCACACCCGGCTGCCGATTCCCGCCGCACTCGGCTTTCTCTTTCTGGGCGTCGGTCTGGTGGCATGGACCCGCCACAACCTGAGCCGCCATTCCGTCGAGTTCATCAACTGGCTGCCGGTCGCCGTGGCCCTCGCGCTCACCCTCATGGTCTCGCTCGTGCTGACGACGTGTCTGGTCGAGCTGAAGACCGCGTCGGATGCGCGCAAACAAAACCACGAAGCGCTGACCCAGATGCGCAGCCTGCTGGGCGGGCTCGCCGACATGCAGCGCGGCATGCGCGTTTACCTTCTGACCGGCCAGCCCGAAGCCTGGACGACGACGGTTTCCGGACGGATGACCGCCCGCCAGGCGCTCGCGCATTTGGCGTCCCTCCTTTCGGACAATCCCTCCCAGACAGCCCTTCTGGCCTCCATTCAGGCCGACTTCACCCGGTTGGAGGCCTACACCGAAAAACTGGCCGCCATCCAGGCGGAGACCGGGTCCGCACTGCCCTACATCCTGGAGAGCGAAAACGAGGGGTTCGCGCTGTCAAACCGCCTGGCCGCCGACCTGAAAAAACTCACGCAGGCCGAAAACGCCCTTCTGGAGGAACACACGGCGCTGGCGGAAAACCGGTTCCAGGACACCGCCCGCCTGGAACTCATCGCGTGCGTGGTCACGGGCCTGCTCATCGTCCTGACGGTCGGTGTCGCGCAGCGGGAAATCGGCCGCCGCCGCGCCACGGAGGAGGATCTTCGCAAGGTGGCGAGTCTGCAAAAGGCCATTCTCAACTCCACGGAATACGCGATCGTCTCCACGGACACCCGGGGAATAATCACGGTCTTCAACTCCGCGGCCGAGCGCATGCTCGGATACAAGGCGGAGGAAGTGATCGGAAAGCTGACGCCGCTGGCCTGGCACGACGAGGACGAGATCGCCGCGCGCGCCCGGGAAATTTCGCGGGATCTGAACCGGTCCGTCGCGCCCGATTTCGAGGTTCTCATTGTGCGCCCCCGCGAGGGACAAACCGAGGAGCGGGAATGGACCATCAAACGTCGGGATGGTTCCACCTTCCCGGGCCAGGTTTGGGTGACCCCGCTCGAGACCGAACCCGGCGAGGTTTCCGGTTTCCTCGGCGTGCTCACCGATCTCACCGAACGGCGCAAAACCCAAAGCGATCTGGAACGCAGCACCCGGCGGCTGGAGGCCATGCTTCACACCTCGATTGACGGCGTGATCGTCTTCGAGTCCGTGCGGAATGCCTCGGGGGAGTTGATCGATCTGCGGTATTGCCTGCTCAACCCCGCAGCGGAAAGCCTCATGGAACATCCGGCCTCCGAAGTCATCGGCCGGAGCATCCGGGAGATTCCGCCGATGGAACTCACCGGGGACCTCTTTGAGAAATTCGTCCGCATCATCGAAAAGGATGAGCCGCTGGATTTTGAACACAAGTCGCACCACGGCGGACGGGTCCGCTGGTATCGCATCGCCGGGGCCAAATTGGGCGACGGCCTGTTGCTGAGCTACGCCGAAATCACCGTGCGCAAGGAGGCCGAGGAAAAACTGCGCACGCTGGTCACCCGCCTGGACCTTGCCACCCAGGCCATGCAGGCGGGGGTGTGGGACTGGAACGTCTGCACCGACGAGATCTTTTGGGACGGCATTGCGCGCGGCATCTTCGGACTGGATCCCCAGGAACCGGTGACGCGCGAAAAATGGCTGGCCACGCTGCTGGAGGAGGATCGCGACAGGACCGGAGCCGCCGTGCACGGGATGGTGCAAACCCGGCAGAAGATCCGGACCGAATACCGCATCCGCCGCCCCGACGGAACTATCCGCCACATTCAAATGGCCGCCGCCCCGCTTCTGGATGACAACGGCGACGTGGTCCGCATCATCGGCGTGAACCTGGACGTCACCGAACGGAAGGAGCGTGAGGAAGCCCTTCGGCTGAGCGAGCAGCGTTTTGCCAGCGCCTTCGAGCACGCCACCACGGGCATGGCCCTCGTGGCCCCGGACGGCCGGTGGCTCAAGGTCAACGACGCCGTCTGCAGCCTCCTCGGTTATTCGGCCGAGGAATTGGCCGACCGGACCTTCCAGGATCTCACCCATCCCGACGACCTCAAGAACGACCTGGAAAATGTGGCGCGCCTGCTCTCGGGGGAAACGGAATTCTACAAGATCGAGAAACGCTACATCCACAAGATGGGCCACATCGTCTGGGCCCAGCTGGGCGTCTCCCTGCTTCGCGACGAGCACGGCAAGCCGCTTTATTTCATTTCGCAAATCGAGGATATCAGCGAAATCAAGCGCGCCCTGTTCCAGCAGGAGGACCTTCTGCAGAAAGCGCAGGCCGCCGAGCGGGCGAAGAGCGAGTTCCTGGCCATGATGAGTCACGAAATCCGCACCCCGATGAACGGGGTTCTGGGATACGCGGAACTCCTGGCCTCCACGCCGATGGAAAAGGACCAGAAGGAATGCCTCGACACCATCATCACCTGCGGCGAGGCCCTCCTGAGGATCATCGACGACATCCTCGACTTCAGCCGCATCGAATCGGGGAGAATGTCGCTCTATTACGCGCCGTTCCATGTCGGGGAACTCATCAGGGGCGTGAAGGCCGTGCTCGCCCCGAAGGCCCGGCAAAAGGCGGTCGGCATCGAAGTGCACATCGAAAGCCCCGCCTCCCAGTGGTTCATCGGTGACGCCGGGCGCATCCGTCAGGTCCTGATCAACCTCGTGGGCAATGCGCTGAAATTCACCGAAACCGGCCGCGTCCTGATCTCCTTTCGCGCGGACGCCGCCTCCGAAACGGACCCCGTGCAAAGGCTCCACTTTTCGGTCAGCGACACGGGCGAGGGCATTCCCTCGGAAAAGCTGCGGGAGATTTTCCGCCCCTTCACCCAGGCCGATTCCAGCATCGCCCGGCGTTACGGCGGCACGGGCCTCGGTCTGGCCATCTCCCAGCGCCTCGTCGAATTGATGGGCGGCTCCCTCCAGGTTCAGAGCCAGACCGGACAGGGATCGACGTTCACGTTTTCCATCCCGCTCCAGCTCTCCCCCGCCCCCCTCGTCGACGACCGGGAACGCCCGGGGTCCCTCGACGCCTCCTTCGCCTCGCGCTATCCGCTGGACATTCTGGTGGCGGACGACGACCGCGTGAACCTCGGCCTCATCACCGCCATCCTCAAACGCCTGGGCTACGAGCCGCGGACGGTGAACGACGGCCACGGGGTGCTCAAGGCCTTCGCGCAAAGCCGGCCCGACTGCATCCTCCTCGACATGCACATGCCCGAAGTGGACGGCTGTGACGCCGCCGCGCGCATCCGCCGCATCGAACTTTCGTCGGGAGCACCCCGTCCCTGCTACATCTCGGCCCTCACCGCCAATGTTCTGCCCACGGAACGAATGGCCTGCCTCAAGGCCGGGATGAACGACTTCCTCTCCAAACCCTTCAAACTGCACCAGCTCGCCGAGGTGCTCAAAAAAGCCTTCGCCGCAAAAACCGCGGGGTCAGCCCAGGATCTGACCTGAGGGGAAACCGGCGTCCCCGGGACGAATCCCCGGCGGAGCCTGACGGCAATTTCCCCATCCCTCCCCGCCTTCGGGAAAAGCACAGCGCGGCATCCGTCCGGCGACTGCGTGTCCTCACGAAGTTCATATCCCCCGGAATCTCCGCCGTGCCCGGGGAGACGGACAGCCCCGCAGAGCCCTCCTCACGGCGTGTAGGGCTGTTCGTTTTTCGCCAGGCGCGCCCGCTCCCCGGCTTTGCCCTCCCTCCAAAATTCCGCAAAGGTCTGCTTTTTGCCGGCGGCGTTGGGCACCTTGTCCATGATCCGGCAAAGCCATCGGGGAGCCTCCTCGGGGTCGTACTGCGGCACGACGCTGTTGAGATCGTTCAGCGTTTTCAGGATGATGAACACCACAAAAAATCCGCGCGTGCTGTCCGTCCACGCCCCCACCGCCACGCCGAAGATGATGGTCATCTGAATGATGAGCACGCGGGCCAGGTTGCGTTGGGCCAGGACCTCGATCCAGCGGAACGGCCGGCTCTTCAGCCGTAACCGAGGTCGATGAGAAAATCCACCACCTGGAACGCCAGGATGAGCCCCACGCCCAGGGCCAGATCAACCGCACCTGATTGCCCCGGCCGTTGTGGGTCAGGATGAGCCCCAGCACGACCAGAAAAAACGCGTGCGCGCCGGAAAACATGAGCGACACCGGCAGAAAATGCCGCAAAAACGGAATGGGCGGCCCGCCCGGCCGCGAGTCCTTCGGCGGCTCGTAACGGAAATGACCCCGCACCGAAACCGCCCTTCGATGGAGGAGAATGCGCAGGGTGATGAACAGCGTCCCCAGGACCGTCTCGAACCAATACACGGCCAGGGTCGTCCCGGAATTCCAATCGCCCAAAAACCAGCCGAACGCCGGAACCGCATTGATCGCCAGGGCGGTGAGAAAATGTGGCAGCTTCATGGCCCGCCCCGTCTTTTCACCCCAGTCCGGGACCAAATGCACGAATTTTTCCCGGTCCGTCCCCCGCCGGCCGGCCGGACCCCTTGTCTTTATTAAAATTTAGAATAATTCTTGATCAAGAATGAGTCGCAGGTAGCATTGTGGGAATGAAAACGACGGAGTATTCCGGCTACGAAGAGACGATCAGCCACAACGGCCATCGGCTCACGCCCCAGCGCCGGGAGGTTTACGACGTGCTCCTTTCGGAGCGCGATCATCCCACAGCGACGGAGGTTTTCCTGCGGGCCAAAAAGCGCATGCCGTCGATCTCCCTGGCCACGGTCTACAACTGCCTGGAAACGCTGGTTTCCTGCGGTCTGGCCAAGCAGGTGAACGTCGAGCGGAACGCCACGCGTTATTGCCCGAACGTGCAGGACCACGGCCATCTCCACTGCGTAAGTTGCGGCCGGGTGGTGGACATTCCCTTTGCCCCCGGCAAACGGCTCGACCGGCTCCTGACCGTCCCGCCGGGCGTGAAGGTGATCCACAGCGAAATCACCCTCCACGGCACCTGCGCCGACTGCTCCGAAAATCCGAAATCCCAAATCCGAAATCCCGAATCTTTATGAGCCTCAGCATTCAAAATCTCCGCGCCAACATCGGCGATCGCGAAATTCTCAAGGGCCTCAACCTCGAGGTCCCCAAGGGCGAAGTCCACGCCATCATGGGCAAGAACGGCTCCGGCAAGAGCACCCTCGCCAAGGTGATGGCCGGCCATCCGAGCTATGAAGTGACCTCCGGCGACGTGCTTCTCGACGGCCGGAGCCTCCTGGAAATGGAACCCGACGAATGCTCCCGCAGCGGACTTTTTCTGGCGTTTCAATATCCGATGGAAATCCCCGGCGTCACCATCGCCAACTTCCTCCGCGCCGCCCTGCAGGCCCGCCTGCCCGAGGGCGAGGAGATCGACGCCGTGGCGTATTACAAGGATCTTTATGCCAAAATGGACGCGCTGAAAATCGACCGTTCGTTCACCTCGCGCTCCGTCAACGACGGCTTCTCCGGCGGCGAAAAAAAACGCTGTGAAATCCTCCAGATGGCCATGCTGAAGCCCTCGTATGCCGTCCTGGACGAAACGGACAGCGGTCTGGACATCGACGCGTTGAAGATTGTCTCCGAGGGCGTGAACGCCCTGCGCGGACCCGACACCGGCTTTCTCGTCATCACCCACTACCAGCGCCTGCTCAACTACATCGTGCCGGACGTGGTCCACGTCATGGTGGACGGCCGGATCGTCCTGAGCGGGGACAAGAGCCTCGCGCTCAAACTGGAAGCCGAAGGATACGACTGGGTGGAAAAGGAAGCGGCCGCCGCCGCCTGAACCGAAAGGAAAAACCATGAGTACGGACACCAAACCCGACATCGCCATCGACCGCTCGGTGGGCGATTTCCGCTACGATGTCGACTACGAATACGACGCCGGCGTGGGTCTTTCGGAAAAGACCATCGACTACATCGCCGACGTGAAGGGCGACCCGGACTGGATTCGCCGGTTCCGGCAGGACGCCTTCCGGAAGTTCAAGGAAATGCCCATGCCCACGCATTGGGCGAGCCCCGATCTCAACAACATTGTTTTTGAGAACATCCGCTACTACCTCTCGAAGGGCACGCAGCCGAAACGCTCCTGGGACGAGGTGCCGGAGGAGATGAAGCTCACCTTCGAGCGCCTGGGCATTCCGGAGCAGGAACGCAAGTTCCTCGCCGGCGTCGAGGCGCAGTTCGACAGCGAGGCGGCTTATTCGAACATCAAGGCCGCCGTGGGGGAACAGGGCGTGATTTTTGTCGGCTCCACCGAGGGTCTGCACAAGCATCCCGAGATCTTCCGCAAATGGTTCGGCAAGGTCATTCCGACCGGCGACAACAAGTTCAGCGCGCTGAACAGCGCCGTCTTTTCGGGCGGGTCCTTCATCTACGTGCCGCCCGGCGTGAAGGTGAAACATCCCCTGCAGGCCTACTTCCGGATCAACGCCGAATCGTTCGGCCAGTTTGAGCGCACGCTCATCATTGCCGACGAGGGCAGCGAGGTGATGTACATGGAGGGCTGCACGGCGCCGAAATTCGAAACCTCCACGCTGCACAGCGCGGTGGTGGAACTGGTGGCCCTCAAGGGCGCCAAGATCCAGTACGTGACGGTGCAGAACTGGTCGCCGAACGTCTTCAACCTCGTCACCAAGCGCGGACTGGCCCACGAGGAGGCCGAGATCAAGTGGATCGACTGCAACATCGGCTCGCGCCTGACGATGAAATATCCCGGCGTGGTCATGAAGGGCCGCAAGGCCCGCGGCGAGGTCATTTCCATCGCCCTCGCCAGCGACGGCCAGCACCAGGACACCGGCGCGAAGATGATCCATGCCGCCGACGAGACGACCAGCAACATCGTCTCGAAGAGCATCAGCGTGGGTTCCGGACGCGCCACCTACCGCGGCCTCGTGCATGTGCCCAAGCATCTCAAGGGATGCAAAAACAACACCGAGTGCGACGCGCTCCTCATCAACGCGCACAGCCGCACGGACACCTATCCGGCCATCACCGTGCGCGGTCAGGGCAACGCCTGCCAGCATGAGGCCAGCGTGAGCCAGATCAGCGAGGAGCAGATCTTTTACATGCAGCAGCGGGGCATCCCGGAGGGCGCGGCCATGAGTCTCGCCGTGAACGGGTTCGTCAACGACCTCGTGCAGCAGTTCCCGATGGAATACTCGGTGGAACTGAAACGTCTGATCGATCTGGAAATGGAGGGTTCCGTGGGATGAGCGCCGTGATTGAAGAAATTGACACCCCGACCGCCTGGCCGGACTGGTTCCGCGCCCAGCAGAATGCCGCCCTGGCGGACTACGAAGCCACCCCGGCGCCGACGCGCAAGGACGAGGCCTGGCGCTTCGCCAACATCGGCGCGCTCGACCTTTCGGCCTTCCGGCCGGCCGCGCCGGTCTCCAGCGAAGGCCGCCTGATCAACCTTTCGACCGGCCTGGCCGGGGTCTCGGCCAAAATGGTCTTCGCCAACAACGCGCTCCTGCATCAGGACACCGGCCGCCTGCCGGCCGGCGTTCTGCTCAAGCCGCTGGACGTCGCCGCCCGCGAGGACGAGGCCCTGTTCCGGAAGTATTTCATGGCGCAGCCGGTCGAACTCGGCTCGCACAAATACGCCGCGCTCCACAAGGCGCGCGTCGCGACGGGAGCGTTCCTCTACGTTCCGAAAAACACCGAGGTGACGCTGCCCATCGAGCTGTTCCACTGGGTCGAGGGGGAAAACGCCTCCGTCTTCCCGCACACCCTCATCGTCTGCGGGGAGAACAGCAAGGTGACGGTGATCGACCACTTCCGGTCGGCCGACCAGAAACGCGCCTTTGCCTGCGGGGTCAACGATCTCCACCTGGAACGCGGCGCGCAGCTCACCTACATCGGCGTGCAGGACTGGGCCCGCGAATCGCTGGCGTTTCACATCAACTCGACCATCGTGGACTGCGACGCCCTGGCCACGTCGCTCAACGCCAACTTCGGCGGCGGCTTCGTCCGCGGCGAGTCCCTCAGCCGCCTGACCGGCGAAGGCGCCCGCAGCGTGATGCTTTCGCTCAATCCGATGGACGGCGAACGTCAGATCGACCAGCGTACGCTCCAGGATCATGTCGCCCCGCGGGCCAGCAGCGACCTGCTGTATCTGAACTCGCTGGACGGCTCGGCGCGCACCATCTTTGCCGGCCTCATCAAGGTCGGCGAGGGCGCGCACCGCACCGACGCATACCAAAAGGTTCGCAACCTCATGCTGAGCGACGAGGCCGAGGCCAATTCGATGCCCGGACTCGAAATCCTGGCCGACGACGTCCGCTGCACGCACGGCGCGACCACGGGCGAAATCAGCGACGACGAGCTCTTTTACATGGAGGCTCGGGGCATCCCGCGGCAAACCGGCCGCCGCCTCATCCTGAACGGCTTTTTCCAAACCCTGCTTGAACGCTTGGAATCCGAGGACCTTCGCACTTATCTTGGCGGGATGGTCAGTAAGAAACTCAGCGTTCCGGTTTGAAAAGCCTCATAGCCGCCGTATTCAGGACCTTCTCCACGCTCCCACCGGCTCTCCGCGTCCGCCTCGTGCCCGCGGTTTTTGCCGGTGGGATCGGGCGCGTCCCGGGACCGGATATTCCCATTGATGGGTTCCCCCCCCGACTCCCGCAGCAATGACTGAGTTCCTTCGTTCCTGCCTCACCCGTCTCGGGAGTCTTTCGCCGGCCGGCCGGGTGCGCGTCGCCCTGGGGGGCGTCGGTGTACTTCTGCTGGCCTATCTGCTCTTTGCCGGCAAACCCTGGTCGGTGCCCCGACCATGGGAAGGACTCAAGATTTCCCAGTTTGCGACGGTCTACCTGTGGTTTGCCGCGGCGGTCAACCTGGTCCTGACCGGCCTGCTCGCCCTCACCGCGGGCTGGTGGACCCGGCCGCCGACCGAATCCGCCCTGCCCCGCGCGGCCACCCCCCATCCCCGCTGGTTCTGGCCGCTGGTGGTCATTGCCATGATCCTTTCCGCGGTGATCGGCTGGCCGCGCCTGACCCAAAGCCTCTGGCACGATGAGGCGTATCCGGTGCGGCGGGCGATTGTCGGAACCTATCGCGTACAGGAGGACGGATCCCTGAAACTGAAAAACGTCTCCTGGCGGGAGACGTTCTTCTACTACAAGAAACCCAACCACATGCTGTACAGCGTCCTGGCCCGCGTGGCCAACGACACGTGGCGGTGGGCCACCCGTCCCCAAGGACTGCAGTTCAATGAAGTCGCCCTGCGCCTTCCCTGTTATCTGGCGGGCATTGCCAGCGTGGCCGCCCTGGCCCTGTTTGTCCGCAAACTCGGCTACCCCGGAGCGGGGGTCATCGCCGCCTTTCTTTTCGCGCTCCATCCCTGGCAGATCCGCTACGTGACGGAGGGACGGGCCTATGCCCTGGTCTTTCTGCTGCTTCCGCTTCTCCTCTATTTTTTCCTCAAGGCTCTGGAGAACGGCCGCTGGCGGTGGTGGGCGGCCTTTGCCGCGGCGCAGGTGCTGCTGGTCCATGCCTACCTGACCTGCATCCATGTCCTGATCATCTTCAACCTCTGCGCGCCCTTCATCATCTGGCGGCGCTTCGGAAACACCCCGCAGACCCTGATCATGGGCCTGCGCTGGATGGTCTCCAATGTCTTTGCCGCCATGGCCTTTTTGGCGCTGATGCTTCCCGTCGTTCCGCAGCTGATCGCCTATCTGGGGAAAACGCATGGACTGGGGGACGTGGATTTTCGATGGACCCAGAGTTTTCTGGCCCATCTCCTGGCGGGCATCTCCTGGAACGACTCCCTGCAGTTTCCGTCCCCCTACCCCGAACTTCTGACCTGGGCGGCGCTTCATCCCGGGATGTTTGTGCTGATCTGCCTTCTGGCCATCGGGTTCCTCGTGCTCGGCATCCGCCGTCTTTGCGCCGCGGGCGCCGACCGGGCCTTGTTCATCATTCCCCTCCTCCTGCCCGCCATCGCCTGCTTCATCCAGATGCGGGTGACCTCCGGCCACATGTATGTGTGGTACATCATTTTCATTCTGCCGGGCGTGGTCGCCCTGGTCGCGCTGGGGCTCGCCGAACTTCCCGCCGCCGCCCGCTCGCGCGGCGGAAAAATCGCGGCCATCAGCCTCGTCGTTTTGCTGCTGGCTTCCTATGCCGCGTGGACGGCGCCGCAGCGCCAGCGGCTCATGGCGGCTTCCATGCAGCCGAACCGGGAATCGGTTCTGCTCGCCCGTCCCACGCTGGACCCGCATGATCCGCGTCAGAAGGACATCATTACCGCCACGTTCTTCGGCGAACCCTTTCCCTACGATCCGAACATGGTGGTGTTCAGCGGCATGACGGAATTCCGGCAGTTGATCGGGCGCGCGGACGCCGAAAACAAACCGCTCTTCATCAATCTGGGCTATCTGGTCACCGTGGAGGGCGAGCACCCCAACAAATACCGTTTCCTCAAACACTCGGGGCTCTTTGAGGATCTGGGCATCCTGCGCGGTTTCCAGCCCTTGCAATCGCGGCATGTTTTCAAATACAAACCGGGCAGCGCCGCCGGTTTCGATTTTTCCTCCATTCCCAAGGATCCCGGAAGTCCGGGACACGAGGAAAAGGATTAGGATCGGCGGCGTCGGAGACGCACCCATCCCTTGGCGAAAGCAAAAACATCCCGCACCCCGTCCGCCTGGCAACAGCACGGGATCTGGCTCGCCCTCCTGGGTCTGCTGGTCGTGACGGCGCTGGGCTCGCCGTTGTTTTCCACCCAGACGGTTCTTTCCGACCGCGGCACGGATCTCAGTGCGCAGTTTCTTTACGCGCGCGCCTTCGGTTTCGGGGAAATGGCCCGCGGCCGCCTGCCCCTGTGGAATCCCTACATTTACGGCGGGGTGCCCTTTCTCGGAGATTTTCAGTCGGCCCTCCTGTATCCGCCCAATCTCATTTTCCTGATCCTTCCGCTGGCCACGGCGCTCAACTGGTCCTTCGCCCTGCATCTCTTCCTGCTGGCGGCGGCGATGTATTTCTGGGCCGTCCTCCGCGGACAGCGTCCGGCCGCGGCTTTCGTGGCGGGAGCGGCCGCCATGTTCAGTGGGACCGTGCTGCTGCACATCTACGCCGGGCACCTCTCCAACATCTGCTCGATGGCCTGGATCCCGCTGGTCTTCGCCGGCATCGACGGATGGCTGAAACGGCGGCACGCCGTGTGGCCGGCCCTTTCGGCCGTCGCCGTCGCGCTGCAGATCTACGCCGGCCACCCCCAGTATGTCTATTACACGGCTCTCGTCGCGGGGCTGTATTCCCTGCTTCACCTCCCCGGCACACCCCGTCCGGTTTCCGCGGTCGTCGGACTGCTCGCCATTTATCCGGCCGCCGCCCTCCTGGGCGCCGCCCAGCTTCTGCCGGGCCTGGCCGCCGCCTCCGAAGCCGTGCGCAGCGGGCGGGCGGTGTATGAATTTGCGGCGATGTTCTCGTTTCCGCCGGAGAATTTCCTGACCCTCGCCGGACCCTGGCTCTTCGGCGACATGCGGGAGGCTCCGTATTGGGGGCGGTGCTATCTCTGGGAAATGTGCGTTTACGGCGGCGTGGGCATGCTGGTGCTGGCCGTCTTCGGTGCGGGTCGGAAAACGGCAAACTTCGGCCGGCTGCGACTGTTTCTCCTGCTGGGCGCGGTCATCCTGCTGGCTCTGGGCGCCCATACCCCGCTTCACCGCCTTCTCTACGAATGGCTGCCGGGATTCGGTTCCTTCCGCGGATCCTCCAAGTTCATCATTTTTGCCGGACTGATCCTGGCCCTGCTTGCCGGCACCGGCATGGATCGTCTGTTGCGGGGCGAACGGGGATCCTGGATCCTTGTGGGGTCGCTGGCCGCGCTGGGAATCCTCCTTCTGGCGGCGGGCACCCAAATTTCCGCCGAGCGGCTGACCAACTTCGCGCAGGCGGTGAACGCCACGGGGGAAAGTTATTTTCCGCCCGCCGCCCTTGAGCAGCCGGAGCTCCGGGAAACCCTCCGCCGGACACTCGCCCATGCGCTGCAAATTTCCGGCGGATTGTTTGCGGGCTTTGCGTTGCTCCTCGCCGCCGCCTGGCGCCGGTCCGCCGCCACCTGGATCCTCGGCGCCGCCGCGGTGGGCGAACTGCTGGTTTTCGCCCGGGGCACCGTGGCCACCTTCCCGCTGGAGTATTTTCTCTTCAGACCGGTGGCGAACGCCCTGCAGGAACATCTCGGGAAATATCCCGGCGATGAACGCGTGATCAATCTGTTCAGCCCCGACTCCGGCATGATCCTGAAAGCCGAAAACATCTGGGGTTATGATCCGGGCGTCCTGAAACGCTATGCGCAGCTGCTCTTTGTGAGTCAGGACCAGGACCCGGAAAACGCCGGCCAGAACCTGCCGATCACCCGGGCTCATCCGATCCTGAGCCTGCTCCGCACCCGCCTGGCCTTTGTTCCCAAGCCCGGCGGAAACATCGACATCGTCACCTTCCAGGATCCATTCCCCCGGTTTGCGCTCTATTCCCAATACCGGGTCGTCCCCGATCCGAACCGGCGCCTGAGCGAGCTGAAAAACGTCACCTTCGACTTCCGCAAGGAGGTTCTTCTTGAGGAGGAACCCGTACCCGCGCCGGATCCCGAATCCTCGCCGCACGAAATCTCCGTGCTCGATTCCTCCACCGATCACTGGACGCTGCAGGTCAGGACCGGGCGCGCCGCCATCCTTCTCATGACGGACAGTTATTCGAAGGACTGGCGCGTCGAGGCCCTCCCGGGAAGCGTGCAAACCCGATACACTCTTCTCCCCGCCAACCACGCCCTGAGAGCCGTTCCGCTGGCCGCCGGCGAGCACCGGCTCCGCCTGGTCTATTCTCCGCGCGGCTGGAAAACCGGACTCCTCATCACCGGGCTCTCCCTGACGGCCCTGGCCGCAGTGTTCCTCCATCCCGCCCTGCGCCGGCGTCTCGACTTCACATGAACCCGGCGGATTTTGTCGTCCGCGGCGGAGGCATCATCGGCATCTGCATCGCCCGCGAACTGAAACGCCGTTATGGCGACCCATCGGTCGCGGTCCTGGAAAAGGCCCCCCCTGCGGCGGCATGCCCGCGGCCGCAGCAGCGGGGTGATCCCTGCCGGATATTATTACAGCGCGGACAGCCTGAAGGCGCGTTTCCCCCGCCGGGGAGAAACCGGGAGCTGCGCGCCTATTGTTTTCAGGCGGAGTCCGTCGCGCGCAACTTCGGATTCTCGCGGACATTTCGCATCCTCCCCTTGAAAGGTCTTTCCCTGCATTCCGAGGAATCGCCCGGCTGGACCTGCGGCCTCCCGTTCGCCCGGCATGTCGTGGACGATCTCGCCACCCGGGCCGACGGATCCCTCCGCCCCTCTCAAAGCCGTCCGTCAGGGCATTGACACGTCCGGGTGCCGGTTTCATACCTTGGCCATGCGTTCCGCCGTGTCAGCCGTGTTCCTGGGATTTCTGGGCGCCCTTTGGGCCCAGGATCCGGACGAGGCCTTTGGGCGCGCCGTCCTGCAAAGCCTGGCGCGCTCCCACGCGCTGTATCCCGAGGCCGCCGCGCCGGACAGCCCGCTCAGCCAAGCCATCCTCTACCGCATCGACTGGCTGAGCCGAAACAACCCCGGTTTTTTCTCCGACCCCGACTGGCCGCTCAAAATCGCCACCACCGAAGCCTCGCGCCTCGGCGTGCGTCCGCGCTCCCCGTCCGCCCCCCGCAGCGCGCCGGACCCGACGGAACGCCGGTATCTCGGCCTGGTGACAAAGAATTTCAGCGTCACCGGCGCCTCCTTCCGCAAGGGCCAACAGGTGGTCATCGAATCGCTGCAGGATTACGGCAAGCGGGGCGTCATCATCGTCAACGGCCAGGAAATTCTCCTCTGGCTCGACCACATCAAACTGATCCGCGAGCTCGCCCCCGGCGAACCCAATCCGCTCCCGGTCAAAATCATTTCCGCCCGCTACGGCCTGCCCGGCACGAAGGGCTACGTCGTTTCCAGCGCCGTGCAGGCCGCGCTGACCACCAACTCCTCCGGAGAGGCGGAGGTTCTGGTTTCGGACCTGCTTCTTCCCCCCGCCGCCGCCCAGCGGCTCAACCGCTCGGTCCCCGCCCAAACCGCCATTGACCCCGTCACCGGCCAGCCAGTGGTGGTGACTCCGCCCAAAATCCTGAGCGTCGTTTATGAAATCGGCGGCGTGGAAAAGACCCGGCAGGGTCAGGAGGGAACGTCCCTGGTCCTCGATTGACCCGGGCTTGCGCAGCTCCCAAGGTACCCGCTAAGGAGGATTTTGCATGGCAGAACCCGTCATCGAAGTTCGCGACCTGGTTCGCAAATTCGGCAACCGAACCGTCCTGAACGGGATCAGTTTCACCGTCGAAAAGGGGGACACCATGATCATCATGGGCGGATCCGGCTGCGGCAAAAGCACCCTGCTGCGCCACATCATCGGTTCGCTCAAGCCCACCAGCGGTTCGATCCGCATCTTCGGAAAGGAAATCACCACGATGCCGCCGCGGGAGTTCGAGGAACTCCGCAAGCGCTTCGGCATGAACTTCCAGTTCGGCGCCCTGCTCCAGTCCCTCACCGTCGGCGAAAACGTCGCCCTGCCCATCATCGAAAACAGCAAGGTCGATCCGGAAATCGTCGATCTGGTCGTCAAGATGAAGCTCGAACTCGTCGGGCTCACCGGATTTGAAAACCACAAGCCGGCCGAACTCAGCGGCGGCATGCGCAAGCGGGTCGGTTTGGCCCGCGCGGTCGCGCTCGATCCGGAGCTGCTTTTCAGCGACGAACCCACATCGGGCCTCGATCCGATCATGACCGCGGTCATCGACGAACTCACCCTCGACCTGACGCGCAAGCTGGACATGACGGCGGTGGTGGTGACGCACGACATGACGAGCGCGTTCCGCATCGGCACCAAGATGCTCATGCTGGGCGCCGGCAAACGCGCGGGAACGGTCATCGCCATGGGCACGCCCGACGAAATCCGCAATCACCCGGACCCCGAGGTTCAGCAGTTCATCCGGGGGGAGGCCGACGGACCGGTTCCGCTCAGGCTGGCCCCGGAGGATTACATCGAACGCCTGCTCGGACAGGAACCTCCATGATCCCCGCACCCACCCTCTTCCATGGCCGCTGACCGGTTCCGCCTTCGCGCCGTCTGGACCGGCCTCTCTCCGGCCGCCCGCTGGAGAATCGCACTCGGAATCGCGGCCCTGGTGGGAGTGGTCTGGCTTCTGTGGTCCGACAAACCGTGGAACGTCGACCCCGGTCCGCGCCCCAAGGTGCGCCATCTTGTCAAGATATACACCTGGTGGGGCGGAGCCGTCGGGGTGGGCGTGCTGTCCGGCCTCATCCTGCTGGCACCCTGGTGGAGCCGGAAGGTGACCGCTTCGGCCTCCGCGGAAAGAACCCGGACGCCCCGTTGGTTCTGGCCGCTGGTTGGCGCCGCCATGGGATTGACGGCCTGCTTCGCGTATCCGCGCCTCGATTTCGGACTTTGGGATGACGAGGAACTTTGTGTGCGCGAGTCGCTGGCGGGGCGGTTCCGCCGCGTCGAACCGGGTGGTGAGATTGTCTTTCACCGCCTCAAGTGGCAGGACACCTTTTTTGGGTACAACACGCCGAACAACCACGTTCTGCACAGCATCTGCTCGCGATTCTGCGGCGAATGGAGCCGCCCGGGAGAACTGCCCTTTTCCGAGTTTGCCCTGCGGATTCCCGCCTTCGTTTTCGGAATCCTCGGCATCGCCGCCGTCGCCTGGTTTGTGAAGGATGCGGGATTTGCCGGGGCCGGACCGGTGGCGGCCTTCCTTCTCGCCCTGCATCCATGGTACATCCGCTACGCAAGCGAGGCGCGGGGCTACAGCCTCATCCTCCTGCTTGTGCCGGTCCTCCTGGTTTTCTGGAGGCGGGCCGTCGTCGAAGGCGCCTGGAAATGGTGGGGCCTGTATGCCGTCACGCAGTTTGCCCTGCTGTACACCTATCCCGGCACGCTGTTCCTGCTGGTCGTGCTCAATGCCCTGACTCTTCCCGTGCTGGCCTTCGCGCGCCAGGCGGCGGGTCCGTTCGTGGGACAGAGCGGGCGGTGGTTTTTGGTCACTTCCTGCGCGGCCGTGCCGGTCTTCGTCCTGATGCTCCCGCTGGTGCCGCAGGCCGCCCTGTATTTCCAGAATGAAGCCAGCCGGAACATCCTGCTGGGCTGGAGTTGGGTGCGCGGCGCCCTTTCCCACCTGCTGGCGGGCGTACCGTGGACGGGAGGCGCCGGGTTTGTGTCGCTCGAAAGTCTCCGTCAGGCCCATCCCTGGCTCCTGCCTTCCGCCGTCGGCGTCGTGGTCTTTTTCCTCGCGCTCGGCTCGCTGATTTTCCTGCGGCGGGGACTTCCGCACGCCGCCATGACCGCCGTGATTTTCGCGACACCGGTGTTGATGTTTCTGTATTCCCGCGTGCGCGGAATCCTGATCTACGAAGCCTACGTCATCGCTGTGCTGCCGGGGCTTGTGGCTCTGACCGCCGTGGGCATCGTAACGGTGGCCGGGCTTCTGCAAAAACTTCCTCCCGTCCGGGTCTGGGGTCCGGCGGCCGCGACCGCGTGCGTGCTTCTTTATGCGGTGCTGACGCAGGATTTCCGTCATTGGATGACCACCCATCCGCTGCAGCAGATCCGCGAATCCGTCCTCGTCTGCCGGCCGACCCTCGATCCCCACGATCCCCGGCAGAAGGCCATCCTGACGGGAAGCTTCTGCATTCCGCCCTACCTGTACGACGCCCACATGATCCGCCTGGATTCCGCCGATGAATTCATCAACCTGATGAAACTGGCCGACCAGACCGGAAAACCGCTTTTCATCAACATCGGCATGCCCTGGGCGGCCCGGGAATACAGTCCGCGCATGTGGAAGCTTTTCACCGACGACCGCCTGTTCGGGGATCGGCGCGAATTCCCCGGCTTCGACGCCGGCCTCAACCGGATCGTGGCCCGCTACAAACCCGGTGCCGCCGCCGGGTACGACTTCAGCGCCGTGCAGGGCGCCGAACGTTGAGCGACGCGGCGAGCGTGCGCGCGATGGCCAGGGCTCCGGGCGAATCGCTGTGCACGCAGATGGTGTCGGCAACGACGGGGAGACGGACGCCGTCCAGGGACACCACGGCCCCGGTTTCCCGCAGATCCCGCAGGCGGGCCAGCAGCGCCGTCCGGGACGACAGCACCGCGCCGGCCTCATGCCGTGGCGCGAGGGCGCCCGAGGCCAGATACGCCCGGTCGGCAAACACCTCCCGCCACACCGTCACCCCAGCCTTCTCCGCCGCGGCGGCCACCTTTCCGAAGGGGGAGGCATAAATTTTCCAGCCGGGAAAATATTCGGCCACCGTGCGCACATAACACCGTGCCAGCGACGTCCGTCCCTCCACCACGTGATACAGCGCGCCATGCAGCTTGATGTGATGCGGACGCACCCCCTCCGCCGCCGCGATCCGCGCAAAAGCCCCCGCCTGGTGGAGGAGGAGCAGTTCCAATTCCCGCTCGGACAAAGGGAGAGGCCGCCGGCCAAAGTTTGCGCGATCGGCAAAGCCCGGATGCGCTCCGGCCCGTACGCCAAACTCCCTCGCCAGCGCCAGTCCGCGGCGCAGGGAATCCGCATCCCCGGCATGTCCGCCGCAGGCCAGATTGGCCGAGGAAACCAGCGCCATGAGGGCGCGGGTGCGCGAGGGGGATTCGCCTTCGCCGAGATCGCAGTTGATGTCCTTCATGTCAAAAGCCGGAAGCGCACCGTCGAACCCGGCGCGCATTGGGTGAATCGGGAAAGCGCCGACGGATCCACGATGGCCAGTCTGGGATACCCCCCCACCGTCGGACCGTCACGCAGAATGACCAGCGGACGTCCGCCCGGCGGCAGCTGGATGGTTCCCACCGCCAGCGGAGCGCTGAGCATGGATCGCGGCGAAATGTCCAGAAGAGGGCCGTCCAGACGGTAGCCGGTGCGATCCCCGTGCGGCGAAATGTTCCACGGCCCGCTCAGAAATTGCGCCGCCGACGCCGGATCCAGCACCTCCCATTCCGGTCCGGGCCAGACCGGAACCTCCATTTCCGGGGAAAACCGCGGACGTTCCGCTTCGCGGACATACCGGGATGCGACCGCGGACAGCCGGGACGCCTCCCCGGCAACCAGTTCGGTTCCGGGCCCGCAGGCCGAACCAAAACCCGCCCGTGCATTCACGCTCACACTGCCAAACCAGCGCGGCCCGACAAATCCTCCGGCCACCGCCAGGTAACTCCAGACCCCGCCCCGCATCCCGCGGAACTGAATTTCCTCCCCCGCCCGGACGAAAAAACTGCGCCAGCGCGGATGACTGCCGTCGACGTCCGCTCCCGTGAGCGCCAGCTCCGCCTCCCGCAGCACCTGCAGGCGCGCTCCCGTGAGCGCCAGTTCCAGCACCGGCGCCTCCTCCGGATTGCCCACCAGACGGTTGGCCCAGCCGGCCGATTCGCGGTCCATCGCCCCACCGGCGGGAACACCATACCGCTTCCAGCCCGGGCGGCCCGGATCTTGCAGCGAACACCCCGCGCCGGGATGAAGAACCTTCAGGACGGGTTTCATGGAGACACCGGTTCCAATCGCACCCGGTCCCCCGGCTGCAGCCGAAACGCGGCCACGTCCCCGTCCCCCCGCGCCAGCTCCGGGGAAAAGACCCCGACGGGGGTCCGCCCGATCAGCCACCAGCCGCCCGGCGATGCGATGGAATAAATCCCCGTGTGTTCTCCGCCGATCGCCACGCTGCCCGCCGGAACGCGCAACCGCGGAGTGGACCGCCTCGGCAGGTGCAGTTTTTCGTCCAGCGGACCCAGATACGGAAACCCCGGCGCAAAACCGATCACAAACACGCTGTAGGTCGGCGCGGCATGACGGGAAACCACCTCCGCAACCGGCAGGTTTTTCCTCGCGGCCAGCTCCTCAAGATCCTCCCCGTCGTAAACCACCGGCAGGGTGTGCAGCGTCGCCTCCTCGGCGGGAAGCGGACGCACAATCCGCAGGGCCTGCCGCAAAACCCGCAACCTCCTCTCCGAAACCGGCTCTGCAAACTCCAGAAGAAGGGCCGTGCAGGCCGGCACACAGTCCACCAGCCCCTCGGGAGGATGATCGTCCACCCACCGCACCAGACCGCGGCAGAGGGACAGTGAATCCGCATCCAGCTCGTCGGCGAACCTCACCAACACCCCACATGGACCAAAACGCGACAGGCGAACCTCCATGAACAAACGCCGAAAAAGATACAGGCCGCCGCAACGAGTGTTACGACGGCCTGTTGTTCCCCCCAGAACAATCTTGTGATGTCCTCAAATTAGCTTTTCTAATGCTTTCCGCAAGTGAATTTTTAAGGAAATTTATCATTTTTTCGTAATTCATTCATTTTGAATGAAATGCGTAGAAAATTTTGTTAAAAAACATCCCAGTCCACGCGGTGGGAGAGCATTTTTTCGTGTTCGAAGACAAAATACCCCCGAAACGTGTGTCCCTCCAGCATACCGGGCAGCCAGCGGGCATCGTCCTCCCACATTTCGTGATAGGGAATGGCATCGAGCGGAGTCCAAAGGGGAACGGCCTCGGCGGTCTCGACGGCCTCGCCGATGCAGTCGGGGGCGGTGAAGACGCTGCACAGCAGGCTGTAGCCGTCGACAAACTGGAAATGCAATTCTCCGCGCAGTTCCGGATCGACCGCCTTGATGCCCAGTTCCTCGAAGGTTTCCCGGACCGCGCCCTGCAGCGGGGTCTCGCCGGGTTCGAGCCGTCCGCCGGGGCCGTTGATTTTTCCCGCTCCGAGTCCGCGTTTCTTTCGAATGAGGAGGATGTGACCGTCGCGAATGACAAAAAGCAGGGTCGCACGTTCCTTCGGTTGCCAGACGGCCCAATCGATATCCATGGAGGCGGCAGTCTAGGCGAGCCCCGCAAAAAGACAAATGGCTTGTCTTTCCCTCGGAAAATCTCTTGAATGGCCGCAGTTGGGCCATGAGCACAATTTATGTGCAGAAAGACGGCCAAAAACTCGGCCCGTTCACCACGGAGGAACTTGAGGGCAAAGTGGGCGAGGGGGTATTTTCTCCGCAGGACCTCTACTGGACCGAGGGAATGGATGACTGGCAGCCCCTTGCCGGGGTGATTGCCGAAAACGAAACCCAGGAGCAGGAACAGCAGGAGACCGCTGTGGAACCGGCCGTCGAGGAGGGCGAACTTTTGTTCGACTCCCCGGACGCCCGCCTGACCTCCGAAGCCCTTTATCTCGGCGGGGAGGAAATTCCGATCCTCTCCATTGAAAAAGCCTCCGCGCAGACCGAGACGGTCCGCCGGGCCAAACCCATCACGGGCACCATCCTTCTCGGTGTCGTGGTGGTGTGCGTGGCCCTGATCGAAATCCCCCGTTCCACGGTGACGCACTGGGTGATCTGGGGGGCGATCCTGCTCGGTCTCTTCCTGTGGTGGCTGCGCCTGTTCGTCAATGCCGTCCGTCCCGCCTCCACCGTGCTCATCGTGGATCTGCGGGATGGCGACGAGCGCATCCTGCCCATGGATCCGGCTCCGGCCAACGAACTGGCCGGTGCCATCAATCAGGCGGTCGCCGAATCATTGGAACAGGAGCGCGCCCTCGGAGAGGGCCGCTAAAAAGCGGGACACGCCGTCCGCCGGAACGGGCCGATTCTGATGGCACGCCGGACTCCGGCACGCTAAAACGCGCTCCATGATGGAGCTCGTCCAAGGCGCGCTGCCGCTGGCCGCCGCGGTCCAGGCCGCGACGGAATCCGGGGTTGGCGAACTGATCGTGGCCTTCCTCACCCTGTCGGTGCTGGAAATCGTGCTCGGCATCGACAACATCATTTTTCTCTCGATCCTCGCCGGAAAGCTTCCGAAGGAACAACAGGCCAAGGCCCGCTTTGTGGGGCTCGCCCTGGCCATGATCACCCGGCTCCTCCTGTTGGTCGGCATCGCATGGATGGCCCGGCTCACCAGTCCGTTTTTCGCCGTCATGGGCCACGCCTTCAGCGGCCGCGATCTCATTCTCATCATCGGCGGCATTTTCCTCGTCTGGAAAAGCACGCACGAAATCCACCACAAACTGGAGGGCGCGGAGGATCACCTGGACACCGGCCGGGCCCGGGTCCGCTTCTCCTCCACCATCATCCAGATCATCCTCCTCGACATCGTCTTTTCGCTGGATTCGGTCATCACCGCGGTCGGCATGGTCAGCAACATTCCCGTCATGATGGCCTCCGTCGTGGTTGCGGTCATCTTCATGATGTTCTTCTCGGGTCCGATCAGCGGTTTCGTCGACCGCCACCCGACCGTGAAAATGCTGGCCCTCAGCTTTCTCCTTCTCATCGGCGTCACCCTGATTGCCGACGGCTTTGGACAGCACATCTCGAAGGGATACATTTATTTCGCCATGGGCTTCTCCGTCTTTGTCGAAATCCTCAACATCCGGGTCCGCAAGCAAACCGGCGAACCGGTGAAACTGCATTCGCCAAGGCCGAAATGATGTCCGCATGACACTCGAACTCCGCGATCCGCAAAAACCGGGGGAAAGCCTCGCCGAGGCCGTCCACGCCTTCACCGCCGCCCTGCGCGCCGACATTGAAAATGTCCGTGACGACACCCCGCGGCGCATTCATGACATCCGGGTGGGAACCAAAAAACTGCGGGCCCTTCTGCGCCTGGCGGCCGAGGCGGTTCCGGACCCGGCTCCGCCGGTCGGGTGCCTGCGCGCCCTTCGCCAGGCTTTTTCCGGATCGCGCGACGCCGAGGTGATGCGCCAGCGGGTCGCCGAATTGTTCGGGGACGACGCGGAGGCCGTGCGGCACGAACTCGGACTGGACGACGCCGGATCCCCGTCGGACCTGCCTGTGGAAAACGCCCTCCGGATTTGGACCGAACTCTCCGAACTGCTGAACGCCGTGGATTTCACCCGGGTCACCCCCAAGGGACTGCTGGACAATGCCGTCCGTTCCCACCGCCGCGCCCGGCGGCTCATGCGGCGTTGCAAGGAAACTCCCGGGGACGATGTCCTGATGCACGACTGGCGCAAGCGCACCAAGGACGCCTGCTACCATGCGATGGCCCTGGCCGCCGTCCCGACGATGAAAAAACGCATCGGCCGGCTGGATGCCCTCGCCGAAAAGCTCGGGGAATATCACGACCTCGCCCTGCTCGGCGACCGTGCCGAAGGACGGGACCGGATTTTTTCGGTGATCGACCAACGCAAGCGCGCCGTGCGCAAGGAGTGCTTCCGGGCCGGGCGCAAAATCCTCCGCCGCAAACCGTCCGTCCTGCGCGAAAAACTGGCCGCGCAGATCGGCGCGTGAATCGCGCTTCGGCGTGAAGGGCGTCTTGCGTTCTTCCCAGACTGGATAAAATGCCGCATGGACGAATCCCTGACCGACCCCGGCATTGAAGTGCGCACCTATTTTGCCCGCGGCCGCAACGCCCTTGTCGCCCGCGCGGAATTCTCCGAGCTGTATGCCGGGCTTTACCTGCACCAGATGGAAACCGGGGTGCGCCTGGAAGGGGAGTTCGACCAACTCCTGCGCGACGCCCTCGCCGCCATCACGCTGCACTGCGCCTCGCGTCCGCGCAGCGAGGCCTGTGCGTGGACCGTAAACTTCCGGCAGCCGCGCGCCAATGTGTTTGTCGCCGGGGACAACCGACTCGGCACCGTGGTCGGCACCGTGTTCACCGAAAATGTCCGCGAGACGGACTCCGGCGTGTTTTACGGGGACACGGTGGATACTTACAAACCGCTCCGCCGCAGCGTGGTGGAATTTTCCGGGGGGGATTTCCTTCGGGCCGTGGAGGCTTTTTACCGTCAGAGCGAACAGCGGACCGCCCGGCTTTTCCGATACGACGCCGAGGACCTCGTGCTGGTCAGCGCCCAGCCCGACTGTGACCTCGCCTGGCTGGAAGGACTCAACGACGAAAAAATCCGCCGGCTCGACAAGGAGGTGGAACTCGGCCTGCTCGAACAGCGGTATTACCGCTTCGAGTGCGGATGCAATCAGAACCGCATCCTCGACCTGCTCCTGCCGATGTTGCGCAAGCAGGCCGACGACCTGTTCAAGGGGGAGGAGACACTCCGGGTGCAGTGTCCGCGCTGTGGGGCGCGTCACACTGTCACCCGGGAATCCGTCGAAGCGAAACTCGCTTCGGAAGCGTAATTATTTGGCCAGACCGGTCGTGGCGCAGCACGACTTCTTGGTCGGGCAGCACTTCTTCTTCGCCGAGCAGCAACCCGAAAGGGCGCCGAGGGCAAAGACGACGGTAAGGGCAAGAGTCAAGGCGTTTTTCATCGCCGGTCAGGATAGCGAAAGATCCGCAATTTTCCAGTCGGATTTTCAGTTTTGCCGAACCGGACCCGATCAAAAGAGCTTGAGAATCAAGGGTTCCAGAAAATGGAGCAAAAACACCGCCGCCAGACCGTAGGTGAGGCCGGTGACCTCCCGGCGGTGGCCCGTCCCCAAGGCCAGAACCGACAGCACGATCAATCCGAGACCAATCCCGGTGCTGATGCTGAAGGTCAGCGGCATGGCCAGAATGGTGAGGATGGCCGGCGCGGCGATTTCGAAGCGGCGGAAATCGAGATCCAAAACCCCTTCGAACATCACAATCCCCACCACGACCAGGGCGGGGGCCACCGCCACCGGGGGAACCATCAGGATGAGCGGGGTGAAAACAAGGGCGAGAAGAAAGCAGACCGCCGTGGTCAGCGCCGTCAGACCGGTCCGGCCCCCGGCCTGCACCCCCGCGGCGCTTTCGATGTAGCTGACCACCGTCGAGGTGCCGATGAGCGAGCTCAGAATGGCCGCCGTGGAATCCGCCACGAGCGCCCGTCCGATTTTCGGCACATTGCCCTGGGCGTCCATCAGGCCCGCCCGGCGGGTCACCCCGATCAACGTGCCGATATTGTCGAACATGTCGACAAGAAGCAGGGTGAGAATCACCGGCAGGGCCCGCAGCGGATTTTGCAGGACGAAGTCGAAGTTGAGCTGGAAAAGCAGCGGTTCCAGGGAGGCCGGCGCGGACACCGGTGCGTCCGGCAGGTGCGTGACGGTGCCGCCCTTTCCGTCCGGCACCACCAGGCCGATCAGTGAGATGACCGCCATGGAGAGGATGATCGCGCCCGGAATTCCGCGGGCCACCAGCACGCAGGTCAGCAGAATGCCCGCCCCGAAAAGCGCCACCGGCGGACTCGACAGGTCCCCCAGCGTGACCATGGTGGCCGGACTTGCCACGATGAGGCCGCCGTTTTGCAGGCCGATGAAGGCGATGAACAAGCCGATGCCGGCGGAAATGGCGACCTTCAGGGCAAACGGGAGCGCCCGGAGAATGCGTTCCCGCACCCCGGTGACGGACAAGATCAGGAAAATGCAGCCGTTGATGAAAACAAGTCCCAGCGCGCTCTGCCACGGAATGCCCATGCCCAGACAGATCGTGAAGGCGAAAAAGGCATTGATTCCCATCCCCGGCGCACAGGCCAGGGGGAAGTTGGTGAGCGACGCCATGAGAATTGTGGCCATGGCGGCCCCCACCGCGGTGGCCGTCACCAGCGCCGCCTGCGGCATGCCGGCCTTGGACAGGATGCCGGGATTCACCGCCAGGATGTAGGCCATGGCCGCAAAGGTGGTCAGTCCCGCCACCACCTCCCGGCCGGGAGTGGTGCCGTTTTCCTTCAACCGAAAGAGCCTCTCCAGCATGGGCCGAGGAAATACGCCACCGCACGCACCATGGCACGCCTAATCCGCGCCGGGCGGGTCCGGACCGGGGCGACCCCGGCCTCCTGGAGGGTTGACAACGCCGGAATTTCCCCTACTTTCTCCCCTCCGCGCTGAAAAAACCCGCCGTAGGTCCTGGGGCAGGCGTCTTCGACGTTCTGCCGCAAGCGCCCAGGGAAACCCGGCGAAACACACCAATCCCATGCCTGTTCGTCTCGGAAGATTCGAGATGCCGAAGACTCTCATCAAGGAGGAATCGACATCCACGGATACGTACGCCAAATTCATCGCCGAACCCTTCGAAGCCGGTTACGGCCACACGCTCGGCAATTCCCTGCGCCGCGTGCTCCTCTCCTCGCTGGAAGGCGCCGCCATCACCTCGGTCCGCATCGAGGGCGCCCCCCACGAATTCACCAGCCTCCCCGGCGTGGTCGAGGATGTGGTCGACATCATCCTCAACCTCAAGAAGGTCAAATTCAAGGCCGCCGACCACGACACCCGCACCGTCACCATCGCGGTGAACAAGGAGGGGCCGATCACCGCCGCCGACATCCAGTGCGTCCAGGGCGTCGAGGTCGTCAATCCCGACCAGCACATCTGCACGCTGGACCGGAAGCAGAAATTCAACGCCGAGCTCGAGGTCAAGGTCGGCCGCGGTTTCGCCACCGGCGACGAAAACAAGCACCCCGATCAGCCCATCGGCGTCATCGCCATCGACTCGATCTTTTCCCCGGTCACCCGCGTCAAATATGCCGTGGAGGCCACCCGTGTCGGCCAGCGCACCGACTACGACAAGCTCATCCTCGACATCTGGACCGACGGCCGGATCACGCCGGATGACGCCCTCACCCAGGCCTCGGCCATCCTCCGCCACCACCTCGACGTGTTTGTCGGCTACGACGACAGCAAGGTGGAGTTCGACGAGACTCCGGAGGAGGTCAGCCAGGAAAACACCCGCCTCAAGAAGCTCCTCAACATGAGCGTGAACGAGATCGAACTCTCCGTTCGCGCCGCGAACTGCCTCAACAACGCGAACATCACGACCGTGGGGCAGCTCGCCATGAAGACGGAGGCCGAAATGCTCAAGTACCGCAACTTCGGCAAGAAATCCCTCAACGAAATCAAAGACAAACTCCAGCAGCTTGGTCTGAGCCTCGGCATGAAGTTCGAGTCCGGCCTCGTCGATCCCGCTGGCGAACTCAAATAACCAGCCATGCGTCACCGCAAAAACACCGTCAAACTGGGCCGCAAGGCCGAGCACCGCGATGCGTTGCTCGCCAACCAGGCCTGCAGCCTCATCGAGCATGGGCGCATCAAAACGACTTTGGCCAAGGCCAAGGCCGTCCGCCCCATCGCTGAAAAACTGGTCACCCTCGCGAAGCGCGGCGGGCTCCACGCCCAGCGCACCGCCCTGGCCCAGCTCCACAACAACAGCGAGCGCACCGTCAAGGCCGTCCGCAAGCTCTTTACCGAGATTGCGCCCCGCAGCGCCAACCGCAACGGCGGCTACACCCGCATCGTCAAGCTGGGGCCGCGGCAGAGCGATTCCGCGCCCATGGCCTACATCGAATGGGTCGACCTCGCCGTGACCGAAGACGTCCAGGCCGAGCCGGAAAAGACCGCCGCCAAGGCGGAGAAGGCTCCGAAGGAAACTTCGAAAAAAGCGGCCAAGGCCGAAAAGAAAGAGGAATAAGACTCCTCCGGATACCCCTCACAAAAAGGCGGACGGGAAACCGTCCGCCTTTTTCTTTTGTCCGGTGCGCTGAAATTTCGGAGGGCCGGACCCGAAGCATTCCGCCGGCCGCCCGGAGGCCGGGCCGGGATCAGCCCAGTCCGCGCTCCTCAATCTGATCCTCGTCCCAGCCGAGGAGGTGGCCGATTTCGTGCAGAAGCGTGGTGTGAACCTCCTCGCAAAACACATCAATGTCCCCGCCCGCGTAGTCCCAGATGTTTTCCAGCCAGAGGCGGATGCGCGGCGTGGGAGCCTCCGGGGAACCTTCGTCGAAGTATCCCAGGGTGTCCGGCTCGACGCCCGAAGCAACATCGTCCCCGGTCGGGCAGGTTTCCAGAAAAACCGGCACGGCATCGACGCGCCGGCGCACCTCGTAAGGCAGGGCTTCGAGGGCGGACTGAATTTCCGCCTGCGCCAGCCGGGAAAGTTTTTCATAATCCATCGTGCCTTCGCCGTTGTCACCCATGGATTGAAGGTCTATCAAAAGCCCATGGCTGACAGCAAAGATGTTAATCCGCTCCGTGAGGGACTCTCGAGCCGCACCATGCCCGAGCCCTGCGCCGTGGTGATTTTCGGAGCCACCGGCGACCTCACCCACCGCAAGCTTCTGCCCGCCCTTTACAATCTGGCCGCCGACGGCGCCCTTCCGCCCGCCGTGAGTGTCGTGGGGTTTGCCCGCCGTGACAAAACCGACGAAATCTTCCGCAAGGAAATCGAGGAGGCCGCCCGGAAATTTTCCCGTCAGAAGATCAACGACGAACTCTGGGCGAGTTTTGCGTCCTCCATTTTTTATCATCGCAGCGAGTTCGACAACCTCGAGGGATACCATTCCCTGGCCCGCCGCCTCGACGAACTGGACGCCCAGCGCGGCACGCGCGGCAACCGGCTCTTTTATCTATCGGCCGGACCCGACCAGTTTCCGATCATCCTGGAAAACCTCCGCAAGAGCGGCCTGAACAAGGCGCGCGACGGCAGCTGGGCCCGGGTGGTCGTGGAGAAACCCTTCGGCACCGACCTGCCTTCGGCCCAGGTGCTCAACGAAATGGTCGTCGAGGCGTTTCCGGAACGCGACACCTTCCGCATCGACCACTACCTCGGCAAGGAGACCGCGCAGAACATCATGGTGCTGCGCTTCGCCAACGCGATTTTTGAGCATCTCTGGAACGCCAAATACATCGACCACGTTCAGATCACCGCCAGCGAACCCCTCGGGGTGGAGGGCCGCGCGGGATATTACGACAAATCCGGCGCGCTCCGCGACATGGTGCAGAACCACCTGCTGCAGCTGCTGTGTCTCACGGCGATGGAACCGCCCGCCGGGCTGGACGCCGATGCCATCCGTGACGAAAAGGTCAAGGTGCTGAAATCCCTGCGTCCCCTCACCGGCGCCGAGGTGCGCCGGAACGTCGTGCGCGGTCAGTACGGCGCGGGCAACATCAACGGCAAACGCGTCGTCGCCTATCGGGACGAACAGAACGTCAATCCGGAATCGGTCACCGAAACCTACGTCGCCCTGCAGATCAACGTCGACAACTGGCGCTGGGCCGGCGTGCCGTTTTTTGTCCGCGTCGGCAAGCGCCTGCCCAAGGCCGGCACCGAAATCGCCCTGCATTTCAAGGGCGCCCCGCGCGTGCTCTTCAAGGCCTCCGACGACGAGATCGAGGACAACGTCCTGGTCATCCGCATCCAGCCGGACGAGGGCATCGCCCTGCGTATGAGCGCCAAGCTGCCGGGATCGAGCCTGCGCATCGAGCCGGTGAAAATGGATTTCCACTACGGCACCAGCTTCGGCAAGGCCACCCCGGAGGCCTACGAGCGCCTGCTGCTCGATGCCATGAGCGGCGACGCGACCCTCTTCGCCCGCCGCGACGAGGTGGAGGAGGCGTGGAAATTTGTGGATGCCATCCGCGAGGAGTGGGAGAAGGACAGCGAAGATCTTGCGATGTATTCCGCCGGCAGCTGGGGACCCAGCGAGGCGGATCAACTGATCAAGCGCCACGGCGCCAAATGGAGGAGGCTATGACCACAACCTTCGAAGCGGGAATCCCGGTCGAAATCGGCCGCATCGACAAGGAACTCGGCAAACTCTGGGAGGAGAGCGGGGACACCAAAACCCGGGCGTCCCACATCAATTTCGCGATCTTCACCGACCGGATGGAGACGGTGAACGCCAACACCCAACTCATCGCCGAAATCGCCGCGGAACACGCCTGCCGCGCCATCCTGATCTTTGCCAATCCGGACGCCCCCGAGCCCGCCGCAAAGGCCTGGATCAGCGCCCACTGTCACCTCGTCGGAAAGGGCGAGCGCCAGATCTGTTCCGAGCAGATCACCTTCCAGCTCGACGGCGACATGCTCACCGCGCTGCCGAGCATCGTGTTTTCCCACCTCGACTCCGACCTGCCGCTGTATTTCTGGCGCCAGGGGGAATTCCGCCGTCCGCTCAACGAAAAGCTCTGGAGCCGCGTGGACCGGCTCCTTTACGACAGCGCGGACTGGAAGAATCCCGTCGAACAATTTGCGATCGTCCGGGAAATCGGCACCTTCACGGAAACCCGCACGATCCTCTGCGACCTCAACTGGACCCGCCTGGTGGGCACCCGGTTTGCCCTCGCACAGCTCTTCGATCATTCCTGCGTGCTGGCCCACGCGCGCAAGATTCACCGGATTTCCATTTCGTCCTCGCAGCGCCTGGCCGGACTGCTGCTTCTCGGCTGGATCGCCGCCCAGCTCGGCTGGCGCCACCAGTCCCTTCTCGGGAAGCAATCCTTCGTCTCGCAGGACGGCCGGACCATCGAATTCGAGATCACGGAAACGCCGGGCGAAGTCATCAGCCGCTGCGCCTTCGAAAGCGACGGCGCCACCTTTGGGATCACCCGCGAGCCGGGATCGGCCTATTACCATGCGAAGGTCTGCGGGGACGATTCCTGCGAGGCGCCCATGCTGGTGGCCGCCGGACGCTCCAAGCTCACCGACATCGTCCTGATGGAACTGAGCCGGGGCGGAAAACACCCGCTTTACAGCAAGGCCCTGGCGGCGATTGACCCGTTGCTTTAGGGCTCAGGCAAACTGATCCAGCGCGCAGGTTTTTCCCCAGCGGAGCGAACCTTCGATGGCGCGGGTGATGTGCCGCTTGGCGGCGGCGACGGACTGGGCGAGCGACTTGCCCGACGCCAGGCCGGCGGTGATGGATGCCGAATAGGTGCAGCCGGTGCCGTGGGTGTCCACGCCGCGCACAAACGGTGCCGAAAACTCCTCAAAGCCCTCCGGCGTCGCCAGGAAGTCGACGGCCTGTTTGCCCCGCAGATGCCCGCCCTTGAGCAGGAAGGCGCATCCGAAGCGGTCCACCAGCAGGCGGCCGGCATCCCTCATCTCCCTGAGATTGCGCACCGGACGGCCCGCGAGAATCTGCAGTTCGTCGAGGTTCGGCGTGACGAGTGTCGCCAGCGGAAAGAGTTTCCGCAGATAGGCGGAAATGGCGGATTTTTTCAAAAGCGGATCACCGCTGCTCGCCACCATCACCGGGTCAATGACGAGGGGAATTTTCACGCGGGCCAGTTCGCGGGCCACCGCCTCGATGATGGGCGTGGAAAACAGCATCCCGGTTTTCGCGGCGGCGACGGGGAAGGCCTGGAAACTCAGGGCCACCTGACCCGCCACGATCTCCGGCTTCACCGGCTGAATGGCCGCCACCTGACCCGGCACCTCCGCGACCACGCAGGTCACCGCGGTGAGTCCGTAGCAACCGAGCCGGGAAAACGCCTTGAGATCCGCCTGGATGCCGGCCCCGGCGCTGTTGTCGGAACCGGCGATCGTCAGGGCGACGGGACGAACGCGACCCTTCTTAACGTTCGTCGCCACGATGTCCCGTCAGGATGAGGAGGTAATAGATCAGTGTGCCCAGCGAGGCGACAAACGCCGCCACATAGGTCAACGCCGCCGCATTGAGGACGTTGTTCACGCCCGCGGCCTCTTCTCCCGGACGGATCATGCCCATCTGCTGGAGGATGATTTTGGCCCGGCGGGAGGCATCAAACTCCACCGGCAGGGTGATGAGCTGGAACAGCGTGAGGATCAGGTAAACCCCCACCGCCAGCATGGCGAGTTTGAAGATGCCGAAGAACAGGCCGCCCAGGAAGATGAACGGCAGCATGTTCGAGGCGATCTGCGTGATGGGAACAATCGCCATGCGCCACTGCAGGGGGGCATACGCCTTCTGGTGCTGGATGGCATGGCCGCATTCGTGCGCCGCAATGCCGAGAGCCGCCACGGACGGAGTCCGGTAAACCTCCGTCGACAGGCAGAGCCGCTTGTGGGTGGGATCGTAGTGGTCGCCGAGCATGTCGTTGATTTCCACGACCTCCACATCGCGGATGTTGGCCGCGGCGAGAATTTCGCGTGCGGCCTGCGCGCCGGTCACCCCGGACGACGCCGCAACCTGCTTCCAGTGCGAAAACGCACTCGAAACCCGCATCTGGGCCCAGAGGCCCACGAGCAGGGGCACGCCAATCAACAAAATCCACAAAGTCATAGGCTCCAATTTAGTTCACTGTGTCCGACAATCAATCCGATCCGGCGTTCATGAAAACGTGAGGCCGGTCGACCGTCGGTCGGCGTTCCCGTCCGGCCGAAATCCGGCTCAGATCTCCAACGGTTTCGGGTGGGTGGTGAGGAGTTTGCATCCGTCCCCGGTGATCACCACGACATCCTCGTGGCGCACGCCCCCGATGCCCGGAATGTAAAGCCCCGGTTCGACGGTGAACACCTGTCCGGGTTGGAAATGCACCGCGCCGAAGCGGGGGTTCTCATGGATCTCCAAGCCCAGGCCATGACCGGTGCCGTGAAAAAAGCCCTGCCAGCGGCCGTCCCGGATTTCGGTGGGATAACCGCTTTCGGCAAAAAAGTTTTTCAGCTCCTCGTGAATCGTCCCGCCGAAGGCCCCGGGGGTGATTTTGGCCAGCACCTGTTTCTGTCCTTCCAGGCAGGTTTCCCAAAGGCGCCGCTGGGCGTCGGACGCCCGGCCCCGCACCACGGTGCGGGTGATGTCGCCGAAATACCCGGACCGCGCATCCCGCGGAAAGATATCCAGAATGATGAGCTGGTTGCCGTAAAGCGGACCGCTGCCGCGGTCATGCGGATCGCAGGCCTGCTCACCGCCGGCCACAATGGTGTCCCCGCGCGCCTCGCCTCCGGCCCGCACCACGGCAATCTCCATTTCCTGGCGCAGGATCTCGGAGGTCAACACCTGCCGGCTCCACACCAGCTTCCCGTCCTTGCGGATGGTGGACGCCTTCAACACCTCGATGCCGCGCGCCAGTCCGGCCTCCGCCACCCGGAGCGCCCGGGTCAGGACCCGGATTTCCTCGTCGGTCTTGAACTCACGTTCCGGCCAGAAATGTCCCTCCGCCGGCCGCAGTTTGATGTCCTCCTTTTTCAGGGCGCGGGCCAGGACGAGGGGAAAATCGCCGGGGACGGTCACGCGCTTCGCACCGCGGCTCTTCAGGAAGGCCGCCACCGTGCGGGCAAAGGAGGGTTTCCGTTTCTTTTTTCCCTGGAGGGATTTTTCGAATTCGGAGAGCGAAACCACTTCGTCCACCCGGGCCTCACGACGGCCACGGTCCACTTCGAGGTCGCTCAACAGCACGGCCGTCTTCCCCTGCACCTCCACGAAAACGAAGGCATCCGGCGCCCGGAATTTCGTCGCATAGAGCATGTCGGCGCAGGACTCGCTCGCGGCAATGATCAGTCTGGCTCGTTTCACCGCGCCACCTTCGCGCAAGCGCCGGACGCGATCAAGACGCTCCTGCGAGCGGCCGGAAACGAGTCCCCGCACCGGGAAGCCGTTCCGCGCGTTCCGGTCAAGATTCGGGAAACCACCTCCGGCTCCACCGGCGCACCACGACCCATCCCAGCGCCATCGTCCCAAGCAGCAGCCCCGAAGGCTCGGGCACGGCCATCAGAACCACGTCATTGCCGCCGGTGAAACTGTTTGTCGCGGAATCCCCGAAATAGCTGATCCGGAAATCGTATCCGTCAACCGTCAGGATCGCATTGTCGGCAAGGCCGTTGAAGGCGCCGGAAATCGCATCGGACGAATCGTTTTCCAGAACAAAATACAACGCCCCTTCGTGATGCACGTAGCCGGCTTCCAGGGTAAGCGAAAAATCCCCCGTCAGGCTCACCGCTCCCGTGGCGCTCAACTGGGTGTAATCGATTCCCGCCACGGGTGACACCGTGTCGCCCGAGAGCGACACCGCGAGGGTTCCGCCGGAGGCGAGACTGAACGCCCCGCTGCGCAGGATTCCGGCGCCGTCGCCCGGCGTAAGCACGCCGCCGCCCTGCACGGTGAGAGCGCCCACCGTTCCCACACCGGCCAGTTCGCCCGAGCCGTTCACCGTGAAGGCGCTGTTGCCGTTGAAGCCGTTGACGACCAGCGTTCCGGCATGGATCCGGGTTTCGCCGGTGTAGGAATTGGAGCCGCTGAAAATCAGACGCCCTGCGCCGGTTTTCGCCACGCCGCCGATGCCGGAAATGTTTCCGGTCACCTGCGTGTCGACAACCTGCGCGGTGTCCGCGATGTCATAGGTAAGCACCGCGGAAACCGCCGCGCCGGTCGTGCCCAGCACGACGTTCCCGCCCAGCGTCAGAGTGTCGCCACCCGCATGCTGGACGATCCCGCCCACGCCGTTGGCGCTGAGAATGCTCATGGCATTGTTCACCGTGAGGGCGTCACTCCGATAAAACCGCAGGGTGGACGCCTCCGTTTGCGCCCCGTTCAGGGCAAACTGGACCGCGCCCGTGCCGAGCGATCCCGTGGTTCCACCATTGCCGATCTGGAGCACACCGCCATTGCCCGCCCCGACCTGACCGGAAATCATGGTCGCGCCGGCGTAGGTGTTGTCCTTCAGAAAAACCACGGTACCTCCGTTGATCTTGCCGATGCCATTGGCGCCGCCACCCTGGATCTGGGCGTCAATGATCAACACCGATGTCGCGGAGTTGTTGCCCACGTTTCCGGAATTCGCGAGGGTCAGCGTGTTGGCCGCATTGCCGCCGTCGGAAATCGTCACCGGATTCCCGCTGTTCAGCGCCCCGCTCATCAGCACCTGCTGCGCGCTGATGGCTCCGTCGAGCGTCAGCGTGAACGCCGGCACGCCCGCACCGCTTTCGTAGGTCTTGCCGTTCACGGAACCGGCGCTCCCAATGTTGATGGAATCGGTGAGGGAGTTCGTCCATCCGACGTATGCGGCGCCGGAGGCCGGCCACCAGTTGGCTGCGGAGGTGCTGATGACGCCGCTGCCATAGTTCAGCGTCGTGCCGCCATCGGGAGTGGCGTCCCAGTAATAGTTCGCCGCCCGGACCGGCCCGGGGCCGGTGACGGTGGAAGCCAGGAGGATGCTTGCAAGGAGATGTGGGAGTTTCATGGGGTGGGAATGATGGAGTGAGGAAAACGACGGCTCCGCGCGGAACGCAATCCGCCCGGTCGGTTACACGTAACAGTCGAGATTCATGGCAGGGGGATTTCGATCGGGGAACCGGCCGGGGTGAGATCGACCGTGCGTTCGACCACGGTGTCCCCGCGACGCGCCGCGATGCGGTAGCGACCGAGGAACCCGCGCGTTTCCGCCGCGCCGTCCGGGTCGGAGATGAGGGTTTCGCGCGTCCACCACCGCTGCCGGACCAGATGCTTCCAGGCCGCTCCGGCCACGGTCCATTTCCCCTGGCGGTCCAACAACACCGCCTCATGTGCGTAGCCCACCCCGTCCTGCCGGAATCCCCACAGGAGAAAGCCGTTGGTGGCGGGGTGACTGAAAAACACCGTCAGAAGATCCTGCAGATACCGCGCGGCGATGGCGGAATCCTCCACCTGCAGGGAGAATTCGGTCATCTGCAGCGGCAGGCCAAACTCCGCAAAGCGGTCGAGCAGTTCCAGCACGCGCCCGGGAGGAGTGAGTTCCCGGCCGAAATGGCCCTGGATCCCGATGCCGTCCAGCGGGGCCTTCTGCTCCAAAAGGAAGCGGATGGTTTCCTCGTAATGACGCTGATGGGCCAGGTCAAGACCATTGCCGGTGATGATGCCATAGTCGTTGATGTAGAGCAGGGCATGCGGAGCGGCCTCCCGGGCGGCCCGGAACCATTCCGTCATGACGGAGCGGCCAAGGATGTCGATGACGTCATGATTGTCGTAGGGTTCGTTCAGAACGTCCCAGCAAAACACATTCCGCCCCAGCGCCCCGGCCTCCTCCCGGATATGATCGAGCACGATCCGGCGCAGGGCCTCGGGATCGGACCGCAGGTCCTTCACGTGACGGGGCAGTTTCCGCCACGAAGGCCAGACGAGGGTGTGTCCGCGCAGGGCGACGCCCCGGCTGGCGCACCAGCGTGCCGCGGCCAGCGGCGTGGCCGAGTCCCTTTCCCACATCGCCCACTTGAGGTCGTTCTGAAAGGTGACGATGTTGAAGAGATCGGCGACCTGACGCCGATAGTCCTCGTCCGCGGCGGGCCCGGCGAGGAACCGTGCATCCACCGCGGAGCCGAAAAAGTAGGCGTGGCTCTGTTGTTCGATTTCCAGCTCGACGCCGGAAACCGCACGGCCATTTCCGTCCACGACCCGCACCCGGAGCGGCGCCTTGCGGATCCTTTCGATCCGCTCCTCCGCGGCCGTCCGCCACGGGGCGTCGTCCTCCATGCCCGCATACCGGTAATCCACCCGCGTGGTCGGCAGGTTTTCCTTCGCCACGCCGGGTCCGAAATCGCGAATTTCAAAACCCGCGATTTCCAGGGTCTGACGGTGATATCCGATGCGGAAAATCACGCTGGCCTCGCCCGGCGCGTAATCTTCCTTCGCGGGAAACGGCATCGCGAATTCCCTCCATTCACACGCGGCGGAGGCGTTGAACTGAAGGGATTTTTCGAAGGTCTGTCCGTTCTCCAGAACCACCTGCAGGCGCCCCTCGCCCGACTCCCGGTCGCTTTCGGTCGCGCGGAGAAAGAAATGAACCCAAAGCATCGACCCCTTCCGGATCGGACGCTTCACCGGCATGGCCACCTGGGCACCGAGGGGACTGTCACAGTCCTCCACCACGGTCAGCCGGACCCCCTTCCCTGCCACGGCCGGTTCCGTCACCTCGATGATCTCGATGCCGGCATGGCGGCGCTGGGGTCCGGCCGTGTGAAACCGGGGATAATCCGCCGGCCCCACAATCGTCGCAGAGTGCGGAAGGTCCGCCGTCCCCATGACCGACCCGCCCAGCAGGAAGCAGAGTCCCCCGCAGAGCCCGATGGTGTTTTTCATGACGGGAACCTCAGTCGACAACCGTCAGCGACACGTCGGCGAACCAATACTCTCCGGGCTGCTGCGCCAGGCCGCTCAACACGAAGACCGCTTCATCCAACGAGACCTGCGGACTGAATTCGAAGACGACTTCCTTCCACTCCGGTCCCAGGTTGATGTGATCCTCGGACCACACCTCCGGAAACGGCGCCTGGTTTTCGAGAATCTTGACCACAATGCTCGCGTCCGGATCGCTCCGGCCGCGGAAGGACAGGCGGTAGGTTTTGCCGGCTTCGAGGGAAACGCCCTTCTGGGCCAGCTGGACAAAATAGCGCTTCTCCGCCTGTTCCAGCACCCGGATCGCGGCCGCGCTCCGGCCGTCGCCGGCATCGCGCACTTCGATGGAGGCCTGCGCGTTTTGCAGACGGTCGAGCCGCCAGCCCTCCAGCCCGGAGGAAAAATCGCCGTTGAGGATCAGGTTTTCCCCGGCCACGGCCGCCGCACAGGAGAGAGCCAAAAGAAGGAAGGAGAGCATTTTCATGGGAACACCCCCAACCTAGGTCGCGCCCCGCGCGGCCGCCAGCACCGCCGCCTGTTACACGTCACACATTCCGCCGCCGCACGGTGGCGCCGGGGCGCCACACGCCGGGAAAATTGACGGTGAGCTGGCGGTCGGGGATGCCGAGGCGGTTGTGATTGACCCGCTCCACGACCAGATCGACGGTGGCCTCGCCGATTTCCTCCGGCCTTTGATCAATGCTGGCGCAGGAGGTAAGTTCCTCCGACCAGTCGAGATTCACCAGCCCGACGTCCTCCGGGATGCGCACGCCGAGGAGGGTGAGCCGTTCCAGCATCGAAATGTGCGTCGACACGATGGCGTCGATCCGCTCCTTGCGGACCCAGCGGATGACGGCGTCGAAGTCCCATTTTTCCGGAAGGTGGGGCTGCGGGAACCGGCGCTCCCCGCGCCGCCGGTAAAAGGACAGGTATCCCGCCGACCAATGATAATGGACGCGGGCGTCATCCGAGTGGGGCATGGCGAGACCGATTCGGCGGTAGCCCAAGTGCCACAACTCCCGCATGGCGATGAGAATCGAGGAAAACTGGTCGTTGCAGACGCGCGGCAGGGCGGGTTTGAGAAGCGAATATCCGATGGCCACGGCGCTGAATTTTTTCCAGTCGAGATTCAAATGCGCGTGCGCGCTCGACATGGGGGCCACGATCAGTCCGGTGATGCCGCGGGCGTAAAGAATGCCGCTCAGCCGCGCCATGCTGACGCCCGGCTGCCGCAGGGGAAATTCCTCGAGTTTGTAGCCCAGCTCCGCGGCCCGCGCCGCGGCTCCGTTCCAGAACCGCACAAACGGCGGGTGCGTGCGCCAGGAGCGTCCCAGATGGTCGCTCGTCAGATAGGCCAGCACGCCGGCATTGCGGGGCATGGCGCCGCTGCGCACATAGGTCATGAACGCGGACACCATGGGATTGGGCCGGTATTCCAGCTGACGCACGGCCTCGAGCACCCGGGCGCGCGTCCCGGCGGACACATAACCGGCATCGCGCAGCACGCGGGATACGGTCATGCGTGAAACTCCCGCCGCCCGCGCGACATCGCTCAGCGTGGGACCCCGGGAGGACGACATGGGGACAGCCTAAGGGGTGGGACGGCCCGGGAAAATGAGAAAATCCCCCGTTGGGAAAGGGGCGGAGACCTCAGAGTCCCTGCCAGACGGACTTGGTGATCGCCGCCGCGCCGGTGCGGAGAATCAGGCCCACATGCCCGTCAGCATGGAGCGCCTGCAGGGCGCCATCGTGCCGGTAATCCAGGCAGCTCGTCGGACCGGTCGCGGTTGGCTGGAGATCGCCCGAAGCGGACACTTCGTTCCAGTTGTTTTGAATGTCGCAGAACCGCTGCACGCCGGATTGCACGGCGTCGTAAAGCAGGATCGTCTCCGCCGGATTCTGAATGGTGTTTCGATTGCGCTGGTATTTCGAATAGGTGAACGCCGGCGCGCCCGTTTCCGGATCAATGCCCATCATTGCATCACTGGCGGAATAGGTCCGGGAAAGATTCGACGTCGGCCAGCCCTTGTATTTGGCCGCCGGACAGACAAAAACCATGTTTTGGCGGCCGTCGGGGCGCTTGGGGAGATAGGGGGAGATGGCATAGACGTCCCAATCCTCCCCGTTCACACTGATCATCGGCAGCCGGTTTCCGTCCTCGTTGGCATACTGCTGAAGGGCCAGCCCGATCTGGCGCAGGTTCGACACGCACTTCGCCGCCTGCCCCTTGCGGAGGGCGGAAGTGCCCACCGGATACAGCAGGCCGGCCAGAATCGCGACAACCGCCACGGCGCTCAGCAGCTCAAACAGCGTGAAGGCGGCACGGAAACGGAGGGAGGGAACGCGGGATTTCATCGGGAATGCGACCACCATAGGCCCCTTTCCCCGCCGACGCCAACGCCGAAAAGCTGTTACACGTAGCAGCCCATCGGCGCGCGAAGCGGGCCTTTCACGGGTCCGGCGTTTCTCCCGGACGGGGCGAAATCCCGTCGCTCACCCGAGCGCGTTCCGCGCGTCCTGCAGGGCCTGCAGGCGGCTCTGCCAGTCGGCGTGACGCTGACGGTGTTCGGCGACGACCTCGGCCGGGGCGTTTTTCACAAAGGTTTCGTTGGCCAGCTTGCGCTCCACCTTCTCAATTTCGGCGCGCACCTTGGTCATTTCCCCGTCGAGGCGCTTCCGTTCGGTGATGGGATCCACCACGCCTTCGAGGGGGAGGAAAAACACCCCGATCTCCGTCGGACAGGCCGCCAGCGCGCCTTCCGGGCGGCTTTCCACGAACTCGAGCGACTCGGCATGCAGCAGGACACCGAGCGCCGCGGACTCGGCCTTCACCCAGTCGGCGGACGGACGGCACAGCCAGCGCAGCCGTTTGTTGGACGGCAGGTTGAAGGTGGCGCGGAGCGTGCGGGCCTGGGCAATCGAGGCGAACACGGCATCCGCCTTCGGCTCGGCGGCGAACCCGGCGGCCTTGGGCCATTCGGCGTATTGGATCGACCCTTCGCCGAAACCGAGTCCGTGCCAGAGTTCCTCCGTGATGAAGGGCGCGTAGGGATGCAGGAGCAGCAGAACGCGTTTGATGACGTAATCGATGGTCGCCAGCGTGCCTTCGCGGCGGGCCGGATCGTTGAAGTCGGACTTCGCCGCCTCGATGAACCGGTCACAAAAGTCGCCCCAGACAAAGTCGTAGAGGGCCTGGGCCACTTCGCTGAACCGATACTCCGCATAGGCGGACTCGATGCGCGTGATGGCGGCGTCGAGTTTGGCCAGGATGTCCTTGGCAAAAATGGACAGCCCGTGTTTGCCGGGATCCGCGGCGGGATCGACCGGTCCCTGCAGGGTACGGAACCGGCAGGCGTTCCAGAACTTGTTGCAGAAATTCCGTCCTTCGACGATCTGCTGCTCGTCGAACCGGATGTCCTGGCCCTGCGGCGCGATGCGCATGAGACCGAACCGCAGACCGTCCGCGCCGTACTTGGCGATGATCTCCAGCGGATCGGGGCTGTTGCCGAGCGACTTCGACATCTTCCGCCCCGACTTGTCGCGGATGATGCCGGTGAAATACACGTGCCGGAAGGGCACTTCGTTCATGTACTCGAGGCCGGCCATGATCATGCGGGCCACCCAGAAGAAGATGATGTCGGGTCCGGTGACCAGAGCGCTGGTCGGATAGAATTTTTTCCGTGTCGCCTCGTCCATGGTTTCGTGGGCCCAGAGCCACGACGAAAACCAGGTGTCGAGCACGTCGGGATCCTGCACCCAACCCTCGCCGGGACAGTCGATCTGGCATTTGATTTCGGAGGGCGGAGTCTTGAGCTCCGGATCTTCCGTGCGGTACCAAACCGGAATGCGATGCCCCCACCAGAGCTGGCGCGAGATGCACCAGTCCTGGATGTTTTCCAGCCAGTGGTCGTAAACCTTTTCCCAGCGGTCGGGGAAGAACCTGATCAATCCCTTCCGGACGGCGTCGCGCGCCTCGGCGGTCTTCGGATATTTGAGGAACCACTGCTCGCTGAGGCGCGGTTCGATCGGCACATCGGCGCGTTCGCTGAAACCGACGTTGTTTTCGTAGGGTTTTTCCTCCACGAGGAGCCCGAGCTCGCGCAGCTTTTCCACGGCCTCCACCCGCGCCTCGAAGCGGTCCAGTCCGGCAAACCCCTCGCCGGCCAGCTCGTTGAGCGTGCCGTCGGGGTTCATGATGTCGATGACCGGAAGATTGTGGCGCAGGCCGATTTCGTAGTCGGCCTTGTCATGGGCGGGCGTCACCTTCAGCACGCCGGTGCCGAACTCAAAATCCACCGCCTCGTCGCCGATGATCGGCAGGGCGGCCTGGTTTTCGATGGGCAGCGGACGGCGCACCGTCTTGCCGATGAGGTGGGCGTAGCGGGGATCCTTCGGATTCACCGCCACGGCCGTGTCCCCCATGATCGTCTCCGGGCGGGTGGTGGCGATTTCGAGGAAGGTGCCGGGTTCTTCGATGACCTCGACCTTGAAATGATAAAGGTAGCCCTTTTGGTGCTTGGGAATGACCTCCTCGTCCGACAGCGCGGTGAGGGAAACCGGGCACCAGTTCACCATCCGCTTGCCGCGGTAGATGAGGCCCTTGTTGTAGAGATCGACAAACACCTCCTGCACCTTGCGGGCGTAGGCCTCGTCCATCGTGAAACGCTCGCGGGACCAGTCGCAGGAGCAGCCGAGCTTCTTGAGCTGGGTGATGATGATGCCGCCGTGTTGTTCCTTCCACGCCCAGACGCGTTCCAAAAAGGCCTCGCGGCCGAGATCATGGCGGGTCTTTTTTTCCTCCTTGCGCAGCTTGCGTTCCACCACGGTCTGCGTGGCGATGCCGGCGTGGTCGGTCCCCGGCAGCCAGAGAACCTCGTGTCCGGTCATGCGGGCGCGCCGGGCGAGGATGTCCTGAATGGTGTTGTTGAGCACATGGCCGAGCGTGAGAACGCCGGTGACATTCGGCGGCGGGATCACGATGGAGTAGGCCGGCTTGGGCGAGGCGGGGTCGGCGCGAAAACACCCCTGCTCCAGCCACCAGGCATACCATTTCTCTTCAACAGCTTGCGGCTCGTAGGCTTTGGCGAGTTCGGACATGGGAAAACCTCCAGTGTGCGCGACCAGCCCGCCAAGCGCAAGCGCGGGGAGCGGACGTTGGAGACCGGCCTGCAGGGTGCCTGGAGGGAAACCGCCTGAAGGCTGAACTCCGACGGACTCGTCAGCGGCCGCGCAATTTTTCCCGGATCGCCTCGAGTTCCAGCACGGCATGCAGGTCGCGCGGACGGCCCATGGCGCGTTTGGCGGTGATCAGGGCATCCAGGGTCAACACCCGCACCTCCACCCCGCCGAGATCGATGGTTTCGCTCTGCGCGAGACATTCGGCGTAACCGCCAAGGCCCCTGATTTCCCCCAGGCAGTTCAGCTGCCCCCAGTCGGTGGACAGATACAGATCCTTAAAACCACCTTTTTCCGCCTGGTCGAGGGTGAAGGGCTGTTTTTCGGGGGTCATGCGGTGGACGGGGTGAAGGGATTCCAAGGCCCGGAAGATCTTCGCGAGATTGTCGGGATCCAAGCGGCAGGCGACGTCGACGTCGCGGGTCATCAAAGCGCTCCCATGGAGGAGTGTCCCCAAGCCACCCCCAATCACGAAATCAACGTGATACTCGGCCAGACGCTGCGTGATACGTGTCAGGGTTTTCACGGGTGGCTAGATAGGCTTCCCGGAGGGATTCCGCTTCATTCAAGATCCGGTCATTTTGCAGAAGCCGCTCCGCCGGCGTCAGTCGCAAATTGTCGTCCAGCAGCGAAAGATCGATGCCATACGCTTCCGCCCGCTGAACGGCGGTCAGACCGTCATCGGTCCGCCAAAACCGCGCAAGCTCCGGGGGCAGCGTTTCGCTCAGATCCATCCCTCCATCCTACCTGCGGGGTCCCTTCCTGCCAAGCTGCCGCGTGGAAAATCGGTGCCTCCATGGCCGGGCGAAAGGGTCGAAAATGGGGAATTCTCCGCGAACCGGCGACAATTTCCACTTGCAGCCTCCCTTAACCACCCCCACTTTCCCCGGATCGTGCGCACCGTATTAACGATAGCCCTCCTTTTCGCCTGCGCGGCCGTGGCACAGGCGCAATGGAACATCGTGGAGCGGGACAAGCGCAAATACGTGTCCCTCGAGGATGTCGCGAACTTCTACAAGATGCGCCGCACGGTGTTTGATGGGAAAACCTTCCGCCTGGTGGGAACCGGCAGCAGCATCCAGGGGGGGCGGGCCGGACGCGACGTCACGATCAACGGGGTCAAATACGTGCTGTGTTTTCCGATGATCAACGAAGGCCACACCACGCTCATTTCCGCGATGGATGTGGTGAAAATCATCGAGCCGATCCTGCGTCCGCAAAAGATCAAGAATGCCACCGCCGTGAAAACCGTGGTGCTGGACGCGGGTCATGGCGGCCATGACAGCGGCGCGCGCGGACCGCTGGGGGTGGAAAAGGAAGCCGCCCTCGACGTGGTCCTGCGGACCAAGCGCCTTCTGGAGGCCGCCGGGTACACGGTGCGCTGCACCCGCACGTCGGATGTTTTTGTGCCGCTCGAGGACCGGGCCGCCTATGCCTGCCGGTTTGCCAATGCGGTCTTCGTTTCCGTCCATTTCAACAAAAGCAACACGGGCGGAGGAACCGGACTGGAAACCTACTGTCTGGCCCCCCGCGGCGTGCCCTCGATGGATGAGGAGAACCTGCGCTACAGCGATTTTGTGCAATACAAGGGCCACGCCCGCGACGCGGAAAACGTGGCCCTCGCCACCACCGTGCACGCCGCCCTTGTGCGCAACCTGAACCTGCCGGACCGCGGCATCAAGCGTGCGCGGTTTGTGGTGATCAAAAACATCTCCATTCCCGGCATCCTGGTGGAAGGCGGATTCATGAGCGGCACCCCCGACCACCAGCTCATCGCCACGGCGTCCTACCGTCAAAAAATGGCGGAGAGCATCGTGGAGGGCATCAACCGTTACCGCGAGGCCGTCGCCGGCCAGTTGCAATACCAACGGCCGTCCGTGGTCGTCAGCGCCACCGCCCCCACCTCCGTTCCCAATCTCAAGGTCACCCCGAGATCCCGGACCGACAACGCGGCCTCGGTGGCGCAGGCCCAGGAGGCCCTGAAGAGCTCGGCGGGGAATTGACGGCCGCCCGTTGTCGGGGGATCCGCCTGCCTCCGGCGGAGGGCGATGTTTTTTACCCGGTCGGAAACCGCCTAAAGGCTGGACTCCCACCGGCGGGATGGTGAACCTTCCCCGCGCGCGCACTTCATGGAATCCGAAAAATCATCCGACCACCGTCTCGATCCCATCGGCGTCTTTGATTCCGGGATCGGAGGACTCACCGTGGCCGCGGCCCTGCAGAACCTGCTGCCGTCCGAAACGATTTTTTACATCGGCGACACCGCCCGGGTCCCCTACGGCGGCAAGAGCCGCAAGACGGTCGAACGCTACAGCATCGAGATCGGCGGACTGCTTCTGGCCGAGCAGGCCAAGATCATCGTCGTGGCGTGCAACACCGCCTCGGCCCTGGCCGTTCCGCGCATGCAGGAATTGTTCAAGGTGCCGGTGCAGGGCGTGGTGGCGCCGGGTGCCGAAGCCGCCGTGCGGGCGACGAAAAACGGCCGCATCGGCGTGATCGGCACACGGGCCACGGTGGCCAGCGGAGCCTACGAACACGCCATCCACGCGCTGCGGCCGGACGCCCGGGTTTTCAGCGTCGCGTGTCCGCTGCTCGTCCCGCTCATCGAGGAGGGAATGTTCGACGATCCCATCACGGACCAGGTCATTGCGCGTTATCTCTCCCCCCTGCTCGACGAGGGCATCGACACGCTGGTGCTGGGCTGCACGCATTATCCGCTTGCCCGCGAGGCCATCGGCCGCGGGGCGGGTCCGGGGGTGACCCTGGTGGACTCCGCGGAAAACTGCGCCCTCGCGGTCAAGGCCCTCCTCGAAAAGCAAAACCTGGCCGCCCCAAGGACCCGTCTCGGCAAACTCGATGTCGCGCTGACCGATTCCACCGAAGGTTTCCTGCGCACCGCCGAGAAAGCGCTCGATCTCCACATCGGCGACGTGCAACTGCGCGCCGTGCAGAGCGACCAATAGCCGGTTCGTTCAGGACGACGGTTTCAGTTCGAAAGAACCCAGGTCCATTACCGGCGGAGAGGAAGGGGACACCTCGAAGGGAATTTCCCGCCCCTCGAATTCCGGACCGTCCGGCAGAAGACCGATCACTTTCGAACGAATCTCGTGACTTGAGGGAATCCGGAGCACATACGAACCCGTGGGCACTCCCCGGAAACGAAGGGCCTGATGGTCCCAGTCCGCGGAAATGCGCCGGCCGTCCTGATGAAGTTCCCGAAAGAGGTGATGGGCACGCCAGGGGGCCGGAGGCGTGACCGAAAACCGCACGTCCGAAGCCCGCTTCAGAGAAACCTCGACGGTCTTTCCGGCGGTGACCAAGCCGGTCCACGACTCGCACCCGGGAATGCGGATTTCCAGACGGTACGTTCCCGGAGCAAGTTGGGGAAAGACGACCTGCGGCTGCACGGGAAGGGTGAACGTGGCGGGACTCCAAGTGATCAGCTTTTGCCGGTCGGCACTTTGCTCTCCCCAGAGAACCACGGTCATGTCGGAAGAGGCCAACTCGGGCAGAGGACGGTCCCATTGAAGACGGATCCGGGTGGGCTCGGTCACGATCCGGACATCGACCGGGGAATCGGAACCGGGGGTGGGAACGACCATCACTCCAAACCAGGGATCGTCCATGGAAGGCAGTTCCCCGCTGCGCAGGGCAAACCGGCGGACCTCGGGATGATCGAGAAAAAAATCCCTCGGGATCTCGGCAATTCCCTCCGCCGTGGTTGTGACCTGTGCCCCCAGACCGGGAACGGTCCAGTCGACCTTCCGATTGGCGTAGGGGGTGCCGTTCACAAGAATCCGATAGCGAAGCGGGCCCGGTTTTTTCGGCACGGGGAAACTCTCCCCCGCATCCGTCAGCACCCTGGCGGCGGCATCGGCCACGGATTGTGACGGGTGATCGAGGAGCCTGCGCGCGGCATCAATCATCGCCGGCTGGTGTTTCCCGAAAAACATTTCGGCCAGCGTTTTCGCAGCGTCCACCGGAAGCTTGGGCGACGCCTGGGCGCAAAGAAAATCGAGGGCCATCTTCTGTCCCTCCGCGGAAACCTTGCCCGCCGTCACACTGTGGAGACCGCTCCCGCCAAAGGCGATCCCCCACCTCCCATTGGGTTGTGGCCCTCGGGGAACGCATTTGCCCAGAACCTGAAAATACTGCGAAAGGGACGGGGCCGGCGCCACCGAGGCGAGTTCGATGAGCCTGCGAACCTTTTCGTCGCCGGGCAGGCCGGCCATCAAGGCCAGCAGGGGGAGTTCCTGTGCCTCCAGCTCCCATCCCGATCCATGCTTCATCGCCAGCGCCAATCCCCCGGTGAGAATTTCCTCCGGGGTTCCCGGGCAGGCTTCGAGGATTTTCCATGCCAGGCGGGGGTCCGTTTCCGGGGACAGGGCCAGGGCGGCTCCGGCGGCTTCGCACCAGCGTTCATCCGCCACCAGCGCGCAGAGGAGGGTTTGCGAATGTGGCACGAGGAACCGGTGACTGCCCGTGCCGCACCATCCGCCCCACCGCCAGGACAGCACCCGGTCGGTGAACGGACCGCCCTGCCGCGCAAAAACGGCCTCGCGCAGCCGTCCGTAATCCTCCTCATGGGTCTGGTAATCGACGGAGGGGACCGGCCCTCGCTCGAGCAGCCGGCGAAACGGCTCGGAAACGCGGCGATACAACGCAATTTCCCTTCCGAACGGTCCGGACTCCGGATCCGCTCCCTCGGGAAAAACGATTTTCTCCGGAACCTTCGTCTCACGGAGAAAATCCTCAAACCCGGCGCCGCCGGCCCACCGGGTGGTCCCGGTCAGGGCGATAACCAGAGCGGCGACCGTTTTCATCCTACCGCGCGCTTTCCAAATCCCCCTCAAGCAGGCGCCGGGTCTGGGGTTCCAGGGGCAGACCCTCCCAGTCGCCCGTGAACGAACAGGCCGCCGCGCCCAGGATGGCTCCCAGGGCGAGGCATTTTTCGAGGTCATAACCTTTGATGCGTCCCGCCACAAAGCCGGCATCGAAGGCGTCTCCCGCGCCGATGGGATCCACCACGAAGGGGATCCGGTGCGCGGCGCCATCAAACCGGGACCCTTCCGAAAAATAACTCGCCCCCTCGGGACCGCGCTTGATGATGACCTCCTTCGCTCCCAGACGGAGGAGCGCGGCGGCGGCTTTTTCGAAATCGCCGGATTCGCCGGTCAGGGAACGCGCCTCGGTTTCGCTGCTGAACACCACCTGGCAAAACGGCAGCAGGGGACACAGCGTCCCGCGCGCCTGCTCCCACGTCCAGAGCCGGGAGCGGAAATTGATGTCGAAATAAATCCGCATGCCGCCCGCGGCGGCGCGTTTCAGCAGTTCCAAAAAGGCCCGGCCGATGTCCGGTCGCAGGGCCGGCGTGATTCCGGAAACAAACAACACGCCGTCCGCCTGCACCGGAATCTCCCGGGCGATTTCCATCGCATTGCGGGCAAAGGCCGAATCCTCGCGGTAATAAACCACCGACGGCTCGCTCAGCACCTGCGGCTGCTTGATCATCAGGCCGGTGCGGGCCTGCCGGTCCACCCGCACACCGCCCGCATCCACGCCCTCCGCGGCCAGCGAACGCCGGATGGCCTGGCCGAACCAATCCTCCCCCACCGCGGAAAAATACGCCACGGGCACCCCCTGGCGCGCGAGACCGATCGCCACGTTGGACTCCGCCCCGGCAAACGTCAGGGTGGCCGGTGACGACGAACTGCCGGGCGCTGTCATCTGCGCCGCCACCAGGCCGAGCGCTTCGCCAAAACACAAAACGGGCGGAAGAGAGGACACCGTTCCCCAACTTGGCGGAGGCAACGACGGGTGTCAATGCGGCACGTTGTCCTTTGCGGTTTCCCCCGGCCGGCCCGGGGATGTAGACTGGAGGTTCATGAAAAATTCCTCCCTCCCCTTCTGGGGCGACCGCCTGCGGCGCTTCGGGTGGAAGGACTTGGTGCTTCTGCTGGCCGCGGCCGCGTTTTTCGGCAGTCTGACCCTTTTTGTCGAAATCACCGACCTGGTTCAGCACGGCGGCCTGCACGAGACCGAACGCCAATGGATGCGTGCGCTGAGGTCGCCCGCAGACCCCTCCCAGCCCATCGGCCCTCGCTGGCTGCGTCATGTGGGACTCGACATTTCCGCGCTGGGTGGCGGCGCCGTGCTCACGCTCACGACCGTCTTGGTCACCGGTTACCTCCTGCTGCGGGGTCGGTATCGGGCGACGGTTTTTCTCCTGGTGGCGGCTCTCGGTGGAACCCTCCTCAACAAGGCGCTCAAGGCCTGGTTCGCACGCGAACGGCCCGACGTCGTACCTCATCTCTCGGAAGTGAGCTCGGCCAGCTATCCGAGCGGACACTCCATGATTTCCTCCATCATTTACCTCACCCTGGCGGTGATGCTGGCGCGATCGGTCAAATCCCGCCGGGTGCGCCTCTATTTTATTGCGTCCGCCCTCGCCCTGACCTTTCTCATCGGTCTGTCCCGGATTTATCTGGGCGTGCATTATCCGACCGACGTCATCGCCGGCTGGTCCGCCGGCACGGCGTATGCGATTGTCTGTGCCATGACCGCCTACTGGCTCCAGCGTCGTGGCGCGGTCGAACCCAAAAGCGCCGATTCATGAAACTCCAGCAAAACCAGGTCTGGCGACAGGGCGATTCCTGTTACCGCATCGTCAAACTCGAACGCCTCGCCGTCCATTACAAGGACGTGAAGGATTTCGGCACCGGGGAGGGCTCCCACCATCATGTCACCAAGAAGGAATTCTGCCGCCTGATCAAGGGCGCCACCCTGCTCACCCAGGAGGAAATCCGCGCGCTCTGGCAGAAATAGCGCGACCCGCCGGCGTACCGCGCCGGAAGGGTTCATCCAACAAGCGCTTTCGCGCCGGGGCGAAAAAGGTATGCTTCCCCGTATGTCCCGCATGCCGCGCACGGAAGCCCTGTCCACCATTCTGGCGGTTGCGCTGGGTTCGCTGCTGCTCGGACTGGTGTTCTGGTCCTTCGGCACCGACCCGCAATGGGCGATCATCTCCTTTGTGCTCGTCTACGACCCGGACCTTCGGGCCGCCTGGAAGGCGGGCGCGTCGCGGCTGGGTCTCACCGTCCTGGGCTCCTGCCTCGCCATGGGGTTGATTTTTCTGTTTGGACTGCCCAAATGGCTGCTGCCGGTCGGGCTGGCCCTCTCCTCCCTCATTTGCTGGGCCTTCCTTTCCTCGCGGGCCGGCTGGCGCATCGTGCTGGTCACCGTGGCCCTGATCATCGGATCGTCCCTGCTCCAGCCTTCGAGCGGCCCCTTCATCGCCGTCACACGCTCGATCGAGGTCACCGCCGGCAGCCTGCTGGCCGTGGTTTTCGCCCTGCCGGGGAGGCGGCCGGCGCGGTCGTGATCCGCGCTTCCCCATTGCGCGTGGGGATGAACCTGCTCTAGTCTTTGGGGTTTACCCACGCTCAGCGCGGACCACATTCATGATCAAAGTCGAGGCTCTCACAAAACGCTATGGCAGTGTCACTGCGGTGGACGGCATTGATTTTCATGTGGAACGGGGGGAAATCGTCGGATTTCTCGGCCCCAACGGCGCCGGCAAGAGCACGACCATGCGCATGCTCACCTGCTATCTGCCGCCCACCTCGGGCCGGGCGGAAATTGCCGGCTACGACATCTTCAAGGAATCCCTCCGCGCCCGGGAACACATCGGCTACATGCCGGAGAATGTTCCGCTGCCGGCCGACATGCGCGTGCACGAATACCTGCGCTTTCGCGCCGCGCTCAAGGGGGTGCCCGGACGCCGCATCAAGGAACGCCTCACCGATGTCTGCGACCTGTGCGGACTCGGCGAGGTGAGCCGCAAGATGATCGGCGCGCTCTCGAAGGGCTACCGCCAGCGGGTGGGACTGGCCGACGCCATGATCCACGAGCCGGACCTGCTCATTCTCGACGAACCGACCATCGGCCTCGACCCCAACCAGATCCGGCAGGTGCGCGAACTCATCAAGAATCTGCGCCGCCATCACACCATCCTCATCTCCACCCACATCCTGCCCGAGGTGGAAATGACCTGTTCGCGCGTCATCATCATCAACAAGGGCAAAATCGAGGCCATGGACACGCCGGAAAACCTGCGCCGGCAGCTTTCCGCCAGCGGCGAGACCGTCGTCGAGATGAAGGTCGACAACCTCAAGGCCGCCGCGTCGAAACTGCGCGCCCTGGCCGGCGTGAAGGATGTCAGCCACCACCCCGCCGGCGACTGGACCCGTTTCACGCTCTCCACCGACGGCGATCCGCGCGAACGGATCCACGAACTCGCCGTCGCGGAAAAATGGCCCGTGCGTGAACTCACGCGCCGGGGCGCCACCCTTGAGGAGGTCTTTGCGGAGGTCACCCATGCGGATGAACGCTGATCCGGTCCGGACCAACCCCACGGCCCGCGCGGGCGCACATACGCGCCGCCCGGGCGTTTCGCGCCGTTTCCCCGCCGAAATTCCGTCCACCCTTTTCTGATTCATGCGCCGCTTTTTCACCCTGCTGAAACGCGAAATCGCCCACTACTTCCGGACACCGCTGGCGTATGTGGTGCTCTTCTTTTTTCTCCTGCTCACGGGATTCAATTTCCACTCGGGCCTGAACGCCCTGAACCGCGAGACCGGACAGGTCACGGTGGTCGAGGCGTTTTTCAACACCATCCTGTTCTGGTTCCCGCTGGTGCTCATCTTCCCGCTGCTCACCATGCGCCTGTTCAGCGAGGAGTACAAACTGGGCACCATTGAATCGCTCATGACCGCGCCCGTGCGGGACTGGCAGGTCGTGCTGGCGAAATTCTTCGGCGCGTTTGTCTTCTACGCCGTGCTCTGGCTGCCGAGCGTCCTCTATTTCTGGATCTTCCAGCTTGTGGCGCACCGGCCGGCCGCCACCTCGTTCAGCTGCTACCTCGGCGCCTACACGATCCTCGTTCTGGTGGGCATGTTTTATCTGGCGATCGGCTGCCTGGCGTCGGCCCTCACGCAGAATCAAATCGTCGCCGCCATCGCCGCCTTTGCCGCCATCTGCGCGATGTTTTTCATCAACCTGCTCGCGCAGCTGCTGCCGAGTTCGGCGCCGTTCCTGATCGAGCTCACGTATTATTTCTCCACGGTGGAGCACATGAAGGAATTCTCCCGCGGACTCTTTGATACGCGGCCGGTGGTCTTTTATCTCAGCATGACCGCCTTCACGCTGTTTCTGACCCTGCACGTCTTCCAATACCGGAGATGGAAAAAGTAACCATTCCCCGCCGGACCATCCGGTTCAACGTCACCCTGCAGATCCTGGCCGCGCTCGTGCTGCTCGGGGCGGTCAATTATTTCGCGTTCAACCATTACGCCCGCTGGGATTTCTCGCGGAACCAGAAGTTTGTCCTCGCCGACCAGACCCGCCGCGTCCTGCGCGATCTGAAGAGCTCCACGCCCATGCGCATCACGGTGGTGTTTTCGAAGACCACCCCGTCGGCCGACGCGCTGATCTTCAACGACGTCTACAATCTCCTCAAAGAGCTCGTCTTCTCGGGACGGAAAAACATCAAGGTGGAGTATGTGGACCAGACCCGCGATCCCTCCCGGGCACGGGAGCTGCAGGCCAAATACCAGTTCACCGCCGAGGAGAACGTGGTCATTCTTGATTACGACGGACGGGTGAAATTTGTCCCGGTGTCCGAAATGGCCGAATTCGACCTCACCCCCATAGCCAGCGGAATGCCGCCGCGGGTGCTGGCCTTCAAGGGCGAGCAGGCCCTCACCAATGCCATCATCAGCCTCCTCAATCCCGAGCGTCTCAAGGCCTACTTCCTCCAGGGCCATGGGGAGCCGCCCGTCGAAGGCGCGTCCCCGATTTCCGCGTTCAAGGATTATCTTGAGCGGCAGAACGTGCGGGTCGCCCCATTGTCCCTCGCCTCGCTGGAAAGCATCCCCGCCGACTGCGCCGCCCTCTTTCTGGTGGGCCTCAAATACGACCTCACCGAGCGCGAGGCGGAGATCATCGGGAAATACAGCCTCGAAAAGGGCCGCCTGCTCGTACTGCTCGATCCGCTGGCCAAGACGCCCCTCCTCCATGGCATCCTGCAAAAAGCCGGCGGCATCACTCCGATTGAAAACCGGGTCATCCGCCTGATGCGGCTTCCGCTGGAACCCGGCATCACGCGCATCCTCGTTGACGCCGTGACCGGCTTCATGCTGGAGGGCAACTCGATCACCCGCCGCATGGCCGGCATGCAGATCCTGCTGGAAGGGCCCACCCAGTCGCTGGATTTCAACGTCCAGAAATCCCAGGCCGACGGCGTACAGATCTGGCCGCTCATCCGGGCGGACGAGGAGTTCTGGGGCGAGTTCCAGTATGTCTCCGGCCAGAACAAGCCCGTGCGTTACGACGACGGGATCGACGACGGATATCCGGTCTACGTGGCGGCCGCCGCGGCGCGGGGCGGTGTGAGCGACGACCGGGTCAAGGTGGAAAACGCCAAGATGGTCGTGGTGGGCAACAGCGACTTCGTCCTCGACGGCACGCTCAAGCAATCAAGCCTCGACTTCCTGCTCAGCGCCTCGAACTGGCTGATGGACCGCGGACGCCTCACCGGCGTGGCACCGAAGGCCATCCAGCACTTCACGCTCAATCTCACCGACCTTCAACTCCGCACCATCAACATGTACACCATGCTGATCATTCCGGGGGCGGCCGCCCTGCTCGGCCTGATCGCATGGCTCCGGCGCCGCGCATGAACCGCTGGTCCACCATTGTCCTCGTGGGGCTCGCCGTGGCGGCGGTGGTTTTCCTGGCCATCTACGAACCGCTCACCGTCAGTCCGCGCGAGCGGGATCTCATCGCCCGGGACCGCCGGGTGCTTTCGCTGAATCCCTCGGAGGTCACCCGGCTCCGCATTGTTTCCGGGGACTCCGAAGTGGTGCTGCGCCGGCGCGGCAACGGCTGGCAGCTGGGGGAAAAATCCAAGGACCGCGCCGCCACCGTCGAAGTGGAAAGGCTTTTGCAGACCGCCGCGGAACTGCAGTTTCTCGACCGCATCGACGGACGCGAGATCGGGGGCGAAAAAAACCTCGGCAAATACGGTCTGCGCAATCCGAAGCGGCGCATCGAATTTGACGGTCCGCGCAAAGTCGTCCTTCACCTCGGCAAGGAGGGAGCCAACGAGGACCGCCTTTACGTGCGGGTCGGCGACTCGCGGGACGTTTATCTTGTGAGCGACCGGATCCTGCGCCAGGCCTTCCGGCCGGCGGGGGATTTCCGGGACCGCCGTCTCACCGATCTCAGGCCCGCCCAGATTGACCGCGTGTTGATCCGGCGGCCGGACGGCGAGATCGAGCTGGTGCAGGAGGCGCGCGGCTGGAAGATGGTCCGTCCCCTGCACGTCCCCGCCGACGGGGCCCGGGTGGCGGAATTTCTCAACTTTCTCCTCGGACTCCGCGTGACGGAGTACATCTCCGAGGATTCCGGCGATCTCGGCACCTACGGCATCGTGGAAGGCCAGAAGGAAATCACCTTTTACGCGGAAGGCTCGGACCGTCCGCAAACCCTGCGGCTGGGCACGGGACAGAACGGCGAACTGTACGGACAGTTCACCGCGCGGGATTCCGTCTACCGCCTGCCCGCCGAGGCGGCGGAGCTGCTGGACATCACCCCCGCCACGCTGCGGGATCGGAAACTGCTGCCGGTCAACCTTGACATCGTGGACCGCATTCGCATCACCTCGCCCGAACGCACCCTTGTCCTGAATCGCGACGGCGAGGGATGGGTTCTTGTGTCGGGCGGCGCCACGGCACCCGCCAGCGACGCCGCGGTGCAGGCCCTGGTCAGCGCCCTGGCGACGGCGGAGGTCTCCGACTTCACCCCGATCACCGGCGCGAAACTTTCCGCCGCCGGACTTGTGACCCCGCAAGTGAAGGTGGAGTTTCTTTCCGTGCTGTCCGAAAACACCCCGGAAGCCACCGCCGGCGAGCAGACCGTCGCGAGCGCGGCGTTCGGCACGGCCGAGGCGGGTCAGGTTCGGGTCCGGGTGGGTGATTCCCCCGAAATTGCCACGGTCGACGAGGGATTGCTCGCCGTGCTTCCCGCCGACCCCCAGGCCTGGCGCGCGCCCGTCCCGGCGCGTAAGGAGGGGGACCTTACGCCCTCCGCTCCCTGATCGCCGTGACGATGTCCCTCACCACCTCGTCGCGGGCCTTGGCCCCGACGTTGCCCCTGCCGTGGAGGCGCACGCTGACGGCGCCGGCGTCGACATCGCGGTTGCCGATGACCAGCATGGTGTGGACCTTGCGCTGCTCGGCGTGCAGGATCTTGCCCTTGATGTTGTCGTTGGTGGCGTCGAGTTCCGCGCGCACCTCATGGGAGCGCAGTTCCGCATGCAGCGTCCTGGCGTATTCGACCACGCGCGCATCGTCCCCGATGGTGAGGATCCGCACCTGCTCGGGCGCGAGCCAGAGCGGGAAGTTGCCGGCGTAGTGTTCAATGAGGAAGCCGATGAAACGCTCGTGCGTGCCGAGGGGCGCGCGGTGGATGCAGAGCGGGGTCTTTTCGGAATTGTCGCGATCCTTGTAGACCAGCCCGAAGCGGGCCGGCACCGCAAAGTCGACCTGGTTCGTGGCGATGGTGAATTCCCGCCCGATGGCGCTCCAGACCTGCACGTCGATCTTGGGCCCGTAGAACGCCGCCTCGTTGGGCACCTCGACAAAATTGATGCCGGAGCGGACCAGCACGTTCCGCACCATGTCCTCGGTCTTCTTCCAGAGCTCGGGCTGGTTCACGTATTTCTGTCCGAGCTTCTCGGGGTCGTGGGTCGAGAACCGCATGAGATACTTCTCGATGCCGAAGATCTGAAAATATTTCAGATACATCTGGTTCACCGCATTGAACTCCTCCTCGAACTGCTCCTCGGTGCAGTAGATGTGGGCGTCGTTCATCTGCATGGAACGCACGCGCATGAGCCCGAAGAGCTCGCCCGACTGTTCGTAGCGGTAGCAGGTGCCGTATTCCGCCAGGCGCAGGGGAAGTTCGCGATAACTGCGCGGCACCGCGGCGAAGATCTTGTGGTGGTGCGGGCAGTTCATCGCCTTGAGGTAATACGAATACTGCGCGCGCTTGTCCTCGATGCGTTTGAGCGTCTTCTCGCGGCTGCTCTTCCATTCCTCGAGGGCATACCCCTCCTCCATCAGGCCGCCCGCGTTGCCGTCCTTCAGCCGCGCCTCGATCTCGGCGATTTTTTCCTCGGTCTGACGCAGGTCGTCCTCGAGGTCGAAAATCTCGCGGCGGGTCTCCTCGTCCATGTGAAGTTCCATGGGCGGGAACATCGAGTCGGCGTAATACGGCAGGTGGCCGCTGCAGAGGTACATGCTCTTGCGGGCGAGGTGCGGGGTGCGCACGCGCTGGTAGCCGGCGGCAAACTCGGTCTCCTTGGCGAGTTTCTCGAGTTCCTCGATGAGCACGGCGCCATTGGGCAGCCACAGGGGCAGGCCGGGACCCACGTCCTCGTCAAAGTGGAACAGGTCCAGTTCCCGGCCGAGCTTGCGGTGGTCGCGTTTTTTCGCCTCCTCGAGCATGGCGAAGTAGTTCGCCATCTCGGTCTTGTTCTTGAAGGCGGTGCCGTAGATGCGCTGGAGCTGGGGATTGCGTTCGTCCCCCTTGTAGTAGGCGCTCGCCACGTGGGTGAGCTTGAAGGCGCCGATGTTGCCGGTGCGCATGACATGCGGCCCGGCGCACAGGTCGGTGAAGTCCCCGTTGCGATACAGGGTGATCACCTGGCCCTCCGGAATGTTCTGCACGATGTCGAGTTTGAACTTCGACGGTTCGGGGCGCTCGCCCAGAGAGGCCAGCTGACCCCTGAGCGCCATGGCGACCGCCTCCTCGCGCGACACCTCGATGCGCTCGAAGACATGGTTCGCCTTGATCTCCTTCTTCATTTCCTCCTCGATGCGCGGGAAATCGTCCGGCGTGATCCGGTGCGGCAGCTCGACGTCGTAATAAAAACCATTCTCCACCGGAGGCCCGGCGGCGAACTGGGCCTCGGGCCAGATCTTGAGGATGGCCGTGGCCAGCACGTGGGCGGCGGAGTGACGGATGCGTTCGAGTTCGGTCATGGAAACAAAAGGTCAGAGGTGAAAATCAACCCGGAGGAGGCCCCGGGGGTCAATCAAAGAGCAATGCCCTCCTCCGGCACGAGAAGCGGAATGCCGTCCTTCACAGGATACAGCACCCGGCCGTCCTCGCGGAGCAGGCCTTCCGACGGCGGGATCGACGTTCGCTCGGCGGCGCGCCGCAGGGTCTCGGTGTCCGCCACCCGAAGAGGCTGGCGGGAGACCGGGCAGCAGAGGATTTCGAGCAGGCTGGCATCCATGAAGGCCGAATATCGTCCGGTCCCGGACGTCCCGCGACAAGATTTTTCGGCTCCCCCGCCCGCGCGGACCCGGGAGAAGGGTCAGGCCGGCGGCCGGTCCCGGAAGGGCAGCATCGAGATTTCGACGTTCTCGTTTTTGCTCTCGAAATATCCGAACGACCATTCCGAACTGAACAGCGCCACGGTGCCGCCATGGGCGTCGGTGGCCAGGGCCGCGCCGCTCGGCAGGAGGAGGTCCGGCAACGGGCCGCCGTCCTTCGCACGGATCCAGCGGGCCACGGTCCAGGACGCCATTTCGACCCGGCATTTTGCGCCGTATTCGGTTTCCAGGCGGTATTGCAGCACCTCGAACTGGAGCGGCCCCACCGCACCGAGCAGCGGCACGCGGGTCACCGAATCCTTCAGTTCAAAGGCCTGGGCCACGCCTTCGCGCAGGAGTTGGTCAAGTCCTTCGCGGAAGCGTTTCCCGGTGGCGGTGCTGGCGCTGTGGATGCGGGCAAAGCATTCCGGGGCGAACCGCGGGATTTCGTCGAAGCGGATGGCGGGGTCCTCGGAGAGGGTGTCGCCGATCTGGAAGTCCTGGTTGCCCACGAGGCCGACCACGTCGCCCGCCCAGGCGGAGTCAACCGTTTCACGCTCCTGGGCAAAGAGGCGCTGGGAATTCGACAGCCGCACCGGCTTGCCCGTGCGGGGATGGGCCACGGTCATGTCGCGCCGGAATTCCCCCGACACGATGCGCACGAAGGCCACGCGGTCGCGGTGTTTCGGGTTCATGTTGGCCTGGATCTTGAAGATGAAGCCCGAGAAGGCCGGATGGGAGGGGGAAACCTCGCCGGACACACTCCGGCGGGGCGCGGGCGGGGGGGCCAGCTTGAGAAAATGGTCGAGCAGCAGTTGCACGCCGAAGTTGTTCATCGCGCTGCCGAAAAAGACCGGGGTCAGTTTGCCCGCGCGGATCTGGTCGAGGTCAAATTCGGCCCCCGCGCCCTCGAGCAGATCAATTTCCTCGCGGAAGGCGGCATACACATCGGGCGCCATGGCGTCGCGCACCAGCGGGTCATCCACGCCGCCCACCTGTTCCGGGGCGCGGTAGGCGCCCTGGGGCGTCTTCTGGAACAGATGCACCTCCTTCGCGCGGCGGTCGTACACCCCGCGAAACTCCGGCCCGTTGCCGAGCGGCCAGTTCAGGGGCAGGGCGTGGATCCCGAGGACATTTTCCAATTCGTCGAGCAGATCGAGCGGCGGCCGGGTGGGGCGGTCGAATTTGTTCATGAACGTGAAGATCGGGACGCCGCGCTGACGGCAGACCTCAAACAATTTCCGCGTCTGCGACTCGATGCCTTTGGCCGCGTCGATCACCATCACCGCGGCATCCACCGCGGTGAGCACGCGATAGGTGTCCTCGGAAAAATCCTTGTGTCCCGGCGTGTCGAGGAGGTTGACCACGCAGCCGCCGTATTCGAATTGCAGCACGGTGGAGGAGACCGAGATGCCGCGCTGGCGTTCCAGCTCCATCCAGTCGCTGGTGGTGGCGCGCTGGTCCTTGCGGGCGGTGACCATGCCGGCAAGCTGGAGGGCGCCTCCGTAAAGGAGGAACTTTTCGGTGAGTGTGGTCTTGCCGGCGTCGGGGTGCGAAATGATGGCAAACGTGCGCCGGCGCCCGATCTCGCGGGCGGCGAGCGCGGTTTTTTCCGGCGGATTGGCTAATACGGACATCCCCACTCTCTAGCCGCGCGCGGGCGAGGCCGAAAGGGGGAATTTTCAGGAATGCTGCGGAATCATGCCGACCCCCAGCTCCCGCGCCAGACCGGTCAACACCCCGGCATAAACCTCCGACAACACAGCGCACGCTTCCGCCTCGGTGCCCTCCCGCGGCTGAAAATAGCCGGTGATCATGAGATGGGTCTGTCCGGCGCCGAGGGCCTGGAGCTGCTGGGTGCAGAAATAATGCGTCCACGGAAACCCCTCCGGTTCCTCCATGGCGTAGGACAGCCGGAACTGCTCGGGGTGAAAGGCGATCAGAACCTCGCGGGCCACGGTGCCGTCGTCAAAGGTCAGCGTGCGCACGGCACCCACGCCCTCACCGGTCATGGTGCTGGACTTGACCATCTCCGGCAGCAGCTTTGGAAGACCGTTGTAATCCGCGAGCGCCTTCCACAACGGCTGGGGATCGGTGTGAAAGATGGCATGAGTCGAATACACGCGCCAGGGGGTATGGGGAGTGCTCATGTTTTCAGTATTCCACAAATCCCGCGCAGGACAACCCCGGGGCTCCGGGGCGGGGATTTTCACAAATGGTCTATACGCCGACGCGGAAAGGGCGTTTAAAATCCCGCCGATATGAATTCCCGGGAGGCGACACGATGAATGGATGGGTGCTGGTCGGATTGGGCGTCAATCTGGCGATGCTGCTGATGGCGGTCACGTGGGCCATCGGAAAAAGATTCCGCAATGCGGGCGTGGTCGACGTCGCCTGGGCTTGGGGGTTCACGCTTCTGGCCGTATTTTACGCCCTTGTCGGCGGGGGCGACCGGCTGCGTTCCCTGGTGCTCACCCTCATGGTGGTGCTGTGGAGCCTGCGTCTCGGCACACACTTCCTGCGCCGTGTGATGGCGCGGCACCCGCAGGAAACCCCGCGTTATGCGGCCCTGCGCGAAGCGTTTCCCCAGCGTCCCTGGCTGATGTTTTTCGGCTTCTTCCTCCTGCAGGGACTCCTGATCGGCATTCTTTCCACGCCGTTTGCCATCGTGCTGTCGAATCCCGCCCCCGGCTTCGGACCCTGGGAAATCGCCGGGGTGGTCCTCTGGGGCATCGGGTTCGCGGGGGAGGTGGTCGCGGACGCCCAACTGACCCGTTTTCTCCGGGATCCCGCCCACCGGGGTCAGGTCTGCCGGACCGGACTCTGGCGGGGTTCGCGTCACCCGAATTATTTTTTCGAGTGGCTGATCTGGATCGCCTTTTTCCTCTTTGCCCTCGGATCCCCCGGAGGGTGGTTGGCCGCGATCAGCCCCCTCATCATGGGACACTTCCTGGTGAACGTCACCGGCATCCCGCCGACGGAAGCCCACGCGCTGCAGACACGCGGCGCCGCCTACGAGGCCTATCAGCGCACCACCAACGCCTTCCTTCCCTGGTGGCCGAAGGGGTCCTGACCGGTCCGAACCGCCGCCCCCCCGACGGGTTTCCGGGCGGAGGTCCTTAGGGCTGGTCGTTCAACCGGCAGGGACGCACATCCACAAAACGGCCGGTCTCCGCGGATTCCTTCGCCGCCAGGCAGGCGTAGACACTTTTCAGTCCGCTGGACAGCGGGGACATTGACGCCTCCTCACCGCGCACCACGGCCAGAAAATTGCGGGCCAGTTCGTCGTCGCCGCCAAAATGCCCCTCGATCCCCTTCGGCTCCCAGGTTTCCACCTCCCCCTCAAAATGGGGAACGTACCGCAGCCGGTTGGCGTACCAGTCGAATTGCACCGTTCCGCGCGGCCCGCTGACGGTGGCCCCGCGCGCCTGCGCCTCCCTGCGGGAGTAAAAGACCTGGGTATAGACGCCCTTCGAGCCGTTGGCAAATTCCAGCAGTGCGTTGGAGGAATCCTCGTTCATTCCGGTTTCCGGCGTGCCGATGCCCTCGTAATACAGGGCATCACCCCCCTCGGAGGCGAAGCGGGCGTCGCGGAAGACCCGGCCCTGCGAATACGTGGCGGCCACCCGAACAATCGGCGCGCCGGCCAGGTCGGCCAGATAGTCGAAATCGTGGGTCGCCTTCTGCAAAAAGAGCCCCTGGGTGATCTGATAGTCCCGATACCAGGAGTCGAAATAGACGGTGCCATACGGCACATAGTTGATTCCCAGCAGATGCTCGGGCCGGCCGATTTTTCCTTCCTGAATCAGGCGTCGGGCCTCCCGATGAAGCGGAGAAACCCGCAGGGGAAAGCTCACCACCACCCCGGCGCGGAATCCCTGATAGGCCTCCTCCAGCGCGACGGCCTGTTCCATCGTGACCGCCACCGGCTTTTCCAGAAACAGCGGCAATCCAAAGGCCGCCGCCTCAATGGCGTACTTCGTGTGCAGATTGCACCGCGTGCCGATGGCCAGGGCATCGGGGCGGGTGGCCTCCACCATTTCCTCGAGACGGGAAAAAAAGCGGGCTTCCTCGCGCTCGGCCGGGGTCAGGGCCTCCCGGGCCCGGGCCTCGTCCGGCTCCACCAGTCCCACCACACGCAAATCCGGTTGCTGCGGACGCATGGCATTGTTCACCATATGCGTCATCCGGCCACCCAATCCAATGACTCCGAGCTTCATAAAAAACTTCCCGGGAGGGTGTAACCGGAACCTCAGGCTGGCAAGAGCAACCTTCGGCAAAATCGCGGCCGTTTCACTGCTGGTTGTTTCGGCCCAGGCCGGTCCTCTGGAGGACGGCGACCGGCTGGCCGCGCATGGGCGCCATCGCGAGGCGCTGGAGCTTTATCTCGAGGCGGACCGGCAGACCCCCGGTTCCGTCGACATTCTCCGCCGTCTCACCGCCCAGTATGAACGCTTGGGCCGGGACGCGCCGGAGAAGGAAAAAAAGGAACTGGCGGAACGGGCGCTGGCGGCGGCGCGACGGGCGGTGAAGGCCGCCCCCGACGACTCCCGCGCGCGGCTGGATCTCGCCGTGGCCTGCGGCCGGCTGGCCCGGCTGGAATCCCCCCGCCGTCAGATTGCGCTGTCGCGCGAAATCAAGGCGGAGGCGGAGGAAGCCGTCCGGCTGGATCCGGGCAACGATCTGGCCTGGCATGTGCTGGCCCGCTGGAACTTCGAGATGGCCTCGGTTCCGGCCGTGGCGCGCGGACTGGCCCGGGCGATCTACGGGAAACTTCCCGGGGCCTCGACCAAGCGGGCCGAGGAATGTTTCCGGAAGGCCATCGCCACCGGTCCGCCCCGGGTGATGCACCACGTGGAATACGGCCTGATGCTGGAAAAGCTGGGACGCAAAAACGATGCTCGCAAACAGCTGGAAATCGGCCTATCACTTCCGGCCAAAGATCAGGACGATGAAGAGACCCAAAGGCGCGCCCGCCAGGCGCTTGACAGGCTTCGTTGAAATCCCGCCCGGTCCCTTGCCGTCCGTCCGCCTTTTGCCGTAGTTTCCATGCCTCGCATTCTCATCCTCACCGCCAGCATGGGCGAGGGTCACAACACCGCCGCCCGCAACATCGGCGAAGCCCTGAAGACCGAAACCGCCGGCGCGGCCGAGGTGTTGGTCGCCGATCCCTACACCCGGACGAATCCGATTGTGAACAAGCTCATGCAGACGGGCTACACGACGGCGATCAACCGCTACCCGCGCGCGTGGAAGGTGGTCTTCGAGCTGCTGAGCCGCAAGGGGGTGGTCGAGGGCATGGGCCCGATGCTGAAGGAACTGACCGAGGCCGTCCACAGCCTCATCGGGGAATTCCAGCCCGACATCGTCGCCTCGACCTATCCGGTCTTTTCCTTCCTCATCGCCAAGATCCGCAAGCGTCATCCCGAGGTGACCGTTCCGTTTTACACGGTCATCACCGACTCCACCCAGATCAACTCCGCCTGGTACCGCTGCCCCTGCGACGGCTCGCTGGTGGCGGACAATCAGACGGCGGACGTCCTGCGGAACGACGGCGTGCCGGAGGAGCGCATCCATGTGCTCGGGTTTCCGGTGAGTCCCATTTTCGAAACGCTGACCCCCTGTCCGCCGCCGACGGACGGCCAGTGGAAACTCCTCTTTTTCCCGGGCGGCAAAACCGAGGCGGCCATCGCCTCCCTCGGGCATCTCGCGAAGATTCCCAATCTCACCGTCACCGTGGTCACCGGACGGCGCCAGAGCGTCTACCGTCAGTTGCAGGCGGCCGGCCTGCCGGTGCGGGGCCGCCTGATCGGCTGGACCCAGGAAATGCCGCAGTTGATGACCTCGCATCACATTTTTGTCGGCAAGGCCGGGGGGGCGACCGTCCAGGAGGCCATCGCCGCGGAACTTCCGTTTCTGGTCAGCCACATCGTTCCCGGTCAGGAGGAAGGCAACATCTCGCTCATTGAACAGACGGGGGTCGGCGCCCTGGCCGTGGGGGATCCCAAACGCATTCACGACATCGTGGTGGGGGCCATCGCCAATGACGGGGCGCTGTGGAAGGCGTGGCGGGCCAATCTCACCGCCACCCGCCGACGCGGCGCCTCCAACGCCATCGCACGGTTTTTGCTTTCGCGAATCCGTTCGTAGGAACGACCTGTTTCGCCGGACCGTCCTTTTCGACGCCCAGGCCGGAGGCCGCGGGGGGGCAGGCCGCTCTCGCCATCCCTCCGGACGCGGCGTAAAACGGCGGCATGCGCGCCTTTCCCCAAAAGACCCTTGCCGCCATGATCGCCCTTCGGCCGTTGCCCGGCTCGCCCGGTTATGACGGCGACGACCGCGCGATTTTCGACCAGGCCCTCTCCGACCTGCATGAATACCTTGCGGCCGGCGTGGATGCCGTCGTTCTGGAAAACAGCCACGACCTGCCCTACATCAAGCCGCCGCTTCCGGCGGCGGCGCTGACCCTCGTCCGGCGCATCGCGCGGGCCGTGCGCAGGGAATTTGCGGGCCCGGTGGGACTCCAACTGCTGGAGGCGGCCAACGAGAGCGCCCTGCGCATCGCCGCCGCCTGCGATCTCGATTTCATCCGGGTGGAAGGCTATGTTTTTGCGCACATCGGCGGAGCCGGCCTCATCGAGGGCTGTGCCGGGAAACTTCTGAGGCTGCGCAGGGAGCTCGGCGCCGAACACATCCGGGTCTTCGGCGATGTGAAGAAAAAGCACTGTTCGCACGCCCTCACCGGCGACCTCGACATCGTGGACGTCGTCAAACAGGCGGAATTTTTTCTCGTCGACGGGGTGATTGTCACCGGTCCGCGAACCGGGGAAAAACCCGACGTGAAGGAACTTCGCCGGGTGCGGCGGGCGGCGCGCGGGACGGTCCTGATCGGTTCCGGAATGACCCCCGAAACCATCGCCACCTACCTGCCCCTGGCGGACATCTTCATTGTGGGGTCGACCCTGCGGGAGAACGGGGACTTTCTCGGCCGCCTCGACCCCGCGAGGCTGAAACGCTTTGTCCGGGCCTTCCGCCGCGCCCAAAAACAAATGGAATGAATCCACAGCTTGCGCGGGATGCGATCCAAGGCGACAATCCACTTATGAACAACTACAAGGAAACCGTCGTCAGTTATCTCGAAACCCTCGCCGACGACGCCCGCGGGCTGCTCGCCGCCACCTCGGATGTGGCGGAGGAAAAGGTGAAGCTCGCCCGCCGCCGTCTTGCGGACGCGCTCGACAGCGGACGCGAAGTGTATGACCGCGTGCGTGCCCAGGCCGCCCGCGGAGCCCGGGTCGCCGACGAAAGCGTTCGTGAAAATCCCTACGCCCCCATCATCGCCGCGCTCCTCCTCGGCGGACTGCTGGCGTTCCTTTTCACCCGCCGCAAATAGGCGGCCGCTCGGAAACCCAACACCCGTCCTTCCCGTCCCGGCCCCGCCGCCTCGCGGGAAGGCGTTCCCTCAGGGTTTGCGATAGAAGCGCAACGCCTCGATGTCGCTGCCGAATTCCCGGAGCGGATAAACCCCTTTTGCGCCGCCCCGGCCCGGGTCGCGGATGAGGTAGTCCCGGCCCTGCTTGCCGCAAATCACCACAAAGTGCGTGATCCCGTTGGGGTAGCGCAGGCGGACGATGACGGGATTGCCCTGGATGAGGTTCCAGTCGATCAGGAAATACGACGGCTTGTCCTCGTAATGGGGCAGCAGCCGGGGGGTGAAGGTCGGGTCATACTCGGCGGCCTTTTCCCAATAAATCCACCCCTCCGGGGTGTAGCCTCCGGGCAGGGCCGTGAGGAATTCGTTGAGCCGGCCGGGGTCCAGGTCGATCCCATACGAGGCCAGAACCATGGCCGCCGAGGACACCGCGCAGCCCTCCGCGCCCAGCGTCGCCGTGGTCGCGCCGAGCGGATCGGAGGCCCAGCGTTCATTCGCCTGAAAAAACTGCGGCACGTCGAGCTCGAGACGGCCGGGGAAATACAATCCCCCCGCAGGCGCGAGAGGCCGCTTTTCCATCCAGCCCGCCAGCCAGAACGCCCCCCAGGCCAGAACGGCAAGGAGTGCGAGCAAAACCAGCGGAAAAAGACGACGACGCAGCATGGAAGGGGACATTGAAGCGGAATTCCCGCGGATCCTGTAGCCGAAAACACGCCGCGCCAAAAATACCGAACCAAAACTTTTCCCCCCGCCCGTCTTCCGGCACATTGCCTGCATGCGCCGCGCCGCGATTTTTCTGTTCTTGCTGGCGGGATCCGCGTGGGCGGGCGGAATCAACGACATGGTACTCGAACAGGTTCGCACAATGCCCTCCGGAGGGGGGTACGCCACCACGCTGAACGCCCACCGGGGACTTGCGGAGGCGGTTCGTCCCGGCGACGAGGTCGTCATCCGTCCGGAATCCGCCATGCCCGGATATTGTTCGGGCGCCACCTACCTGGTGTTCCTCAAAACCCTGGCCGCCCTGCAACGGAAGGGCGTGCTCACCCTCTCGGAAGACGTCTGGAAGGTCCTGGTTCCCCGCCTGCGTCCGGATGGGTCGGACACGCTCCCGGACGGCGAAAGCGTCTGGGGCCGCTGGAACGCCAACGGACCCGGCACGGCGCGGCTCTTCTGCGAACTGGGCCTCGGACGCAATTTCACCTCCTTCGACGAGGCCCGTCCGGGCGACTTCCTCAAGATTTTCTGGACGGATGCCGTCGGCCGGAAGGAACGCGGACACTCCGTCATTTACCTCGGCCGCGAAACGCTCGACGGCGTCGAGCATGTGCGGTTCTGGTCCAGCAACCGTCCGGACGGATTCGGCGTCAAATCCGTCCCGCGCGAGACCGTCGTGCACGCGATTTTCTCGCGCCTCGAACACCCGGAAAAAATCGCCGCCGCGCCGTCGCTGCCGGTCCGCGACGCCTATCTCGCCAGCCTGCTGGACACCGAGTCCAGCTTTGCGGAAGCGAAGAGGAAAACGAAGACGCGCTGACGCGTTGGGGGAGGGTGCGCGGGTCCCACGCCCCTCCCCACAAAGGTTCGGAAAATCCGCCTCTCCGCGCGGGTCGGCGCCGGCGCCGGCCTACGCCGGCGGCGCCATCTGGAACGACCAGCGGGTTTCGACCTTCTTGCCGTCGACGGTGGCACTGACGATCACCGTGACCTGGCGGGCGTAAACCCGCTGCACCAGTTTGTAGGTGAGGTTCTTGGTTTCGGGATCAAACTTGGCCGGAACCACGCCCATGCCGCTGATGCGCATGGTGACAGTGTTGGGATCGACGTTGCCGAAGTTGGCGAGGTTGATTTTGATTTCCGGTTCGGACTCGGTGACGACCGCCCCGTCGGCCGGGACGGTGAGGATGCTGGAGGCGGGGATTTCCGTGATGGTCGGGCCCGACGATCCGGCCGCCGGGGAACCCGGGAAGGCCAGCACCCGCTTGGTGAAAACATCCGGATTCTTGGAATCCACCGCAAAACGGCCGAGCAGGGTCGGGTCGCCGGAGTGGCCCATGTGCTGGCCGTAGACGGTGAATCCGGCCTCATACCCGGCCTCCTTCACGATCTCGCGCACGATTTCGTTCTGGTTGCCGTAGGGATAGGCGATGGTTTTGACCGCGATGCCCAGCTTATCCTCAAGAAGCTGCTTGGATCCCGCAATCTCCGTCCGAAGCCATTCCCGATACTGTTCCTCGGTTTTTCCCTTCCGGGCGCGGAGGTCCGAGTGGCTCATGGAATGACTGCCGATGTCCACGCCGGCATCGCGCATTTCCGCAAGTTGTTCCCAGGAAATGGAACCGCCGCCGGCGCGGGGCCCACCCTTCACGTAGTCCGGATAAATGAACATGGTGAAGGGGTAGCCGAACTTTTTCAGGATCGGCCAGGCCACCGTGTATCCGGTCAGCCAGCCGTCATCGAGCGTGATCACCGCCGATTTCTTCGGGATGCTCTTTTCGCCGCGGCGCCAGGCGAGGAAATCCTCCATCGAGATCACGGTGATCCCGTTGTCCTTGAGCGCCTGCATCTGCGCCTCGAATTCGGCCGGACGGCTCACCATGTCCGCGGTCTTGTCCTCAAAGCGGTGATAACAGAGCACGACCACCTGGGCGCTGAGATCAATCGGCTCCGGGGTGGGAGTCGGTTCGGGCGTGGGTTCCGGAGTGGGGGTGGCCTCCGCGACCTCGGGCGCCGGCGCCGGGGCATCCGATTTCCTTTTGCAGCCGGCCAGCGCAAGACCGCCCAGGAGAAGAAAGACGAGAGTTCGCATGGTTTTCGATAGCAGCAAGGACGACAATTGCAACTAGCCGACGATGCCGACCGCCTTGAATTTGTCCTCCACAAAGCGGAAATGCCGGTCGGGCGCGCAGGCATGGAGGATGTCCTCCCGGCTGAGGTGCGCGGCCACCGTCGGCTCGGCGGCGAGATTTTCCGCAAAATTGCCGCCTTCCTTCCAGGTTTTCATGGCGGCGCGCTGCACGGCCTCGTAGGCGTCCTTGCGTTCAAGGCCGCGGGTCGTGAGCATGAGGAGCGCGGACTGGCTGGCGTAGAGCCCGCCGGTGATCTCCATGTTGCGCTTCATGTTCTCGGGATAAACCTGCAGGCCGTCGACGAGCTTGCGCAGCGTCACGAGCATGTAGTCGAGGAGGGTGGTCGAGTCGGGCAGAATGACGCGTTCCACCGAGCTGTGGCTGATGTCGCGCTCGTGCCAGAGGGCGACATTTTCCAGCGCCGCCACGGCATTGCCGCGGATCACGCGGGCGAGGCCGCTGAGGCGTTCGCCGGTGATGGGATTGCGCTTGTGCGGCATGGCAGAGCTGCCCTTCTGGCCGGCGGCAAAATATTCCTCCACTTCGAGCACCTCGGTGCGCTGCAGGTGGCGGAACTCCGTGGCCCAGCGGTCGATGGAACTGGCAATGAGGGCGAGCACGGTCATGAACTCCGCATGTCGGTCCCGCTGGATGATCTGGGTGGAAAGCGCGGCGGGGCGGAGTCCGAGTTTCTCGCAGACATATTTTTCGACCCGCGGATCGAGGTGGGCGTGGGTGCCGACCGCGCCGCTGATCTTGCCGACCTTGATGCGCTCGCGCATCTCCAGCAGGCGCTGGGTGGCGCGGGAGAATTCGTCGTACATCAACGCCATCTTGAGGCCGAAGGTGATCGGCTCGGCGTGGATGCCGTGACTGCGGCCGATCATCGGCGTGAACTTGTGCTCGAGGGCGCGCTTCGCGATGGACTCGCGCAGGTGATTCAGGTCGTCGAGCAGGATCGCGCATGCCGAGTTCATCTGCACGGCCAGCGTGGTGTCGAGGAGATCCGAGGACGTGAGTCCCTGGTGGATCCAGCGGGCCGCCGGACCGACCCGGGCGGCGACATCCTCGAGGAACGCAATCACATCGTGGTTGGTGCGTTTCTCGATCTCGCGAACGTTTTCGACGTCGAACGTCGCCTTCCGGCGGATGGTTACGGCGTCCTCCTTGGGAATGGTGCCGAACTCGGCCATCGCCTCGCAGGCGAGGATTTCGATCTCAAGCCAGATTTCGAGTTTGCGCTGCTCGGTCCAGAGCGCACGCATTTGCGGCAGGGAATAACGGTCAATCACCGGCGGAGGCTACCGAAGGCGCGCAGCGTGCGCAACGTAGAATAAAAGATTCGACCGATCTCTTCCCCTAACCGAGCCAGCGGAAGGAGACCTTCTTTTCCACGTCGGGATGGAGGCTGAGGGCCACGGGACACTGGAGGGCAAACTGCTCGAGCTTCTCCCGATCGGGATGATCCGCAGGAACGGGCAAATCGAGTTCCACCTCGATCCTGGCAATGCGGCGGGGCGGCTCGGAGGTCATGTGCTTCACCACGCGGGCGCCGGCCCCGGTGAGGTCGACGGACAGGTTGTTCCTTTTCGCCCCGATGGCCATCGTGGTGAGCATGCAGGTGGCCAGGGAGGTGGCGGTCAAATCCGTCGGACTGAAGGCCTCGCCCCGGCCCATGTTGTCCGCGGGCGCATCGGTCGGAAGTTCGGAACCCGAGGGACCATGCGTGGAGCGGCAGCGGAGATCGCCTTCGTAACGGACGGAAAATTCAACCATGCCTCTCTTTTAAGCGGAACGAACGGGGGAACGACACGAATTTCAAAAAAAAATTCCCCTGCAGGACGGAATCCGTCGTCGCAGGGGAATCCGGCAATCCGCGTCGCACCTTAGCAGCCGACACGAACGGTTTTGAGCTTGCCGTGATTCACGAGTTTCACACGGCCGCTTTCAAAGAGATCCACCAGGGCCGCGAGGGACTCACGACTGTCGCGGGCGCAGGAGGAGACAATTTCCACCAGTTCACCCAGAGTGTATTTCTTGCGATTGATTTTGCGGTAGGGGTTTTTCATGGTTTGCGTATTTACAAGGTGTTTACTGGGTTAGACGCACCACGCCGGCCTTTGTTCAAATTATTCGCCTTTTTTTTGCCGGTCGGTTTCCCGAGCGATAGCGCAAGTCCCCTCGGGTGAATGACTTTTGAGACCGGTAACGCCGGAAGCCCCCCCTCAGGGGGTGGACCGGTACTGCCCGGAGTCGAATTTGCGCCAGAATTCCGCGGCGGATTGCTGGGCGGGATCGTCCGGCGAGCGCAGTACCTTGAGGCTTTTGTGCAGGCGCAACCCGGCGGTGAGTGACGCGGGGTCGGAGAGGAGTTCCGGGCTGAGGGTGACGGTGCGAACCGGCAACCAGGCGAGGGTGCGCAGGTTGGCCGGATTGAGGCCGGCGAGGTGGATTTCCTGCAGGCGGGTCCAACGCAGGAAGGCCAGATCACCCACCTTGGTGTGGGAAATGTCCAGGGCTTCGAGCCGCGGCATCATGCGGACAAAATCCAGGGAGCCGACCGGAGTGCCGCTCAGATTCAGGCGGGTGAGTTTGGGGTAACCGCGCGGCGGCACGGGGAGGGTGTCGAAGTGGCACCGGGAAAGATCGAGCGATTCGAGGGGAAGCGCCTGGATTGTCACCCAGTCGAGGGTGCGTGCGCCGGTGATGCTCAGGCTGGTCACGCGCTTGCCCCGGAGGGCGGAGAGATCCTTGAGGTCCTCCACGCCCCAGAGGGCCAGGCTGCCCGAGGAGGTTTCTCCGGAGGCCTGAAGTGCCCCGCCGTTGGTTTCCCGCAGGGCCAGAAGCGCCTCGCTGGCGGAGATCGGACGATCGAGATCGGCGAAGGAGGAGGATTTTTTCGCCTTGGCGAGCACCTCGATGATGGCGGCGATGTTCGCGCCGAAATCCTGATACCGTCGCAGGGTCTCCGCGGCGCGCGCCGTCTTGTCACCGCCTCCGCGCGAAAGCACGGAGGTGACGAATTCATACATCTCGCGCGGATTTCCCCCTCCGGGCGGAAGCGGAAAGAGCCCCTTCTGATTCGCGAGGGCCGCCTCTGCGTAAGCCTTGGCCGCCGCCTCATATTCCATGAGCGCCAGGTGCAGGCGGGCCTTCGCCATCCATGCGGGGGCGTAATCCCGGTTGGTCAGCAGCGCGGACGAAACCACCTCCAGTCCCTCCGCCAGCTTTTGCAGCATTTTCCGGACATCGAGATCGGACCGCTGCACCACGCTGGGGGAATATTCGAGGCCGATAATCTGGTTGGCGTGGGTGTAGGCGCGGTGAAGCTGCTCCAGCGTGTCCCCGCCCGGGGGGCTCGGGAATTCGGAGGGCAGGTCGCGGACGGTCTCCCGCCGTTCCTCGGTGGCCTTCTGGAGCTTTTCCCCCAGTTCCTCCGCCCGCCGCCGTTCCTCCTCGGCGCGGCGGCGTTCCTCTTCGGCGAGCCGGCGCTGTTCCTCCTTCTGCTGCTCGACGCGTGCGCGTTCGACCTCGCTGCGCGCCAGGGCCTCGGTCATGGCCTGCCGCTCCGTCCGCAGCTCCTCCGCCGCCCTCTCCGCAAGGGAACGGGCCTCTTCGGCGCGGCGGGTGGCGGCGGCCACCTCGGCGGCGCGGGCGTCCAGGGCTTCCTGCTGCCGCTGCAATTCCCGCTCCCGGTCGTCCAGAAGCGTCCTCGCCTCCCGCTCCTTGATCACCAGATGGGACAGGATGGCAATGGCCACCAGGGTGCCGACGACAAAAATCAGGCCCGAGGCCAGAATCACCCCGGCCACCGCCTTGTTGCGCTGCACCGTCTTGCGAAACACCTCCAGCAGGGTCACCGGGCGCGCGCTGATGACCTCGCCGCGCCGGTATCGTTCGAGATCCGCCTTGAGGGCCGCCACGCTGCGGTACCGCTGCACGGGATCATTGCGCAGGGCCTTCATGGTGATGATTTCGAGGTCGGCGTCGAGCTGCGGGTTGTGAAGCCGCGGCCTTTGCGGCTCGTGGGTCTTGAGGGCCTGGGCGTCGGCCACGATGTTGCCGGATGCCTCGAAATGCCGGCGTCCGGTGAGCATCTGGTAAAGGATCGTTCCGATGCTGTAGACGTCCGCGCGTTCGTCCACGTCCTTGCTCGACTCGGCCTGTTCGGGCGACATGTTTTCCAGCGTGCCGACGACGTGACCGGTCACGGAGAGCGACCGGGTGGCTTCGGGCGAGTTGAGTTTGGCCAGGCCGAAGTCCGCCACCAACGGCTCGCCATCCTCGCGCAGGAGAATGTTGCCGGGTTTGAGGTCGCGGTGCAGCACGCCGTGTTCGTGGGCAAACTGCACGGCATCGCAGACCTTGAGGATGATGCCGAGGGTTTGTTCAACGGGCAGCACGCGGGTCACCTTGGGACGCGGGGGCGGTTCCTCGCCCCGCTCGGCCAGTTCCCGTTCCGCCCTGTCGCGCAGGGGTTTTTCCGAGCGAAGCGAACCGATGAGCGCCTTGAGATCCAGCCGGCTGGCCGAACGCCCCGAAGTCTCCGCCGCGGTCTTTTCGTACAGGAGGTCGGAAAGCGAGAGTCCGTCGACATATTCCATCGCGATGTAATGGATGCCTTCGAACTCGTTCATCTCGAACACGCGGCAGATGTTCCGGTGCGGGAGCTTGGCCATGATTTCGGCCTCCCGGCGGAAGCGCTTGATCTGCATCTCCGTGACCGCCTCGTTGGAGTGCAGCACCTTGATGGCCACGGCATTTCCGAAACGGTCCACGCCGCGCCAGACCTTGCCCATGCCGCCGACGCCGATCACCTCGACGAGTTTGTATTTGCCGAGGGTCTGCGCGACCTGGGTGGTGACGACGTTTTCGTCGCTCAATTCGAGAGAGTCGCCCACCAGGGAGGGGCGCATCACCCGCAAGATGGGCACCGCTTCCTCGCGGCCGGGAACGCGGAACGCCCAGAGATAATCCAGGTAATACTCCGTGCGGTTGGTGTCCTCGCGCACACCGGGACCGATCAGATAAACGACCTTGCGCAGGTGTTCCGGAAGCGGGGCGACCTCGTCGCCGGTCCACTGAAAATCGCTGAGGTCGGGTTCGTTCTCGCTTTCGGCGCGCAGATGTTCCCAGCCCTCGGGCAGCACCCGCAGCAGATGGGTGAGGGTGTGTTCGGGCAGCAGGATTTCGCCGGGCCGGGCCAGCTCCGAAAGTTTTTCCGCGAGCTCCACCGGACCGCCGAGCGCGGTGTAATGCTGCCATGAGGAATTTCCCAGTGTGCCCACCAGGGTGTCGCCCGTCCAAAGGCCGCACGAACAGGGCACCAGTTCCTTGCCCTGGCGGTAGAGGCCGGCGTGGAGGCTGGCCGCCCGTTGCTGCTGGTCGCAGGCGGCGCGGACGGCCCGCAGCGGATGATCGGCAAAATAGCGCGGCGCCCCGTAGATGCCGAGGACGGACTCTCCCGTGGTGTCCCCCACGGTGCAGCCGGTCTCAAAAATCGCGTCGCAGGCCTCCTCGACAAAGGAATTCACCATGAGGCGGACCTCCATGGGGGCAAGGCGGTCGGCCACCGAGGCAATGCCGCGCAGGCGCGTGTGGCTGACCGTGAGATACCGTCGCTCCGGATGCCGCGTGGTGCGCAATTCCTCCTCCGTGAGCGCTTCCGACGGGATCCCGCTGGCGGAGCGCAGTTCGCGGCTGATCGCCTCGGCATTGGTCACCTCATCAAGAACGATGTCGAGCACCCCGCCGTCGGAATAGGACTTGGCCTCAAAAACCCGGCCCTCCGCATCCGTCACCAGATGATTGCCCGAACGCCCGGATTCAGGGCGGGCAAAGCAGGTGGCCACCTCCCCCCGGGCGCGGCCGGCCAGCACTTCCAGCGGCGAACCGATCAACTCCCGCTTGGGAACCTTCAGATACGCCGCCAGGGCCCCATTGGCATAAATCACGATGTCGTCGGGCGAAACGCGCGCGACCATCGTCCGCCAGGACGCTCCGGAGGGGCTTTCCATTATGTCGTGCGATGTAAACACAATGTATTGCAAAGGCAATAGTGTTCCAGTGCGGGAAGCCGGGGGGCGAGACCTCGGGCTTGTCCGAAAATGAGGGTCGGGCCGGCGGCGACCCTCCGCTCGTCGGAGTTCACGCTTCAGCGGGCGGAATTCCGTTTCCGCCTTCCGATTTTCCTCCCCCGCCCTTATGTCGGCGCCTGCGTTGTTCCGTTTCCGCGTTTCAGCTTTTTCTTTTGCCCGCCTGCCGGCTGCGTGAGAAAACAAGCGGCCTCATGCTCAACTGGATCTGGCTTGGACTCGTGGTGGCGGCCGTCATTCTCGGCGGTTTCTCCGGACAGCTGGATGCGGTCACCAAGGCGGCCTTCAAATCCTGCGAGACGGCCGTCATGACGATTGCCATTCCCTACATCGGACTGATTGCGCTGTGGCTGGGGGTGATGCGTCTGGCGGAAAAGGCGGGCCTGGTGGAAATCCTCGCGCGGGCCATGCGTCCCGTGATGCGCCGGCTATTTCCGGACGTGCCGCCCGACCATCCGGCGATGGGGTCCATGCTGATGAACATGGCGGCGAACATGCTGGGGCTCGGCAATGCCGCCACGCCGCTCGGGCTGCGCGCCATGCAGGACCTTGAGACCCTGAATCCGCGTCCGGGCACGGCCACCAACGCGATGTGCACCTTTCTGGCCGTCAACACGAGCTCCATCCAGCTCATCCCGGCCAGCACGGTTGCGTTCATGGCGGCGGCGGGCGCGCGCGATCCCGCCGCCATCATCGGCACCGCCTTTCTGGCGACGCTTTGTTCCACGATTGCGGGCATCACCGCGGTGAAATTTCTGGAAAAACTTCCCGGTTACCGTCTGCCTCCCCTCCCCGCTCCGGAGCCGGCGGCCGCCCGGGAATCGGCGCCGCAGGAAAAGATCGTCCTCTCGCAGGCCCCACCGCTTCCCGTCTGGGCGTATCCGATCCTGCTCCTCTTCTTCGGCGCCTTCGCGTGGTTTGCCGCCCAGACCGTGATCAAGGAGAACCCGCAAAGTTTCGCCGGATTTGTCACCGCCACGGTCCAGGCCATCTCGCTGCTGGCCGTGCCGTTTCTCCTGGCCTTTTTCCCGCTCTTCGCGGCGCTCAAAAGGCTGCCGGTCTATGAGGAGTTTGTCGAAGGCGCCAAGGAGGGTTTTCATGTGGCGGTCCGCATCATTCCGTATCTGATCGCCATCCTGGTCGCCGTGGGCATGTTCCGCGCGGCGGGAGGGATTGAAATGATTTCCCGGGCGGTGGGTCCGGCCCTGGCCGCCGTGGGATTCCCGGTGGAATTGCTTCCGCTCGTTTTGATGCGTCCGCTCAGCGGCGGCGGCGCCAATGGGATCTTCGTGGAATTGATCCAGCCCGGCGGACCGGCGGGCGGTCCGGACAGCCTGATCAGCCGCATGGCGGGCTCGATCATGGGCAGTACGGAAACGACGTTTTATGTGATCGCCGTGTATTTCGGTTCGGTGGCCATCCGGCGCACGCGCCATGCCGTGCCGGCCGGCCTGATCGCCGACCTGACCGGTGTGGCGGCGTCGATCCTCATTTGCCGGCTCGTCTTTGGATCGTGATCGGACAGTTCTTTTTCCTTCTGCAGATCGTTGCGCCGATTTTCGTGGTGATGGCCACGGGATTTGCCATGCGCAAAATCCGCATTTTGAGCGCCGAGGCGGACCGTTCCCTCACCCGCCTGGGGGTGATGCTGCTCGCCCCGTGCCTTGCCTTCGACGTGATCATCGGCAACGAGGCGCTGGCCAATCCGAAGAACTGGCTGCTGCCGCCGATCCTGGGATTTGCCACGGTGGCGCTGGGGATTGTGGCGGCGCGACTGGCGGCGCGGATTTTCCATATTCGCGACGGCGTGGTGCGCCGCACCTTCGTCTACACGACGTCGATGCAAAACTACGGGTACATCCCGATTCCGCTCTGCGCGGCGCTTTTCGACCGCGAAACGGCCGGGGTTTTGTTTGCCCTTTTTGTCGGAGTGGAACTGGCCTTCTGGAGCGTGGCGCTCTGGCAGTTGACCGGCCGCGCGGAGGGCGGCTGGCGTCGGAGCATCAGTCCGCCCATGGTGGCCATTCCCGCCGCGCTGATCCTCAACGGCCTCGGCGCTAAACGCTGGATTCCGGCGGCGGTGGACACGACGTTCCACATGCTCGGAGTCTGCGCCGTTCCCCTCGCGCTGCTTTTGAGCGGAGCGCTCATCGCCGATTACATGCGGCGGCAATCCCTGCAACACGGCGGGAAGACGATTCTCGTCTCCACGCTGGTCCGGATCGTGGTCGTGCCGCTCCTCATCTTGGTCTTCGCCCGCCTGGCGCCGCTCGACGCCGCCCTCAAGGCGGTATTGGTCCTGCAGGCCGCCATGCCGGCGGCGATTTTTCCCATCATTGTCACCAAAGCGCATGACGGCGACGTGGCCACCGCGCTGCAGGTGGTCATCGGCACCTCCCTCATCGGCCTGATCACCATTCCGCTCTGGCTGGGGTTCGGCATGCACTGGGTGCTGGGACGATAGGGCGCCGGATCGCCGCACAAAGATCAGTGCGTTTGCTTCGCCGGTATGTTATGCGAATGCGCATGACACTCGTTCCGCTCACGCTGCCCTTTGTCGGTTCCCGGTGGAAATCCACGCCGCTGATCGCCGGAATGGCGGGGCTGTTGATCCTGGCGGGCTGCGGCAAGGCGCCCGAACCCGCCGCACCACCCACCACCGAGGCCACGCCGGAGCCCACCGGAACTCCCGCGTCCGGCAAACCCTCGCTGGTCATTCAGCCTCCCGCCGCATCACAGCCGGAATCCACCCCCGCCGCAAAGGTGGTTTATGTGATCGAAGGATTCGAGGCGGTGAGCACCGATGGCACCCACGAAATCCCCACCGGGGCCGCGGTCACCGTGCTCGCGGAGGAGGAGGACGAATATCTCATCTCCTACGAAAATCTCTCCGTGCGGACCCCCAAGGCGTATTTTTCGGAAACCCGCATTGAGGAAGCCGCCCGGACGGAACCCGAGGCGTCCCAGCCGGCCGCTTCCGAATCCGCCGACACCATGCCGTCGGCCACGCCCGATGCAATCACCCTGAACGAGGAACCGCCGGCCCCGGCCGAAACCGCAACCCTGACGGAGGAAACGGTCATCACCACCGCGCCCGAACCCGCCGCCACGCCGGACCCCGCCCTGGCCGAAACCGAGGCGAAAACGCGGGAATTGATGGAGCAGATCCGGTCCATCAACGACGAAATCCGTGCCGCCACGGACAAGATGGAGGGGGCCCCTTCCGCGGAAAAAGCGAAGGAGGCCGCCAAAATCAAAAGGCTGAAAAAGCGCCGTAACGCCCTGAGCGAAGATCTCACCAAGGTGGCGAAACCTTAGTTTTCCGCCTTCTGGCCGGCGATCCACTCGTCGACGCGCTCCTCAAGCACATCCAACGGGAGGGCGCCTTCGGCGAGAATCATGTCGTGGAACTTCCGGATGTCGAAATTCCGGCCGAGTTCCTTTTCCGCGCGCCGCCGCAGTTCGAGGATTTTCAACTGGCCGATCTTGTAGGCCAGGGCCTGGCCGGGCCAGACGAGGTAGCGGTCCACCTCCACGGCGATGTCGTGATCGGTCTTCGCCGTGTGGGTGCGAAAATAATCGATGGCCTGCTCGCGCGTCCATCCGAGGGCGTGCAGGCCGGTGTCCACCACCAAACGGACGGCGCGCCACATTTCATAAGTCAGCCGGCCGAAGTCGGAATACGGATCCTTGTATAAGCCCATCTCCGTGCCGAGGGATTCGGCATAAAGGCCCCAGCCCTCGGTGTAGGCGGTGTAAAACCGTTCGCGCAGCAACTCGTGTTTTTCGCCGCGTTCCTGCGCCAGGGCAATCTGCAGGTGGTGACCCGGCACCGCTTCGTGCAGGGCCAGGGCCTCCATTTCCCACTTGGGACGCGCATCCAGCTTCGACGTATTTGCGACAAAATACCCCGGCCGTCCCGCCTCGATTGACCCGCCTTCATAGTAGGCCGTCGGTTTCGACAGGGCCGCGTATTCCGGCACGGCTTTCACCCCGTAGGGCATCCGCGGCAGTTTTCCAAAAAGCCGGGGCAGTTCCGCGTCCGCCCGCTTGCAAATATCGCGGTAACCGGCAAGCAGGTCCTCCGGCGAGGTGTAAAAGAAGCGCGGATCTTCGCGCAGGAATTTTCCAAATTCGGCCAGGCTGCCCTCGAAGCCCGCTTTCTTTTTCAGGGCCTCCATTTCGTCCCCGATCCGGGCGACCTCCCGCAGACCGATTTCGTGAATTTCCCTCGGGGTCAGCGAAGTCGTGGTGGAACCGGCCACCGAATACGCATACCAAGCTTCGCCATCGGGCAGCTCCGACATGCCGAGGGTCCGGCGCGCACCGGGCACATAGGTGTCCTTCACAAATGCGTGAAACTTGCGCAGCGCCGGAAGCACCCGTTCGCGCAGCGTCTTGAGTCCGCGTTCCTGCAAGGCCTTTTTTTCGTCCCCGCCCAACAACGGCGTCTCCTTGCGGAAGGGGGCCATGATGGGATTTTCCAGCGAGTCGTCCGTCAGCGCGGCAATCTGATCCGCCACGCCGCCCAGCGTGGCCCGGGGCGGGGTGATCCCCTTTTCCAGACCCTTTTGAAGCAGCGCGATGTTCTGATCGATCACCACCGGAACGGCATCGAGGCGCTTGAGAATGGCTTCAAAATCCTCGGGACGCTCCGCCGGCACGATTTCCAGGAGCTGGGTGATGCCCTCGTGGGCGCCGCCAAGTTGACTCAGAACCAGATACTCCCCGGGGAACCGCTGACCTTCGACATCCCGCTCGAAGTCGCGGACGAGCAGCCGATGATCGAGACGGAGGGAGGGACTCAGCGCCGCCGCATCAATGGCCTTCAATTCGGCCAGAAACTTCGCCGTCTGCGCCTCGCGCGCGCGGATGGCGTCCTCGGACAGATCGGTCCAGCGGTCGAGGCCGGTGCGCTTGCCCAGGTATGTCGCCCACTCGGGATAGTTCTCCATGTTCCAGGCCCAGATGCGGTCGAGGAGCCGGGTGAACTGCTGGTCGGCGGAATCGGCGGCGCGAACGGGGCCCGCCGCACAAAACAGAAAGAGGACCGGAAGGAATCGGAAAACCATGCGCCATCACCTTCGCATTCGCCGGACATCCCGCAAGCTCCGTCCTGCGTTCCCGGACAGCGCCACCGCATGTATTGCACGCGGGTGCCGGCACCCTATATCCTCCTGTCTTCCGATGATCGTCCTTTCCGAAACCGACTGGCATGCCCGCCGCGCCGCCCATGAGGCGCGGGTGCGCCCGTGGGTCGAACCGCGGTTGCGGCGTATGTCGGTGGGCGAGAGGCATCCGGTGGAGGATTTTCTTTTTGAATACTACCCGTATCGCCCCGGACAGCTTCTCCGCTGGCATCCCGGACTGGGTTTTGCGCTGAAAAACGGGGAGGAGTATCTGACCCACAAGGGATACGTGAAAACCGACGGCGGAGTCACCGCCGATCCGCACACCCTGTCCCCGAACCGCCTCGCAAGCATCGCCTGGCTCCGGGACATGCTGGTCCGCACGGCGGCGCGGACGCCGTCGATGGGATGTTTCGGACTGCACGAGTGGGCCATGGTTTATCGCACCGACCAGATTCGCCACGAAAAATGGCCGCTGCGGCTGACACCGGACGGCATTGCCCGGGTGGTGGAGGAAATGGGACCGCGCTGCACCCATTATGATGCCTTCCGCTTTTTCACGCCGGCCGCGCGCCCATTGAACAAATTCCAGCCGACGCGGGAAACGACCGCCTGGTTCGAGCAACCCGGCTGCCTGCACGCCAACATGGATCTGTACAAATGGGCCTTCAAACTCGCGCCGTTTTCGTCCTCTGAACTCGTGGCCGACTGCTTTGAACTGGCCCGCGAAATCCGCCTCCTCGACATGCAGGCGAGTCCGTATGACCTGTCGGCGCTCGGTCTCCGCCCCGTCCGCATCGAAACCCCGGAGGGACGCGCCGAATACGAAACCGCCCAGCGCATCTTTGCCCGCCGTGCCGCACCGTTGCGGCGGCGTCTCCAGGAACTTTGCGAGGCCCTCCTCGCCGCCACCACGCCGGAGCCGGCCCTGTCCGCATGACCGTCCCGCCCGAAGTTCACACCTGGGCGGAAATCGACCTGACCGCCATCCGTCACAATGTGGACGTCGTCCGGCAGCGGATCGGTCCGGCCGCCGGCATCGTCGCCGTGGTCAAGGCCAATGCCTACGGGCATGGCGCAAGGCCGGTCGTGGAAGCCCTCGCCGGCGACGTGGATTTTTTCGGCGTGGCCAACCTCGGGGAGGCCCGGGAAATCGCCGACCTCGGCCGCGACATCCTGCTGCTCAGTCCGGCGCTGCCCGCGGAACGACGCGAGGTGGTGGCGTGCGGGTTCATCGCCACCGTCTCCAGCGTGGCGGAGGCGGCGGAATTCCGCGGCGGTCGGGTGAATCTGAAAATCGACACCGGCATGGGACGCATCGGGTGCTGGCAGGAGGAGGCCCTGAAAACCGTCGCCATCCTGGCCCAGATGCCCGAGGTGGTGCTGCACAGCATCTCGACCCACCTGCCGTCCGCCGACGAAGACGCCGCCTTCACCCGGGAACAGCTGGAAACTTTTGCCGCGCTGTCGGCCGAATTTCGCCGGCTCGCTCCGGGCGCCCGGATTCATGCCCTGGCCAGCGGCGGCATCCTGGAATTTCCGACTCATGCCCACGATCTCGTCCGGCCGGGACTGATGCTCTACGGCAGCGCCTATCCGGCGCAGCACCAGGCGCTCCTGCGCCCCGCCCTCACCTGGAAAACCCGCGTCCTCCTGGTGCGGGACGTCGGACCGGGGCGCAGCGTGAGTTATGGGCGAACATATTTCACCAATCGCCCCAGCCGGATCGCCGCGCTGGGCGTGGGGTATGCGGACGGCTATCCGCGCCAGGCTTCCAACCGGGGCGCGCAGGTTTTGATCAACGGCCGGCGCTGTCCGGTCGTGGGGCGGGTCACGATGGACCAGATCCTCGTCGATGTGACCGGGATGGAAAACGTCCATCCGGGCTCGGAAGCCGTGCTCATCGGACGTCAGGGACTGGAGGAAATTCTCGCCCGCGACCTCGCCGACCAGGCGGAAACCATCGCCTGGCACATCTTCACCGGACTCGGCCCCCGGGTGAAAAGGGTGTATCTTTGAGGGGCGGCGGGGAGGCCGGGAAAGCCGATAATCCATCACAAGTTCCTTACAAACAGCTGCTTAACAGTAATTATCCCCTCCTTTCCCGAAAGCCCCTTTCCGCCACCCGTCCGGCGCACGGGCCATGCGATTTTTCTCCCGTCGGGCATTTTTCCTGCTCTATTTCTGAATATTCCACGTTGATGCCACGTCTACCTTTCGCAAGATGAGCGCCTCCGACCGCCTGCCCCAACTCGACGGCCTGCGTGGCGCAGCCATTTTGTTCGTGATCTGGCATCATTACGGCCTGCATCTGCCGGGCTGGCTGGACATCGGACCGATCGCCCCCAGCATTTTTTTTCTGCTCAGCGGTTATCTGATTACCCGTTCGTTGATGAAACGGACGATGGGGCCGGTGCAGATGGTGAGTTACCATGCCCGGCGTCTGGCCCGGCTGCTGCCCGCGCTGTATCTGATGTTGCTGGTCGGCTGGGTGGCGGGGCTGGAGGAATTCCGGACCGGGCTCGGATGGCATGCCGCCTTCGCCACAAATTTCCAGATGGTGGCCAACGGCGACTGGTCCGGATCCCTTTCCCACCTTTGGTCGCTTTCGGTGCAGGAACAATTTTATTTTCTCTGGCCGCTGATCCTGTTCCTGCCCAGCCGGCTGCTGCCCACGGCCTTCCTCATCCTTTTTGCGGGAGCCGCCGTTTTTCGGGCGAGCTGTCTGGAGGCGAATTCGTCGGATTTCTTCCGCTGGTTCATGCTGCCGGCTTCCCTGGACGCCTTTGCCGCCGGCGCCCTGGTGGCCTGGCTGATGGTCCGTCACCAGGATCGCGTACTGGTTTCGCCCCGCTGGATGGCGCTCGCCACGGTCACCGCGGTGGGCTGCTGGCTGGTGGCGCGCAAGCTGCGCTACCTGGAGGGAACCGGTCACCTCGGACTCGCCTTCATCGATTCGCTCGAAACGATCACCCTGGCCTTTCTGCTCATCATTCTCCTGCAAAACCTGAGCGCCCCGGTGGTGCGCATCTTTTGTTTCCGTCCCCTCGTCAACATCGGCCGGGTCAGCTACGGCGTCTATGTCTGGCATCTGCTGGTCTCCTACGCCTTCGGTCCGCTGCTCGACCGGATCGGGATCACCGTCGAAGCCCACGACATCCTGCGCTGTGCGCTGCTGACCTTCGCCTGCGTGGGCGTGGCCTGGCTTTCCTGGATCGCCATCGAACGGCCGTTCCTCGAATGGACGCGGCGGCTGACGGTTCCCGAAACGCTCGGACAAACCCTCCGCGAGCGGTTCGTCCGCCTCTTCTCGAAGCGCGAAGTCGAATAGGCCGCCGCGCCCGCGGGCGCCTGCGGATCGCCCGGCCATCCCCGGAAGAAAAGCGCCGCCTTCCCTGCGCCCATCCGGCAATAGGCTCGACAGCGCGGGGGGCTTTTCTCTATTTCAGTCGCCCCATGTCCCCCGATGACCCCAACAATCCCGACTTCACGCCGGAAATTGGCGCTCCCACGGACATCACTCCGCTTGGACGCACGGGTCCCAAACCCGCCCATGAATTGACGGCGAGCGAAGATCCCGATCCGGTCGACTGGGGCGCCATCGCCCGCGATCCCGATTTTCACGCCCTGCTCCGGGCCAAAAAACGCTTCATCATCCCGGGAACGATCTTCTTTCTGGTCTATTACATGACCCTGCCGGTGCTGGTCGGATTTTTCCCCGACGTCATGAAGCGTCCGGTCTGGGGTGCGGTGAACTGGGCCTATCTGTTTGCCCTATCCCAATTTGTCATGACCGGTGTGCTCTGTGTTCTTTACGTCCGGGCCTCACGCCGGTGGGACGCCATGAACGCCGCCCTGCTCGCCAAATTCAAACACCGCTGAGCCCATGCTTTTCGCCCTGCAAATCACCCCGGCCCTGGGGATGTTCCTCGCTTTTGTGGCCGTCACCCTGGTCATCACCTACTACAGCGCGCGCAAGGCCACGGGGTCCTCGGCCTACTTCGCCGCCGGCCGCTCGATCAAGGGCTGGCAGAACGGCCTGGCCGTGGCCGGCGACTACATGAGCGCCGCCAGCTTCCTCGGCATTTCGGGGATCATCTGCCTGAAGGGCTACGACGGTTTCATGTATTCGGTGGGCTTTCTGGTGGCCTATCTGACGGTGCTCTTCCTGGTGGCCGAGCCGCTGCGCAATGCCGGCAAGTACACCATGGCCGACCTGCTGGCCTACCGGCTGAAGGCCCGTCCCGTGCGGGCCCTGGCGGCGCTCAGCACGCTGACGGTGTCCACGTTTTACATGATCGCCCAGATGGTGGGCGCCGGGGGCATCATCGAACAACTCATCGGCATTCCCTTCGCCCCCGCGGTGATCGGCGTCGGCGCGCTCATGCTGGTTTATGTGGTGTTTGGCGGCATGCTGGCCACGACCTGGGTGCAGATCATCAAGGCGGTCCTGCTGATCGCCGGCGCCTTTGCCCTGAGCGTGATGGTGCTCGGCAAGCATGGGTTCAACATCGGCCAGTTTTTCGATTCGGTTTCCGCGGCCACCTACGCCGGCAGCAAGCCGCCGGTCAACCTGCTCGATCCCGGACTCGCCTACGGGGCCTCCGCGAAAAACCCGTGGGGCGCCTGGGATTTCACCTCGCTGGCCTTTGGACTGGTCCTCGGCACGGCGGGCCTGCCGCACATTCTCGTGCGCTTCTACACCGTGCCCGACGCGCAGACCGCGCGCTCCAGCGTGGTCTGGGCCACGGGAATCATCGGCGTCTTTTACATCCTGACGACCTTTTTCGGATTCGGCGCCGCCACCATCCTGAGCATGTCGGACATCCCGGTCGACTCCAAGGGCGTGCCCAACGGCAACATGGTGGCCCCCATTCTGGCCAAGGTGCTTGGCGGGGAGCTTTTCTTCGCCTTCATCAGCGCGGTCGCCTTCGCCACCATCCTGGCCGTGGTCGCCGGCCTGACCATGAGCGCGAGCACGTCGTTCGCCCATGATTTCTACTCGAACGTGCTGCATCACGGACGCGAAACCCGGCCCGGCGAGGAGGTCAAGGTGGCCCGCATCACCGCGTTTTTTGTCGGCGCCATCAGCATCGCCCTCGCCATCCTCCTCGGATCCAGCGTGAACGCCGCCATGCTCGTGGGGCTGGCCTTCTCGGTCGCCGCCTCGGCCAACCTGCCGGTCATTCTGTTTTCGGTCTTCTGGAAACGCTTCAACACCGTGGGCGCCTGCTCCGGCCTGGCCGTCGGCCTGGCCTCGTCCATCATTCTCATCCTGCTGAGCAAAAACGGCCTTTTCCCGAAGGACCCCGTTTTTCCGCTCACCAACCCCGGCCTCGTCAGCATCCCGCTCGGTTTTCTCGCCTCCTGGCTGGGGACCGTCCTCTCCGCCCCCGAACCGGGCGCGGAGGAAAAATTCGCGGAGCTCAGCGTGCGATCGCAGACCGGCCTCGGGGCGGAAAAGGCCGCCGCACACTGAGAAGCGGGACCGCTGGGGGAAAAGGGAACCGCCCCCGAAAATTGATGGGCGGGCCGGGACGGGAAACCGGCCGGACGGATGACTCATTGATTTTCCACGTCCGGCACGTATAGCTACGGGTGGTCCGGCGAGCGTCCCCGGCGGCAGCAAAGGGGATTTTTTACCGGCACCCGCCATTTCATCATGTTTTCCCGACTTTCCGACAAACTTCAGGACGTCTTCAAGGACCTCCGCGGACACGGCCGCATCAGCGAGCAGAACATCTCCGATGCCCTGCGCGAGGTGCGCATGGCCCTGCTCGAGGCGGATGTCCATTTCCAGGTCGCCCGTGACTTCATTGCCCGGGTCAAGGCCAAGGCCCTCGGCGAGGAGGTGCTCCGCAGCGTCACGCCCGGACAGCAGATCGTCAAAATTTTCCACGACGAACTGACCACCCTCCTCGGGGGAGACGCCGCCCCCCTCGATCTTTCCAAGCCGGCCCGCATTCTGGTTGTCGGTCTCAACGGTGCGGGAAAAACCACCTCCTCGGCCAAGCTCGCCCGCTGGCTGAAATCCCAAGGCCGCAACCCCCTCCTGATCGCCTGCGACCTCCATCGCCCGGCGGCCATCGCCCAACTCGCCACCCTGGGCGACCAGATCGGCGTGCCCGTTTTCCAACCCCGGGCCGGCGAAACCGACGTGCTCAAGGTCGGCCGGGAGGCCGTCGCCTGGTGCGACCAGCAGGGCGGCAATGTGCAGATTTTTGACACCGCCGGACGCCAGGAAATCGACGAACCCCTTGTCCAGGAACTCAAGCGCCTGAAGGAACTCCTCAATCCCCAGGAAGTCCTGCTCGTCTGCGACGCGGCCACCGGCCAGCAGGCGGTCAGCGTGGCCGAACATTTCCACAACGCCCTCGGCCTCACCGGCATCATCCTGACCAAACTGGACGGCGACGCCCGGGGCGGCGCGGCCCTTTCCCTGCGCGAGGTCACCAAACAACCCATCAAATTCGCCGGCGTCGGGGAAAAAATCGACCAGTTCGAACCCTTTTACCCCGACCGCCTCGCCGGACGCATCCTCGGCATGGGCGACGTGGTCAGCCTGGTGGAGAAGGCCGCCGAGGCCATCACCGAGGAGGACGCCCGCCGCATGGAGGAAAAACTGCGCACGGCCTCCTTCGACCTGAACGACTTCCTCCAGCAGTTCAAAATGCTCCGGCGGATGGGCCCTCTTGAAAATATCCTTGGCATGTTGCCGGGGATGGATAAGCTAAAAGGTTCCTCGATAGACGAGGGGCAGCTCAAACGGGTGGAGGCGATCATTCTCTCCATGACCCCGCAGGAGCGGGCGCGTCCGGACATCCTGAACGCGCGCCGCCGCCAACGGGTCGCCCGGGGGAGCGGCACCACCGTCACCGAGGTGAACAACCTCATCCTGCGCTTCTCCCAGATGCGCAAGATGATGAAAAATACGGGCAAGCTGAAGAAGATGCTTGCCCAGGCGAGCCGGGCTGGAATCGGCCTCCCTGGACTGAAATAGAAAAAACTGGCCGACCCGGCCGCAAAAAACACAATCAACACGAACTAAACATGGCAGTGGCAATTCGACTCCGCCGCGAGGGCGCGCGGAACCATCCGTACTACAAGATCGTCGTGGCTGATAAGCGCAGCCCGCGGGACGGTCGTTTCATTGAGATCATCGGCACCTACGATCCGAAGCAGAAGGACGAAAACTACACGCTCCAGCTGGATCGGGCCGAGTACTGGCTGAGCGTCGGTGCGCAGCCCTCGCAGACCGTCGGCAGCATCATCAACAAAGCCAAGAAGAAGGTCGCCGCCTGAGGCGGCGTCGGGCCGCATGGAGCAATTCCTGCGCTTCGTCATCGGCCAGCTTGTCGAGTTTCCGGACGACGTGGTCCTCACCAAAACGGAAACACCCGACCGCGTGGTCTTTCATCTGGCGTTGCGCAAATCCGACGTGCCGAAAGTGATTGGCAAAAGCGGCCACACCATTCAGGCTCTGCGCACCCTCCTGAACGCCTCCGCCGGCAAGCGGGGCCTCAAGGCGGGATTGGAAATTCTGGAATGAAATACCCCCTCGTTCTTCTTTTCTGCGTCGTGTCCGCCTGTTTTGTCCTCGGCAGCGTCGGGTGTGAAAAACATCCGCTCGAACAAACCGTCGAGCGTCAGAAGGAATCCGGTCAGGCCAAGGACTCCGGCCACTAGGCGGATTCCTCTGCGGCAGACTTCTCCGTTATCCCCAACCGGGCGGGTTTTTCGAACCCGCCCGTTTTTTTGCCCCCGCGGCCGGCGGGAAACCGGCCGCCCTGCGGCACCCTCGCCGGGAGTTCGCGTCTCGGCGTGCACCGTTTTTCTCCCGGGACAATCCGGGCACAACGGTCCCACACACACCGGACACCGGCTGCCAAACGTCCCGCGAAAATCCGCCGCTCTACAGCACGCGGTTTTCGCGCATGACCTGGCTGTACCAATGCGCGCTCAGTTTCGGGGTGCGCTTCTGGGTTTGGTAGTCGGTGTGGACGATGCCGAAGCGCCGCGTGTAGCCGTCCTGCCACTCGAAGTTGTCCATGAACGACCACAGGAAATAACCCTTCACGGGCACACCGTCGGAGATGGCGCGATGTAGTTCCTTGAGGTAGTTGCGGACGAGGTCGCGGCGGTGGAGGTCCAGGACCTCTCCGTTGATCACGGGTTCGTTGTCGTAGCCGCAGCCGTTTTCGGTGATGTACATCGCCTTCACCCCGTAGACTTCCTGCGCCAGCCGCGGGCCCCAGTAAATGACCTGCGGTGTGATGTGGAGCCACGGGGAACTCGCGCGCGGGTAGTCGGGAGGGAAGGCCAGCTCGTCGGGTTTTCCGCCCCGGCCGGCGCGGACAAAGGTTCCCATGTAGATGTTGAGGCCGAGGAAATCCGTCGGCTGGGAAATCAGCTCCATGTCACCCTTCTCCACGATCGGACGATCGGCCCCGCAGCGCTTCAGATACGCTGCGGAGTATTTTCCGGTGTAGATCGGCTCGAGAATGTGCGCATTGCGCTCGATGAACCATTTTTTTGCCGCGGCGATGTCGGCGGGTGTTTCGGTGACGGGTATCGGAATCTCGGGGTTGTCGGTGAGGCCGACGCGCGCTCCGCGGCCGCCGTATTCCCGCACGGCGGTGACGGCGTGACCGTGGCAGAGCAGCGCATGGTGAACGGTCTGATTGATGACCTGCCGGGCTTCCACGGTTCCCGGCGCCTTGTCGCCGTCTCCGTGTGCGAGCGTCGTGAAGCAGCGGATTTCGTTGAGGGTGATCCAGTTTTTCACCCGGTCGCCGAGGGCTTTCACGGCGGCGGCGGCATAGGCCGGGAAGGCGTCCGGCACGACGCGTTTGCGCCACCCCCCGCGGTCCTCGAGGGCCTGGGGCAGGTCCCAATGGAAGAGCGTCACCCAGGGGGTGATGCCCTCCTTGAGCATGGCGTCGATGAGGCGGTTGTAAAAATCGATACCCTTTTGGTTCAGCGCCCCGTCTCCGTTGGGGAAGATCCGCGGCCACGCCAGGGAGAGCCGGTAGTGCTTCACGCCGAGTTGGCGCATGAGGCGGAAGTCCTGCTTGTAGCGGTGGTAGTGATCGCAGGCCACGTCCAGAGTGTCACCGTTCATCACCCTGCCGGGCTGACGTGCGTAGCGGTCCCAGATGGATTCCCCCTTGCCGTCCTCAAAGGCCGCTCCCTCGATCTGCGGCGCGGCGGTGGCGACGCCCCAAACAAAATTTTTCGGAAATTGGAAATGCATTTTCATGAACCCGCCCAGAGCACATGCAATTGAGGGAAAAAAGCCAAGGAAAATGCCGGGCAAAAACGCTCAAACGGACGTCTCCCCGAAAGTCGTCTCCCCACGGTCTTTTGATGTCGCGCCGTTTGTGCTGTGATGGCGCCGACATGAAATTCGGAATTCTCGGCGCAATGCCGCAGGAGGTGGCCTGGATGCAGCGTTCGATGACCGTGCGACGCACGGTCGAGGCCGGACTGCGCACCTTTTACGAAGGAACCTGGGCCGGACAGGAAATCGTCCTCGTGCTCTCGCGCGTCGGCAAGGTGTCCGCCGCAGCCACCACCCTGCTCCTGCTGGAACGCTTCGGCTGTTCGGCCATCGTTTTCACCGGAGTGGCCGGCGCGGTGCACCCCGGGCTGCGTGTGGGCGACATCGTGGTGGCCGACCGGTTGATTCAGCACGACATGGACGCCCGCCCGCTTTTTCCGCGGTTTGAAATCCCCCTGCTGGGCAAGCGGGAATTTGCCGCCCCACTGCACGATGCCGCGGTCCGCGCCGCCCGCGAATACCTGGCCCATCAATTCCGCATCGATGTGACCGACGAACGGCGGTCCCGGTTCGGCCTGACCGAACCGCGTGTCCATCAGGGACTTGTCGTGAGCGGGGACCAATTCCTCGCCGATCCCGCCCGCACCGCCGCGCTGCGCGCGGCGCTGCCCGACGCGCTCTGCACCGAAATGGAAGGCGCGGCCGTGGCGCAGATCTGCCACGAAATGGGCAACGTGCCCTTCGCGGTGATCCGGGTCATTTCCGACCAGGCCGACCATTCCGCCGCCTTGGATTTCCAGCGCTTCATCGATGAGGTGGCCGAGCATGTGACCGGCGGAATCGTGCACCGGTTGCTGTCCCACCGTACCGCCGGCCGATCCTCCTCCTGAAGACACGGACAACCCCGCGAAAGAACACGCCCTGGCGAGCGCCTTCCGAACCGATTTTCCGTTTGCCCGCACCGGCGTCAGCCGCCACGAAATCCGCGCTTCCTCCAAGGTCACACCGGGACGCCTGCTATTGTGTTTTCTCTTGGCTGGTCAGGCACCGGCCCGGCAGGCCGATGCCGAAATGGAAGGCACCCCGCTGCTCATCACCAACGCTCATGGAATCGCCGGCGGCGCCCCTTCCCTGCGCGTCAGACCTTTTGCAGCTGCCCTGGATGCTGGACAGGGGCATGTCCGATGGACAAATGTTGCCTCCATGAGCACCGGACAAGGTTCCACCGCCAACGTCATCGCCGCCCTGGCGAGCTTTTTCATCGCGGGGCTTGGGCAACTGATTCAGGGACGCGTGCTTGCAGCCGCTCTGTTTTTCCTCTTCGCCAGCATCCTCTGGATCTTCTACCTCGGCTGGATCATCCACCTCTGGTCAGTGGTCGACGCGGCGTTGTGGAAGCGGAAAAACTGACGTAGATTGGGGCATGAAGCCCCTCCTGAACTACATCAACGGGCGTTTCACCGCCGCCCGCGCCGGGCGGACGCGTCCGTTTCTCAACCCCGCCGACAATTCCGTTCTGGGCGAGGCCACGGAGTCCGAAGCCGACGATGTCGCCGAGGCCATTTCCGCCGCCCGGACCGCCTTTGACGAAGGTCCGTGGCCCCAGACGCCGGCGGTCGAGCGCGCCGCGAAACTTTTCCGGCTCGCCGACCTCATCGAGAAAAACGCCGAGGAATTTGCGCGGCGTGACACCCTCAACAACGGCAAGCCGCTGCGGGAAGCGCGCTTCGACGCGGCGGACACCGCGGCGTGTTTTCGTTATTACGCCGGACTGGCCACGAAGCCGCACGGGGAGACCTACGAAGTCGGCGACCCGAACATCGTGTCCCAATCCGTCCGCGAACCCGTCGGGGTTTGCGGCCAGATCATTCCCTGGAATTACCCCGTGCTCATGGCCGCCTGGAAGCTGGCTCCGGGACTGGCGGCCGGCAACTGCTGCATCCTGAAACCCGCCGAGGTCACCCCATGGAGCGCGCAATTGCTTTTTGAGCTGATCGATGAAGTGGGTTTCCCACCCGGCAGCGTCCAGATGGTCTATGGGGCGGGCGACCCCTGCGGCGCCGCGCTGGCCGCCAGCGACCTGGTGGACAAGATCGCCTTCACCGGAGGTGCCGCCACGGGCCGCAAAATCATGCAGGCCGCCGCCGGAAATCTGAAACGCGTCTCGCTTGAACTCGGCGGCAAGAGTCCGATCGTGATGTTCGCCGACGTGGACCTCGACGTCGCGGTCGAATACGCCATGTTCGGCATCTTCGCGGGTCAGGGCGAGGTCTGCAACGCCGGCTCCCGGCTGTATCTTGAGGAACCGATCGCCGAAGAATTTCTGGCCCGCCTCATTCCCGCCTGCGGACGGATCGTCGTCGGCAACGGCATGGACGAGGGCACCGAGATGGGGCCGCTCATCACGCGCGCCCATCAGGAAAAGGTGTTCGGCTACATCCGGAGCGGACTGGAGGAAGGCGCCGAGCTGCTCTGCGGCGGCCAGCCCTATGACGACGAACGCGCAAGGGGAAATTTCGTCCCGCCGACCGTCTTCCGCAACGCGCCGTCCCAAGCGCGCATTGTCCGCGAGGAAATTTTCGGACCGGTCCTCGCCGTGGACACCTTCCGCACGGAGGAGGAGGCGCTGCGCAAGGCCAACGACACATCTTACGGGCTGGCGGGCGCGGTTTTCACCAAGGATGGCGCCCGGGCCCAGCGGTTCATCCGCAGGCTGCGCGCCGGAGTGACGTGGATCAACACCTTCCACCTCACCTTCAACGAAGCGCCGTGGGGCGGCTACAAACAAAGCGGCTTCGGACGCGAACTGGGCACCGCGGGATACGAGGCCTACACCGAACTCAAACAGATCAACACCAACCTCTCCCCCGAACGGCTGGGGTGGTTTTCCGGCATCGGCGGCGGAAATCCGTCGTGACGCCAGCGGGCCCCCGCAACCGCCGCGCTCCCGCGCCACCCTGATGCGGAGGCGGACGCCGGTTTCCCGGGAACCTCAGGCGCCCAGTTTTTCCAGCACGGCCGGCAGCTCAATCAGGCCGGCGATGGTGTAGTGCGGCTCGACGGGATGGTGTTCCTCCGAACCGGCCACCTTGAGCCAGATCGAAAGGATTCCGGCGTTGTGGGCGCCGGCAATGTCGCGTTCCAGGCTGTTGCCCACCATCGCGACCTCGGACGGTTGCACGCCAACCTCCGCCGCGAGCCGGTGGAAGATTTCCGGCCGGGGCTTGCCGATGCCGTGTTCGCCCGAAACGGCAATGGCCTTGAAGAAGGGTTCGAGTCCGCTGGCGGCGATTTTTTCCCGCTGAAGGTCCGGCGCCCCGTTGGTGAGCAGGGCAATCGTGTATTTCGGCGAGAGGCGGGCCAGCGTCTCGCGGGCATCCGGCATGAGCCGCTGCAAACGGCGGCGGGAATGCGCAAAGGTTTCGGCCAGATCCTGCGCGCCCTCGGTGCTTTCGATCATCTGCTCCCGCAGCGCGGCGTCGAACACCTGCTCACGGTAGGCATGGGACCACTCGCGGAGCTGTGTGAGCTCCGGGGAATCCCCTTCAAAGCGGCCCCAGAGGCATTCAAATGCGCTGATCCCAATCGCCTTGCAAAACGGATGACAGGGACCCGCCTGATGCAATGCCTTGGCATGGCGCTCGGCGTCACGCACAAAACGCTCCACTTCGGCGCCATGACTTGCCCGGGCCCGCTCGGCGGTGGCTTTCAGCGCTTCGCGGGAAACGGCTTCATCCACCACCAGGGTGTCGTCCAGGTCAAAGAATACGGCTTTCAGGCTCATGGGTTTATGTGCCAACGACTTGCCAACTCCGAACCTCCGCGACAACCCCAAACTGCGATTTTTTCTCCCTCCGGGCGCGGGCGTCCGGGTGTCCGCCCCCCTGCGGGGTCCGCGGAGACTCCGGATTTCATGGTACTTCCAGGCCGAAATAATTCACGGCGTTTCCGTAGCAGATGTCGCGCACCATCCGGCCCAGCAAGTCCATGTCGCGCGGCAATTCGCCGCGTTCCACGTCCCGGCCGATCAGATTGCACAGGATGCGCCGGAAATATTCATGGCGCGGGTAGGACAGAAAACTCCGCGAATCGGTCAGCATGCCGACAAAGCGGGAGAGCAGTCCGAGGTTCGAAAGGGCGTTCATCTGCCATTCCATGCCCTCCTTCTGATCGAGAAACCACCAGCCGCTGCCGAACTGGATCTTGCCCGCCACGGAGCCGTCCTGGAAGTTTCCGATCATGGTCGCCATCAGATAATTGTCCGCCGGATTGAGGTTGTAGATGATGGTTTTCGGCAGGGTGTCTTCGGAATCCAGCGTATCAAGGTAACGGGCCAGCGCGGCGGCCTGGGGCCAGTCTCCGATGGAATCGAAGCCGGTGTCGGGTCCGAGCGTACGCAGGAGCCGGGTGTTGTTGTTGCGCTGCGCTCCGAGGTGAAGCTGTTTGACCCAGCCGCGCTTGGCGTCGAGCCGGCCGAAATACACCATCATGAACCCGGCAAACGCCTCGGCCTCCCGCGGCGAGGCGGCCTTGCCCGCCCGCACCGCCTCGAAAATCTTGCGGGCCTTCTTCTCCGTGGCATAGCGTCCGGGGCAGCAGGTCAGTCCATGATCGGACAGCCGTCCGCCCAGTTCGTGAAAGGCTTCGTGGCGCTTGTCGAGCGCGGTGAGGAAGTCGGAGAATTTCGAGCAATCCTGTCCGCTGGCCGCCTCGAGCCGGGTCACCCAGGAATTGAACGCCTCAGGCTGATCGACGGCGAGCGCCTTGTCCGGACGGAAGGTCGGATAAACCCGCGCCCGCAGCGTGCCGTCTTCCCGGATCTTCCGATGGGCCGCCAGGGTGTCGGTGGGGTCGTCCGTCGTGCAGATCACCTTCACCCCGCTGCGGTCGATTAGACCCTGCGTGGTGAATTCCGGCGTGGCCAGGAGGGCGTTGGCCCGTTCCCAGATGGAGGGCGCCGTCGATTCATCGAGCAGATCGTCGATGCCGAAATAACGCAGCAACTCGAGGTGGGTCCAATGGTAAAGCGGATTGCGCAGCGTGTGCGGCACGGTGCGCGCGTAGGCGAGGAATTTTTCGTATTCGTCCGCGTCGCCGGTGCAATAACGCTCGTTCACCCCGTTGGAGCGCATGGCGCGCCATTTGTAGTGGTCGCCCGCAAGCCAGATGTCGAACAGGTTCCGGAACCGGTAGTTCGAGGCGATCTGATCGGGCGGCAGGTGGCAGTGATAATCGAAGATCGGCTGGTTCCAGGCGTGGCCGTGATAGAGTTCGCGGGCGGCGGAGGAATGGAGAAGAAAGTCGTCGGTGATGAAGGTTTTCATTGGCGGCAAGGGACGGGGGAAAAATCCAAGCAGCTTTTGCCGGGGAATTCAAATCCCCGAATCCCGAAGGAGCGCCCGCCCTCCGTTTCCGCTTTTCCTCCCCGCCTCCTCACCCCGGAGCCTGCAAGGGTTCCTCCGCAATGAGGCGGGCGTAGGTTTCGGAGGGCCGGTCGCCGAGATGGTCCTCCACCAGCCGGGCGGCGGAGGCGGCGTAGTCGATGGTGAACAATCCGAAACGCGGCGTGTAGGACCCCCATTCGTAATTGTCGGTGATGGACCAGTGCAGGTATCCGAGCAGGGGCACGCCCTCGGCGCGAAGCCGGCGCACTTGGGCGACATGCGCCCTGAGAAACTCGCTGCGGGTGAGATTGTCCCGCCGGGGACCGGCATGACTGTTGTCGAACTTCCGCCGCAGGGCCATGCCGTTTTCGGCGATCAGGATGCCCCGGCCGTATTCCCCGGCGTAATATTTGCAGAAAAAATGCATCCCCTCGGGCAGCATGTGCCAGTCCCACCATTTGCGGGACAATCCGTTCATGAGATGCCCGTGCAGGCCCTTGCTCTTGAATTCCAGATCGGCAAAGGACGGCGGCCGAAAGAGGTGGGCGGTGAACGGGTCGTAATAATCCAGACCCAGGTAGTCGAGCACGCGGGCGCGTTTCGAGCGGTCCAGCGTGTCGAGGAAAAACCGGAACGCCTCCGCCGTGGCATACCGGGGCGCGGCCCGGTCTGCGAGCCAGTGCACCAACCGTCCGATCCACACATAAGGGTCGCTGCGAAAGGGCAGACGGGCGGCCGCAAGCTCCCGGTTCAACTGGCGCGCCTTTTCCCGAAAGTGGACCCGCAGCGCACCCCGCGGAATGCCGCGCTCCCGAAGGCAAAGCAGGTCGAGCAGCATTTTTTCCGACCAATAGACATCGCTGCAAAAGGTGTTCATCGTCACCTGCGGCGACCGCCAGCCTTCGCTTTCGTAGAGGTCGTGAATGGCATTGTAGGCACGCACATGGGCCGCCAGCAGGCGGTTGTAGGCGGCCACCGCGACGGCCAGACCGCCCCGCCCGCCGCCGGGAAAATGGCGGTTCAGGTAGGTGTTCAAAACGAGCATGTTCGGCTCGTTGAGGGTGACAAACCACCGCAGGGGCCGCTGGCCGTGCGCCCCGATCAGACGGCTGTTGACGTGACGGACCGTGACCGCGACGAACTCCTCAAAAAGCTCCGGCGTGCGGTCATCGAGCCAGGCGTCCACCCCGAGCCAGGCGGGGTGGGTGAAATGCTGCAGGGTGACCACCGGCTCGAGTCCGAAGCGGCGGCAGGACGCGATGCGGTCGGCATACGCCTCCAGGGCGGCCAAATCGAACGGGGGCGGCGGGGACGGGTGTGCGGACACCGACGGCTGCACGCGGGGCCATTCGATGCTGAGCCGGAAGGCCTTCAGTCCCATCGCCCGGCAGCGGGCAAAATCCTCCTCGTAGCGGTTCCAGAAATCCGCGGCCGCGCCCGTGCGCATGACACGTCCCTCGGCTTCGGCACCCGACCAATTGTTCTGCGGCTGGCCGGGGCCGTTGTATCCGCCCTCGCATTGGTATCCGGAACTGGCCACGCCCCAGAGAAAATCCGCGCTCATCGCTCCCGTGCCCCGCATCGGCCCCGCGTCCCCGACGTCCGCCCCCTCATCCCTTCTGCTCTTCAATGCGCTTGCGAAGGGCCTTTTCCCGCTTGCGCGTGATGATGACCGGCTTGCGCGGAGGCGATTCCAATACGATGCGGGCAATGTCCGCGGCCGCATTGGGCCGGCCAAGCCGGCGGGCGTTCTCGCTCATGGCCGCAATACGGGCCGGGTCGTCGAGCAGGCGCTGCAGCTTGTGGTTGAGTACGGTGACCTCCGTGCATTTGACGGCCGCGCCGGCTTCGAGCAGGACGTCGGAATTGCGTTCCTCCTGGCCCCCGATGGGATCGAGAATCACCATGGGCAGCCCGCGCGCGAGGGCCTCGGCGGTGGTCAGCCCGCCCGGCTTGCTCAACAACAGCGTGGCGGCACCCATCAGGTCCGGCATCCGGTCGGTGTACCCCATCACCCGGAAACGGTCCTCGCGCCCCGCGACCAACTCCCCGATGTCGCGACGCAGATCTTCGTTTTTGCCGCAGACGAGAACGGCCTGAAAATCGCGGTCCAGCTGCAGCAGACGCCGGGTGACGGCGAGGGCCGGACTGAGACCGAGCGCACCGCCGGCCACAAGCAGCGTGGGCCTTTCCGGATTGAGTCCGATCTCCCGCAGCACGGCCGCCTTGTCCACGGGCCGGGCAAAGTCCGGTTCCAGCGGGATGCCGGTGACCTCGATGCGGTCCCCCGGCAGGCCCAGTCCCTCCATGTGGATTTTGTCGTCCTCCTGCGCCACGAAATACCAGTGAAACGCGCGGGTGATCCAGAAGGCGTGGAAATGGAAATCGGTGACCACGATGCCCAGTTCGGCCTCGAGTTTGCCGGCGCCGATGAGATAGGAAAGCACGCCCGCAGGCATGAAATGCGTGCAGATGATGGCATCGGGTTTGAAATCCCGCACCAGATTGATGAGCGGCAGCGCCTGCGGAAGATCCAGCGCCAACCGTCCCTTGTCGGACACCCACGGGTCGTCGCTCGACTCGTACCACCAGCCCAGAAACTCCGGCAGCAGCGCGGAGAGCTTTTGGTAGAGCGTCGAATAAAGCTGCTTGTGCAGCAGATTGGTGTGATCCAGCGAATCGTCGGAGAGCACCTCCTCGACGTTCGGACTGGCGCGAAACGCCTTGGCCAGCGCGTCCGCCGCCTTGACGTGACCCGAACCGACGGAAGCGGACAAAATGAGGATGCGTTTCATGGGAAATCCGATTTTTCCGGAATCAAGTTCTCCGCCGAGTCCCGCCGAAAGCCCTCCCGGCGGCACCGCGCTGGGAACTCAATTCGTAAAACTCAATTCTTCATTTCACTAACTCCCCAGCGGCTGGAGGCTGTTCAACCCCATGGTGATGGTCCAGGCGTCGGCGACCGGCATGCGTTTTTCTTCGTGTCCCATGCCCCATGAATCGCTGTAGAGGATCTCTCCGGTTGTGGTGTTGTAGCCCGTGATGAGGCGCATGTGACCGCCGAAGGCCTGCGGGATTTCCCTCTCCTTCACCAGGCCCAGCCGCACCGACCAGAGGAGCGGGATTCCTTCATCGATGCTGCGCTGGATCTCGCGCTGGAATTTCGAAAAGTCCGCCGACTTCTTCATCCGGATCTCCTTGTAAATCTCCGGATCGATCTTTTTGAACACCTCGTCGACATCGATGACCATGCCGCCCAGCACGATTTCCCGGGCTTTCTTGCGTTTGGCCGCCCGGTTGTAGTCATCAACCATCTTGAGAAAATCATCGATGTCCCAGTCGTAAAGCGACCGGGTTTTCACCCCGAGCCGGGCGGTGAGCCGCTTGAGGGATTCGATCATGGCCGAAACGCTGGTGCCCTTGGAGGCGTCGCTGTTGGCAATCTGGGCGAGTTCATGCTGATCGACCTCCGCGCCGTAATACCGCATCACACGTTCGACGGAGGCGACCACGCAATACCCCTTCTGGCCCTGGTCCACCATGGGGAGATCCTTCAGTTTCACATCCCCGGAGGCGCGGACCACGTGGTCCCGGCCGACAAATTTTTTCACCGCCTCGCGCGCCCCGCCCCGTTCCCCGGCGAAGCCGATGGGGCGTTCCTCCGAACCGGGGGGCTGAATGTTCAGGCGGACGAATTCGGCGCGAAAGGGGATCTGCTTCGTCTTCGACCCCTTGGTGACGCTCCATTCGAGCACATATTTGGCGGCAGGGGTGTCCCAGACGAGCCCTTCCGCCCGCACCGCGCTGGAGGCATCCCGGCCGCGCTCAACGGGCGGCTTGCCGGCCAGGGTCGATATCGTCCCCCGCAGGGTCTCCAGGAGTTTGTCGAATTCCCGCTCGCTCAATTCGCCGGAATCCCCGCGGTTGAAATAAATGACCGTCACCCCCGAGACCCGGCCGTCGCGCAGGCGGACCAACGCCTCATTGAGCGGGTGTCCGCCCAGGGTCAGTCCCGGACGCACCGAGCGGGCCACGTCCTTTGCCGTGGAGGTCCAGCGAAAGCCGAGGGATTTTCCCGCCGCTTCGACCTCCTCGACGCCCTGCGTCCAGAGATCGGGGTTGAGGACCAGAGGATCCAGGGGGTGGGAGGGCGAGTCGGAGCCTTGTGCCGGAGGGAGAAGGATGGCCAGCGAGAGGCCAAGGCACAAGGAGGAGAGGAATCGGTTTTTCATGGGCCTTCCCTATGCTTCAAATCTCGTTCAATCTGTCGAGCACACATGCAGACTCTTGTCATCGGCCACAAAAATCCCGACATGGACGCCATCTGCTCCGCCATCGCCTACGCGGAGTTCAAAACCGCCACCGGCATGGAGGGCGTCCGGGCCGCGCGTTGCGGCAACACCAATGCGCGCATTGATTTCGCCCTGAACAAATTCGGCTACGAGGCCCCGCTCTTTGTCACCAGCGTGCGGCCGCGGGTTGAGGATGTCATGGAACGGGAGGTCATTTCCGCCGCCAAGGACGAACCCGTCTACGACGCCTTCACGCGGATCGGTGAAAAACGCTTCCGGGGCCTGCCGGTCGTGGACGGAAACCGCCGCTGTCTGGGGCTCATCTCGGGCTTCAAGATCAGCCGGTATCTGTTTCCCCCCAAGGATGAGGTCGATTCGGCCCGTGAGGTGCACGCCACGCTGAAGAACATCATCGAAACCATCGACGGACGGCTGCTGGCCGGTCCCGGACAGTCCGACGCACGGCATTTTGTCCTGATCGTCGCGGCCATGCAGACCGACACCTTCGAACGCCGCCTGGCCCAGTTGGATCACGGAAAGACCGTGCTCATCGTGGGGGATCGCCGCAACATCCAGCGCATGGCGATCGAGGCCGGCGTCCCCGCCCTCATCGTCACGGGCGACCAGCCCGTACACCCCTCCATCCTCGAACTGGCCAATGAACGCGGCACCTCCATCGTCGCGTCCCCGCACGACACCGCCACCACGGTGTTGCTGGCCCGCAGCGCGGTGCGCGCCGAACAGATGCTTTACGAGGATTTTCTGTCGCTGTCCCCGGACACACCGCTGGCGGAGGCCCAGCGCGAGATCGCGATGTCCGAACAATTCGCCTTTCCGGTCCTGGACGGGAACCGGCAGCTGGTGGGCATCATTTCCAAGAGCGACTTTCTGAAGCCGGTTCCGCGCCAGCTCATCCTCGTGGACCACAATGAACTGACCCAGGCGGTCGACGGCGCCGGGGACATCCCGGTGGTGGAGATTCTCGACCATCACCGCATCGGGGTCGCCCCGACCGAGGCGCCCATCTTTTTCATGAACCGTCCGCTGGGGTCCACCTGCACCATCGTGACCACCCTCTTTCTTGAGGCCGGGGTGCCCATCCCGAAAAATCTCGCCGGACTGCTCATGTGCGGCGTGATTTCCGACACGCTGAACCTCACCTCGCCGACCACCACGGCCGTGGACCGGCAGATCATGGGCGAGCTTTCCCGCATTTCCGGCATCGATCCGTCCGCCCTGGCGGCGGAGATTTTCTCCGTCGGATCCCCGCTCCTCACCATGACCGCCGAGCAGGCGGTCACCGCCGACTGCAAGGAATACGAGGAACGCGGCGAGCGGTTCTCCGTCTCGCAGATCGAGGAACTGAGCTTTGCGCCCTTCGACGCGAAAAAGCCCGCGCTCCTCGAGGCGCTGGAGGCCCACCGGGCGGCGAATCGCCATTTCTTCAGCGCCCTCCTCGTCACCGACGTCAACACCCAGGATTCCATCCTGCTGGTGCAGGGGGCGCCGTCGTTCACCAAGCTGATCGACTACCCCGAGGCCGGCGACCACGCCTGGCGGCTGAACGGGGTCGTTTCGCGCAAAAAGCAGCTCCTTCCCTACCTCACCGGCCTGCTGGCGCGCGGAAAACAATAGCCCCGGACCGCACACGACGCTTGCAGAGCGGCGCCGACCTGCGGAGACTGCGCGCCATGAAGAAACTGCTGATCGTCGTTCTTGTCGTGCTGGTCGTGCTGGCGGGCTCGGTCCTCTGGGTCGTGCGCAGTATGGGAGTGTCGGATGCAGCCCTGCTGCTGCCGGCGGAGACGACGGCCCTGGCCAGCCTGCCCGACCTGCCGCGCGCCTTCCTGCGCTGGCGGCAGACCACGCTGGCCAAAATCGGCGCGGAGCCGCAGATGAAGGCCTTTCTTGAGCAGCCGCTGCAGTTTCTCACCAAACAAAAGGGGGGCGACGAGGCGACGGGGATCCTGTTCGGACTGAAACCGGGCCGGATCTTTGCGGCGGCGGTCCCGACGGCCGATCAGGAAACGGCCGCTGTGATCGGCTTCCAATACTGGGGGGGCAAACCCGCCCATGATGCCGCCGTGGCGCGCCTGCGCCAGGAAATCGCCGCCAACACCGGTGGAACCGTCCCCGAAGAGCGGCATGAGACCTACGAGGGCATCGACATCACCTCGACAACCCAGGGATCGCTGACCATCTACAATGCCAGCCACGGCCGGTGGGGCTTCATTTCCAACAACCTCACCGCCCTGAAGGGCGTCCTCGATCGCGCCGCCGGGCGGCTGAAGGAAGGCTCCCTGGCGGAAAGTTCCCGCTACAAGCAGGTGCTCGGCCGTCTGCCCAAGGAGCCCGATTTCCTCATCTACCTGCAGCCCCAGCCGGTCTTTGACGCGCTCCTGGCGGCCGGCCAGGCCCTGGGGGCCCAGCAGATCCCCGAACAGGTCGACCAGGTCCGCAAGGTCGAAGCCGTCGGCCTCGCCACCAAACTCGAAGGCGCCAACATCCGCGATGCGATCTTTGTCCTGCGCCCCAATCCCCCCGAGGCGGGCCGCCTCACCCACGAGGCGATCAAGCTGACCACCAAAAACACCACCGCCTTCTTTGACTTTGTGCTGGATTTCGCCCAGCTCACCCAGGCGGGCAAGGCGGCCCCGCTTCCCGCCGCCCTGCAAAACTCCCGCATTCTCGAGTTGCTGCCCCAGGCGTTTGGACCCGATTGCGCCGCTTCTTTGACGCTCCCGGAAAACGCCCTGATCCCCCAGGGGGTTCTGGCGCTGACCGTGAAGGACTCCGCCAAAGCCGCCGAAACCCTGCAGGAAATGGTCGGCCTGTTCCCTGAAACCTCCGTTTCCGAGCTGTCCGGCCAGAAATACTACAGCTTCCCCGCCCTGCAGACGGCCCTGGTCACTCCGACCGTCACCCTGACCGACAAATACCTCCTGATCGGGCGCGATGCCGGGGAGATCGAAAGCATCCGTCAGGCGGCGGGATCCGGGGACACCCTGGAAAACGCCCCCGCCTTCGTGCCCGCCAGGGACGCCTATCGCTCCGCCAATGAGGTCTTCGCCTACATCGACACCCGGGTGGTGTTTGAACGGAGCTTCCCCTACGTGCGCCAGATCCTGCCCTTCACCGTGCAGGTCGTGCCCGGTCTGAGGGAAGTGATCGACCCGGCGAAGATCCCCGACACCGAAACCATCGCCCGGCACCTCTCTCCCATCGTCTTTTCCCAGTCCCGCCTTTCCGACGGTTACCTGGTGGAATCGACGGGACCCTTCACCCTGCAACAGGCCGCCCTCATCGGCGCGGCGGTGGGAGCGTCCTTCTCCAATCCCCTCGGGCGCTGAGGCTTCATCAAGAATTGAATTGCCACCAGGGGGATAAACGTGCGTTTTTAGAGGCACCCTTTATGAAACCGTCGCTCTGGATCGTCACCGCTTCCGCCGTGCTCGTTGCGCTCGCCGCTTGTGAACCCGAGTCCACCAGCCGCAGCTCGCGCCAGCAGAATCGCAATCGGTTTGGGTACACCGGCGACCAGACTTCCACGCAGTTCGCCACCCCCACGCCCACCGCGACACCCACGCCGGAACCCATGGTGATCGACACGATGGCGACGCCCACGCCGGCCCCCACGCCGGACACCCTCGGCGGGCCGACCAAGGACATTCCCTACGGCACGCCGGTTCCGGGCAAACCGGGCTTCGTGACCAGTCCGCACGCGCCGTTCTCCGGTTATGTCGACGTCCGCGGCTTCCCGCCGGGAACCGAGGTGCGGTGCCCCTACTCCAACAAGATCTTCCTTGTGCCCTGACAGGCCGGAACCGGCCTTGTCCCACCGCGGACGCTGAAGACAACGCCCGGTCCGTCCCGACGGACCGGGGCATCCGGAACCACGGGGGAACGATTGAAGTTTCCTCTGCGGACAAGGCCCCACTCCTCCGCAAGATTAGCATTGCAACTTGATGCGGCATTGGCGTTTTTAGGCAGTCACCGATGAAGCCGTACACCCACCAAAATTTTCTTGTCCCCTGAGCGCGGCAGCTATTTTCGGTCCCGGATTGATCGGGGGTTCGCTGGCGCTCGCCCTGCGGGCACGCCGGCCGGAGTGGCGCGTGACGTTATGGGCGCGTTCGGCCGCCGCGGCGGAGCGTACGGCGAAATTTTTCCCGTCCGTCACCTGTGATGCCGCCGCGGCGGCGGCCGGGGCGGACCTCTGCATCTTCTGCACCCCCATCGGTGCCATGGCCGGCCTGGCCCGTGAGATCGCCCCGCACCTTTCCGCCGGGGCCGTGGTGACGGATGCCGGCAGTGTCAAGGGGGGCGTCGTGGCGGCCTTGGAGGATATCCTGGGCGACCGGTTTGTGGGCTCCCACCCCATGGCGGGATCCGAAAAGTCCGGCATGGAAGCCGCGCGGGCCGACCTTTTTGAGGGGGCCACGTGCATCCTGACACCCACGCCCCGCACGGACCGACGCGCCCGGGAAACCGCCCGGCAGCTCTGGCTTTCGGTCGGCGGACGTCCCGTCGAAATGCCTCCCGAGGTGCACGACCTGGCGGTGGGCCGGGTGAGCCACCTTCCGCACGCGGTGGCCTCGGTTTTGGTCAACGCCATCGCCAGCCGCGGGGACGGCGCCGAAGCGCTGGCCGGGGGCGGTTACCGCGACAGCACCCGCATCGCCTCCGGGCCTCCCGCGATGTGGACCGAGATTTTGTTGGAAAACAAGGACGCCCTCCTTCAGGGCCTGGAGGATTTTTCGGCCTCCCTGGACGAATTGAAGAGGTTCCTTCTTTCCAACGATGCCCCCGCTTTGGAATCCTTCCTCTCCCGCGCCAAGAAAGTGCGCGACACCCTTTCATGAAAACGGAAACTCTGCGCGTCAAACGAGCCGCCCCCATGGAAACGGAAATCACCGTTCCGGGCGACAAGAGCATTTCGCATCGTGCCATCATGCTGGCGGCGCTCTCCAACGGCGTGTGCAAGATCACGAACTTCCTCGAGGGCGAGGACTGCCTCGCCACCGCCAGGGCTTTTCGCCAGCTCGGCGTCACCATCGACCAGCCTGAACCGGGCATGGTCATCGTCCACGGCTCCCGCGGCAAATTCACCGCCCCGAAGGAGACGATCGATTGCGGCAACTCCGGCACGACCATGCGGCTGATCAGCGGCATTCTCGCCGCCCAGCCGTTCACCTCCCGCCTCACGGGAGACGAATCCCTTTGCAAACGGCCCATGCGCCGGATCATCGATCCGCTCACGCAGATGGGGGCGAAAATCACCGCCACCGGGGAAAAGGAAACTCCGCCGCTGGTCATCGAGGGAGGCCCCCTCCAGGCCATCACCTACCACACGCCGGTCGCCAGCGCCCAGGTGAAGAGCGCCATCCTCCTGGCCGGACTCTACGCCAAGGGCGTCACGACGGTCGTCGAACCCGCCCCCAGCCGGGACCACACCGAGCGCATGCTCGAATATTTTCTCGTGAAGCTGCGCCGGGAGGAGGTCCGGACCGACAAGATCGGCCGTCCCACCGAATGCCGGGTCACCATGCTCGGCGGCCAGCAGATCGAGTCGCGGGACTTCGCCGTCCCCGGCGACATCTCCAGCGCCGCCTTCTGGCTCGTGGCCGCCGCGGCGCAGCCGGGATCCCGCGTGTTGATCAAGAATGTCGGCCTCAACCCCACCCGCACCGGCCTGCTGGACGTGCTCGTCCGCATGGGCGCCCGGGTCCGCGAAGTCGTGGAGGTGGCCGACCACGGCGAACCCAGCGGCGTCATCGACGTCAAGGGTTGCCGCCTGCACGGCACGGTCATTGAAGGCACCGAAATCCCCAACGTCATCGACGAAATTCCCATCCTCGCCGTCGCCGGCGCCCTCGCCGAAGGCGAAACCATCATCCGCGACGCCAGGGAACTGCGCGTCAAGGAAACCGACCGCATCAGCGCCGTCGCCACCAACCTGCGGGCCATGGGCGTGGAGGTGGAGGAGTTCGAGGACGGCATGCGCATCGTCGGCGGGGCCAAACTGAAGGGCGCCCGGCTGCCCAGCTACGGCGACCACCGCATCGCCATGGCCTTCGCCATCGCCGGCCTCTTCGCCTCCGGGGAGACGGTCATCGAAAACACCGCCTGCGTGCGGACGTCCTACCCGGGTTTCGAGGTCACCCTCAAACACATCCAGAAAGGCAACAGCGTCCTCCAGCGACGCACCCCCGTCATTTCCTCCCTCGACGGGGGGAAAAAATCCCGCAAACGGTGAAAACCCTCATTGCCATCGACGGACCCGCCGCCTCCGGCAAAAGCAGCGTCGCCCGGGAACTGGCGAAACGGCTTGGCTTTGCCTATGTCAATTCCGGCGCCTTTTACCGACTGATCACCTGGTGGATTCTGGAGACGGGCGTGGATCCCATGGACCCCGACGCCGTCGCCGCGGCCGTCACTTCCGCCAGACTGGAATCCGGATTCAACGGCCCGGAGGCCTACCTGCGGATCAACGACCGCGAGGCGCCCTTCCATCTGTGGGACGACGCGGTCAACCGCTGCGTGTCCCCCGTTTCCCGCGTCCAGGCCGTGCGCGATGTCGTCATGCAGCACCTTCGCCGCCTCGCGGCCGAGCGCGACACGGTGATGGAGGGACGCGACATCGGGTCCGTCGTTTTCCCCGAAACGCCCTACAAGTTTTACATCGACGCCTCGCCCGAAGTGCGCAAGCAGCGGCGCCTGGCCCAGGGACACAAGGATGAGATCGCCCTGCGCGACCGCATCGATTCCTCCCGTCCCAACGCCCCGCTGGTCATTGCCGAAGACGCCCTCATGATCGACAGCACGCACCTCACCATCGACGGCGTCGTCGGCGAGGTGATCGGCCGCCTCAAACTCGCCGGTTTCGTCGTGTCCTGACGATGACGATCACGTACAACATCTTCGCCACACTCGCCCGCGTTCTCAGCGACGTCTTTTTTTCCCGCAAGGTGGTCCATCCCGAGCGCATGATCGAGGAGGGGCCCCTCATCATCGCGGTCAACCACTCCAGCTTCGTCGACCCTCCGCTGGCCGGCATCTGTTCCAAACGGGCCGTCTATTACCTTGCCCGCAGGAATCTCCTGGAATGGCCCATTCTGGGGCCGCTTTTCCCGGACATGAACGTCATTCCCGTCGAACGCGACGGCAACGACATGTCCGCCCTCCGCGAAGTCATCAAAAAAATCCGCGAAGGCAACGGCGTGGTCCTCTTCCCCGAAGGCACGCGCTCCCGGGACGGCCAGCTGCAGCCGGCCCGGCCCGGCATCGGACTGGTCATCGCCAAAACCCTCGCCCCCGTCCTGCCCATGCGCATCTTCGGGGCCTACGAAGCTTTTCCGCGCGATTCCAAACTCCCTCGCTGCCGGCCCATTACCGTCGTCCTGGGCAACCCGATCCATTTCACCCGCGAGGACATCGAACCCCTCACCCGCGACACCTACCAGAAGCTCAGCGACCGCGT
>CALCJD010000024.1 GCA_937960895.1 uncultured Spartobacteria bacterium | reverse complement strand
AAACCTACCGTCCGCCCGGGGATCCGAAAAATCCGCCCTTTTCCGGGGCGCCGCTTATTTGGGTTCGGCCGCCGCCTCGAGATCCCGCGACAGTCCCGCCTCCACGGGCATGCCGACGATTTTCCCGGCGGGAGGTTCTTCCTCCTCCCCTTCGGCTGCGGAAAGCGCCGTATAGCTGAGGCAGCTGATTTCCTCGAGGGAGGTGTTGCCGAGGAGAACCTGCTGCAAACCCTCCTGATACAGGGTGAGCATGCCCCTGCGGAACGCCACGCGGCGCATCTCGCTGAGCGGGGCCACCCGGGAAATCAAATCGGCCAGTTCGTTGTCCGACGCACAGAGCTCCATCAGGGCCAGCCGCCCCATGTAGCCCGTTTCGTTGCATTCCGGGCAGCCGCTCCGGTTGTAGATGAATTCGACTTCCGGCGGGATGGGAATACGGTTGGTGCGGAAGATTTCGCGCACCTCGGGACTGATGATGGCCGGTTTTTTGCAATAGGTGCAGAGGCGCCGCACCAGACGTTGCGCCTGGGTGAGCGCCAGGGAATCGGCCAGCAGATAAGGCGGCACCCCCATGGCAATCAAACGGCTCACCGCCCGCAGACAGTCGTTGGCATGCAGCGTCGTGAGCACCAGGTGGCCCGTGAGCGCGGCATTGATCGCGGCCGTCGCCGTCTCCTCGTCACGGCATTCGCCGATGAGAATCACGTCGGGGTCGGCACGCATGAGGCGGCGCAGACCTTCGGCGAAATTGATGTTGTTGTGGGGATCCGTCTGCGTCTGATTCAGCCCCTCGATCTCGTATTCGATCGGATCCTCGACGGTGTGAATGTTGACGTTTTCGTTGTTGATGCTGTTGAGCAGGGCGTAGAGCGTGGTCGTCTTGCCGCTTCCGGTCGGACCCGTGATCAAAATCAGTCCCTGGTCACGCCCCATGGCCTCGGCGAAAAGCGTGCTTTGGCGGGGCGAAAGATTGAGCTGACTGAGCTTCTTGACGCCGTCCTGCTTGTCGAGGAAGCGGATGGTGAGCTTCTGCAGATCCTTGCGACAGGGAATGGCGGAGACACGGCAATCCACGCGGCGCTTGCCCAGCATGAGGGAAAAGCGGCCGTCCTGCGCGTCCTGCCGCCGCTGGCTCATGTTCGCGTAGTTCTTGATCAGGCTGACATAGCGCGCCAGCATTTCCTCCGGGCAGGAGTGAATGACCTTGAGCTCGCCGTCGATGCGGGCGCGAAAGCGGGCGGTGTTGTAAAATTTCTCGATGTGCAGGTCGCTGCCCCGTCCGGTGATGGCGCGGTGCAGCACCCAGTGAACCACCTGTTCCGGCGTCGCATTGATGCTGTTCGGATTGATCCGGGCGACATCCTGCGGGTCAATCTCGACGAGATTGGCGACATCGGACATGACCAGCTCGCCCTCGGGCACCGAAACGCTCGACGCAGCCGCACGGCCCCGGTCCCGGGAGATGGCCGCCATGATGGATTCCTTCTCGCAGATGACCGTGCGGAAATCGTACGCTTCGTGGCCGGTGGAGAGCCATTCGTCCTCGAAGGCAAAATTGTTCCGCTCGGTCGAAAGCAGATAAACCACCTTCTTCCCGCAGAACATCGGATAAACGGCATGCTTCTCGAGCATGGTTTCCGGGAAGAGGGTCTGCGTCGGAGCGCATTCCGCATTAAAGCAGGGGTCCCCGGTGCAGAGACTGTAAAGCGCCACCCCCAACTGGCGGGGCATCTTTTTCAGGGCCATCAGATCGCCCGAAGTCTCCGGGGCGACCCGGTCACGCTCCTTTTCCAGCCGCTGACGGGCTTCGGGATCGTCAAAGGGATATTCCTCGAGAAGCCAGTCCAGCACCTTCCGCAACCCCTCGGCGCGGGGGGCGGGGCGCTTCAGGCGCAGCGGCTCCCTGGGATCCAGCGGCTTGAAGCTCAACCGCTCCAGGATGTCCTTGCGAAGCAGGTCGTATTTGGCCCGCGGAATCAGCACCGGAATGACAAAATCGACCGGCACATGCCAGAAATCCGCGCAGGCGGGATTGTAATGGGCAAAAATCAGAAGCGGCCCGATTTCGCCGAGCGGCATCCAGGGCTCCTCCGCTTCACACGGCACGGCAATGCGCCGGAAGAGCGCCTCCGCCTTGGTCGAGCAGGAGGTCCGACTCGGGTCCAGGGGCAGCATCTCATAAACCCCCGCCAGCCATTCGTGCGCCTCATCCGCAGGGATGTTGTTGGCCTGGGCGAGCACGGCATACAGCTCCTCCCCTTCCCCGGGCATGTTTTCCACCCGATAGCCGCTCCCGGCGAAATCCCGGGTCAAACGATTCCATTCGCGCTCAGTCATTGCATGTCCAGGAGGTCGATCCCGATTCCATTTTTTCCCGGTTCGATGAGTTGAAATTCATACCCATTCCAGGAAGCCCGGTAACGGGAGGAATCATTGGAAGGTGTGATTTTCAAAGTGGGTTGCAGATACGGCGAACCGGGGCGTGAATCCACGCTACCATCAATTTTCAATTCGGCAACCACCTCCGTCTCGTCGGAAATCCCGTCCATGGGAGCGACAGTGAGCTCCCTGACCGCCTGCGAATAGTGGCGAACCGCCCGGTTCAGAATCTCCAGATTGGCGCCGGCCGTGTTGGCCTTGGACGACTCCACGGTTCCGGTGATCACGGAAATCCCGATCGCCGCCAGGATGGCCAAGACGGCCACCACCACCAGCAGCTCCGTCAATGAAAACGCCCTCTCTGCCAAAATTTCCCGTCCGGCGGATGGCAACGTCAACAAATCAGGCATGCGAACGGACTGTGCCGGGCGAGGTCACTCCAGACGGTTGGTGCTGCCTTCCCTCGTCGCGTAGACCATGTTGGAGTAGTTCAAGTTGGCAAGGCTGCCGGGCCAGTGAAAATTGTAGCCGGCGGGTTTGTAGGCCCCGAAGGTGGCCGGAGCAAAAGCCAGATACCCCCTCAAATTGGCGTAATCATTGGTGGCATTGCCGGTCCAAGCCGCATTCGTGCCATTGGCCTGAATATAGGACGCAATGGCCATGTTGAGCGCCTCCGCCCGGGCCACCGCCAGCCGGTCCTCACCATCCTGCCGGATCTGGACGAGATTGGGGATCGCCAGGAAGGTGATGATTCCGATGATGGCAATCGCCGCGAGAACCTCCACGAACGAGAAACCGGCAACCGATGAACTGCGGGATGGGGTCGTTTTCATGAAAACAGGAAAAATCGCACGGAAACAGCGGTTACTCCTCCAAGGTCACGACGGGATAGGCCGAGGACGTCGTCCACGCCCCAAAGGACATCGAAACATTGATCGACTTCATGTTTTCCGTCTGCAGGCTCTCCCCGTTGTAGGTCAATCCCTGCGTCATCCAGCGGGCGTTCGTGTTGAGATATTTTTGAATCAAACTCATCTTTGCGCTGGCATCGCCGGCACTGTTGTAGGCGGCCCTAGCCGCCGCCAGATTGGTGCTGGCAATCCAGGCGTTGAGCGCCTCTTGGACGGTCGCCTGTTGCTGCCGGGCAATCACCAGTCGCGCATCCGCGGAAGAGTTGGATATGGCGGCAATCACCAGCGAGGTCAAAATACCAATGACCGCGACGACCAGAAGCATTTCGATCAAGGTGAAGCCATTTTGGCACAGCCTGTTCCGCTTCCCTAGCATGAAAGAAGGATATCCGGGGGGTTCCACAGGGGCAAGGATGAAAATGGAGCGATCCGGGGACCAAAGGCTCCTTTACGGCCCCGAATAGACAAGTCTTCCGTTGGAGAAACTCAAATAGGTCTGTGCCTGGACCCTGTCCTCTTCACTGATCCCATCGACGGAAAAGGAGTGCACGGTATTGCCCACGAGAATGTTTGTGCCCGCGGAAATCAGCTCAACGGCCGTTGCCACATCCGTGGCGGCATTGGTCGCCAACCCGGCGGCAATGGCCGCATTGTAGGTGCCGGCCAATGTCTGTGCGTTGCGCAGGTTTTTGGCCGTTTGGGCCGAGTGGGTGACTTGGGCGATGTTGGGAATGGCAATGGCGGCAATGATGGCAATCACCGCGATCACGACCAGCAATTCCACAAGGCTGAAGCCCGAAACAGCATTGCCATGTCGGTTTCCTACCATGAATCCCATTGCACTAAAAGTCGATCAACAAGGCAATTCCCGAATGTCTGTAATTTCCAGGGGGAATATCCTGTAGGCCGTTGGGCCCTGTACGACGCGAGGCACCCGCAAGGGTGCCTCGCGCAGGATTTCAACTAAGCGACCGGTTACTCAGTAGCGTTGGTGTAAACCAGCGTTTTGTTGGTGCTGTTGAAGTTGAGATACGACTCGGCTTCGGTCACTTCCGGAGCGGTCAGACCATCAACCTTGAAGTAGTTCGTCGTATTGCCAATCCGGACTTCGATACCGTTGGTAATGGCGGTAATGGCTTCCGACCGACCAGCCGCTCCCGTGTATCCCGCAGCAATGGCCGCGTTATAGGTGGAAGCCAGGTTCTGAGCATTGCGTTGGGCCTTGGCCGTATTGGCGGCCCCGGTGATACCCGCAATGTTCGGAATGGCGATGGCGGCGATGATAGCGATCACCGCGATCACGACGAGCAATTCCACAAGGCTAAAGCCCCCTTGAAGCGACGATTTGAGCGAAGGTTTTTTCATAACGGAGCCGATTTTTAAGGAAATGCCGCGCCTTAGGCAAAATGAAGCATCCCGTAATCTTCAAGGGGGAAAAACTGTATATCATTTACGCAACGTTGCGTGACTAGGCTTCAATAATGTGGTTACGAATGGCGTAACGCACCAGCTCGCTGATGGAATGGAGGCCGAGTTTGCGCATGACGGCGGCGCGGTGGGTCTCGGCGGTTTTGACGCTGATGCCAAGGAGGGAGGCGACCTCCTTGTTGCTTTTTCCCTCGGCGAGCAGCTGAATGATCTCCCGTTCCCGCGCGCTGGGTTTTTGCTGGTTGTCGGCGGGCCGATGGGGCACATCCCGGCGCAGAAACCCATCAAAAATCACTTCCGAGAGCCGGGAACTGAAATAATGGGAGCCCGAAGCGACGGTTCGAACGGCGGAGATGAGGTGTCGCCCCGCATCGGATTTGAGAAGGTATCCCTTGGCCCCCGCGCTGAAAACCTCGTGCACCAGTTGCTCCGCATCGTGCATGGTGAACATCAAGACCCGCACCTTGGAATTGGCCCGCAGGATCTGACGGGTGGCCTCGATGCCGTTGAGGCCGGGCATGCTGATGTCGAGAATGGCGACATCCGGGTTCAGCCGTGTTGTCAATTCCACCGCATCCCTTCCGCTGACCGCCTCCCCGCAAACTTCCATGTCCTTCTCACTTTCGATGAGTTTGCGGACGCCCTGGCGCACAATCTCATGGTCGTCGGCGATGATGACGCGAATTTCCGCCATGGAATACAGGAAAAAGAATTCCGTCACCGGGTGCAAGCTTCCAACGGGCTTCGTTCGCACAACGCGAAGGCCCCGCGCTGACACCGCTCCCCACCCCACTGGGACCCGCCCGGAACCCGTTCCGTCAGATCACCCCATCATCCCCATCCGGGTTTTCCCCGTCGGCCCCGCCTTCCGTTTCCTCCGGGAAAAAAGGAACCCGGATGGTCAGCGTGGCCCCCAGCGGCGAGCTTTCGATTTCGAGCGTCCCCCCCACGTTGGCCAGGCGTTCCTTCATCCCGGTCAAACCGACTCCCAACCGGGTGCCCGACTCGCTTCCCTCCGGCGGCATCGCCTCGTCCCGAAATCCCCGGCCGTTGTCCCGGATCTCCATGGTGAGAATCCGGTCCTGAATGCGCAACCACACCCAGGCGTGATCCGCCCCCGAGTGCCGGTAGATGTTGGTCATGGCCTCCTGCACCACCCGGAAGAGCGGCATCTCCAGGTCCGCTCCGAGTCGGGGAAATCCCTCTTCGATCTCCACGTGGGTGACAATTCCGGTGCGTTTGGAAAAACCGTCGGCAAACCATTTGATGGCGAAGGCCAGTCCCACTTCGTCGATCAGCGGAGGATGGAGCAGGTAGGAAATATTCCGCAATTCCTTGGAACATTCGCTGGCAATCTGCCGGGTTTCGGTCACCAGCCGCATGGCCGAGGGATTGGTGCGCTCCACCAGGGGTTCCAGGAGACTCATGTTCATTTCGAGCGCGGAGAGGTTTTGCGCTGTCGAGTCGTGCAATTCCCTCGCAATGCGTCTGCGCTCCTCATCCTGCAGGCGCAGCAGCTTGGCGGAAAGGCGCCGCAGTTCCTGCTCGCCGAGTACCCGCTCGCTGATGTTGCGAAACGACAATTGCACGATGGACACGCCGTCCACGTCGTATCCACCGCAGCGCAACTCGACAAAGACACTCGTTTCATCCCCCCGGGGCAGGCGGCATTCACGCACCATGCCCGGCGTTCTTCCGGAACCCTGACGCAGAAACGCCTTCACCGGTTCGACACAGGGGGCAAAGACCGGCAGTTGATCCAGCCGGCGGCCGAGAACTTCCGATCCCGCCACCATCAACATGCGGCACAGGCCGGGATTGATGTCCGACACCACGAGGGTGGCCCCTTCCACGAGCAGCAGGCCTTCCGTGGCCGTCTCGAACAGACGACGGAATCGCCGTTCCGACTCGATCATTTTCCGCTGGGCATTCACCTGCGCGGTGATGTCGGCAAGTACCCACTGCCCCCCGGCACTCCCCCCTTCCGGCGTGCTGGTTCGCCTCAGGGTGCTGCGAAACCAGACCGGCGCACCGTCCGGGGCGAACCGCATTTCATGGGTGTAGGTGACAAACGGTTTTCCCCGGGAGAGCTGGGCATACTGCCCCTCAAATTCCTTCCATGCCTCCTCGGTCAGCAGATCGGACAGCAACGGCAGGGCGGCGGTTTCAGACAGGCCGAAAACCCGCCGGAAAACCGTGTTGGCAAAAGAAAGCCGGAAATCCGAATCGAAGCGGCAGATCAATTCCGTCTGGTCTTCGACCACCGTCCGATAAAGCAATTGGGTGCTCTCCAAAAGGGTCGCCAGGTCCTCGATCCCCCGCGCCAGTTCCCCCAGTTCGTCATCCCCCCGGAAATTCAATCTGACCGGCAGGCGCCCCGAACGCTTTTCCGCCTCCAGTTTTTTTGTCAGATCCTTGATGCGCGCCAGGATGGTGCGATCCAGCAAAAACCAGACCACCAGCACGAGGCCTCCGCCCGCCAGGCAGATGCCCGTGAGAAACACCTGAATGGCCCGCAGCCCCTCCTGCCGCAACGGCCGGGGCTGGGAAATGCTGATATATCCCAGCGGCAGGTTGTTGAGTCCCTTGATCAAAACATAACCGACGATCTCATCGTCCCGGTCCGAATTCACCACGACGTCCTGGGTGGTGAGCAGATTGAGCAAATGCCGGCCGGTGGAGCTGCCGGTGTCGAGGTTTTCGAAATGGTGGAATTTGACCGCCGCGGAAAACAACCCTTCAAAAAACCCCCAGGAATCGGGTCCGAAAATCCGCCCGGCCAGCACCGCTCCCGCATGCGGGGCGTGATCGGGAAACCGGCGGATGGCCACCAGGCACAAATGATCCCCGGCCGGCGCGTAACCCAAGGATCCTCCCTTTTCCAGCATTCCGGCCATCTCCTGAAAAAACTTCGAGTCAGGGGGCAGGATCCGGGAAAATCCGGGTTCGACCAGCACCAGGGAGGGACGACCGGCGGAATCATAAATCGCCGCAAAGTCCATGTTCAAATGGCGGAGATTCTCGGGCGTCAGCAGATTCCGGGCGGCCCCCGGGGAGTGCGAGAGAATGCGCGCCCATTCCTCCAGTCCGGATTCCAGAGGGCGGGCCTCCCGGCTCATCACATGCGAAAACCGCATGGCCATGGCGCGCATCTCACGGCGCTCGCTTCCGGCCAGTTCCCTCAGAATGACGAACTGCGAAAGAGCCACCACCGATCCCAGCAGGCCCAGAGCGGCCGCAAGGAAGATGACCAGCGCCTTCGAATAAACCGTCCCCTTAAGAAAGTCCACGAACCGTCTGGACAATGGCCGCCTGTCCGGGAGTCTTCTTTTTCGGCAGGATCACCTTACTCAAATTGAAAATCGGACCGTAGATGGCGTACACGAGGAAACCGACAATGCAGCCCATCACGACCAGCATCACCGGCTCGATGATCTTGTCGATCTGTCCGGCCATGATGTCGAGCTCCTCCTCGTAGTCGGTGGCGATTTCGTCCAGCATCTCGTTGATTCCTCCGGTCTCGCCCGCCATCTGAACGACGGAGGCCACCGTGCGTCCGTCCGGACCGAGACGATGCGATTCCATGAGGAAGGCCTCGGAGAGGGAAAGCCCTTCGACAATGTGATTCTTCACCGTGAGGAAAAAGTCCTCAAACTCCTTGTGGTTGGCGCTCTTGGCCGCGATCTCCAAGGCCGTGGCCACCCGGACGTTGGCCTGCAACAGCATGGCGAGGCATCGGAAGCTGATCATCGCGGCGGATTTCCGGATGATGTTTCCGATCGTCGGAAGGCGGGTCAGGGCAATGTGGACCGAGGGAATGCGGTAGATCGCCGACCAGTAACGGAAGAAAACCACCAGACCGATGATCGGCAACGCCGCCATGTAGGGCCTGTGCAGCAACAGATCGGAAAACGCCATCATCATCTTGGTCGCCAGCGGCAGCGCCACATTCATGGCCGCGTAGAGTTTGGAAATGGCCGGCACCAGCGTGAAGCTCATGACAATCGTCACCACCACGGCCAGAACCAGAACGATCGCCGGATAAATCAAGCCGGCCCGCAATTTCTTGAGCACCCGTTCCGCCTTGCCCTGGGTTCTGGCGATCTGGTCGAAAACGGCGGAAATCTGACCCGACTCCTCGCCCGCGCGCACCAGGGCGATGATATTTTCATTGAACAAGTCGGGGTGCATCGCGAAGCAATCGCTCAGCTTGTCCCCGGCCATAATGTTGTGGGCAATTTCCGCGATGGCGCCGCGGAAACGCGGCGACTTCATGCGGCTGGCGAGCAGTTCCAGGCTTTTGATCGTCGAAATATTGCGCTCCAGACAGCGGGCAAATCCGGCAAAAAACGTCACCAATTCGTCGCCGGTGGGGCGCTTGCTGGTGGCCCGGTGAATGGATTCGTCCAGTCCCGTGATATCCGACACCGTCGCAATCTCATTGGGTGCCTTGCCCGCCCCGAGAATCGCTTTGGCATCATCGTCCGTGTCCACCACCACATCCATGGACTTGAGGGTGTGAACATTGGTGAGAAGGACTTTTTTCAGCATAAGGGACTTAATTCAACGAATGCTAGGACGAAGGACGGCCTGAGTGTTGGTTCTGGCTGATGAGGCGCCAAACCGGGAACCCGGGGAAATCACCATCTCGCAAACCGCCATTTCCACATTTCCCACCCCCGATATCGACTGCAAATTCGTCGAGAAAGTCAGCGATTCGACCGCCGACTCCCGGGGCAGCCAGTTGGTGATGATCGCCGGATCAACGCCCAATTGATACATTCGGCACGCCTGCTCCTGATAATTGAGAGCCCTGACCACCTGGGCACTGACCTCCTGCTGGGAAATCATGGTCATGGCCAGCAACGCCGCCGCTCCGATTCCGATGGCCACGATAACCGCCGCAATGAGCGCTTCGACCAGCGTGTATCCGCGACGGCCGGCCGACCGGCTGTCGGCACGCAATGAAGGAATGTTGTGGTTCACTTTCCTAATCATTGCGGTACGATTCCACCCACCCTCTTCGCAGGGCCACTTCATCCAGCGTTCCGGGATCCGTTTCTCTCAAGATGCTCAGGGTCCCGCCGGAGATCCCCAGACTCCCTCCCGGCCCCCGGCGAATCAAACCTCCCCGGATGGTTCCTGCATCAATGGTCGCCTGCTGGCTGCCGGAAAAAACCATGGTCAACCGCGGAGTACTGGTATGCCTGATGGTGACAGGCTGGGAGTTTTCGTAAAACAAATAAACCGGCCTTACACTCCCCTTGGTCAAATCAACCGTGGAGGAAGTCGCAAGCCCCACCGCCATCACCTTCAGGGGATAACCCGGAACATTCGGGAAACTGCCGTCATAGTTAAAAACCAACGTTTTCAACGTTCCGGTAATCCGGAAGGTGCGGGCCTGATTCAGACCGTTGAGATAAAGGGTCACGGTGCCTCCCGACACCATGTATTCCGAAGTGCTGGAGGATCCGGACACATTGATGGTCCCTGAAGGGCTCAGCGCGTAAAAGGTGCTGCCGGACGTCAGAATGTCCGGAGGGAAAGCTCCGTTCACCAGGGTTCCGCTGTAATAGGTACCGTTGGTGGCGCCAACCGCCGCCTCACTGGAAACGTTGCCGTTGGTAGCCGTCACAACATAAGTCGCGAGATCATACCCCAGCGTCGGAGTCCGTGTCCGGACTTCAAATATCCAATCAACCAGATTGGTTCCGGAAGGGAGTACCCCGGTAAGGGTGCCTGAAAATCCGGGGTAATAATAGCTCGTCCCACCGGATGTCACCCGGGTGATTCCGGCCGGGGAAAAGGGATTCATCCCCGCGGGAGCGCCGGCATTGGTCCACGCCAGACCGTTTGCGTTGGTGAGCGTGAGCCCCCCCAGGTAATGCCCGCCGACCGTCACCGCCGTATTGGTCACCCCCGTGGTGGAATTGGAGGCAAGCACCATTCCCCGCACAAATTGCACCGCCAGTGCCCGGCTGTTTTCAAGCTCCAGCCGCCGGCTCATCGCCGTCTCCGATTCGACCGTGTGCCTGACGAGCGCCCCCATTGTGAAGACCAGCCCGCCCAGGACCATCGCCGTCACGGCGAGAATCACCAACGCAAAGATGAGGGTGGTTCCCCTCCTAACCGCCCGACGAGTATCCCGTGTGTTCATAAGGAGGGAAACATCGGCGTGACAAACATCAGCGACGTCCGGTCAGCCATGGAGTTGGAATAGCTTGAGGAGGAACCCGGCAGCGTGATGGCGGCGGGGTCGGGGAACCACACAAGATAAAAGGGTTGTGATCCGGCAATATTGGCAACCGATCCCGCAGCGGGAGCATTGGTGCGGCTGAAAAAGGCCGTGACATAAAAAAAGTCGGAATTCACCGACGTGCCGTCGATGTCCGGATAAAAGGTGTCATAATAATGCGTCAAGGTTGTCCCCTCATAGCGGCGCACCGACGCATACACGCCCCCCGGGCTGTCCGGCCTCACAAAGTCGATCTCGTAGATGCAATGCAGGTTGAGATTGGTCCATGAGGACTTGCGCAACATGAGCACCGACAGATTGCGTCCCCGAACACCGTCGCCCGTCGGGAAGGCATTGGTGGCAAATTCGCCGGCCACGGAGGGCACTGAAGCAACAAGGAATTTGCGAAACTCCTCCGGAGTGGAAAGTTTGCGATAGTCATACGTTCCGATCTCGTATCCCGCCGGAATCGGCAGCGAACTCGTGCGCAGGGAACTTCTTCCCACCCGCGGCAGGCAATAAATCGCGATGGATTTCTGAACGTCCTCGTAATATTTCTCGCGCAGTTGTTCGACCCGGGCCAGATACCCGTAGGAAGGGGCCGTCCAGGTGGAAACCGTCGTGGTGTTTGTCCCGTAAAAGTTTGTCATCACACTCGAATCGGAGAATGTGATGACCTCCCGGCTTGTCCGCTGGGTCTGGAACTGACCGATGGCCTGAAACGCCATCACCGCGGCAATAAGTATAAAGCTGGCAATCGCGATGGCGATCAGCATCTCGGCAAAGGTAAACCCCCTTGCCCGGGAAGTGGCCAACCAGGCTTTCAGACCGCGAAACGGTCCGTCATCGCGAGGCGCCAATTTCATCCTTGGTTAGGACACCGTCAAAGGTGGATGCACCCTGAGCCGCCGGTCCGGCCGGCCTGACGACGCGGAATTGCACCGTGGGCGTCAGATTCAAATCGATGATGATCCGCCTCATGCCGGGATTTCCGTCCGCCTCGAGAAAAGCCAGTTCTGCCTTGTCTTGGGTGATCTGAACCACCCGCAATTTTTCCGATTGGTTGGCAACGACGGGCGGCAGGATGCTTCCCTCTTCCAGGGTCACTCCCCCGAGCAGCACTTTTCGTCCCGTCCGTCCCTCCGTGATTCCCGACACGGGCAGACTTTCCAGGGCCGAGCGGATCCGCAACTCCTCATTGTCAACGGCGACGACGGCCGCCGTCGTCACATTCGTAGCCTGCTTGCCGAAGGGATTGCGTTCCTCGTCGGTCAGGACCACGGGGACCTTGTCCTCGGGAAGCAGACCGACGGGAGAGGCGGCGGGCAATCCGACGGGGGCAAACAGGCAGGCGGTGAGAAAAAGGCGTTTCATTTGTTCCTCACCAAGGGTTGTTCGAGGGTTAATTCCATCTTCAGATCATTTCCCCCGGTTCCCCGGGTAAGTCGGACATTCGAAACCCGGAGCGTGGGCAACTGGGACTCCACTTGGCCCAGCCAGTTCAGAAGGCGCACGTAGTCGTCCTCGAAGGTCAGATGAGCCCTCACAATCGAGGGAAGATAGGCGTTCCCCGGATTGGAAACCGTCTCGTATCTCTGACTGAGACTCACCAGATTGTCCTCCTTGATCCGCAGCGAGATTTTCAATTCCGCGTTCTGCGCCGAATCCACCGCGCGGAAATACGGCTGCCAGACATTGAGATATTCGATGAGCGATTTGGAGGACTTTTCGAGCTCGGCATATTGCGCCCGTTCGATTCCCAACTGCAGCGAGGTGTTGGCGGCTTCGGTTTTGGCCTTGCTCGCCTCCCCCCGCATTCGGAACAGATGTTTGTTCATCGAGAGTGTGATCTGTACGAGAACGACGATCAGGACGATGATAACAACACAGGCCAGATGTTTCTTACTCATTGCACGTTGGAGGGTTCAGGCTGGCCGCGCGACGAATCCTGCCAGAAGAGCGTCGCTTTGTATTCCACCTCGCCCCGCTCCATCGACTGCTGCGGCGAGTAGGCACGAAAACGGGCGTTGGTGATCGTTTGAATGGTCTGATCCAGCTGCCGGGGATTGACGGTCTGAAGGCGCAGACTCAGCTGGATCTGGGAGGCATTGTCCGGGGAGCGATCCAGGCGCATTTCCACAATGGAGGAATCCTGCCCCATGCTGCGGGCAATATCCACAATCAGGGGCTGAAGCGGACGGGACCCCTCCACCCAGTTCGCCAGATCGGTCGCCTTCTTGGCTTCGGTCTCCAGCTGCTGCCGCTGTTGTTTTATTCCGTCCAACTCGGACTGCAACTCGCGATTCTGCCTCAGGGAAGCCTCCTTGGCCTGCTTGGCCTGATTCCATTGCACCGCAAACAGGGCGTTCAACAGGATTGCGGCGACCACGGACAGATAGAAGCAGATCGGAACGAGCCGCAGATAACCGGGCAACGGCGGAGCGATGTCTTTCCGCTCCGTCTTGAAATCATCGATGTATCGAGCGTGGATTTGCATTCAATTCTGGGCAAGAAGGTTCCAAAACAGGTCCGGCTGGGTCAGGTCCGCCACCTTCTTGCCATCGAAGAGCGCCGAGAGGCTTTCGGGCAGTTGGGGAATGGGATTGTCACAAATCAGGACAATGTCGGCCTCCTGGGGAAGCCGCGCCTTGAAGGGGGTCAGCAGTTCGAGGATGGGACCGGGGGCGCCTTCGTAGACGTCCGTCCGCGAACGCAGTTCCGTCCACCGATCGTTGTCCTGCACGAGGGCACAGACCGATCCCTGGCAGCAAACCACGTAGAAAAAACTGGTCGGTTTTTCACCCGACTTGGTGACGTTGGTCTGGGCGAGCGCATGCCGCAGCAGGATGTAGGTGCCGCAGCAAATCCGGCCGATCTGCAGGCCCGGTTCACGAAGGGTGGTCTCGACCTTGCGGATGTGCTCCTCGTCACAGGCGAGAAGGATGCTGGAATTCGTCTCCGGATTGTGGGTCACCGCATAACGTTTGCCCCTTTCATACCGGGCACCCAGCACGCTGCGCGGATTGGTTTTGATGATCTCCTCGCTGCCGGGGCGGCGGGAAAGATTGGCCTCCAGGCTGATCACATAGCGCGTGTTCAGGGAAACCGAACACCAGCCGTGGTCGGACAGCTCCTTGATCTGGAACGAACGCTCGCTCAGAATGTCCTTGAGTTCACCGGCCATCGTGTCCCCCTCGCCAAGTTTGCCGTTGCGCTGCACGCCCCTCCACGAAGCCGAGGAGCGGCTCAGGCTCAGCAAAACCGTGCGTTCCCCCGGAAACCGGCGGCGCCACACCGCGCTCGGGTCATCCGGCTCAGGCCGGAAGGCGGAAAAGTTCAGAACGGAGAGAATATCGGCGCCTTTCATCGGGTGACTTCCTGCTGAGATTCGAGATAGTCTTCAATTTCCTCCCAGGAATTGCCAACCAACTTTTTGCCGCCATACGCCTCGAAACCTTCCGAGGCGCGAATTTCCACGCTCTTGGCAAAATTAAACATGCCTTTCTTCCAGCCGGTTTCCAGCTCCTGGTCGAGCTTTTTGAAATCCCCGCGGCGTATGATGTTCATTACGCCGTCGTATTGTAGCATGACTTCGTGAATGGGGAAGCGTTTGCTTTGCCTTTGATCAAGCAGCAGGCGCTGACACACCACCAGGCGCAGCATGTCGGCCAGGGTTTCCTGGGCGTTTTCCAGGCGGTCCGAAGGAATCAGCTTCAGAAAACGCTGCACCGTTTGGGACACCGACGAGGTGTGCAGCGAGGCCACCACCACGTGGCCGGTTTCGGAGGCCTGGAGGGCAATCTCCGCCGTTTCGCCGTCACGAATCTCACCGATGATGATCACGTCCGGCGCCTGACGCAGCGAGGCGCGCAGGGCCTTGCCGAAATCCATTTCGTCGCTGCCCATTTCCCGCTGCGAAATCAGGGAGGGCAGACCGTCCGGATAGACAAATTCGATGGGGTCCTCGAAGGAAATCACGTGTTCGCGGCGGCGCTTCGCCCGATGCAGCACCATGGAGGCAATGGTGGTCGATTTGCCGCTTCCCGTGGGACCACAAACCAGGAAGAGCCCGTATCGCGCCTCCAGAAAAGCCTTCACCGCGGGCGGCGGCACCTTGATGTCCTGCGGCCGGGGGATCTTGCTCGGCAGCAGACGCATCACCCAGCGCAACTTGCCCTGGGTCACCATCTGGTTCACACGGAAACGGAACTCAAAGAGATCCATCGCGCTGTCGTGGTGACCCGGAGGGATCTCCGGAGGGAGCTCCATTTCGAAAATCTCCGGATCAAAGATCAACTGCCCGTTGTACTTGTAGGCCAGCGGCTCGCCGGGAGTGAGATAAAAATCACTCACTCCCTCGGCGGAGGCCAGTTCCCTGATGCGCAGGGCGACAGGGTT
>CALCJD010000023.1 GCA_937960895.1 uncultured Spartobacteria bacterium | reverse complement strand
TCACGCCCTGCGGCATCGCCGGCGTGGAAATGACCTGCTTGGAAAAGGAGGCCGGCCGCCCCGTCACCGTCGCACAGACCGCCGAAGCCCTGGCGGAAATTTTCCTGGAGGAACTGCCGACGCTGCACGGGAAACATCCGGGCCGCACCGGTTAAGGAGCCCCACCTTTTTTCCGCTGCGCAAACCATTCCAGCGCCCGCCTGCGAGCGGCGGCGTGGTCCACCATGGGCGGCGGGTAGCGGGGAGTCAACCGGCCGCCGGGCGGCGGCGCAAAGAAGCGTTCCGGCGGCACGTCCCGCAGTTCCGGCACCCAGTGTTTGATGTAGATACCCCGGGGATCATGGCGGCGCGCCTGCGTCCAGGGATTTTGAATGCGAAAATACGGAGCGGCATCCGCCCCGGTCCCCGCACACCACTGCCAGCCGCCATTGTTGCTGGCCACCTCGCCGTCGGTGAGCTGCTGCAAAAAATACCGCTCTCCGCGCCGCCAATCCACCAACAGGTCCTTGGTGAGAAACATGGCGGCGATCATTCGCGCCCGATTGGGCAGACAGCCGGTGGCATCAAGCTGCCGCATGGCCGCATCCACAATGGGAAAGCCGGTTTCGCCGGCGGCCCAGCGCGCAAAATCCGCCTCCGTCCCCGGCCAGCGGAGGCCGCGAAACGGCGCCTGAAACTCCCGATCCAGCACCTCGGGAAAATGCCACAGGATCTGGAAGAAAAACTCGCGCCAGATGAGCTCGGAGAGAAATTTGACCGCCGACGCCCGCAGCCCGGCCGGCAGCTCCGCGGCCCGGTTCCGACAGCGGGCCACGACTTCGCGAATGGACAACAGTCCGAAACGCAGGTCCTGGGAAATCCGCGAGGTGGCGCGCGCGGACAACGAATCGCGTTCCCGGGCGTATTCGGAAATCCCCCCGGCCAGAAACGCCGACAACCGCCGGCGGGCGGCGCGTTCACCCGGCTCGATTTCCGTTCCGCCGGCCTCCAGCCCCCAAAGGGACGGCGTGGGGTGATCCAGGGAACAGATTCCTTCCGGAACCTCCAGCCGGCGCAACCGTCCGGCCGGCTGCGGTTTCGGCAGGCGTTCCCACGCCCGGGCATAGGCCGTGAAAACCCGAAACGGTCCGCCCGCCGCCGTCCGAATCTCGTCCCCTTCGTGCACGACCACGTCCTTGAATCCCCGCACCGCAAACCCCTCCCGTTCCCCCTCGCGGGCGAGGCGCGCCTCCACGGACCGGCCAAACGGATCGGGATCCCGATTGAAAAACACCGCCTCCGCGCCGGTTTCCTTCACCAGACGGACCAATTCCTCCACCGCGTTTCCCTGGCGAAAAATCAAGCGTCCTCCCCCCGCCTCCAGGTTCCGCCGCAGGGCCTCCAGACTGCCGCACAGGAACGCCTGGCGGTGCGGACCGGTCCAGGCGTGCGGTGCCCGCCAGCGGCTGAGCACATAAACCGGCACCACCCGCTCCGCCGCGGCGGCGCAGGCGGTCAGCGCCGTGTTGTCCGTGAGGCGCAGATCGCGCCGGAACCAGAAAACGGCCAACTTCACCTCGGGGAATTCTTCAACGGACAGCTTCCGGCGGCCGATAAAAAAAGGGGCCGCAAATCGCGGCCCCTTTCCCTCCAATCAACCTAACCTCCAAAAATTCACACCAGCGCTTCGATTTTCGGACGCTCCTTCTTGTTGAGCGCCTTGCGCAGCTTGTGCAGCGCAATGTTCTGCAACTGACGGATGCGTTCCCGCGTCACGCCGAACTTCTCACCCACCTCCTCGAGCGTCTTCGGTTTCTGTCCGTCCAGCCCGAAGCGCGAGTTGATAATCCGGCGCTCCCGGTCGTCGAGGATGT
>CALCJD010000022.1 GCA_937960895.1 uncultured Spartobacteria bacterium | reverse complement strand
CCCGTAGGCGCCGACGTGAGGAGGCGATGGGAAGTTGCTGAAAAGCTGAAACACGAAAATGCTGACCACCCGCGCGAAGCGCGTTGAATTTATTTCAGCATTTCAGCTTTTCAGCATTTCAGCTTTTCTCTTCGTCCCTCCACTTCCAATTCCTCAACGTTTCCTCCAGTGCGTCGTGAATGGGGCGGAGAGGGAGGCCGAGGCGGGCGAGTTTTTCGCTGCTGAGAATGCAGTTGGCGCGTTTCACACGGCCGGGAGCGGAGAGAAAATCCTCCTCGTCCTTGAAGAACTGGAATTCCCTGTCGCACAGGCCGTGCCGCCGGATGGCCTCGGCGACTTCGCTGGTCTTGATCGCGCCGGGATTCACGACGTTGTAGATCCCGGACGGCAGCCGGCGCAGCAGGGTTTCCAGGCAGACATGGGCAAATTCCTGGAGCTGGGAGATCGTGTTGCTGACCTCCAGCAGCCGGTCATAGCGCATGATTTTGGTGAGATAGTTCCGGTCGTGGTCGAACTCATCGAACGGAATGCGCAGCCGCCAGATGAGGGCGGTGGGACAATCGCGCAGCAGGGTTTCCGCCATGGCCTTGGTCCGGCTGTACCAATTGGCCTGCGGATGGCTGAAGGCGAAGTTCGGCGGATCGTCCTCGTCAAACGGCAGTCCGTCGGACCGCACGCCATTGTAAATGCAGCCGGAGGAAACATGACCGAGCGGAATGCCGCGGGCGCCCAGCACCTCGCCCAGAATGCCCGGCACGGTGGTGTTGGTGATGAGGCAATGCAGTTTTTCCTTTTCGGTCCCGTCGATGTTGGGCCGACCGGTGAAGCCGATGGCGTTGATCACAAAATCGGGTTTCAACGCCTCGACCACGGCCACGACCGCGTCCTTGGACAACGCATCGAGATCCTCATGCCTTGGCGCCACATAAGCCAGGCCGCGGCGCTCCATCTGACGGACAAAAGCCTGGCCCACGTAACCGGACCCACCGAGAAGAAGAATCATGGAACTGGAAAAGCTGAAATCGGAAGGCGGAAAGCGCAAACGGAATCACGCGCTGCCGTGTGGGCTCCGGCGATGCGGAGGGTCAGCCGCAAGGGGAAAAGTGGGAACGCTGGCTGAAATGAAGCAGGAATGGGCGAAAACGGTTGGCAAGGCTGTTGTTCTTTGAAAACACGGCGCGAAGCGCATTCCATATGTCAGCGTTTCAGCGTTGGACTCAAGGTTTCAGCTTTTCCCTCCGAGGATCTGCCCCATTGTTTCGCGGAAGGTTTCAATGTGGAACATCTGCAGATACCGATTGCGGCCTGAATTTCCCATGATTTGCCGGAGCAACTGGTCTTTGACCACTTTGGCCAGGCGGTCGGTGAGCCCCTTGATGTCCCCGGCCGGGGCGAGGAAGGCGCTTTTTCCTTCCGCGACGATTTCCGGCAGGGCTCCGGTTTGTGTGCCCACGACGGGCAACCCGGACATCATGGCCTCGATCACGGCGGCGTCAAAAATTTCCGGCGAGGGGGCTTCCGGAAGGCAATAAAAATCGGTGCCGGCAAACAAATCCCATTTCGCATCACCGGCGGCCGGCGGGATGAAGGATACCCAGCCTCCCACGGCTTCGGCTTTTTTCCGATAGGGGGAGGTGTCGACCGAGGACGGCAGGACGACCTTGCAGCGGAATTCGTATCCGCGTTCCTTCAACTGGCGGCAGGATTCGATGAGGAGTTCGATCGCGGAATCGCTCACGACGGTGGGCCAGTAAAGAATGGCCGGTTCCGGGTTCCAGTCCCGCCGCGGACCATCCTCCCACACGTCCGGCAGGCCGTAGGGCACGACCACCACGCCCTGCGCTCCCAGGAAGGCGGCTTCCTTTTCGGCCTCCCGGTTGGCCGCGATGACAAGGGCGGGTTGTTGGAAGGCCCGCTGAAAACGGCCCCTGAGAAAACCGGGAAGGCGGGCGGAGGCGGCTTCGAGGCCGGCGAACTGAAGGTGCAGGGCGAGTTGCGGAACCAGCGGCCGGATGGCCGACAGAACCAGACTGTCGCGCAGCAGGGCGATGCCGACCGGCTGACCGACGAAATACACGAGCACATCCGGCTGGAGGGCCCGGCAGGTTTTCTTGAGACGGGAGATCGATGAAAAGAGCTGCCGGATCTCGGCCCAATTCCAGCGCGCCGGTGTTTCCCCGGGCGTGGCGAAATCGAGAGCCTCCCAATGCACCTCGAGCTCGTCATATTTGCCTTCCAGGATGGCTTGCGCAGCGAGGCTCTGCGGGTTGTCAGCGTTTGGGGTGGGGGCAATGAGGAGAACCTTGGGCATGGCAATGATCAAAAGCTGAAATTCCGAAAATCTGAAACGCTGAAATGAAGCAACGTAGGCGCCGGCGGAGGAGGCGAGGGGAAAGAGGAAGGCGGAAGCAGGAAAACGAAAAGCGGAAACGGAATGATGCGCTGCCGCGCAGGCCCCGACGAAGCCTTTTCGCCTTCCATTTTTCTATTTCCGCTTTTCTATTTCCGCTTTCCTCCCAACGCGTTTTCCATGTTTGCGCAGAAGACCTCCACGCGGTAGTCCTTCAGGAATCGCTCGCGGGCGGCGGCTCCCAGGCGTTCACGCAATGAGGGATCCACCAGGAGGCGTTCCAGCCGGTCTGCGGTGGCGGTGACATCTTTCACCGGAACCACGAAACCCGTTTGGCCGTCGTCGACGATCTCCGGCAACGCGCGCCAGTCCGAGGTGACCACCGGCAGCCCGGTCATCATGGCCTCAACGGCCACCAGTCCGAACGACTCCGAGGCGTAATAGGTGGGAAAGCAGAAGACATCGCTTTCGGCGAAGAGATCCCATTTGCGGTCTCCGGTGACCGGTCCGACAAAATCCACGACGTCCTCCAAACCATTTGCCCGTTCCCGCAGTCCGCAGAGTTCCTCCTCCGAGGACGCCCTGCCCGCGATCTTGCAGGAGAATTTGCGACCCCGCTCTTTGAGAATCCGGCAGGCCTCGATGAGGACGCCGGCACCCTTTTCCTCGCAAACCATGGCCAGGAAAAGGATCTGCGGCACGGCATGGTCGCGCTTCAGCGGCCGGTTTTGCCAGACATCCGGAATGCCATTGGGCACCAGGGCCGTCCGGCGCGCCCCGAGAAATTGCGCGTCACGCAAACCATCCCGACTGATGGAAATCGCTACGTCGGGGCGTCGATAAGCGAGGCGGAAAAGAATCTTGAGGAACCCCGGCAGTCGTTCGAACAGATGGGGCAAGCCGGCCGCGTGAAAATGAAACGCCGTTTTGGGAAACATCCACCGGGTTGCGATGAGCAGGACACAGTCGCGCAGGAACGGCACCATGTTGGGACCGGCGGGGGGATAGTACAGCACATCCGGCGCGAGGCGGATGCGGGCCGCCGCGATCCGGACGATCAGGGCAAGAAGATGAATCACCTTGCCAACACCCGCGCGTCCGACCTGGTCAATTTCCTCGGAAAACGCCATGCGCAGGTGATGAAGTTCCACCTTTTCATACCGGCCCTGCAGAAAATATTCCGTCATGATCGCCTGCCCGTGATACGGCGGCGGCGTCTGGGCCACGACGAGAACGCGGGTCTTTTTCAACACGGGAGAAAGCAAAAGGATTCTGATGAGACTCCGGAGGAAAAGCAGAGAGCGGAAGGCGGAAACGAAAGACAAACGCTGAAATCTCGACGCGCTTCGCGCCTGAGAAAAACAACTTTCCCCACCGCATTTCCCTATTCTTGCTTCATTTCAGCGTTTCAGCCTTTAACTCAAGGCCCATTCGGCCAGAGATTGGTGAACTTCCCTGCGTTCGGTGGGCTGGAGGACGTGCCAGTTGTACAGGAGGTAGCTTCGGAGCAGAAATTCCGCGAAGCCGTTCTTGCCCGCGTCAGGGACGGCTTCATCCAGATAGGTCAGAAAATCGGGAGAGGTAATGGTTTGCCGGCCCAGTTCAATCACACGCCCGGCCTTCCATTTTTTCACGAGGATGGCCGGTTGGAGAATGAAATGGAACCAGTCCCAACCCGGAATCCCGTCAAGACATCCCCGTTCCCAATCAATGGCCTTCCATGTGCCGTCTGGGGTTATGCGGATGTTCCAAGGAGCAAAATCGCCGTGGAAGATGCACGGATGGACAATCTTCTGCCCGTGTTTTTGGAACATGCGATCAGACGGAAGATCGCGGGGAAAGATTTTCTCCCATGGCGCCAGCTCCAAGAGAGGCCTCAGACGCCTGGTGTCAATCATCAGCGCGAGAAAACGGCCCAGAGAGTTCGACGAACCGGACGGGGGACACGGGCCTTCAACAAACTCCGTCGCGAAGGCGCTGACACGAGAAGTTTCCAGCTCGCCGAGGAGACGCGGAGCGAGTTGTTCGAAGACGGTTGACCTCAAGCTGGCAAGGAAGGTCCGTTCTTTTTGGATGAGTTCCCGAGCAGGGTTCAAGTGGCCCGCTTTGATGGCGGAAGAGGGACGGCCTTTTTCATCAGGGCATATGATCACCAAACGTGGGGCAATGCCGTGCGGATTCCCGGGAAGAATTAATCCAGGCAACCGGGGGTGCCGGGAGATTTTCTCAAGACTTAAAAGTGGGTTGTCGGGACTCCACGCGATTTCGATGGTTTCTCTCGGAAATTGAATTCCAAGTCGACGGGCAAGACCGGCCATCCAGCGATAGACCCGCGCTTTTCTGGATTGCGCCGGGAGAAGCCGTTCCCAATCTACAGGACCGGAAACCGGGCAGAGAGCAAACACCTCGCCATGCTTTCGGTGAACGCGAAAAAGAGTGGCGGAGTTTGAATAGGGAGTCTGGTTTGGAAAATACTCGGAGAGCACGAGAACTCCGCAAGATCTGTCTCAGGATGTGATCGTCCGTTTGGAAGTGGTTTCCGTGTGTGGTCTCAACCACAATAAAGCTGAGAGGAGCAGCAAACCGCCGAGGACGAGAATGGCGCCACCCCAACAAGCGGCGATGAAGGTGACACCTGCCGTCAGCGCCGGGAGTTTGCCTGCCAGGGCAGCAAGCAAAACGCCCAAGGGAGCCAGGGTCGCCCCGCCAAAACTCACGATGGCGTTCAACGAAATCAATGCCTTTGGAAGTCTTGCGTCCTCCATTTCATCAGCCAGTGACATTGCCAGAAGAATGGACACAAGTGCTCCGAACAGACAGGCTGGCCCGACTCCGAGTATCAAACCAAATTCGGGCGCAGGGAGGGGTTTGAGGAGGCTGACAACGACTCCGGCAGTGTAGGTGACGAAAAAGAAAACCAACATTGCGTTTAAAAAGCGACGGCACAGAGAGGAAAGAAGACTCTCCGCAAAAAAAATCAAATACAGCGAATTGTACTTCAAATATCTTGGAACCAATCTTCTGGGTTCACAAAACATTCGGAAAACCCAAGTCAGGCCCATTTTTTGCATAAACATGGGCGCGTCTTTTTTGGTTCTGGCGTTCACGTCGAAGGCGAAGCCGACCAGCAGCAGCGTACCGGACGGAAAAAACCTCCGGTTCCGGGCACAAAATTGCTGCTGCTTGGGTGTGCCCAAGCCGATCCAAATGCAGTCAGGCTTGGTCGCAATGATCTGTTTGACGATTTCTTGCTCCTGATCCAACTGGAAATATCCGTGATGGCTGCCCACGATGTTCAAGTTGGGATTTTGTTCCATTGAGTTCCGGATCAGTCGGTCCAGACACTCCTGGGATCCCCCCAAGAAATAGTGTCGGGTTTCCGGAGGGGAATGGCGCAGGCAATAATTCATGAAGGTCGGGCCATACACTCTGTCCTTCATGTTTCCACCGAGAAAATTGACACACCAGGTAAGCGGCATGCTGTCTGGCACAAAAAGGTCGATGTCCTCGGTAAGGAGCTGAAAATCGGGGTCGAGCGCCCTCAGAGTGACAATGTGAATGTTGGTGAAGTCGATCGCACGGCACGGGGCGTCGCCGGCGTAACGATATAGCCATTCCGACAACTTCGAATAGCTGGTCGGTTGGAGTGACGTATTGATCACTCGTATTTTTTTTCCAAAAGAAGATGCTTCCATGATCGTTGTTGATCAATCGCCATCACATGAAGGTGAGCCGGAAATCATAAAATCATGCAACTGGATTACATAATTATTCCGACTTGTGGCGAGCGTGAATATTCAGCAGACGGTTGCGGGCGTATCGCGGCAGATAACGTGCTTTAAACAAAAGGTAGACCAAGCGGAAAAGTTTCCTGCGGAAGGCGAATCGGTTCCGGGCCTCTTCAAGGGTTAAATCGGGCCACCGGGAATACACATATTTCTGCCGATATTTTTCCCGTTCGGCAGCGTGACGTTCGTTGATCCGCCCGAAACGGATCATTTCGGAGGTTTTTGCGTGGGAACTGATTCGGAATTTGGAAAAAATGGAGTCGACGGCGAGCGCGCGAATCCGGGATCCGCAGCGCAGAAACCATTCGACATCCATCACAAAATGAAAGTCTGTGTCGAGGGGTTCCTTGAGCAGCAGCTCCCGGCGGAAAAAAGTTCCTGATGATGGCGGCGTGTAGCAGCCATACCAAATCAAGGGGTACCAAAACGGAAGGTGGTAGCACAGCCAAGCGGGATCCAGGTTTTCTTGAACAAACTGAACGTGGCCGTAGACGACATCCGCCGGGTGGGAGCCATTGATTGCCTTGGCAAAGGTGGCGACAGCGTTTGGAGTGAGAAGATCGTCGGCATTAAGCCAGCAAATCCATTCCGCATCCGAGAGGGCGACACCTTTGTTGAAGGCGTCCGCCTGTCCCCGGTCAGGTTCGGACACCCAACGGACCTTGGGTCGTGATCGCAGAAGGTCGAGTGTGCCGTCCGTGGAGCCGCCGTCTATGACCAAATGTTCCAACTCGTACTGGCAAGGGATCTGGCGCTCGATGCTGTCGAGGCTATCCGGTAGAAATTGGGCGGCATTGTAAGCCGCCGTAACGACGGTGATTTTTCCCGCTCGGCTCATGATCGTTGCCGGAGAACTGATTGGTAGATTTCGGTGAGAACCTGGGCCTTGGCGGGCCAGGAAAACTGGGACACCGCCCTGAGGCGTGCAGCCTGGCGCATTGCACCGTGGCGAACGACGTCGGAATGGCAGGAAATCAACTCCCTGGCGAAAACATCCGCCAATGCCGGGATCGATGCGGCCTCACGGGGATTCACGAGAATGCCGGTGTCCGGACTCACCATCCAGGCAGCCCCCTGGTGATGAAAACATACCACCGGACATCCGCAGGAAAGGGCCTCCAAGGCGACGGCCCCGGAGGTGTCGCGCACGCTGGGGAAGATGACAAAATCCGCATTTTGATAGCTCTGAACGGTTCTCTCGTGACTCAATTTTCCTGAGAATTCACAGCTTTCCGCCAAAGCAGACCGTTCGCATGCCGCGCGGACCCTGTTCAGTTCCGGACCGTCGCCTACAAACTGGATTCTAAATGGATAGGCCTTTCGCTTTAGCGCGGAAAGAATTTCGGGTATCAGATGGACTCCTTTTCGATTTTCGAATTTGCCGACGTAGAGGAGTCGCAGGATTCCGTCCTGCTTGTTTTTGACGGCTGGGACGAATTTGGCGCTGTCGACCCCGACATCCACCATCTCATGCACCGAGCCGGTCACCCATTTCTCCAGCCGGAAACGGGTTTCGGCATTGGCAAAAATGACCGCCTTGGCGGCCCTCAATCCATCGCGAACGAAGGGATTTTTTTCCGACGCGGCCACTCTTAATGAGCGGATCCGTTCCGCCCCCGCCATGCTGCCGACGAGAGGCAAAAGTTCTTGAGGGGCCGTTTGTCCCCCGCCGAGCGGCCCGAGGACCGTGGGGATCGAAAAGCGATGCCAAAAGGAGGGAAATTCAAAGCTGTTGAACGTCAGATGATGGCAAAGATCCGGCTTGATAACCGGGAGATGTTTGCGTCCCCAAGCCAGTGCCGCAACCTGCCACATCGAATAATAAAAAGCCAGGGGCAGCACACCATGAGATTTGGCGCGCGCAAACGCAGCCGGGAGTTCAAGATAGTGAACAGTGATCGTCCGGTCTGATCCGGGTTGGTCTTTGAGAAAAGACTCGATATCGGTCCGGTTTTTGCTGCGCGTAAGCACGTGCACGTCGAAATTCCGTGCGAGTTCCCACGAAGTGTTCCATCCTGTTCCATGTTCGGAGCCCCGCAGGGGACTGCAGGCATACGCGGATATGAGAATCTTTTTTCTGCTCACCTAAGGTTGTATCGGGTCAAGGGAGGGTATTTCGGCAAACGAGCGGGCTTGCGGCCTGAGATTTGACGTCAAAAAATTCATGATCTCGTTTGCGGCTTCCTCCGGTCCGTTTCGCACATCGACCACGAGATCGATATGTCCGAGCTTTTGCAGGCGATCCCAGGAGGCAAATTGCCGGGAAATCTCCTCCACAGGCAGTTCGTCCTTCCTGGCATGAATTCGCGCCGGATCATCCTTTAGCAGGATGACCGCATCCGGGCGGCGGCAGAACATGGCGAATTTGCGAACGGCGGTTGCATTGGAAAAACCGAATCGCACCGGATGTATGGTCATGTCGAGGAGACAGCGGTCATAGATTTGGACCGTCAGCCGGTTGCTTTCCAGTCGATCAACCAGCCAGTAACCCAGTAAAAAATCCGAGAGATAGTAAATTTGCCGAAGCAGTCCGAACGATCCGGCCTTTTTTCGTGGTATGGTCGCTTGACCCGGGGCTGGCGCGCTAATGCATTTTAATCTTCCCAACTGGGGGAGCAGGCCGGGTCTCCAGTGCTTGATCTTTACATTGGGGAAACAGGTCTGCTGGAGAAAGCGTTCTTTCAGAAGATTGATGACCGTGGACTTTCCGACGCCATCGGGGCCGACCAAGGCAAAAATGGGGGCTCCTTGGCGCGCTCTGAAGAACGGCGCCATTTCTTCCGCGGCCCATTTCCACCACCCTTTCGGGGTTTTCATCGCGCGTTTGTAGAGTTCCCTTCGTATTTTCGGCTGGAGAGCCTGAAGCTCCCCCAAGTCCCCTTTCGCCAGGATTTCCAGCAAACGTGTGGCAAGAGCTTCACCGAGAAAACGCGCCAGCCTTTCCCGAACAACCGGCAGATCCTCCTCCTCCACGCGCCAGTCGTGTCGTTTCCGGTCGAGGGTCTTCCAGTGTCCTGCGAGAATCTTGACCAGCAGGCGCTTTGCGAACGACCCCCAGGGACTGAAAGGAAGTCCCGGGACGACATTGCTGGGCCGGGTGGGATCGTTGATATCGGTAAAAATGACGGGCCCCCAGCGCAAATGGAGCCGTGTGAGAAAGTCGATTTCAAATCCCTTTGCAGCATCCGTTCCCGGAGAGATCTGAAACAGGAACTGTTGAGTTCCCACCGGATTGTAATGGCGATACCAGGGAATATTGTGACGGGTGAACTCGGCCTCAAGAAGACGGATTGCTTCCGCCTCCCTTTTCCCATCGATCAGAATATCCACATCCCTCCCAAAAGCCCCGGGGGCACCCTCCAGCCCATGAACCACGGCATGCCGGATGCCGGCCTGGGCCAGAGCGGAATGGGCGGCGGTCAGAAGGTGAAGAGCGGTGTCATTCCGGTTCATGATTCTTTCTGAAAGCGTTGAAAAATTCGCTCGTATATTTCGAGTGACCTGGCGGCGACTTGACCGGGGCTTGAGTGTTTCAGTGCCCAATCCCGGGCACGCCGGCCCGCGGCGACCATTTCCCCGCGGTCGGAAAGAAATTTTGCAATGCGTTCCGCCGCGTCGCCCGCATCAAAATCCACAACGATTCCCAGCCGGCCCTTTTCCACATATTCGGCCAGATCGCATTCCCGCGCGAGTATCACGGGCTTGGCAGCGAGCATGGCTTCAAGAATGGAGTTCCCAAAAACTTCCCACCGGGAGGCATGCAGGTAATAGTCGTACTGTTGCAAAACGCGCTGTTTCTCCTCTCCATAGACCGGCGGGCGGATGGAAACAGAGGCGGGAAGGCCTTGCTCACAGAGCCGCGCAAATTCCCGGTTCAATTTCGGCTGGGGATGTTCGATGATGAAAAGATCGATCAAGAAACCTCCTTCCCTGGCAACGCGGAATATCCGGTCGATTCCTTTGTGGAAGACGTCCTTCTTCCCGAGAAAAAAACCGCGTGGCGGTCCTTTGTCCCCACCGGCTTCTTCGCCGGGATCAGGAGAAGGGATGACCGCATTTGGCAGAAGCTCCACAATCTGTGAAGGAAAATGGCGCTGGAGATCCTCCTGCTCGCGCCTGCTCACGCCAATGAGGCAGCCCGCATGTCCGAGGAAACGATTTTCAACAAGGCCCATGTAGACGCGTTTCCGGATGGTCTTCCGTGCCAGTTCTTCCGGAAGAAGATTGCCGCCTGGCTTCACACAATAGGGAATGCCATTTTTCCGGAGACTGAGACCGAGCCAGGTATGCTGCGGGATGAAAACAGAGTGAAGATGGAAAATGACTTTCCCGGGTTTCTCCATGTTCATTTTTGCCAGCTTGAACATCTCTTCGCGAAAAAGATCGGATTTGGCGACGCCCTCCAGCCGGACCCCGTGAATGGCGGCTTCTTCCATTTCCCTGGAGGAAGGTTTCCGCCCGAGAGAGAGAATCGACACGCTGTGCCCCAATTGACTTTGCGCTTGGGCAAGCCGCCAGGCCGAGGTCTGGAGGCCGTTCGATACGTTGAACTTGAATGGTATACAATGAACGATTTGCACGGAAACTTCTGATGAAATAATCCGAAGATGTCGGCTGTCTTCCTAATTTTGGTTAATGTCCCAACGGGAGAAGTTGAACGGGCCTTCTCCGAAGAAATCGGCTGCCCGGAGCTTTCGAGTTCGCCCGCCGCACATGGCGAAGACAGACGGCCTCCCTCGGTTCCGAATATCCACCGCGTCAGGACCTATCGCGGACGAAAGTGAGGCGGGGGTGAGATCGGTTGGATGTTCCGAATTTCTCTTTTTTCTTCGGCGGCCCTGATGTCTCGAGCGTTGATGACGAGTGCGAACAGAATCACGATGAGATTTTGGGCCCAAAGATAACCGCCTCCAACCGAGGCATAGCAGATATACACGGTGGTCGAAACCGCTGCGGCGAAAACCCAAGGTCTGGCTTCGCTGTCGAGAGGAAGTTTTCTCAACCAAGCGAATAAAAACAAAATCAGGGATATGATGGTGAAGTAATAGAGAATACATCCGACGAGGCCAAACCCGACCAGAAGATTGGTGATCAGATTGTGAGTGGTGCCCCGCTTGACGTTAAACTCCAACATTCCCCGTTCATCGTAGGAAATGAATGACCTGACGTCCTCTTCGGTCACGGTGGAAACGCTGCGACCCAGCCAAAACGCCCGACTGCTTTCCTGCCAGGCGTCGATTGCATTCCAAAACCATAATTTTCGGGTGTTTGTCGAGCTGGTGACAGAATCTTCTGCCCGGGTGCCCTGAAGTGACGGCGTAAACCAAACGATGGAGCGTTGGATTGTCATTGGGAGTGATGTGGTCACCTCGGCGGGCATAACGATTAAAGAAGCAAAAAACGCTGCGATAATTCCAACGCCAACAGTAAGTATTGCCCGGTGTTTGGACAGCCAGATCGCCAGCAGAATGTAGGCCATTGAAATCAATAAAGTAGCGCGCCCTCCACTGAGTGCGCTGCCTATGATTCCAAGAGTTATGATGCCGAGTGAACAGCGAGTGGATGCACGAGGTGAATTGGCGAGAAGGAGCAATGAGCCGATGAGGACGCCAAGGGGGCCGGCGACGCGCAATCCGAAAATATTCTCGTGGAGGCCGATGATGGGAATGTTGATGAGATAGGGAAGATTTTTGCCTTGGACGGTCGTTGCTCCCGCATCGGCCTTCATAACATCCGGCCCGGCAATCAAAATGGTCGCAATCCGGATTCCGACATTGATAAGCAGGCCAAGAAAGATCAACCGGGCCGCCACGCGGGTTGCGTTTTTCGGGCACGTTATTCCGAACTGCCTGCGTGTAAAAATGGCGATCAGAACAAACGGAACAATGAGCGCCATATAAATTCGCGCAATACCCTTGGCGCTGAAAGACATGCCAGGATAAGGCAAATATTTTGCCATGAAAGTGTGAATGATGAGATAAGCGCAGAATGTGACAACGCAAAACAAATATGCCTGATAGCTAAATTTGGCACTGAAAGGCATGCGTATGCCGGGTTCCTTTACCCAAAAACAGGGAAGAATCACGAGAATCATCATGAAGACTGACTGCTCGATGATATCCATCGAAATTCCCGCTGGGGTGATTAAAGGTGTAGCGAACGAAAGAAATAAACCAAAAGGTAAAATGTATTTCCCGGCGGTTAGGGAAAAAATGACACAAAATATGATAGCGGCTCCCAATATGATCTGAAAATAACTTTCATGAGCAATAAATCGGCCTAAAAATACGGCTAAAACCAGGCCGGCGAGTGCGACAAGAATTCCAATCGCTCGAGATTGAATGTTAGGTGTCATTGGAGTGAATGATTGTTGCAATTAGGCAGGCGCCACGTATAAAGACGAAAAGATGCTGCGTAAAACCCTGATGCTGAACTCACTGAAGCGGGCGATATCTTGGATGAACCAACATCCGGGAAAATCTGGCACTCTAGCGGGCTGGTTGCAACAGTCTGCATCAATTTATTCCAGTCTTCTGGTTCTTCCGTTGCTCTTTCGGGTCCTCTCAAAAGATGACGTGGGTAGATGGTTTGCCTTTCAAGGGTTCCTGAATATGGCTAACTTGGTTGATTTTGGTGTTGGATTTGCAATCTCTAGACAGGCAGCTCATTGTTTCGGCGGAGGGAAAAAAAATTCCGGAAGTGATTTTCTTGATTTTGGCGCAGGATGGGATGGGCTTTCATTATTGCGGGTGACCGCGGAGAGGATAAAAATATGCACTGTTCTCCTGGCTGCCCTAGTCGGAGTGGCAATCTTTGAACTAATATTACCACACACCGAGTTGTTGGATGTTACGCAAATGTCCAAATTTCGCTGGACGTGGTACTGTTTGATGGGTTCATCATTGTTAATTTCGTCCGCGGCGGTGGAAAACACAATCCTAAATGGATTGGGCAAAGTTTATGTTACGCGCCTTCTTACAGCGGCATTTTTCTTTCTTAATGGCACCCTTATAATGTGTGCAGCTGCGCTGTGGAAAAATATATCGGAGATGGCAATGATTTCCTTGATTGCCGCTTTCGTTTACAGGGTGTCTGCTTGGTGCGCTGTGCGGAAGATAGCGCCGCAAATTTTTTATAAAGAAAAACGCAAAAAATGGAATAGGGCGCTTATTTTTCCGCTGCTTAAGGTTGCGGCGCCAGTTGGGTTTGTCAATATAGGGTCTTTTTTGGTGAGTTCAATTCAAAGCCCCCTAATTGGAGCGTTTTTAGGCCCATCCGCTGTAGCTCCGTTCTATTTAGCCCAAAAAATTGGGCAGTTTATTAATCAAGCCGCTCGGCAAGTTCTGATGCCTCAAATTCCTCTGTTTACTAAAATGATAGGGTCTGGTGATTTGGGGGGTGCCAGAAAGATCATGGTGCGAACACTGTTTATTAGCTGGGTGGGAACTGTGTTGGCATGTGTGTTGTTTTTTGTACTCAGCCCTTTAGTTGCGAGATGGGTATTTGGAGCGGAAAGTTATGTAGAAACGAATGTGTTATTCTTTATGTCCGTTGATTACATGATTCTTGGAATTGCGGTTTCGTTCGGATACTTTGTTTTAGCGTCTGGTCGAAATCCATTTGTGTATTCGACGCTGGGTGCGGGTTTTTTGAATCTGGCTTTGTTGTTCTTGTTGCTTCCCAAAATTGGACTGTTAGCGATACCTCTTTCTAGTCTTTTTTCGGGAATTTTGACGAATTACTGGTATAATATTTACTGGGGTAAGTTTGTGTTGCAGGAGTTTGGAGTCAAAAGATGAATATTGTTAATTACTTGAGGCCTGGATTGGGTTGCGCGTTAAGATTTTATTGGAAACGTCTTGTTTTGTTTGTTGTAAATTTATTGGCGACCTATCCGAGCTGGTATCCAATGCAGGATTTGCGTCGTCTGATGTTGCGCACAATAGGGATGAAGATTGGACCAAAATCGCAGATCTCGGAGGGGCTTCATGTATTCAACGGATACAAGGTTTCTATCGGAAGTAATGCGCGGCTAGGCGCTTATCTTCGGATATTCGACTTCGCTGAAATAGAGGTGGGCGACAACCTCCTGGCTTCCCATAATGTCACTATGATCAGCGGGACACATCATTCTGCCGATCTTTCAGGAAAGAAAGGGCCAATTCGCATTGGAAATGATGTGTGGATTGGCATAAATGTAACCATCGTTGGTCCAGTGACAATTGGTGACGGCGCAATCTTAGCGGCAGGTGCAACTGTATTGGGAGACGTTCCCAGCTTTACCATTGTGGGAGGAACGCCGGCGAAAGTTTTGAAAAATTTGAAACAGAAACAGAATGAATAAAATACCATCAGAGTACTATTCCCATCAGGGGAGCTGTCGCGGCATTAACACGGTTGAGGACGTCCAGAGGGCGGTGCGAAGGTCGGGAGCCGTGTATGAGCGACTTTTGGGAGGTTATCTTCCGTCGGACGGTTCTGTTCCAATTTATGAAGCGGCCTGTGGCCCGGGAATCCTTATGACATGGTTGAAGGGCAAGGGCTTCAGGGAGATCCGGGGAAGTGACATTGCGGAAAAGGAGGTTTTGCTGGCCCGACAGACGGGATTTGAGGTGGCGCACGGCAATTCGATAGACGATCTCGAGAAGTTTACAGGTGGCTTTCAGTTCATCTTCGCGTTTGACTTCATTGAACATCTTCCCCGTGAAGAGGCGCTCCGTTTTCTTCGCGCTGCGCATAGAGCCCTGAAACCGGGCGGTTTGCTCGTGCTCCGTATGCCAAACGGTGACAGTCCTTTCGTGGGCAGGAATTTTTTCAACGACATCACCCACCAGTGGGCATACACGACAACGGCTTTCCGGGCGGTCGCCACCATCTGCGGTTACGGTAAGGTTTGGTATCGCGATGACACCCTGATATCCATCAGTCGCTGGAGGTTGGTGAAACTTCCCTTCATGTGGGTGGCCCAGTTGCTGGTGAAAGGCATCTTTCGCATGGCTACACACGAAAACTTCCAATATTTGGGATCTTCAATCTATTGCTTTGCGAAAAAGATCGGAGAATGAACGGGGCTGAAAACCGTACGAAGGATTTGCACAAAATATTGTTCTATTCTGATGCTCCTCCTCTTGTTGAAGGGGGGCATGGCAATCACGGCATCGCAAGGAACATTGTCAGGGCGCTGGACGGTCGTTGTGGGCTCGTTCTCGCCCGGCGTTTCAGCCGGAGGATCCGCAAAGAGGATATTCGCGAGGCATCGGCCCCTGCGCCGGTCCATGTTTTCAAGGATGTTTCCGGTTTGGGTTTTCGGAGACTGCTAGGTTTGATGTCCGATGTTCTGGACCTGTTCGCTCTCTTTTTTCAGTTGCCGACCATCCGCCGCAAGGCAGTCAGTCAATCATGCGGAAGAACATTGATTTTGCTTGGAGCAAAACCGTCAAGTCTTTGGTTTATACCAATTCTGGCAAAGTTGGGGCTTCCTGTGGATGTCTATCTTGTGGACGATTTTGAAGAATCCGCCCGCAAGAGGGGAAAGCGTCTTCTGGCGCGTCTTATTCCTCTTATGGAAAAAAGGTGTCTGCGGAAAGCGGACAGGGTGTTTGTTATCAGTGAGGGCTACTCCGAGCACTTGAAGAAAAAATACGGCATTGCAAGCAGGTTTCTGCCGCTTCCTGTTCCGATGCCGCCTGCGGATTTCCGGCCGCTGGGAACACCGAATCCTCTTTCACGGACAGTTGTGTTTACTGGAGGTCTTAATTTTCTCTATACAACCCCGCTTCGGGAACTCTACGAGGTCGTGACGGAATGGAATGAGAAAAAACCCTTCAAGATTTTCATTCATGTTCTCACCTATCAGAATCCGGATGCCTTTCTTGAGACTCTCCCGGATCGCCGCTATATTCGCGTCGATCAAAATCTGCCGGTTGAGCAGCGCCTTAATATTTTGCGCGAAAGCTGGGCGTGTTTTTTGCCGTACAGCTTTGAGGATGATGAGAAGATAATGGTTTCAACCTCGTTTTCCTGCAAGATCATGGAATATTACGAAGCAGGAAGGCCCATTTTGGTCTATGGCCCCTCCTATGCCTCGATTCCCCGATATTTCCGGGATTATGGTCTTGGAATTTTGGTTACCGATCGCAAGGGCCTGGCTGATGGTTTGGAAGCACTGGAAAAAATGGACGAGCAGAGAGTCGTTTCAGCCTATGGCGAGCTTTGGAAGAAGCTTCACTCACCGGAAAGTTTTTGTGCCCGGTTGGCTGAGATCTAATTTTCAAACTGTCACGCCTTTTTTCCAGGGATCCGGTTATTGCGTGGGTTTGTTGAGAAGTTCAGCGTAAAGGTCACGCAGGCGTTCGGCAACGCCCTTCCAGCTCAGCACCGGGAAGTCCCTTGGGGCCTTGTCGATGTTGTCATAAAATTTGCGCAACGATTCGGCCAGAATTTCAGGATTGCCGGTGTCCGGGCAGTAAGTGGCTTTGTCTCCAAAGGTTGTCGTGGCCCAGGGAAGATTGGTCAACCACAGGGGGCAGCCAGCGGCGGCAGCCTCGAGAGACGAAAGGCTCAAGGTTTCCTGGGTGCTGGGAAGAACAAAGCCCCGGGCCCGTCCATACATCTCCGCAAGGGCGGCGCGATCGGAAAAGTCGCCTTCGTATTTGACGTAGGCACTGTATTTTTCGACAGCCCGCATGAACCGTTTGAAATATTCGTCTTTTTCGGAATAGGGGCGACCGCAGAAACGGATGGGAACCTTGGCAATGCCGGCGGCTTCGGCTAGCTCCGCCGGACGCTTGCGGGTTGTAATGCTTACGGTACTGATCAACCAATCTTCACGTTTGGACGGATCCCTCCGAGCCGCGAAAAACTCGTCGTTAACGCCCCCGGGAATAACATGCATTGTCTCCCGGGGTGCATGGAACACCTGGCACATCAGATCGGCCTCGAATTGGGTTTGGGCGATCATGGCATCGACATGTTCATAGGTGGTCCAACCCATGCGGGTGGCCGCGGGCGGATAGAGCTTTTTTGTGGCGCCGATAACCGCTCCCTGAAGAATGTGCTTCCAGCGGGGCCGCGACCCCAGGCCGCTGTGCAGTTCGTTGGAGACGATCTTGATGCCCTTCAGGTGGGCGTAATATATGTAATTTATGGAGGGCTTGCCGAAGAAGTGAATCAGGTCGCCCGTTTGATTGTCGTCCCACCAGCGAACAAACTCGACGTCGACACCTATGTCGATGAGCGCCTTGCGAGTCTGCTGAGTGCGAAGGCCGAATCCACCATGGGCGAGAAATACGGGGGTGCGGTGATCGAAGAGAATTTTCATAGGAATGAATTATTTTGTGTCTTGTAGTAAAAGTTGAGTTTCGTGAAGAGGCCATCCCCCAAGAACGATCAGGGATTTTGTTAAACCCAAAAAACTTTCGCGAACGAGATGGCTGTTGGGGAACAAATGTTTCAGCTCCGCGGCGGAAAGCAGGCGGATCGATTCCACCTCGGCCAAGGCTTCAAAATAGTCATCCTGCTTTTTCCACCATCCGAGTGTCCATCGATGGTGGAGTTGAGCCCGAATTCCCTGAGGAAGGAATTGGAAAAAGGGAAAGAGAAAATGGGGTTCTATGGGGAAAAACCGGTTTGGGGTTTGAACAAAATAATGTCGGCCGACCCGTTGGATCTCCCGTGCAGCCATTTGTTGGTCACGGAGTCCGCCGACGTGTTCAATCGTAGAATTTGAGAAAATGACGTCGACCGATGAGTCGGGGTAGGAATCGAGCCTGCGGGCGTCTCCTATGACACTGGAAAGTTTGGGCAGGGTGACTTCCTGGGGCCGGCGGTTGAGGAGAACTATGGAACGGATGCGGGGATGATCAACACCCACCACTTTCCAAAAAGCCTCCTGTCCCCCGATATCGAGAATGTCGACAGGTTCAGGGAGTGTTTCAAGGAGCTGAAGGAAAAGCGCAAACCGCTTCTGGCGAAGCCGGGCTGCCGGCGACCCGGGCCGCCATCCATTGGCCAGTTTTCGTAACATGGAATCAGGGGGTGTCCGGCGAAGCCGAAAGCTCGTTTGTCAGGGATTGATACGCCATGGTACACTCCCTTAGCGTCGGAGTGGGGACGGCCACGGGTTCAATGGTCCGGCGCCCAATGATTTTTCCCGCCCGAATGTAAGGCGATTGATCGCCTGTTCTGCGGCCGGTGAATTCAAATACAGGATAGTTTGGGGAAAAAGGTTCGGGCAGATTCAGGGAGTTTTGAAGGGTGAGGAGGGTTGCAGCGGGAAAATCTACCAAATCTTCGTAACGGATGACCAGGCGACGGCCCTTTGTTTTCCGGGCGCACTGGACGAGATGGGCGTGGCGGCTCACGTAATAAGCAGTGATCTGGTCCCAACTTTCAAATCCCGGAAATTGGGCCCGAAAGAGACTTTCGAGAACCGATCCGGGTTCGCGGAGAAGGAATATGGGAATGATCCGCGGATTGGTCAGAAAATCCGGATCGGGGAGGAGATGATTGTGGAGGATGGTATCCTGAAAATAGTGGTTGGCGTGAAGCCACGTCCGGCGGAAGCACAGAAGTTTTGCCACGAGACGGTCGAGGTCGGCCGGTTGGGTATAGGTTCGCCAGGCCTCGCCGATGCCGACGATTCGGGGATTCGTAAAAAGGATGTGGCTGAACAGAGTGTTCCCCGATCGCATCGCACCCAGAACAAAGAGGCAGGAATTTTGGGCACCTGAGGCGCGAAGGACTGCTCCAAGGATCCGGAATGCGGATTCGCAGAGCAGTTTTTTCATACGGGCTGAAACATCAGATCGGGTCGTCTAACCGAAGGTTTTTCTGAGCAAGCAACCAAGGCTCCATGATCTGCATTTGCGGTCCGAACCCTGCGTGGCCCACCAAGAGGTGTCTGGCGACCATAATGGGCCGGGAAACGACTGCGCAGTGGGCGATGAGATCGATTTCCTCCACACCCAAGGAACCGGGCGGGGCCGCCGTGAACCCGTCCATTTCCTCCCAGAAAGCCCTTTGAATCGCCAGGCATCCGATGCTGAAGCGCAGGGGACACGGAATGAAGGTTGGCGTGCTGTTTAAAAAACGAGCCGCCGTCTCATCCAAAGGCATGGTGATCTCCCAAAGGAATTTTGCAGCTTCAGGCGATTGCCAGACAGGCGTGTCCGTGCAGGATTGCCGGCAGCAGCCAAAACGTTTTTCAAACTCTTCCAACCGCCAGAGCTTCTCAAGGATGATGCGGGAGGAAAAGCCGTTGACGTTGATCAAGGGTGCCACGATTCCCGGCACGAATGGCGTGGTCTCAGCGCATTGGGAAAAGGCCTTTTCCAAGCCGTCCAGGCAGCCAGCCGTAAGGAAAATGTCCTCATCAATTTTGACGATGAAAGACGCTGAAGGATGCTCCCGGATTGCGAGATTCTGTGCGATGGCGAGTTGATTGGCCTCGGTTTTCAGGATGGACCAATTGAAAAGCTGCGCCTGGCGTGCCAACTCGGGAGAATGGACTCCGGGGACACACAGGCACACATCCCATCCGCACGGCAGAAACCGATGAATCCGCGGGAAAATGAGAGGCCATAACCCTGGTTTATGGCCCGCCACAACCAGAAGAAGCTTGTTTGCACCCGTTGAACGTGAGGTGAACTCAAACGCCCCTTGAAAGTTGCGGTTTCTGCGGAACTTTTTTTTGACGGGGTTTGAGGAATAAAATTGGAAAACCGCCGAAATCAAAGAAAGCAGTTTTTGTTTCGGAGAACGCTCCCGGGAGGCTGGAAACAGCCTTCTTGGCGAGGGGTTCAGGATATCCGTGTTTTCCATGCTTCGACAATCTGCCGAATGGTTTCCTCGAGGGAGATGGTGATGTCCCAGTTGGGATAGT
>CALCJD010000021.1 GCA_937960895.1 uncultured Spartobacteria bacterium | reverse complement strand
GGGCGGGGCTTCCCGTTCAACCCCTCAAAATTTCCCTGTTTTGGACAAGAGTGGTTCTCGCCATACCAATCGAAGGAAACCTTTGTGGAAATTTTCCAGGCGTCGTTCTTCCCCTCCCGGATGACCAACGAGGGAACCACTCCCCAAAAGATCCCGTGATTGCCCGTGGCGTTCCAGATTTTCAGCCCCGTGCCATCCAGCACATATTTTCCTCTTCCGCTCGTATCGCGTTCGCCCACGTTGAACGCATAGGCATTTGCCAACGGGCTCTCCGGTTCGTGACGGGAGAATTGATCGGTAAAATCCGCCCGCAGGGCAGCGAATGCTAACAGCACCAGAGCAAATGCGGGCCACCTTGATCCATGGGGAGTTTTCATAAAAGGCAATCTATCTCAGTCGTTCGAGCAACAGTCGGCGGAAGGCCAGATGATTTCCATATGGCAGGGCACCGGAGCGAACCGCCCTCGTCAATTGGGCCGTGTCGTCGGGAACGGAACGGTCAACGAACCCAAGAACCTCGTGGAGTCCGTCTTTTTCCTCACCGTCCGGCATTTCCTGCAAACGGCGGCGCGCGGTGGCCAGCAAACGGGCATCCTGGATCTCCTGAATCATGCGAAGATGGTTCAACGTGGGAAGCGGACGTTCATCCGCGCCGGGCCAGGCAAAGGATTCCCCGGCGCTCCACGCCTGATTGACGGGGGAATAAAATTTCCCTCCCACCGGCCAATACCAGGTCCAGTTCGCAATCAGTTCCGGACGAAACCTGTCCATGTGATACGCCCGAAACGGCAGGTATCCCACCGTGTAAAAATTCAGCCCGTCCCCCCGGGCGCGAATGCTCGCCGCCAGATCCTTGTCCAGGGAGACCGGCATGACACGGTCCACCGCCTCGGGATACGCCCCGGCGGTATCCAAGCCAAAGCTGACAACCTGAGTAATGAAAGACGGAAGTCCGGCTTCCTTCACCAGGGCTCCAAAGCGTTCGACCTGGGCGATGCGAATATGACTGTATTCCGGTTCGTCCGCCGTCTGAATCCACACCTTGGATGGCCACGGCTCCTTGCCGAGACGGGTTTTCAATTCCTCCAGCGTGTTCAGAAAAAAGTTTTTTTCCAGGTCATTGCCGGCCGGCTTCGCGTCCGGAGAGCGCTTCATCTTCACGGCAACGGCCTTCGGATCTCTTTCCAGCGCAAGGCTGAGTCCCGAGATTTCATTGAGCATCGGGGCGACGTTGGCGACCCAGGGACTTTGGTCGATGGGCAGTCCCGCCTTGCGACATAAGGCCAGCTCCTTTTCGTATCGGGAAAAATTCGCCTGCAATCCGGAGGCATCATACTTCAGATCGGCCGGCGGCATGTTATAGAGAATTACCGTATTCATCCCCATCGCCGCCATCTCGCGATAACCGGCGAACCGTTGGGGCTCACTACCATACGGTCCGCAGAAAAATGCATACCGGGATGGGGCCGGATCCAGGCTCACCTGGCGCACGTCCAACGCCGCACGTTCGTGTCGGCGAATGTTCCCGGATTGGATGGTGACCGGAACCTTGTATCGCCCCTCGGGACACGTCGGAGGAACATCCACCGCCAGCAGAAAAAGGGCGGTTTGATTCCCGGCGATTCCCCCTCCCCAAGGCTCGACGAAAGCCCCCTCCCTCCAGCGCCAGCTCTTCTTGCCGTTTCGAGTCGGAACAAAAAGCATTCGACGCAGCGTGATGCAACCTTTCAGCGCATCCGGCAAATTCGCTTCGTCAACAAGGAACTCGATCGCATCAAAATCCCTGAGGGCATGGACACCCAACAACAGAAACGCCTGGGTGCCGGCGGCGACCGCAATCTGCGGTTGAGTCCGTTCGAAGGGCAAGGGGACATCCTCCAGCGTGATATTGCGCTCCAACGGCGGATAATAGACGACCAAGCCCGTTTCCTTTTCCCGTTCGTCCCAGCCCGCGGAATCGATGCGGTACGTCGGCAGGGACTGATGGTTCCAATCCGAAGGAATCATCGTCTCCGGTTGGTAGGCGTTGGCGGGCGCCTTGGATCCCCAGAGTTGAAATCGCTCGGACGGAGGGGAACGAACCGAATCCGGTGTTTTTGGAACGGGGGAAGGGAGCGCACTGTTCCAAAGCGCCCAGCGTCTCGACCATTCATGAGCCCCCTGGGTAATGTCCACCACCAATTCCGACGGCCCGACCGGCGCGACTTCGTGGGGAATCACCACTTCGCTGCTGGCGTTCCACCTCTTGTTCTCCAGCCATTTTCCCATCGCACGGCACCCGTGGAGTCAAGCAGCCTGAGTGTCACTCTGACAGGCTGGCCGTCCTGATTTAATGTCCTTCCGGTCTGGTTGAGAGACACACCGGGTTCGACCTCCTCGGCCACCCGCACCAGCGAGGTCGCCCGCGCCAGCAAATCGACCGGCAATCCCGATTTTTCCCACCAGGTCGAACGCAACGCCACTTCCACCGGAACATCCGGAATATGTCGGACCCGCAATGAGCGGATAGCAAATCCGACTCCGATCCTGGATTGACCCGACCAGGAGGCGGGACTGTCTTCCACCCGGATGATCAGATATCTCGCCGGTTCATCGCTCTTTCCGGTGGCGGACGTACAAGTGACCGTCGACCACTCGGAGGGGTTGGTGATTTTCCTGGAAAACGTCGGCTTTTCCCTGATCGCCCACCAATGCCGCAGCGGCCACGAAGGATCACTGAAAAGCTCCACCCAGGGCCCGATATGTGCTTTCCAAAAATCATCGGGCTTTGCTGCAAAATACACATCCAGCACACCGGTGCCCGAGAGCCACTTTGCTTCCACCTGAAGTTCAATTTCTCCGCCTTCGGGAAGATTCACCGGGCGGGCGATGCTCACTTTTCCCCTTTTTCCGACCGTCAGCCTGATCCCCTCTCCTTCGCTCGCCTGAACGGAATCCGGGGCGCTGATCAACAGCGGCGGCCCCAACCTGGACAAACTCGACATTCCGTAACCGTCGGAAGATCCA
>CALCJD010000020.1 GCA_937960895.1 uncultured Spartobacteria bacterium | reverse complement strand
ACACACCATGAAGACATCCCCCCGTCGAATCGTTGTCCGTCACCTCGGACTGCTTGGTTTGTGCGCGGTCACCCTCCATGCCGCGGACTATTACTGCGATCCGGTCAACGGCAGCATGTCGAATCCCGGAACATCGGGCAGTCCTTGGAGCAAGCTGGAAGATGTCTTCGCCGCAGGCAAAACCTTTGCTTCCGGAGACGTCATCTATCTGCGCAACGGCCACCACGGCCATCCGGTCATCAGCAACGCCAACTCGGGTACGGTGACCATCCGGCCGCAGCCGGGTCATAATCCGACACTCAAGCATGTCACCTTCGACAGTCCCGCCAAGAACTGGGGACTTTCGGGTCTGACCATCAGTCCGGAGACATCCGGCACTCCTCCGACGACCGCTCTCGTCTTCATCGACGCGGGATGCAGCAACATCACCGTGGAAGACTGCTTCCTTTACTGCGCCAGTGACACGTCGGGATGGACCGCCAATGACTGGAACACCAAGACCAGGTCGGCCGTCGCGACGTATGGTGCCTACACCACCGTCCGGCGCACCGTGATGCGCAACGTGGCCAACGGCATTGCCTCGATGCCCGAGGCCCATCACAGTCTGTTCAGTCAGAACCTGATCGAGAACTTCTGCAAGGACGGTATCATCGGCCTCTCAGACGATACGGTCTACGAGTACAACGTCGTCCGGAACAGCTACAACCTGGGCGACAGCATGCACCGCGACGGGTTCCAAAGTTATTCGTATCAAAACAAGACCAAACCCTACGGACAGCCGGGATGGGGGATCGTGTCGAATGTGACCCTGCGGGGCAACGCCTTCATCAGCCAGACCGATCCCAACCAGCCGTTCAGCACCGAGGACGGACACAACATGCACGGCATTGGCTGCTTTGACGGCATGTATCAGAACTGGGTGGTCGAGAACAACCTTGTCGCCAACGGCAACTCAATGGGAATCACCTTCCTCGGGGCGTGGGACTGCCGGATTGTCAACAACACCGTTGTCATCAATCCGTTCAAGTCTTGGAAACAGCCCGGAGAGATGCCGAAGATCGAGGTGAGCGCCCACAAACAGGGAGGGCCTTATTCGAATGTCCCCTCACAAAACAACCTGATCAGGAACAATATCGCTTGGGACAGAAAGTATTGGAACTCCTACAACTTCGTGAGCGACCACAACATCTGGGTTGCGCAGCTCAACAACAACTTCGCCAGCGGTTATTTCGTCAACTTTGCCGGATTTGACTTCCGCCCGCTGGGCGGTGGTCCGCTCATCGATGCGGGGAGCCCCAGCCTTGCTCCGTCGATTGACATCGCCGGGAATCCGCGCCCGTACGGGGCGACCCACGACATCGGGGCCTATGAATACGCGCTGATCTTTGCCGACAACTTCGAGTCCTACCCCTCCGGCGCCAACATCGGGGGACAGCCTGTCGGCTCGACCACCTGGACGGCAAACGGCACCCAGCCGCCTGGTCGGACGGCCACCATTTCCACGGCACAGTCCTATGGCGGTGGCTCGAAATCCCTTTATCTCGTGCAGGCCCAGAGCGGGGATCGTCCGCGGGTTTCCCTCAATCTCATCAATGGCGGATTCCTGAGCTCCGCGCTCAACAAGGGAACATTCACCTTTGCCGTTCGGGAGGATCCCAACAATCCTTCCGGTGAAAACTCTTTCACGGTCAACTTGGGCAACATGGCGCTGTCCCGCTACAAGGATTCGAGTGGCTCCAACCGCTTCTATTTCAACATTTCCGGAGGCACCGGCGCCACGCTGTCCTTCAGCGGTTCCAACTACACCTACACGGCGGGGCAGTGGAACGTCATGAAGATTTCCTTCGACAACACAGCCAAGACCGCCACGCTCACGATCAACGGCGGTCAGGCGGCCACCATTACGGGGGCGTCCGCCAACTTCAGCGTGTCGGGTTTCACCCTGGGCCTCTATTCCAGCAGCATCAACAATGGAAAGGTCTTCTTTGATTCCGTGGAAGTGAGTCCGTGATCTTTCTTTGGAGGGCCGGGCTTTTTTCCTACGGCACCCGTGATGGATCCGGCAGGGTCCCTCCGCCATCCCGGCCTGACCAAGAACACACACCGCCCTGAATATATGTCCTTCCTGACACGCACTGTCGTTCTGTTCGCAGTCTTCACCACGCCGCTTTTTGCGGCTGACGTGGACGGCCTGATCCTCACCTGGCGGAAGCACCCGTCCACCACCATGGTGATCGACTGGCATCGGAACGGTCCCGACGCGCCGGCAAAGGAAACGCTTTATTACCGCCCGACTGGGAATGCGGATGCCTCCTGGCGCGAGGTGGATTCCGAATCCGCGCGCGACTTTCCCTATCTCGACCGGAAAATCTACCGCGTGGAGCTTTCGGGACTGACCCCCGATTCACGCTACGAATCCCGGATCGGCGACGGGCCGGTTCGTCAGTTCGCCACCCTGCCGGATCGGCTGAAGCGTCCGTTGCGTTTCGTGGTGGGAGGGGATTTGATGCATGGCGGCGACGAATTCGCCCGGATGAACCGTACGGCCGCCGGTTTTGATCCCGCGTTCGTGGTCTGGGGTGGAGACTTGGCTTATGAAAACGGAAAACCGGAGGAGGCCAAACGCATGGCACGTTTTTTGGAGATCATGCGCGACTCCTTGGTGGCCTCCGACGGGAGGGTCATTCCCGTCCTTCCGGGGATCGGGAACCATGAGGTGCGCGGATACTTTTATTACGGACAGGATCGCGGACGCGAAAACTGGCCCGGAACGGATGCCGCCCGGGAAAAAATCGCCCCCTATTTCTACGCCCTGTGGGCCTTTCCCGGTCATCCCGGTTATGCCGCCCTGGACCTCGGCAATTATGCGTCGATCCTCATGCTTGATACCGATCACACCGGCCCCATCGAGGGGACGCAAACCGAGTGGCTGGCGGACGCCCTCAAAAAACGCGCCGACGTTCCGCACGTCATGCCCGTCTATCACGTGCCCGCCTATCCCTCCACCCGTCCGTTCGACAGTGAGACATCACGAAGTGTGCGCAAGCACTGGACGCCGCTTTTCGATGACCATGGAATCCGGGTGGCCTTCGAAAACCACGATCATGCCTACAAGCGCACCCACCCTCTGCGCGGCGGCGAACCGAATCCCGAAGGAGTGACATATGTGGGCGACGGCGCCTGGGGCGTGAAACCCCGCGCGCCCGATCCGTCCCGTCCCTACCTCGTCAAAACGTCCAAGAACAACCACGCCGTCTTCGTCGAAATGCATCCCGACCGCCTCGACATGCGGACCCTCAGTTCGACAGGCGAGGTGATTGACGAGTTTTCGGTGCCGGCCCGAAAGGTTTCCCCGTCTTCCGAAGCGCAGAAGTCCGCTTCGCAGCAGGCTCCCGCCGGAAGCTGAGCCCGGACGCAGGCGCTTTCTCTTCAAACACAGGCGCGGCGCGTCGGGATTTCCGCGTTTCCGCCTTTTCCCGGCGGGCTCACCCGCCGGAGAAGCGTCGGTCCGTCGATCCACGAGGGTTCGATCAACAGCTGCCGGTCCGCCGGTCCGCCGCGCTCGCCCCGATGCAGCATGCTGATGACGAGATCCACGGCGGCCGCGCCCACCTTTTCGAAATGCTGGTCGATGCCGGCGACCCCGCCCGCGCTATCGGCTTCCAGCGAGACCAATCCCACGCCGTCTGGAACCTTCACCTGCAGGCCCCGGAGGGCTGCGCGCACGGGGTCTGGCCGGGCGGTCAGAATGACATCCGGCCGGTGTTTTTGAAACCATGCGCGGAACTCCGCCGGAGCGAAGGCGTCCATCACCAGGGGCGGCGGAACCTTGACGTCGGTTGTCGCGGCAAGATAGGCGCCGAGCCAGCGGCGGCCCACGCGCTCATGGACACCTTCCGCCAATACCAGACCGGGTCGCGTCAGGCCGAATTCCCGGCACCGGTTCATGGCCAGGTTCATGCCTTGAAAATGATCCGGAGCCACCCGGGCCACATCCGGTGACACCACCGAATATCCGATGGTGACGCAACTGAACGGCCGGCAATCCAGTTCCAGGTTTCCTTGGGTTTCCCGCAGCGGCGCGATCACCATCCCGTGAATGCCGCGCTGGATCAACACGCGCGGCAGGGTTTCCGGACGCCACGGCGGACCCCCGGTCCAGAATTCCTCCAGTTTGTAACCCTGACGTTCCGCCCGTGCGGCGGCCGCCTCCTGGATCCGCCGGAAGCTCGGGGCAAGACCCGCCCATTCGCCGCGCTGCCGGCCCTGGGTGACAAAGGCCATCACCGCCTGAAATCGTGCCGGCGCCACCGCCCGCCGATGGCTCATCAAGACAGCCACCAGGGGATTGGTCCGATAACCGAGTCGGTCCGCCGCCCCCTTCACCCGCTCGCGGGTCACTTCGGAGATCCGGGGATCGTCACGCAAGGCGCGTGACACCGTGGTGCGATGCACGCCGACGGCATCCGCCACATCCTGCATGGAAACCGAAACCTCCGTCATAATTGCGCAACGATGAGCATAAGGGGGATGGCGATCAAGCATTGCGGCGAATCCGCAATTCAAATTTCCGCCGGGATCCCGGGATGACACTTTCGCCCAAGCCGTTTTCTTGGGGACTTTCGGAGGCCGCCCTCAGTCTTGCGTCCTTGGCCCAACCCTTGGCCCCCTCAATTCTACAGATCGAATAATGGCCTGACCCCAAAAGTGGGACAGATCAAAACTAAAGTTCTGCTGGTTCTAT
>CALCJD010000019.1 GCA_937960895.1 uncultured Spartobacteria bacterium | reverse complement strand
CTCGGCGACATGGCTCCCATTCTGCGCGAACTCGGCCGGCGGCACGTGCGCTATGGCGCCCGGCCGGAGTATTATCCCCACGTGGGAGAGGTGCTCATCGAAACCATGGCGGCGCGTCTCGGGGACCGGTTTCTTCCCCAAATGCGCGAGGCCTGGGCGGGGGCCTTCCGGCAGATTTCGGACCTGATGCAGGGCCGGTAGGGTGGGGGCGGATGTCCGGCGCCGGAGTCCCCCCCTCAATGTCCCGGCTCGTCCCGGCAGGTTTCCCGCGACGCCTCAAACTGGATGGTCGGATGGGCGATGGAGAAACGGTGCCGGAGGTCCTCCCGGATGCGGGCCAGCAGGGCGTCGTCGATGGCGGGGTCCCTTTTCACCAGGTGGGCCGTGAGGGCGACCTCGGTGGTGCTGAGGGGCCAGATGTGGAGATGGTGGACCTCCTCGACCTCGGGCAGGCCGGCGAGATAGGCGCGCACCGCGGCGGGGTCGATGTGTTCCGGAACGGCGTCCATCGAGAGGTTGAGCGAATCGGTGAAAAGCTCCCAGGTGCTCACCAGGATGAAAAAGGCCACCAGCAGGCTCACCACCGGATCCAGCCAGGTCCAGTTGGTGAAAAAAATCACCACGCCGGACACCATGACCCCCAGGGAAACCCCGGCGTCGGCCGCCATGTGCAGGAAGGCGCCGCGGACGTTGAGATCCGTCTTGCGGCCGGACATGAAGAGCAGGGCGGTGGCGCCGTTGACCAGGATGCCCAGGCCGGCCACCCAGATCACCGTGCCGCCCTCGATGTGGGCGGGATCGCGGAAGCGCCCGACGGCCTCCCAGACGATGGCCCCCACGCCCACCAGCAGGAGCAGGGCATTGAAGAGCGCCGCCAGCACGGTGGCCCGCTTCCATCCGTAGGTGCGCCGGGAACTGGCGGCCCGCCGGGCCAGCAGGGTGGCCACCCACGCCAGCAGGAGCCCCAAAACGTCGGAAATATTGTGGCCCGCGTCGGCCAGCAGGGCAAGGGAGTTGGACAGCACCCCGAAGACGACCTCGAGAAGGATGAACCCCGCATTCAGCAGGATGCCGATGAGAAACGCCCGCCCGAAATCCGGTGGCGCGTGATCATGGTCGTGCCCCATCCCGCCAATGGGCCGTGAAACGCGCGTTGTGTCAATCGCCTTGATCTGCTTTTCTGCGCGAGTCCGTGAGTCCTGAACGCGCCACATTCTTTCGTCGTCTGAGCAGTACGCTGGTTTTGTGGACCCTCATTGTGTCCTCCATCGTGATCGGCTCGGACATCGGGTTCTTTTTCCTGATCCTCTTCATGGCCCTGGTGGCCCTCTACGAGTATTTCCACATGGTGAAGGAGCAGGGCGCCCCGGTGTTCACCCTCACCGGCATGATCTGCGCCACCGTCTACCTGACCGCGAGCTTCCTCTTCCTGCGCAGTCAGGGCGGGGAACATTCCCTCGATCTCGAAATGGGGATCCTGGTGTTGTTCCTGTTCACGATCTTCATCCGGCAGATGTTCCGGGGGGCCGCCCTCCGCGAGCCGCTCGAGGCCATCGCCTACACGGTGTTCGGCCTGCTCTACATCCCGTGGCTCTTCAACTTCATCACCAAGATCATCTACCTGACCCCGCGCGCCGCGGACGGCGGACCCACCGGGCAGTATTATGTCATATTCCTCATCCTGGTGACGAAGTTCAGCGACATGGGGGCCTATGTCTTCGGGAGCCTCTTCGGGAAGCATCCGTTCGTTCCGCACATCAGTCCGAAAAAAACCTGGGAGGGTTTTGCCGGCGCCCTGGTGTCCTCCCTCCTCGGCGGCATGTGGCTCTATTCCTTCATGCCGGGCCGCCTGCCGGCCCTGCGGTTTGACGATGTGTTGATTCTGTCCCTCCTCCTGGGCTTCATCGCGGTGGTGGGCGATCTGGCGGAGTCGATCATCAAACGCAGCGCGCACGCCAAGGATTCCAGCCACATCCTGCCGGGCATCGGCGGCACGCTCGACCTCATCGACAGCCTGCTCTTCACCGCGCCGGTGATGTACTTTTACCTCAACATCGTGGTCGGAGTGTCATGAAAAACGTGGTCGTGCTGGGAGCCACCGGCTCCATCGGTCAGAGTGCGCGCAAGGTGGCCCGCGACATCCCGGAGCGCATGCGGCTGGTGGGAATGTCCGCCCATGCCAATGAGCGGGGGCTCGCCGAGGCGGCGGCGGAGTTTCCGGAGGCGCGCACCGCGCTGTCGTCCGGCCCGGACGGCGCCGCCCGTCTCATCGAACTCGCCACCCTGCCCGAGGCCGATCTCGTGCTCATTGCCATCGTGGGCACGGGCGGACTGGCCCCGGCCCTCGCCGCCATCGAGGCGGGCAAGGACATCGCCGTCGCCAGCAAGGAGATCCTGGTCATGGCCGGCGAAATCGTCATGGAAGCCGCCGCCCGCAAGGGGGTGAACGTGCTGCCCGTGGACAGCGAGCACAACGCCATTTTCCAGTGTCTGGACGGACGCGATCCCGCCGGCGTACGCCGGCTCATCCTGACCTGCTCGGGCGGTCCGTTTCGCAGGACGCCGCGCGGGGACCTGGCCGGCGTGACGCCCGGCATGGCCCTCCGGCACCCGACGTGGTCGATGGGACGCAAGATCACCATCGATTCGGCGACACTTTTCAACAAGGGGCTGGAAATGATTGAGGCCCGCTGGCTGTTTGATGTGCCGATGGAGCGCGTCGACGTGGTGATCCACCCGCAGAGCATCGTGCATTCGATGGTGGAATTCGTGGACGGCTCGGTGCTCGCGCAGCTGAGTCATTCGGACATGTGTTTTCCCATCCAGTACGCCGTCACCTGGCCCGAGCGCACCGCCAACTCCCTGCGTCCGCTCGATTTTGCCGCGCTCGGACGCCTGGAGTTTGAGGCGCCCCGCACGGAGGATTTTCCGGCCCTCGACCTGGCGCGCCGCGCCGGCGAAACGGGCGGCACGCTGCCCGCGGTGCTCAACGCCGCCAACGAGGTGGCCGTGCAGGCCTTTCTCGAGGAACGCATTCCCTTCCCGCACATCTGGGAAACCGTGGCCCGCGTGATGGACGAATGTCCGTTTCTGGCCCATCCGGGACTGGAGGAACTGATCGAAACCGACCGGATCGCCCGCGATCTGGCGGAGCGGAGCATCCGGGAATCCGGACGCCGGAGCATGGCGGGATAGGGGACGGCGCGGGCTGCCGCCCCCAAGCCGGGATCCCGTCCGCCCTACAACAACTCCAGTTGTCCGAGTCCCTCGCGGATGGCGGCCTTCTTTTTGCGGCTGCGGGCGATGACGGGTTCGCCGTCGGCGTTGAGTTCGGCCTTTTCGAGATTGTTGAGAATTTCCTTGGCGCGGTGCAGCACGCTGTCGGGCAGTCCGGCCAGGCGGGCGACCTGGATGCCGTAGGATTGGTCGGCGCGGCCCGGCAGAATCTTCCGGAGGAAAATCACCTGATCGTTCCACTCACGCACCGCCACGTTCAGGTTGGTGATGCCGGACTTGGTGCGCTCGAGGTCGGTGATCTCGTGGTAGTGCGTGGCGAAGAGCGTGCGGCAGCCGATTTCGTCGTGGAGAAATTCCGCCACGCTCCACGCGATGCTCAGTCCGTCGAAGGTCGAGGTGCCGCGGCCGATCTCGTCGAGAATGACCAGGCTCCGCGCGGTGGCGTTGTTGAGAATGTTGGCCGTCTCGTTCATCTCCACCATGAAGGTGGACTGTCCTTTCGAAAGATCGTCGCTGGCGCCGACGCGGGTGAAGATGCGGTCGGCGATGCCGATGTGCGCGCTGGCGGCGGGGACGTAGCTGCCCATCTGCGCGAGCAGGGTGAGGAGCGCGACCTGCCGGATGTAGGTTGATTTGCCGGCCATGTTGGGTCCGGTGATGATGGCGAATCTTTTGCCATCCGCGTCGAGGCTGGTGTCGTTGGGCACAAAGCGCTCCGCGGCGGCCTGCTGGTCGAGCACGGGGTGGCGTCCGTCGCGGATTTCGAGAATGCCGGAATCGTCGATGACCGGACGGCAGTAGTGGTTTTGCCGGGCGGTCTCCGCCAGCGCGGCGAGGGTGTCGAGGGCGGCCAGGGCGGCGGCGGTTTCCTGGATGGACGGAAGTTCGGCGAGTGCACGGGAACGGAGTTCCTGGAAGAGCTCGATTTCGCGGGCCCGGGCGCGTTCGTCGGCACCGAGAATCTTCCCTTCGATCTCCTTGAGTTCCGGCGTGATGAAACGCTCCCCGTTGACGGTGGTCTGCTTGCGGATGTAGTCGTCCGGCACCAGGGAGAGGTTGGCCTTGGTGACCTCGATGAAGTAGCCGAAGACCGAGGTGAAACGCACCTTGAGCGACTTGATCCCCGTGCGCTCGATTTCCTTTTCCTGCAGGGCGGCAATCCAGTCCTTGCCCGCGCGGGAGGCGGCGCGGAGTTCGTCCAGCGCCGGATCGAATCCCTCCCGGATGAAGTCGCCGTCGCGGACCACCGCCGGCGGTTCGTCCACAATGGCCCGGGCCAGGGTGTCCACCAGCTCGGGAAGGGCGTGGAGGCGCGACACCAGGGAAACAAACAACTCGGACGACGGCGGGGGCCGGTTGCTTCCCGGGGAGGGATGGGCGCGTTCGCGGATGATCGTTTCCACGCAGTCGCGTACCCCGGGCACAAGCGCGAGCGAGGCGGCCAGGGCGGCGAGATCCCGGGCGTTGCCGGAGGTGCCGTTGAGCCGGGACACCGCCCGCTCGAGGTCGCGGATTTCCGCGAGCTGGTTGCGGAGCCGGTCCAGCAGCAGGGAATCCTCCAGCAGGCAGGCGATGGCATTCTGCCGGGCCAGGATGCCGGACACGTCGCAGAGCGGATGCAGGACCCACTCCCGCAGCAGGCGGGCGCCCATCGGGGTGACCGTGCGGTCGAGCGCGCCGAGCAGGGTCATGGAGCGTCCGCCGCGCGACTGCACCAGCTCGAGATGGGACTGTGTGGAGGCGTCAAGCAGGAGAAACTCGCTGATGCGGTAGGGCTGGAGGCGCCGCAGGTGGGTGGCATTGCGGCGCATCTGTCGGGTGAGATAGTGCAGCAGCGCGCCGGCCGCGCCGACGGCGGCGGGAAGGTCCTGGCATCCGAAACCGTCGAGCGAATGGACCTTGAAGTGTTCCCGCAGGATCTCCGCCGCGGGGTCGGGCTCAAAAATGTAGGCGTCCAGGAAATTGAGACCGCCCACGCCGCCGATGTCGGCGTTTTCCGGGGCGATGGTTTCCGCCGGACTGATGCGCGCCAGTTCGTCGACGAGGGCCTCGGGGGCGATTTCGGTGAGCCGGAACTCCCCGGTGCTCAACTCGCAGAAGGCCAGCCCCACCGAACCGTTGCGGGGATTGATGGCGGCCAGGTAGTTCGGTTTGCGGTCGTCGAGCCCGAAGTCGTCCAGCGTGCCGGCGCTGAGGATCTGGCTGAGTTCGCGGCGCACCAGCTTGCCCGCCTGCACCTCGCCCACCTGGTCGCCGATGGCGACGCGCCAGCCCGCGTTGACCAGCTTTTCGATGTAGCCGCGCGCCGAATGGTAGGGCACCCCGCACATCGGCATTTCCCCGCGCTTGGTGAGCGCGACGTTGATGATGGGTGCGGCCGCCTTGGCGTCGTCGCCAAACATTTCGTAAAAATCCCCGAGCCGGAAAAGCAGGAGGGTCTTCGGCGGCAGTTCCCGCCGCATGGCGAGGTACTGCTTCATCATGGGAGTCTGGTTTTCCATGGAAAATGAACGGTCTAATGACGGAGGCGAAACGGGGAAACCGGTGCGGTCATCTGTTCCCGGCGGGCCTTATTTCGACTTTTCCAGAAAGGCGGCCAGCGGACTGGTGGCTTCGGCATGGTCGAGCTGCCGGGGCAGGCCGGCCTCGACGGCCTCCCGCGCCGCCTCCACGGCGCGCCGGAAGGCCCGCGCCATGCGCACGGGATCCCGCGCCGCGGCGATGGCCGTATTGACCAGCACGGCGTCGGCGCCGAGTTCAATGGCTTCCGCGGCATGACTGGGCGCGCCGATGCCGGCATCCACCACCACGGGTACGGTGGCCTGTCTGATGATGATCTCGATCTGCGCGCGGGTCTCGAGTCCGCGATTGCTGCCGATGGGAGCCCCCAGGGGCATGACCGTGGCCGTGCCGACGTCCTGCAGGCGCTTGGCCAGCACGGGGTCCGCGTTGATGTAGGGCAGCACGGTGAACCCTTCCCCGACGAGGACCTCCGCGGCCTTGAGGGTTTCGATGGGGTCCGGCAGAAGATAGTGCGGGTCCGGGTGGATCTCGAGCTTCACCCATTTCGGCAGTCCGGCGGCCGCGGCCAGCCGGGCCAAACGCACGGCCTCCTCGGCGTTCATCGCCCCGCTTGTGTTGGGCAGCAGGAGGTATTTTTGCGGATCGATGAAATCAAGGATGTTCGCGAACGGGTCCTTTTTTCCGCTGAGGTCGGCGCGGCGAAGCGCAACCGTCACGATTTCCGCTCCGCTGGCCTCCAGCGCATCGCGCATCGTTTCGTGCGAGGAAAATTTTCCCGTGCCGAGGAAAAGCCGTGACGAAAATTCCCGCCCGGCGATCTTTAACGGACCTGTCATGCGTTTTATGTATCGACGGGATCCGTTTGCTGCAAGAGGGCAGGTTCTCCGACAGATGGTCTGTGTTTTTCTTTGTTTGTTTTTGTTATTCTTTTATTGCTTCCTGAAGTGGAAACATTCAAATTAATTCCCACACCGCCGCCATGCTCGCCTTGGAACGTCATCGCCGTCTGCTGGACCTGCTGAACGAGCGGGGCAGTGTCCGGACGGCGGAGGCGGCCCGGACATTGGGAGTGACGGAGGAAACGGTCCGGCGGGACTTCGAAAAACTGGAGGCGGACGGGGCCCTGCTGCGATCCCACGGGGGCGCGGTCAAGCTGGAAGCCGCCCGGAGGGAATTCCCCGCCCGAGAGCGCGCCCTGCAGCATGCGGGCGAGAAGTTGCGGATTGCCAGGGCGGCGGTGGCGCGCATCCGTCCGGGCCAGACGATTCTTTTTGACGCCAGCACGACGGCGCTGCAGGTGGCGAAATTGCTGCCCGACCAGCCGCTGACCGTGGTCACCAACGCCCTGCAGACGGCCCTGGTCCTGGTGGAAAAACCGGCCATTCACGTCACGCTGCTCGGGGGCACGCTGGTGGCGAGTTCCCAGTCCTGCACCGGTTGGTCGGCCGAACAGATGCTTGAGCTCTTCCGCATCGACACGGCCTACATTTCCTGCCGCGGGTTTGACGTCCAACGCGGCCCCAGCGAAGCCACCGAGGAACAGGCCCGCCTGAAGCGCCGCATCGTGGAGTGCGCGGAGGAGGTCTGCCTGCTGGCCGACGCCTCCAAGGTCGGCGTGAGCTCGAGTTTTTATTTTGCGAAGTCCGCCGACATCGATCTGTGGATCACCGACGCCGCGCCGGCGCGTTCGGTCAGGGAGGCGCTCTCCGGTCAGGGAGTGCGCATCGAAGTGCCGGGCCGCAAGTAGTTTTCCTGTCATGCGCAACGCCGTATCCCGTCCCTCCCGCCGAACCCGGATCCCCGCGGTTTTCCGAACCGAATTTTGAATCCCCGACCCGACATGCATTCCACTCATCTCGCCATTGACCTGGGTGCCGGCAGCGGCCGTGTGATGGCCGGTCATTTCGATGGAAAAACCCTCCGCCTTGAGGAGGTTCACCGGTTTGCCAACGAGGGCATCCGCCTGCCCTCGGGATGGCACTGGAAGGTGTCGCAGCTGTTTGCCGACATCAAACGCGGCCTGGCCGAGGCGCAGCGGCGCCACGGGGCCACGCTCGCCTCGCTGGCGGTCGACACCTGGGGCGTGGACTACGCGCTTTTTGATCGTCATGGCCGCATGCTGGGTCTGCCGTGGATGTATCGCGACGGCCGCACCGACGGCATGATGGAGCTTGCCGCGGAGATCCTGCCGCGCCGCGAGATCTATCAGCGCACGGGCATCCAGTTCATGTTTTTCAACACGCTCTTCCAGTTGCTGGCGGAGACGCGGAAAAACCCCGAGGCGGTGGCGGCGGCCGATCATCTGCTTTTCATGCCGGACCTGATCACCTACTGGCTCAGCGGCCAGCGGGTGGTCGAGCGCACCATTGCCAGCACGGCGCAACTGCTCAAGGCGGGCACCGCGGCCTGGGACCTCGAACTGGCGGAAAAAATGGGCATTCCCGCCCGCCTTTTCCTGCCCACCACGGAGCCCTGCCGGGTCATCGGCGCGCTCCTGCCGGAGGTGATGGAGGAAACCGGCTGCGGCAGGCTGCAGGTTGCCACCTGCGGCAGCCACGACACCGCCTCCGCCGTGGCCGGGGTGCCGGCGGGGACCTCGCAGCCCCTGTTTCTCAGTTCGGGCACGTGGTCGTTGATCGGCCGGGAACTCCAGTCGCCCGTGGTGACCGACGAAAGTTACCGCGTCGGGTTTTCCAACGAACAGGGACTCAACGGCACCACCCGCTTCCTCAAGAATGTCGCCGGCATGTGGCTTCTGCAGGAGTGCAAGCGGAACTGGGACGCCCAGGGACGGTCCTGCGACTACGCGTCCCTGGTGCAGTCGGCGCGCGAGGCCCGGGCCACGCTGCTCCTCGATCCCGACGCCGCGGAGTTTGCCAAACCCTGCGACATGCCGCGGGCCATCCGCGATTATGCGGTGAAGACCGGCCAGACCGCGCCCGAATCGCCCGGCGAATTCACCCGCGCCATTCTCGAGAGCCTCGCGCTGCGCTATCGCGGCCTGGTGGCACAGCTCCGGTCCTGGATGCCGGACCTTCCAGACACCCTGCACATTGTCGGCGGGGGGTCGCAGAATGCCCTTCTCAACCAAATGACCGCCGACGCCACTGGACTGCGCGTGGTGGCCGGACCGGTCGAAGCCACGGCCCTCGGCAACGTGCTCGCCCAGCTGATGGCGGCCGGCGAAATCTCCTCGCTCGAGCAGGGCCGCGAAATCGTCCGCGCCTCCTATGAACCGCAGGTTTTTGAACCCCGCGATTCCGGGATCTGGGACGAAAAGGCCGCGCGGTTCGAGGCGCTCCCGCGCGGCGCCGAATCCTGATCTTGTCCGCATTTTTCCATGACTCCGCTTGTTGACCAACTTCTCACCCTCTCGCATGAAATCGGCCGGGAGGATCGTCATCTCGCCATCCTGGGCGAGGGAAACACCAGTGCCGACGCCGGCGACGGCACCTTTTGGATCAAAGCCTCCGGCGGCAACCTGGCCACCCTCGACGCGGCCGGCCTCACCCGGGTAAAATTCGACACGGTCCTTGATGCCCTGGATGATCCCGGCCTGGACGATTCGGGGGTTCGCGAAGTGCTCCTCGCCTCGCGCGCCGATTCGGAGGCGCGGCTTCCCTCGGTGGAAACCTTCATGCACGCGGTCTGCCTGCGCGAGGCGGGCGCCAAATGGATCGGCCACTGCCACCCGGTTTCGGTCCTGCAGGTCCTCTGCTCCCGGCAGGGCGTCGCCCCCTTTCTTCAGCACATCTTCCCGGACGAAATCGTCGTCTGCGGCCGTCACCTGGCCGTCGTGCCCTACATCGATCCCGGCATCGAACTGGCCCGCGCGGTGCGCACGGAACTGCGGCGGTTTCAGGCGGAGCACGGGTCCCCGCCGAAGGTGATCCTGCTGGCCAACCACGGTCCGGTGGCCCTTGGGCAGACCGACCGCGACGTCCTCAACATCCTGCTCATGCTCGACAAGTGGGCGCGCATTCTCGTAGGCAATTACGCCGTGGGTGGTCCGCAGTTTCTCCCCGATTCCACTTCCACTCGCATCGACACCCGTCCCGACGAACACTATCGCCGGGCCCAAATCGCAGCCCTCAACTCTCCCAAATGAAAAACCCCGTCTTCTCCAACCTCCCGAAAGTGGGCATCCGCCCGGCCATCGACGGTCGCCTCGGCGGCGTGCGCGAATCGCTCGAAGTGCAGACCATGAACATGGCGAAGAACACCGCGAAACTCATCGCGGAAACGCTGCGCTATCCGACCGGTGATCCGGTTGAGGTGGTCATCGCCGACACCTGCATCGGCGGCGTGGCGGAGGCTTCGGCCTGCGCGGAAAAATTTCGTCGGGAAAACGTCGGTGTCTCCCTCACCGTCACCCCTTGCTGGTGTTACGGCTCGGAGACGATGGACACCGACCCCCTGATCCCCAAGGCCGTCTGGGGATTCAACGGCACGGAACGTCCGGGCGCGGTCTATCTTGCCGCGGTGCTGGCCGGACACACCCAGAAGGGGCTGCCCGCTTTCGGCATCTACGGCCGGGATGTTCAGGACGCCACCGACACGTCGATCCCGGACGATGTGGCGGAAAAAATCCTCCGTTTTGTACGCGCCGGTCTTTCCGTGTCCCTCATGCGCGGCAAGGCCTACCTGGCCATGGGTGGCACCTCGATGGGGATCGCCGGATCGATCGTTGATCCCTCGCTCTTCGAAACCTACCTCGGCATGCGTGTGGAGTCCGTCGACATGACCGAGTTCATCCGCCGCATCGAGCGGGGCATCTACGACAGGGAGGAATACGCCAAGGCGCTGGCCTGGGTGAAAAAGAACTGCCGCGAGGGCAGGGACTGGAACGGTCCCAAACACAAGCGCAGCCGCAAGCGGCTGAATGAGGAATGGGAGATCTGTGTCAAGATGGCCCTCATTGCCCGCGACCTCATGATCGGCAATCCGAAGCTGAAAAAGGCGGGCTTCGGCGAGGAATCGCACGGCCACTTCGCCATTGCGTCCGGCTTCCAGGGTCAGCGCCAGTGGACGGACCACATGCCCAACGGCGACTTCCTCGAGGCGATCCTCAATTCGTCCTTCGACTGGAACGGCCGCCGCATGCCCTACATCGTGGCCACGGAAAATGACGCCCTCAACGGCGTGTCCATGCTCTTCGGTTATCTGCTTACGAACACCGCGCAGATCTTCGCCGACCTGCGGACCTACTGGAGCCCGGAGGCCGTCCGGCGCGTCACCGGTCATCAGCTCGAAGGCGCGGCGGCGGGAGGTCTTCTCCACCTCATCAATTCCGGCCCCGCCGCCCTCGACGGAGCGGGATGCCAGACCCTCAACGGTCAGCCGGCCATGAAGCCCTTCTGGGACATCACCCCGGCCGAGGTGAAAGCCTGCCTGGAGGCCACCACGTGGCACCCTTCCATGAGCGAGTACTTCCCCGGCGGCGGCTGGAGCACCCGGTTTGTGACCCGCGGCGGCATGCCGGCGACGATCTTCCGCCTCAATCTGGTGAAGGGCCTCGGTCCGGCCCTGCAGATTGCGGAAGGCGAAACGGTCGAACTGCCGCCCAAGGCGCACAAGCTCCTCGAGGAACGCACCAACCCGACCTGGCCGACCACCTGGTTCTCGCCCTACACCACGGGCCGGGGCGCCTTCCGCGACACCTACTCCGTGATGAACAACTGGGGGGCCAACCACTGCGTGATGAGCTACGGCCACATCGGCGCCGACCTGCTCTCGCTGGCCTCGATGCTGCGCATCCCGGTTTACATGCACAATGTCGCCGAGGAAAAGGTCTTCCGGCCCAGCGCCTGGGCGGCCTTTGGCACCGACGATCTCACGGGTGCGGATTTCCGCGCCTGCGCGAACTTCGGTCCGCTCTACGGCGCAAAACGATAACCCTGAATCCACCCTGAAAATGGCACGGATGAACCCGAACGGAATCCCGTCCCGCGGAAGCGTTCCCCGGGCTTTCCCTTCGGCGTTCGTCCGGGCCCGTCAGCGGTAAAAACGCCATGCCTTATTCCACTCACATCGCCAATCCGGACGTCATTCTGATCGGGAGCGGCATCATGTCCGCCAACCTGGCCGCTCTGCTCAAGAGCCTCGATCCCCGACTGCGCATCCAGGTTTACGAAGTGACCGACGAGGTCGCCCAGGAGGCCTCCAACGGCTGGAACAACGCCGGAACCGGTCATGCGGGCATCTGCGAACTCAGCTACACACCGTTTCGCGAGCCGGACGGTTCGGTGAAGGTGGGCAAGGCGATCGAGATCTTCGAGCAATTCGAGCAGTCGCGGCTCTTCTGGGCCCATGCCGTGGAGAGCGGGAAAATCGCCAATCCGCGGGATTTCATCAATCCGGTCCCGCACCTCAGCTTTGTGCACGGACAGGAGCAGGTGGACTTCCTGCGGGCGCGCCATGCGGGCATGAGCGCGCACCATTTCTTCAGGGAAATGGAATTCACCACCGATCGCGAGACCATCGGCCGCTGGGCGCCGCTGCTCCTGGAAGGCCGCGGATTCGAACCGGTCGCCGCGACCAAAATGGACGACGGCACCGACGTCAATTTCGGAGCCATCTCGCGCAAGCTGCTCGAATGGCTCTCGAAGCAGGAAGGCTGCGGCATCGCCACCGGACACCGCGTGGTGGATCTGGAGCGGGTGCTTGCCGGATGGGAGACCACCATCCGGGATCTCTCAACCGGCGAACTCCGCCGCAATCGGGCGCGCTTTGTTTTTGTCGGAGCCGGCGGCGGCAGTCTTCCGCTGCTGCAAAAGGCGGGCATTCCCGAGAGCCGCGGACTGGGCGGCTTCCCGATCGGCGGACAGTGGCTCATCTGCGACAACCCGGACGTTGTCAGCCGTCACCAGGCCAAGGTCTATGGCCAGGCGCTCGGCGCCGCCCCCACCATGGCCGTGCCGCACCTCGACACCCGGGTGCTCGACGGCAAAAAGACGCTGCTCTTCGGACCCTATGCGGCTTGGACCACCAAGTTCCTGCACCGCAAGGGAAGCTGGCTCGACCTGCCGCGTTCCGTGAAGCCGCACAACATCGCCACCCTCATCAAGATCGCGGCCAGCAACGTCGATCTCATCAAATACCTCGTGCAGCAGGGCACCCAGAGCATGAAGGACCGCATGAAGGTGCTGCATGATTTTTATCCCGCCGCCCGGGAATCCGATTGGAAGCTCATCGACGCCGGCATCCGCGTGCAGGCCATCAAGAAGACCGACGGCGAGGCCGGCATCGTGCATTACGGCACTGAGGTCATCACCGACTCCAGCCGTTCGATCTCCGCGCTGCTCGGGGCGTCGCCCGGCGCGTCGGTTTCGGTCAACATCGTCCTCGAGGTCATCAAACTCTGCTTCCCGCATCTGATCCAGGAGCCCGAAAGCCGCGCCCGCCTCAAGGAGATGATCCCGACCTGGGACGTGGACATCAAAGTGGCCGAAAACGCCGCGTTCTTCCGTCAGGTTCACGACAAGGCCGGGGAAATCCTGCAACTCCAATAACGGCGGGATTGGCGCGCCGCCGCCGTCTGCAGAGTTGCCGTAATGTCTGTCAGGCGGCCAGGGCGGCGCGGGCAGCCGGCCCACCGCGCCTGCGCGCCCAAGCACATTGCGATCAAAAACCGGGAACCCGGTTGGACGCCTTGGGCTCTTTCCGTTTTGCGGAAGCGGTCCGCCGCGAGGGAGTCAATATCGATATTTCGAGTCGGCCCGACCGCGAAGTGACCGCGGAGTGACGGCGGGTGCTTGTCCAACGGAAATCGTTCATTGAGGGCTTTGCCACTCCCTCAACTTCGGCATAGTCTCCGGCCAATGCCCGAGCCTTCCAACGCGTCCGCTTCGAATCCCGTGGGTGAGCGGAAGCCGAACCTTTCGTGGAGAATTCTCGGTGCGGCGGTTGCCGGGGTGGCGTGCGGCGTGTTTTTTGGCGAGTCGGCGTCGGTGGTCGAGCCGATTGGCGCCGTGTATATCGCGCTGTTGCAGATGGCGGTTTTTCCGTTCCTGGTCAGTTCGCTGCTGCATGGACTGGGCAGCATGAATTCGGCGATGGCGCTGAAGTTGTTTCGTTTCGGGTGGCCGGTGTTTGTGCTGGCTTGGGCGGGAACGCTGGCTGCGCTGGCCTTGGTCGCGTGGGCAATTCCCGAGGCGCGTCCGCCGCTGGTGATTACGGCAGAGGAGGGCGGCGGGGTGTCGCGCTGGGTGTCGCTGCTCGTGCCGGCCA
>CALCJD010000018.1 GCA_937960895.1 uncultured Spartobacteria bacterium | reverse complement strand
GTCCGCAATGTCGAGATCCGTGGCGCTGACAAGCGTTCCGCTGGTCACCGTAACGGAACCGAAGGAGTCCTGGTAGGCCCCCAGGATGCCCGAGGCGCTGGAAACCAAGGTGCCGCCTTCCAGAGTCAGAAGGCCGGAGCCATTTTCCCCCACGAAGAGGTCGGAACCGTTCGTCCAGACGCCGCCCGTCATCCGCACCTCCCCGCCGGAACCCAGTTCGTTTCCAATCCGGCCGCTGTGGCTGGAAATCTCTCCGCCGACAAGCAGCAGGGTGGCGTTCGGCCCGCCCACCACGACATCCCCGGCGGCATGGGAAACGGAAACCCCGCTCCCGATCACCAGCGTGCCCGACGCAACATGGGTGTCCCCGGCATACGTATTACCGCCGGACAGAATGAGGGTGCCGGTGCCCAGTTTGTGCAGTCCGCCGCTTCCGCCCAAGGCGTTCAGCCCGACGGTATGGACTTCGGTGTCGATGTGCGCCCCGCCGGATCCGATGGTGACGGTGCCCGCAATAAAGTCGGCCGCATCGGCCGTGGCCCGCAGGGTGCCCCCGTTCAACGTGATGACGGCATCGCCCGCGCCCTGAACCACCCGCTGCGTCGCCAGTTCGCCCCCGGAAAGGGTGAGCGACCCCGCGCTGCCGGCCAAGGCGCCCACCGTGGTGGTTCCACTCACCGCCACGGACCCGCCTTCGAGAATCAGGCTTCCGGTGCCGGCCTCTCCGATCACCAACTCGGATCCGACCACCCAGGTTCCACTCACCACCGTGGCGGACCCCGTCGCACCCGTTGCCGCCCCGAGAAACGCGGACCGATTTTCCAGGGATCCGCCTTCCAATCGGAAGGCCGCCGTGCCGTCCGGCACCGATCCCACCACCGTGTCGGCGAGGCTGTGGGCGACGACGCCGTTGACAATGGCCAGCGTGCCGGACTGCACCTCCGTGCCGCCCGCGTACGAATTGGTTCCGGAAAGGGTCAGGATTCCCTCCCCGAGTTTGGTCAATCCTCCGGCCCCGCTCAGCGCAGTTTCAATGCCCACGGCAAAACCATGGGAATCGATCTTTGCCCCGCCCTCGTTGAGAACGGCAGAAAATTGGACTGGTTGTCCAACGCCCGCAGCGTGCCGCCTTGGAAGGAGACGCTGCCACTGCCATCCCCCCGCAATACCTGCCGGGTGGCCAGGACACCGCCATTGAGACTCAGGGTGCCGCTTCCCGAACCCAGCCCCAGATACACATGTTGTTGCGCGCTCACCGTTCCGCTTGTGATGGTGAGGGCTCCGGTGCCTCCCAGGCCCACAAAAACATCAATCGCGACATCCCATGTCCCACCGGAAACCGTGGCCGCCCCCTCCGACCCGGCACCGACACCCAGCGTCGCCACCGTGCTGGAAACCTGTCCGCCGTGGAGGGCGAGGGTTCCCGAACCCTGGTTTCCAATCTCCAGGTTCACCTGCGTCCAGGTTCCTCCCCAGACGGTCGCGGTTCCCTGCGATCCGGCCGCCCAGCCCAAGGTCGCGTTCCCCCCGGACACCACTCCCCCGGTGATCGTCAGGGTTCCCGTCCCGGCGTCCCCGACAAAAAGCGTCCCGTTGTTCCAGGCACCTCCCGAGACCACCACGGAACCGGTGCTTCCCGCGACCTGGCCCAGACGGGCCGTGGCTCCGTTGAGGGACCCGGCGGAAAGCATCACCGTGCCCGCCTGTCCTCCCCCGGTGCCCAGCAACAAGGTTTGGTAGTGCCCGGCAAACAGATCGTCACCCAGGGTGGCTGTGCCGCCGTTGGTGATGATGGCCGTGGTCTCCGGAGCGGGCACGCCATTGCTCTAGTAGAGGTTTTCGGACCAGGGACCGATCTCATCGACCAGCCATTGGGTCTCCTGGGCGGACAGGACCATCGGAACCATTCCCGCCAGGACCATCGCCACGCCGCCCTTGATTTTTCCAAACCAGTTACGAAATGCAAACGCCGGGAACATGGCGAGGCTTTTAGAAGCACGCCCGCCCCGATGGCAAAGCAAATCGTTCCCTCCCATCACCTTTGGACACCCCCGTTTTCCGCGACGGACGCAACGGGACTTGATCCTCCCTTTTCTTTCCCTTTCACTGGACACTTTCTCCTTCATGTCTCGCATCGTACTGAAATTCGGCACCGGCGTTCTTTCCCGTTCGGCAGGCAGCGCACTGGACGCCGGACAAATCCGTCGCTTCTGCGCGGAAATCGCCGGCCTGGTCCGGGCCGGTCATTCCTGCGTGGTGGTGAGCAGCGCCGCCATCGCGGCGGGGGTCCACGTCCTCGGACTGACCAAGCGCCCCGAGGACCTTCCCGGCAAGCAGGCCTGCGCGGCGGCCGGACAGCCCGAACTGATGCGTCTGTATGCCACGTCGTTTCGCCGGCACGGCCTTCGGGTCGCCCAGCTGCTGCTGACGCATGACGACATCGACAGCCGCATGCGCCGCCAGAACGCGCGCAACACCCTCGACCGTCTGACCCAGGCGCGGGATGTGATTCCCATCATCAACGAAAACGACTCCGTGGCCCTCGAGGAAATCCGTTTCGGGGACAACGACCGGCTGTCCGCCGAGGTGGCGCAGTTGGTGGAGGCCGACCGGCTTCTGCTGCTCACCTCCGCCGACGGACTCGCCGATTCCGAGGGAAACCGCATCCCGGTCGCCAGGAACGTCGGGGAGGTTTTTCAGTACGTCCGTCCCGACAAGGGCGAGATGTCCGTCGGGGGCATGCGGGCCAAGCTCCAGGCGGTGGATCTCGCCGTCCGCCACGGCATCCCGACCTGGATCCTCGACGGACGCAAACCGGGACAGATCACCGCCGCCATCGAAGGCCGGGACGTGGGCACCCATTTCCCTGTTCCCGGAAAAAAACGTCCTGCCAAACGCCGCCATTTGTGAGATTCTCCTCCCGTTGACCCACCATGTTCACCCGTATTGCCACCATCGCCCGCAACACCTTCACTGAACTGGTTCGACAGAAGGTCTTTTACATCATCCTCATCTTCGCCCTGGTTGCCATCGGCAGTTCGGCCTTCATGGCGGAACTCCGGGTCGAGGCGCAGTTTCAAATGATCAAGGATGTGTGTCTGGGCGCGATGGCGATCTTCACCTCGCTGCTCGCCATCCTGGCCACCGCCAACTTTCTGCCGAAGGATTCCGAGGACCGGACGATCTACACCCTGCTGGCCAAGCCGGTTCCCCGCTTCGCCTACCTGGCCGGCAAGCTGGCCGGCATCATCATCCTGCTCTTTCTTTTTGTCCTGATCATGAGCGGCGTGTTCTGCGTCGTCCTCTGGCTGCGTGAACAAACCGCCCTGGCCGAAGCGCGCAGCACGGCGTCCGGCGAGGATCTCGCCTTTGCGGTGAAATCCATCAAGGACGCCACCTTCAATGCCAACCTGGTCCCCGGCATCCTGATCATCTTCGTGAAGTCGGCCCTGCTCGCCTCGATGACCCTGTTCATCTCGACCTTTGCCACAAGCACGCTGTTCACCGTGATGATCAGCGCCGCCGTCTATTTCATCGGCAACCTGCAGGCGACCGCCCGGGAGTACTGGCTTCAGGACAAGGTCAACATGCAACTCTGGACCCGTCCCCTGACCGGCCTCATCGCCCTCCTCTTTCCCGACCTTCAGGCCTTCAACCTTGCCGACGATGTCATCGCCGGGGCGGCCATTCCCACGGCCATCTTCCTGAAGACGTTCTTCCTCGGATGGGTTTACGTGGCGGTCTATTTTGTGCTCGCCTCCTTTGTCTTCTCCAACCGCGAACTGTGATGAAACGGCGCGTCCTTGCGATCCTTCTGCTCGCGCTTTTTGGGGCGGTCAAAATGCCGTTCGAAAACGCCCTCGACGCCGCCCAGCGTCAGGCCAAGCTGCGTCAGACCGCGCTCGACCTCAACCTTCGCGAACGGGTGGGCCAGATGGGATTCATCGCCGCGCTGAGCGGTTTCCGCTCCCCCCTCGCCGCCTATCTCTGGATCGAAGCCCACAATGCGTGGGAGCGCACGGAATGGGGCCGGATGGCCGGATTGTTTGATACCGTCACCACCCTCCAGCCGCGCTCCCTGACGTACTGGGACATGGCGGCCTGGCACATGGCCTGGAATGCCAGCAAGGCGGCGCTCGACGATCCCAAGCAACCCAGCGAGGCGCTGCGCATCCGCAATCAACGGCAGTTTTTCAAGATCGGACGGGATTACCTCGAGCGTGGCATCCAGAACAACCCCGACAGCTACGTCCTCTATGCCGCCCTCGGCAACCTTCTCCAGCAGAAGATGGAGGACCATTGCGGCGCGGCCGAGGCCTACCTCAAGGCCTCGGAGTTTCCGGACGCCCCGCTCTACATCTCCCGGCTTGCCGGATACGAAATGGCAAAATGTCCGGGCCGCGAGCGCGAGGCCTATCAGTTGCTGAAACGGCTCTATGACGAGAGTCCCGAGCACCACAAACCCACCCTGATTTCCACCCTGAAGGAACTTGAAAAGAAACTGGATGTCCCCCCGGCCGAACGGATAGATTCCAGCTCCAGCCAGTCTTGACTCAATGCGTTTTGCGATCTTCGGCGACATACACGCCAATCTTCATGCCCTGCACGCCGTTCTTGCCGATGCCCGGGAGCAGCTTTGCACGCACTACGTATGCATGGGCGACGTGGTGGGATACAATGCCTTCCCCCGGGAATGCATCGAAATCATCCGCAGCCTCGAGTGCCCCGTCGTAAAGGGCAACCACGACGAACAGGCCTCCATGATGGGCGACCAGGAGGGGTTTAATCCGCTTGCGGAGGAGGCCATGAACTGGACCCGCGAGCAGCTGACTCCGGCCGACAAGGAATGGCTGCGCTCACTGCGCCTGCAGCGCCAGGTGCGGGATTTCACCATCGTCCACGCCACGCTGGATACGCCGCACAAATGGGGCTACGTCTTCAATCAGCTCGATGCCGCGGCCAGCTTCAGCTACCAGCACACGACCGTCTGTTTCATCGGCCACACGCACTCTCCCAAGGCCTATGTGCGCGACGGCAGTGTGCGCACCATCCCGCTCGACACCCTCGTTTTGCAGCAGGGCAAGCGCTACCTCATCAATGTCGGCAGCGTCGGCCAGCCCCGCGACTCCGACTGGCGCTCGGCCTACTGCATCTACGACACCAACACCAACGAGGTGAAGTTGCGGCGCGTGGAATACGACCTGGCCGGAGCCCAGCAGGCCATTCTCGACGCCGGGTTGCCGCGCAAACTCGCCGAACGCCTCGCGGTCGGGAAATAGTCTTGGAGGAACGGCGCTCAGGCACACGGGACCGTTCCCCGCTTGCGGAGAAATCCCTGAACTCCCTCCTCCTCATCAAACCGGGTTCGTTCGGGGACATCCTGCACGCTCTGCCGTGCGCGGCCGGAATCAAACGCGCCCTGCCCCACATTCGCCTGACCTGGATCGTCGACGAACGCTGGCAGCCGCTGCTCGCCGGCAACCCGTACCTCGACGAAACGGTGATCTTTCCGCGGCAACGTTTCCGCGGCCTTGGGGGAAAACTCGCCTCCGTGCCCTGGGCCTTCGGCCTGCGGCGCCTCCGGCCGGACGTCGCCCTTGACCTGCAGGGACTGCTGCGCAGCGGACTGATGGCCCGTCTGAGCGGGGCCGGACGCATCATCGGGCTGGCCGACGCCCGCGAAGGCGCGCGCTTTTTTCATTCCGAAATCACCCCGGTCCAACCCGGCGAACACGCCGTCCGCCGGTATCTGCGCAGCCTGGAAACCCTGGGCCTCCCGCCGGTGCGGGATCCGGAATTCTGGCTGCCGGACGGGCAGAAACCCCAGCGGGTCGGGGTGCCGGAAAATTACGTGCTCATCCACCCCTTCGCGCGCGGCAAAGGCAAGTCGCTGACCGCCCCCCAGGTCGCCGCCCTGTGCCGGGCCCTGCATCCCCTGACCGTGGTGGTGGCGGGAATGGGAAGCGCGCCGGGACTGCCGGAAAATGCCATTGATGCACTGAACCGGACCTCGATCGCCGAAATGATCTGGCTCATCCGCCGGGCGCGCTTTGTGGTCAGCGTGGACAGCGGCCCCATGCACATCGCGGCAGCCACCGGCTCGCCGCTGCTTTCCATTCACACCTGGAGCGACCCGCGCCTGGTGGGCCCCTTCAACCCGTCGGCCTGGATCTGGCAGGGAGGGGAAATCCGGCCGCAGGACCTTGCCGCACCACACCTGCCGCCCGGCCGCACTCCCGGCGATGCGGACATCGCCGGGATCGCGGAATTTGTGAAGGGGCGAATGACGGGCTCCTCCGGGGGAGCCCGCTAGCCCCCGGCCGGCGCGCATGTCCGCCCGGGGTTCCTTCGGATTCCCGCCCGATTAACCGAGCAGTTCCGCCACCATGGCGCGCTCGTCCACCAACTCCTTGTTGGTCGCGGCGAGCTTTGACTTGGCAAAGTCGTCCATGGCGTTTCCTTCGATGATTTCGTAGCTGCCCGGAGTCGTCGTGCGCACCGGCAGGCCGGCCCAGACGTTCGGGTCAAAACCGTAAGCGCCGTTGGACTTGACCGCCACGGAGTGCACCGCGCCGGGCGTCACCAGACTGCGGACATGATCGACGAGCGCGCTCGCCGCCGAGGCGGCCGAGGAGGCGCCGCGCGCCGCAATGATGGCGGCTCCGCGCTTGCCGACCGTCTCGCAGAACGGTCCCTGCAGCCAGGCCAGATCGTTGATGACCTCGACGGCCGGCTTGCCCGAAATTGTCGCCTGGGCAAAGGCGGGGAACATCGTCGGGCTGTGATTGCCGTAAATGAAAATGTTTTCGACCTCGGTGAGATCCACGCCGGCCTTCCGGGCCAGCTGGCTCTGCGCGCGGTTCTGGTCAAGTCGCACCATGGCGGTGAAACGCTCGGCGGGCAGACGCTTCGCCTGACTGGCCGCAATCATGCAGTTCGTGTTGGCGGGATTGCCCACCACCGCCACCCGGGCGTCCTCCGCGGCCACCTCGTCGATGATTTTTCCCTGCGCGGTGAAGATCCGGCCGTTGTCCTTGAGGAGGTCGGCCCGCTCCATGCCCGGTCCGCGCGGCTTCGCTCCAACGAGGAGACACCAGTTCGCGTCGGCAAACCCCACCTTCGGATCGTCCGTCAAAACAATACCCTTGAGCAGCGGAAAGGCACAGTCGTCGAGTTCCATCGCGACCCCTTCGAGGGCTTTCATCGCCTTCTCGACCGGGACTTCGATCAACTGGAGAATGACCGGCTGGTCCGGTCCAAACATTCCGCCGGAGGCAATGCGGGGAAGAAGAGCGTATCCGATTTGACCGGCGGCGCCGGTCACTGCGACTTTGATGGGAGACTTCATGACATTAGTAAAACTAATGCCACCGGTTCCGGTTCCCAAGGCAAATTTTTTAGATTTTGCCTAAAAATGAGAAAACCCGTTTTGCCTTGAGGCGAAACGGGTTTTCTCGGTGCGGGGGGGAAATCCCTACACGATGGCCTTGAAGGATTTTCCAGCGACGAATTTGACGGTCTTCGACGCCTTGATCTTGATCTTCTGACCGGTCTTCGGGTTGACGCCGGTGCGGGCCTTGCGGGTAGCAACTTTGAAAGTTCCAAAACCAATGAGCTGCACGCTCTTGGTTTTCTTAACGCCCGCCTTGATGCTGTCGATGACGGCGTTCACAGCGCGCTCGGCATCGGCCTTACTGGTTCCGAGGGATTTTTGGACGGCGGCGATAAGTTCGACTTTGTTCATTGGAGTTTGGAGAAAGCTGGAGTTAACCTAACGAAGGTGAGGCGGAGAATGCGAAGAATCCCTTCTTCTGTCAACTGTAGAGACGAAAAAAAAATTGAACATTCCTTGTGCCGCGTTGTCTGCCGGCGAAAGGCGGCTAGAATACCCCCATGACCTTTGAAGAACAGATCGACACCTTTCTCGGCCGGTCGCCGCGCGTGGCGCCCTCCGCCTTCATCGCTCCCGGGGCCTTCATCACGGGCGACGTGACCCTTGGGGAGGAGGTCAGCGTGTGGCCCGGATGCTCGCTGCGCGGGGACATCGCCCCCATCCGCATCGGCGCGCATTCCAATGTGCAGGACGGTTCCGTGGTTCACGTGGCGGACGATCTTCCGGCCGTCGTCGGCGAATGGGTGACGATCGGACACAAGGCCCTCGTGCATGCCTGCACCATCGGCAACGAGGTGCTGGTCGGCATGGGCGCCATCATTCTCGACGGCGCGCAGATCGGCGACCAGTGCATCATCGGCGCCAATGCGACCGTCACCCCGCGCACCGTCATTCCACCGGGTTCCCTCGTGCTGGGTTCCCCGGCCACGGTGAAAAAAACGCTCAGCCCGGAGGAACGCGCCGGCATCCGGCGGTGGGCCGAGCGTTATGTCATCCTATCGCGCAAATACATTCAGCGCGGCGGTCGGTGATGTCATTTGCGACGGACGGGGATTCCTGATACGCTCGGTCCATGGGCAAGACCGTCATCCCCGTCCAGGTGAAAGCTCTGATCCCCACCAACGCCGGCGTGGCGGTCTTCGTGGGGAATGACGAAAAGGTTTTTGTCATTTACGTCGATCCCAGCGTCGGCAGCGCCATCAACATGTTCATGAGCGGGATTTCCAAGGAGCGTCCCCTCACCCACGATCTGATGGCCCTGCTGCTTTCCGCGGTGGGCGCCAAGGTCGAGCGCGTTGTCATCAACGACCTCAAGAGCGGCACCTATTACGGCCGTCTCATCATCACGGTGGAAAACGAACTCCAGCAGCGCAAGATCATCGAGCTCGACGCGCGGCCCAGCGACTGCATTGCCATGGCCACCCAGCAAAAGGCGCCCATTTATGTGAGCCAGGATGTGTGGGACGAAGTCGAGGACATGTCCGACGTGCTCCGCGCCATGCAGGAACAGCAGAACGAGCGCTCCGAGGAGGGCGGGGACGAGGAGGAATGAGCGGACCTCCCGGCTTTCCGCGGGCACTGTGCCCCGTTTTCTTCCGTCCCACTTGACCTTTTTGCCAAGTTTGCTCTTTTACCGCGCATGACAAAAGCGGTTCTTCGCGGTGCGGGGCTTTTCGGCGTGCTCGTTTTGGCGGCGTGCGCCAATTATGACACCCGGCTGAACAACAGCTCCGTCAAATATCTCGGGACCGGTTCCGCCGTGATCGATCCGGCCACGAAGGAAAGTCTTGCCATGCGCAAGTCCTATTGGGACGGCGACGGGGTCGAAGGGGCGCCTTCCATCGTGATCAGCCTCTCCAAGCAGACGGCCTCCTTCTACAAGGGCGGCAAGCTGGTGGGCGTTTCCGCCATTTCCAGCGGACGCGAGGGCTTCGACACGCCGGTCGGCAATTACAAAATCATCCAGAAAAACATCGACCACCGGTCGAACCTCTATGGCGATTACGTGGACGCCTCCGGGCAGGTGGTCAAGAAGGACGTCGATGTGAAGAAGGATCCGTGTCCGCCCGGAGCCAGGTTCGTCGGCGCGCCCATGCCCTATTTCATGCGCCTGACCAACACCGGCATCGGCATGCACCAGGGGTTCCTGCCCGGGGTGCCGGACAGTCACGGCTGCATCCGCATGCCGGAAAAGATGGTCAAAATCTTCTGGGCCCACGCGCCGCTCGGCACGCCGGTCACGGTGGTGAACTGACACCCCCTGCGCGCCACGACGATCCGGGCGCCGGGCCGTTCGCCGGCCGGCGGCACGAAAAAAGACCGCCCGGCGGCGCGCACGGTCACATCTTGGGTTTGAAAACAAGCACCGCCCAGCCGGCGAGGAAGAGCAGGCCGCCCAGCGGAGTCACGGGTCCCAGCCATTTCAGGTGCACGAGGGACAGCGCGTAAAGCGAGCCCGAGAAGAGCACGATGCCCGCGATCCACAGCCAGGCGACCGTCGGATTGCGTTCCGCGGCCCACAAGGCGGCCACGGCATGGACCAGTTGGTAAAACACCGCGGTCTGCCAGACGGTGAGCTTGTTGTTGGCCACCAGAACGTCGTGAAGTTTGTGGGCTCCGAACGCCCCCAGGGCCACGCCGAGAAAACCGAGCGCGGCGGCAATCTGCACAGCAAGTTTCATCGGCCCCGATGCTGAGGTGTTCGCGGAAAAAGATCAACGTTTCGCAAACGGCGCCGACGCCCCGCTCCGGCGTCAACGCGGACGGCCGGACTTGGAAGCCTGGGGCAGAAGGCGGATTTCCGTCTCTCCCAGGTCGATCACCTTTTCGCGATAGAGCGTTCCCAGGGCCTGTTTGAAGGCCTTCTTGCTGACGCCAAACCGCTCGCGGATTTCCTCGGGCGGGCTCTTGTCGTGAAAGGGCAGCCTGCCGCCCGCCTCCTCAAGGGCCTGCACGATCCGTTCGCCCAGCGGCTTGACACGGCTGTAGCCGAGCGGTTCCAGGGAAAGATCCAGATGACCGTCCGGGCGGACCTCCATGACATAGGCTTCGACGGTTTCGCCGGGCTGGAGCGGCCGGGCCAGTTGGGCGCGGTAAAACAATCCGCGATGGGCGCCGGCGACAATCGCGTTGTAGCCCAGCGGGGTTTCATTGGCGACCAGCGCATGCACCCGCTGGTAAACCCGGTAGCGCGGCGGCTTTTTCCCCAGCCACCGTCCCAGTTTCATGCTCGCCACGATGCGGTGTGAATGCGGATCGACAAAAACGCGCACCGCCACCTTTTGACCCAGCTTCAGCGGACAACTCTGCTCCCGCCGCGGCAGCAGCAGATCCTTGGCCAGTCCCCAGTCGAGGAAGGCACCGATGTCGGCGTGGAAACCCACGACGCGCAGCACGGCGAACTCGTCCACCTGGGCCAGGGGCCTTTCGGTCGTCGCCACCAGACGGTCCTCCGAATCGCGGTAAACAAACACCTCGAGGGTCCGGCCCGGCGCGGCGCCCGCCGGAACGTAGCGGCGGGGCAGCAGAATCTCCCCGTCCCGCCCTCCATCCAAAAGGGCACCATGACTGTCCAGACGGAGAATGGTCAGGTGATTGAATTTGCCGAGGTCTGCCATGAATCAATGCGCTGCGGTTGGAATTTTGTTACGTGGTTCCGACGGCGGGACCACTTTCCCCCATGATCGCACAGGCCGGAACGCTGGCGAGCAATTTGCGGGCGGATGTGTTCCCCTCTCTGTTCGGGCGGACCCGCGGTCGCCGGGCCCGGAAAACGTGCACTTCCGAAAGACATTGAACCCTGCTGACCGGTGTCCTTTGGAACACCTTCTCCTCCCTGCTCGAAGTCGCGCCTCCCCGGTTTCAACCCGATGGCCATGTTACGCTGCGGCTGTACAACCCGACGAAATACGATCTCTTAAACTGCGTGGTTCGGATTGAAACCGCCTCCAGAAAAATCAACCGGATCGACAAATCGCAACCAGCCCGCATCGGCGCCAACAAGGACGGGGAGTTTCGGATCGAAACCAAAATCTCCAATGCCCACACCGGGCAGGACGCCAAGGTGACCATTCTGAGTCTCACCTACGAAGCCCCCAGGGAGTGCCCCCGTCTTTCCGGAGCCTCACTCCGCCGGCGTGGGACCACCCTCCACCAGGGCAAGAACATCCGCCGGCCGGATTTCCTCCAGCGAATGTACGGCTCGTTCCGCGTGCTGGAGGCGTTCGATGGGATTCGTCGTGGCGACGGCAATCACCTTCATGCCGGCCCGATGGCCGGCTTCAATGCCAAAGAGCGCGTCCTCAAACACCACGCAGCGTTCCGGCGGCAGGCGCAGGAGTTCGGCCCCTTTCAAAAAGACATCCGGCGCGGGTTTGCCGTGGACCACGTCCTCGGCGCTCACCACGGCGTCGAAAAACTCGTCGAGACCGGTCGAGGCAAAGATCGCCTCGAGATTGGCGCGGGGCGTGGATGATCCGATGGCGCGCGGAATGCCCGCCTCGCGGAGCGCGGCCAGAAGTTCGCGCGCACCGGGAAGGATTTTCACCCCGCTCTCCCGCACCAGCTCGCGGTAAAGTTCCTCCTTGCGGTCGGCAAGGCGCTGGATCTCGGCGGGGTCGTGGGTCCAGCCCAGAATTTCCGGAATGATGAACTGGTTCTTCCGCCCAAAGCCGCGAAGAAAATGGTCCGGCGGCAGCGGCCGTCCGATTTCGGCGGAGAGGAGCTCCCAGGATCTTTCGTGTTTCTCCGAGGAGTCGATCACGACCCCATCCCAGTCAAACAGGGCGCCGGCGCGGATCATGACAGCAGGATTTTTTCGATCTCGGCGGCCTCCGGCGACGGACCGACGATGGCGACGGTGGCCCGGCGGGGATCAAGGAAGTCCACGGCCGCCGCCTGCACTTCCTCGGCGGTGACGGCCCGCAGCCTGGCATGAACCTCCTCCGGATCGACGATTTGGCCGTAGACCAACACCGAACCGCCCAGGCGCATGTTCTGGCTCGAGGTGCGCTCCAGGGACATCCGGCTGGTGCCGACGGCGTATTCCTTGGCGCGCTTCAGTTCGGCGGGACGCGGCGGCCGGGCCTTCACCTCCTCGAAGGCGGCGAGAATCAGGCGCAGGGATTTCTCGATGTTGCGCCGGTCGAGACCGAGCGAAATGTTCAGCATGCCGGTGTCCTCAAAACACGACGGATGCGTGCTCACCGAATAACACAGTCCGCGCTTTTCCCGGAGTTCCTGGAAGAGCCGCGAACTGGCGTTGCCGCCGAGGATCGTGTGCAAAATCTGCAGCGCGTAACGCCGAGGATCGTGATGGCTGGCTCCGGGCACGCCCATGGCCAGCTGGGTTTGCTGGGTGTCGCGCGGATCAAGCACGATGCGGGGGGTGTCCTGCGGCTCAGGTGCCGACGAAGCCCGTACCCGGCGGCCGGTGGGGATGGTTTCCAGCAGCGCGGCCATCCGTTCGACCACCTCCTCGTGACGGATTTTTCCCGCCGCGGAAACCACCGTCGTCTGCGCATGATAATGGGACGTGCGGTAGTCCAGAAAATCCTGCCGGGTGAAGCGTTCGATGGTCTTCACCGTTCCGGTGAGCGGACGCCCCAGTGCATGATTCGGCCAGAAATTTTCGTTGAGAACCTCCTGCACATACGACGCGGGTTCGTCGCGGTACATGAGGATTTCCTCGCCGATCACGCCGCGCTCGCGCTCGATGTCGACGGGGTGGAAGCGCGGGTTCAAATACAGGTCGCTCAGGACGTCACAGAGCCTCGGAAAATATTCGGAAGCCGCCGCCGCGTAATAACAGGTGCGTTCCTCGGCCGTGAAGGCGTTCATGTCGCCGCCGACCCCCTCGACCTCCTCCATGATCCGGCGCGCCGAACGCCGGGCCGTGCCCTTGAAGAGCATGTGTTCGATGAAATGGGAGATGCCGTTGAGTCGGGCCGGCTCATGACGCCCCCCCACCCCGGCCCAGATGCCAAGCGCCGCGGTCTCGGCGTGCGGCATTTCGCAGGTCGCAATCCGAAGGCCTGAAGGAAGGGTTGTGAGTTGGGATTTCATAAAGGGAGACGCCTAATGAACACCAAAAGTCGCGGAAGGAAAGAGCGGGAAGCAAATTACCGCGTCTCGCGGCTTTGCAGGAGCATCTCGGCCAGGGCGAGATCCCGGGGATAGGTCACCTTGAGGTTCCAATCGGGATTTTCCACCACCCGGGCCTTCCGGCCCGCCCGGAGGAGAAGGGAAATTTCGTCCGTGACGGCCTCCCCGGCCTCCCGGGCCCCGAGGAGCAGGGTTCTCAGGACCGCGGTCTCGGCAATCTGCGGGGTCTGCATGCGCCAGAGGTGCTCGCGGGAGACGGTTTCCTTCAGGAAACCGTCCGGATCCGCACGATGCAGGGTGTCGGTGACCGGTTCCCCACAGACGGCGGCCCCGGCTTCCCGGGCCGCGGCGTAACAGGCGGATATGGCGGACGGCGTGATGAGCGGCCGGGCGCCGTCGTGCACGGCGACAAACGCGGGAGCCCGGTCCGCCAGGGCATTGACCCCGGCCAGGACGGAATGCACCCGTTCCCTTCCGCCCGCCACCACCTCGCGGACCTTGCCGAACGGAGCGGCGATTTTTTCGAACTCCGCCATGCGCTCGCCGGAACAAACCAGGATGATGGAGCCGACGTCGGGACACGCCTCGAAGGCGGCCAGGCTGTGGGCGACCAGCGGGCGTCCGCGCAGCGGCGCGGTGAGTTTGTCAAAACCCATCCGGCGACTGGAACCGGCGGCGACAATGACGGCGCTGAGGGAGGGAGAAGGCATGCGAAAGGGAGCGCTTCCGGGCGGGGACTCCGGCCGCGGGGGCAGGGACCGGAGTCGGGCCGCCGGGATGGCGAGGGAGGGTTCAGCCCAGTTGTTTTTGCACCTCCGCGCTCAGCGTGCGTCCGTCGGCCCGTCCCGCCGCCCTGGCGGTGACGATTTTCATGACCGCGCCCATCTGCTGTTTCGAGGTCGCGCCGGCCTCGGCGATGGCCTCCCGGACCAGGACGGTGATTTCCTCGGCGGAAAGCCCCTTGGGCAGGTAGGTGGAAAGGATCTCGATCTCGGCCTTTTCACCCGCGGCCAGCTCGGGGCGGCCGCCTTTTTCATAACCCTCCACGGAATCCTGGCGCTGCTTGATCTGCTTGCGAATGACGGCGGCAGCCTCGGCGTCGTCCAGGACGGCATCCGCCCCGCCCTTTTCGATGGCCGCGTTCTTCAGCGCCGCCTTGAGCATGCGCAGGGTGTTGAGCCGCGGCATGTCCTTGGCACGCATCGCTTCTTTTATGTCGTTGTCAACTTGGGCTTGGAGAGTCATGCTTGGCATTTTTAGACAGGATTCAGCATTACAGGAATAAGAAATGTCCGTTCGCACCCGTTTCGCACCCTCACCCACCGGTTACCTCCATGTCGGAGGCGCCCGCACCGCGCTCTTCAACTGGCTGTTTGCCCGCAAGCACGGCGGCAAAATGATCCTCCGCGTCGAGGACACCGATGACAAACGCAACACCGCCGAGGCCCTTCAGGCGATCTATGACGGCCTCAACTGGCTGGGTCTCGACTGGGACGAAGGTCCCGACCGCGGCGGCGACCACGGCCCGTATCGTCAGAGCGAGCGCAACAGCATTTATGAATCCTACCTCGCCAAACTCCAGGCCGGCGGGCACACCTACGAGGACGAGGGCGCCATCCGGTTCCGCTCCCCGCGGAAATCCGTGACCGTGCACGATCTGGTCTGCGGCACCATCACCTTCGACATGTCCAACCCGGTGACCCACCCGGACATGACCATCCGTCGTCCGGACGGCTCGTGGATTTTCCACTTCGTCAATGTCGTCGACGACATCGAGATGAAGATGACCCACGTCATTCGCGGCGAGGATCACCTTTCCAACACGCCCAAGCACATCGAGCTCTACCAGGCCCTGGGCGTCACGCCGCCCCAGTTCGCCCACATTCCGCTCATCCTCAACCACGAGGGCAAAAAACTGAGCAAGCGCGACGGCGGCTCGAGCGTGCAGTATTTCGTCGACAACGGATACGCCCCCGAAGCGGTGCTGAACTACCTCTGCCTGCTCGGCTGGTCGCCCGGGGACAACCGCGAAATCGTGCCGCTTTCGGAAGTGCGGGAAATTTTCGACCTCGGAAAAATCAACCGCCGCAACGCCATTTTCGACCTCGACAAGTGTTTCTGGCTCAACGGTCAGTATCTTCTGCACATGAGCCTCGAGCGCTTTGCGGAGCTGGCCCTGCCCTTTGTGGAAAAGGCGGGCATTGCCTACGGCACGCGGGAGGAACTGCTCAAGGCCCTGTCGATCGTCAAGGCCAAGGTCAAACATCTGAACGACGTGCCGTCGTGGATCGGATTCCTTTTCACCGAAGATTATCCGATCGAACCCGAGTCCGCCGAAAAACTCAAACAGCCCGGCGCCCTGGAAAATCTCGAGGCCCTCGGCGAGGCGCTGAAGGATCTTTCGGACTGGACCCATGCCGCCATCGAGGCGCGGCTCAAGGAAACGGCCGCCGCCCGGGGCGTCAAGGCCGGCGCCCTCGTCCATCCCGCCCGCGTGGCGGTGAGCGGCAAGTCGGTGGGACCGGGCCTCTACGAGATGTTCGAGGTGCTCGGCAAGGAGCGCGTGCTGGCACGTTTCGAACGCGCCGCAAAAGGCGTGGCATGAAAAAACCGGCCGACGCCAGACCGCGTTCCCGTGCCGTCCGGCCCCCAAACCCGGAATCCGTCCGTTGACCCATGAGCGACGTTTTCACTCCCGCCGATCTGAAAAGCGGAAAACTCTCCGCGCTCGCGCCGCCTGCCCGCCTTTCCGTCCTGGGCGACCCCGTGGCGCACAGCCGTTCGCCGGGCTTTCACAACGCCGCGTTGCAGGCCTGCGGAATTGACGCGCAATACGTCAAAATCCACGTCCGTCCGGAAGAACTGGCCGACACTCTGCGCGCCCTTCCCCAGGCGGGCTTTCTCGGCACCAATGTGACCATCCCGCACAAGGCGGGCGCGCTGGCCGCCGTGGATGAAGCCGACGATTACGCCCGCAAATCCGGCGCGGTGAACACCGTGGTGGTGGACGGCGACCGGCTCATCGGATTCAACACCGACGGTCCCGGACTGCTGCGCGCCATCCGCGAGGAGTTTTACGTGGACCTCCGCGACCTGCGTGTGATGCTCCTCGGAGCCGGCGGCGGAGCCGGCCGCGCCATTGCGGTCCAGTGCGCCCTGGAAGGTTGCGAGCGGCTTGTGCTCGTCAATCGCACCTATGAAAAGGCCGCCGCACTGGCCGCCGAGCTGGCTCCTTATTTCCGCAGCGAACGCCTGATCGGTCCCATGGACCGTCTCCTGGCCATCCCCCACCGGGAACCGGCCCTCCGGGAGCAACTCGAGCACGTGGACATCGTGATCAACGCCTCCTCCGTGGGCATGAAACGCACGGATCCCGCGCTGATCCCGGCCGGATTGCTCACGGCCAATCTGATGATTTACGACACGGTCTACGCCGCGGGGGACACGCGCTTGATCGAGGACGGACGCGCCGCCGGGGCCCGCACGGCCAATGGCCTCTCCATGCTGCTGCATCAGGGCGCCCTGTCTTTCGAAATCTGGTTCAACCGCCCCGCCCCGCTCGAGGTCATGCGGTCGGCCCTGCTGAAGGGCTGAGACTCAACACGCCGGCGGGGTTCCGCCCTCCAGCACCCGCCGCGCCTCCTCCGCGTCCCGGCTGATCTGCTCCTTGAGGGCGTCAACCGAGGGAAACCTCCGCTCCGACCGCAGGAATTTTTCAAAGCGGACCTCGATGTCCTCGCCGTAACACCGGTCGGAAAATCCGAACAGATGGACCTCGAGAAGCCGCTCGGGGGTGTCGTTCACCGTGGGACGCGTGCCGATGTTAGCCACCCCGCCCAGCCATCTGTCGCGCAGTTTGGCACGGACCGCATAAACGCCGTCCGGCGGAAACTGTTCGTTGTGCGCGGCGAGGTTGGCGGTGGGAAATCCGATGCGCCCGCCCAGTTGACGGCCGTGGCGGACCGTTCCGAGAATGGTGTAATCGCGCCCCAGCAACCGGCGGGCCGTGGCAAAATCCCCCGCCTCCACCGCCCGCCGAATCCTCGTGCTGCTCACGAGATCGCCGTCGACCACCACGGGATCGATTTCCATCGTTGCAAAGCCAAGCCGGCGGCCCAGTTCCTCCAGCAGGGCGACATTGCCCGAGCGGTTTCGTCCAAACGCCCAGTTGTGCCCCACGCAGATCCGGCTCAGCGGCCGGGCGGCGGCGGCCAGTGCCTCAATGAACACCTCCGGCGGCTGCGCGGCGAATTCGCGAGTGAAATCCTGACACACCAAGACCGGACACCCCTGCGCCTCGATCAGGCGCTGTTTGTGCGGCGTGGAGGTCAGCAGGTGGGGCGCCGATTCCGGACGCAGAACCCGCACGGGATGGGGGTGAAAGGTCAGAACCACCGGCGTCCCCTGCACCCGGGCGGCCTCCTCCCGGGTGCGGCGGATCAGTTCCTGGTGCCCCAGGTGCACGCCGTCAAAGACCCCGATGGCCACGCAGAGAGGCCCGGGGATTTCGGACAGCTGGGCAATGGAGGAAAGGATTTTCAAGGTCCAGGCGGATGGGGATTCACGACACGGAATGGCGCCGGGCGGCGGCCCGGCTTCCTACGCTCCGCGCAGCCGCGAAACCTCGGGCAGCGACAGCACGCGCCGGACCAGTTCCTCCCGCGGCAGGTTCTTGAGCTCCTCGACCGTGACGGCGCCGTCGACGCTGAAACGTCCGGACTTGGTGCGGCGCAGCGCACTCAAATGGGCGCCGCACCCGAGCGCCTCCCCGATGTCGTGCGCGTAAGTGCGGACATAAAACCCCTTGCTGCACACCACACGGAAGTCGACCTCCGGCAGGCGCACCTCCTTGATGTCAAAGGCGTACACGCGGACGAACCGCGGCTCGCGCTCGACCTTCTTGCCCTGCCGGGCCAGCTTGTAAAGCGGCACGCCGTCCTTCTTGATCGCACTCACCATGGGCGGCGTCTGATAAAAATCGCCCTTGAACCTCTGGAACGCGGCCTCGATCTGGCCATAGGAGAGGTCCCCCGGGATGGGACGCGTTTCGATGATTTCCCCCTGCGCATCCTGGCTGCCGGTGATCTCTCCCAGCTTGAGCGTGCCGACGTATTCCTTGTCCTCGCTCATGAGAAGATCCTGGATCTTGGTTCCCCGGCCGATGGTGATGATGAGCAGACCGGTGGCCAGCGGGTCCAGGGTGCCGCAATGCCCGACCTTCTTTGTGTTCAGGGCCCGGCGCGTGATGGCCACAACATCGTGCGACGTCATGCCCGGCGCCTTGTCCACGAGGAGAACGCCGTCAGTTTCGGTTACGGATTTCATGACAAACAGCTTCCAAAAACATTTCTTCCACCGCGGCCAGGGAGCCCTGGATCCGCGCCCCGGCGGCGAGCGGGTGACCGCCGCCTCCGAATTGTTTGCAGATCTTGCAGACATCCACGCGTTCATCCTTCGATCGGGAGCTGACCCGGATCATGCCGTCGGCCAGTTCCTCGAAAAACACCGCGACAACCACGCCGTCCACGGACCGCAGATGGTCGATGATGCCTTCGTTGTCCTCCGGCAGCACGCCCAGTTCCTCGACCGCGGAAAGCGGCAGGGAAAAGCTGACCAGGTGACCGTCACAGCTGAACCGGGCCTGGTTGAGGGCGTAACGCAGGAGCTCGAGCCGCCGCATGGGCTGGCTCTCGTACATCTGGCGGGAAATTTCCGCGACATCCACACCGGCCTCAATCAGTCCGGCGGCAGCCCGGAAGGTGCGGGCGTCGGTGCCGCGGTATTGGAACGATCCGGTGTCCGTCGAAATGGCCGCAAAAAGATTGGCCGCCATCGCCGGCGTGAGGGCCACGCCGCGGTCCCGGAAGAATTCGAAAAGGATCTGCCCGGTGGCCGGCGCGCCCGGATCGATGTAGTTCAGGTCGCCGTAGCCCTCGTTGCTGACGTGATGGTCGATGTTGACGAGCAGCTTCGTGGAGGCGACGGATTTCCAGACCGTGCCGAGGCGGTTTTTCACCGAGTTGTCCAGCGCAACGACGGCGTCAAACGTCCGCGGTTGGGCGTCCGGGAGCGTCACGATTTCGTGCTCCGGCAGATAGCGAAATTTCTGGGTGACGCCCTCTTCGTTCCAGGCGGTCACCTTCTTCCCCAGGGATTTCAGCCACAGGGCAAAGGCGATCGTGCAGCCGAGCGCATCCCCGTCGGGGCGCACATGACTGGCGACCAGAATGTCCTGCGCGCCTCCGAGGGCGGCTTCAATTTCGGCAAATGTGCAATTCATTGGGTTTCGTCCAATCCCAACTCGTCGAGAATGCCCAGGATGCGCGTGCCCCGTTCGATGGACTCGTCGATTCGGAAATGGAGATGCGGTGTGTGCTTGAGAACGACGCGTTTGGCAAGCTCGGCCTGCAGCAGGACACGATGATGCTCGAGCGTCTCGATCGCCTTCCGCTTCTGCGCCCCGGTGCCGATGGCGCTGATGAAGACGTGGGCCTGTTTCAGGTCGGGCGTGATGTCCACCCCACTCACGGTGACCAGCGGCGCGGAGAAGGTCAGCTCGCGCCCAATGATCGGCCCCAGTTCGCGTTTGATGACTTCACACACCCTTTCGATTCGGCGTTTCATGGCAAAAAAACAACGGTTCAACGCGAAAACCGAAGTTCCTGGACTCCTTCCGTCGTCCCCTGCGGGAAGCTCGGCTTTCGGGTTCAACCTACGCAAGTCCGCGGTCGGGTCGAGGATATTTCGCATCCTCCCGGGGCCGGACGTGCTCCCGGCGGCCCTTCCAATCCTCCCCGCCGCGCACCCCGGCGAACAAATTTTTTACAAACTTCTTACCTCCGTCTGACACCCGTCGCCGCGCACGCTGCGAAGCTGGATCCATGAAGACCCTGCTTTCGCTCTTCACGGCCTCGGCGCTCGCCCTCTGTGCGGCCGAGGGAACACCGGCGGTCCGCCTGACCGTCACCCCCGAACGCGACGTCCTCCCGACCACGCGCCGGGAGACCCTCCTGCAGGTCGAACTGCGCGCCATGGACGCGTCCTCCCGGCGCCGCACGCTGCCGATCAATCTCGCCGTGGCGCTCGACCGGTCGGGGTCCATGACCGGCGCCAAACTGGAAAAAGCCCGGCAGGCCGCCGAGGTGGCCCTTGATCAACTCGGACCCGACGACCGGTTTTCCCTGGTCGTTTACGACGACGAGGTTCAGGTCCTCATCCCGCCGCAGCGCGTGAAGGAGAGGAAAACCCTGAAGGAGAAAATCCACGCCATCCGCGCCGGCGGGGGAACCGCCCTGTATGCGGGAGTGGAAAAGGCCGCCGCCCAGCTGAGGAAGTATTTCGACAGCGAAAACATCAACCGCATCATCCTGCTCTCCGACGGCAACGCCAACGTCGGCCCCTCCCGCCCCGCCGACCTCGCCAGATTGGGCCGGGAATTGCGCGAGGAGGGACAAAGTGTGTCCACGGTCGGACTCGGCGATGACTACAACGAGGACCTCATGACCGCGCTGGCGGAGGCCAGCCACGCCAACTATTATTACGTGCAGGACGTCGAAAAGCTGCCGGACATTTTCGCCGGGGAATTGCGCACGGTGAAAAGCGTCGTCGCCCGGAATGTCCGCGTGACCATCACCCTGCCCGAAGGGGTCCGTGCAAGGGGCGTGCTTGGCGAGGAGGAAATCTCTTTTCACGGTCAATCGGTCACCATTCCCCTCTCCGATTTTTACGGCGCGCAAACCCGGCGCTTTCTCATTGCCTGCGAGGTGCCGGAGGGAGAAAACGAAACGCTCGACCTGGCGTCGGTCGAACTCTCCTATGATGACGCCGAATCCGGCCGGTCCGCCACGGAGCGGCGGTCGCTCCGGGTGCGCCGCAGCGCGGATCCGCAGGCCGTGGAGGACTCGATCCGCGCCGAAGTCGCGGTCAATGCCGCCCTCACCCGCAACCGTCTCGCCAAGGAACAGGCCGTCCGACTCGCCGACGCCGGCAAATCCCGCGAGGCCGCCGACCTCCTGCTCCGGCAGGCCGCCCGAAACGCCGCCCTGCCGGAGGTCGCGCAAAGCAGCCTGCTCAAAACCGAAAACGGGGTGCTGCGGCAAAAGGCGGAGGAACTGCAAAGGCGCGGCTCCCTGAGCAAGGCCAGCCGCAAGGAGGTGCAGTACCAGAACTACCAGGACAAAAAACAGAAACGCTGACCGTCCCAAGGCGCGCTCCGGTCGCATCGGAGTGCGCCATAATTCTCGCGACGCCACCGGGCCCTTCTGCTAGACTTTCGTCCCGCATGAAACATTCCCGTCCGGCCCGCCGGGCACCCCTTTTCCGGTGAAGCGTTCCGCCGTCATTTTTTTCGTCGCCATTTTCCTGCCCAGCCTCGTGCTGGGCTGGCTGGCTTTGCGCACCGCCAGCGAACAACGCATCCTCATCGAGCGCCAGGCGGCGGACCTTCGCCAGGCGGAGGCGGATGCGCTGGCGGCCGTTGTCCGCAGCCTCATCGAGCAAAGCCAGGCGGAATTTGTGGAGGCCACCCGCGACCTTCTGGCCGGCCACAGCGCGCCGGCTTTGGCGGAGGATTACGGCGGCCGCCTCGGCACCGTCTGGACCGGACGCGGCCAGCCCTTTGCCGTCGCCGCGGACGGAACCCTCGCCTATCCGACCCGCGCCCTCGCCGCCGCCCATCCGAAAATCGGCGAATTCATCCGCGACAACCGCCTTTTCCTCAGCAATGAAACCGAGGCGGAAATCTACCGGAACACACCGTTGCAGGCCTCCGAGACCGCCGGCGGATTGAAAGACCGTCAGGCGGCTTCCTCCGCGTACGACGGCAAAAAACAGGAGAAGGCCGAAGGTTCCGACGACTCCGGAAAATTGCGCCTGCCATTTTCCAAAAAAAGCCCCGCGTCCGTGAATCGCTCCATCGAGCCCCAATACCGCCAGGCGGAGTCCCAGGCGGCCCTTCCCTCCAAGCTCGCGCCGGAATTTTCCAATTTTCAGACGGCCGTGCGTGGCGCGGCGCAGGGCATCCTGGCCCGTTTTGTGGAGGACCGGCTGCAGGTGCTTTTCTGGACCCGGCCCGATCCGAAATCCGACTGGCTGTTCGGCCTGATGCTGGCGCCGGACGAACTCGGACAAATCTCCCGCGAGGCTCTTGCCACCGTCGATCCGGATCCCGATGTCCGCCTCGCCATCCTCAACGACAAATCCCGTCCGGTCGCCCGCCGGCCCGGGGGATTCGAGGAAAACTGGAAGCGTCCCTTTGTCGCCTCCGAAATCGGCGAGGTGCTGCCGCACTGGGAGGTGGCGGTTTACCTGACCAATCCCGGTCAACTCACCGAATCGGCCCGGCTGGTCACGCTGACGCTGGTTCTTCTGATCGCGCTGGCCCTCGCGGCGATTCTCGCCGGGGGATATTTTTTCGCCGCCGACACGCGCCGGCAACTCGCCCTCGCCCGGAAGAAAACCGACTTCGTGTCGAATGTCTCCCACGAATTGAAGACCCCCCTCACGTCGATCCGCATGTTCGCCGACCTGCTGGCCGAGGGACGTGTGACGGAACCGGAAAAACGAAACCGCTACCTGCGCATCATTTCCGGCGAGAGCGAACGCCTCACCCGCCTCGTCAACAACGTGCTCGATTTTTCCCGTCTGGAGCGGAACCGGAAGGTGTACGAAATGCGGGAGTGCGACCTGCATGCGGTCGTTGGACGCATCTGGGAGACGGAGAGCGGACGGCTGCGGGAGGCCGGATTCTCCGTGCAGTGGGAGGCCGCGCCGGGTCCGTATTCCGTCGTCTGCGACGCCGACAGTGTTTCCCAGGTCCTCGTCAATCTTCTCTCCAACGCCGAAAAATACGCCACCCGCCGCCGGGAGATTGTGCTGCACACCGGCATGGAGGACGGGTGTTTTGTGGCGGAGGTTCTGGATCGCGGACCCGGGGTGCCCGCCGGTCTGGAGGAAAAAATCTTCGAAGCCTTCTACCGTGCCGACGATTCCCTGGCCAGCGGCGCGCAGGGTTCCGGTCTGGGACTCACCCTGGCCCGGCGCATTGCCCGCGACCATGGCGGCGACGTGACCTGCCGCGCCCGCGACGGCGGCGGCGCGATCTTCCGCTTCCACATCCCCCGCCGTCCTCCCGTCCACCCATGAGCAAGCGCATTCTTGTTGTCGAAGACGATCCCCACATCCGTCTCGGTCTGGTCGAAACCCTGAACGGCGAAGGGTATCAGGTTTCGGAATGCCGGGATGGCGCCCACGCGCTCCCAAAGATCCGCCAGGAACAGCCCGACCTCGTCATTCTCGACGTCATGCTGCCGCGCAAGAGCGGGTATGACATCTGCCGCGAACTGCGCGCCGAGCGGAACGCGGTCCCGGTCCTGATGCTCACCGCCAAGGGCCAGGAGGTCGACAAGGTGATCGGTCTGGAACTGGGCGCCGACGACTATGTGACCAAACCATTCGGCGTCCGCGAGCTCATCGCCCGCGTCCACGCCCTCCTCCGCCGCGCCCAGACCGGCACCCCCGGCGCGTCCCCCGCGCCCGATATCCTCCGTTTTGGCGACGTGGAAATCGACGTGCCGGCCCTTCGCGGACGGCGGAGCGGCGAGTCCTTCGACCTCACGCCCCGCGAACTGGCCGTGCTGGTTCTCCTGCACCGCGAACGCGGCCATGCCCTGTCCCGCGACCGCATCCTCAACGAAGTCTGGGGCATCGAATATTACGGCACCACCCGCACCCTCGATCAGGTCATCGTCAAACTCCGCCAGAAAATCGAAACCGAACCCGGCCATCCACGCCACCTCCTCACCGTGCACGGCCTGGGGTACCGGCTCGAGGTGTGAGGGAGGCCGCGGCTTTCCCTGCTCGCCCGCCCGTTTATTCCCGCACGGCCGCCTTGCGCAGACGCTCCATGATGGCCACGCCCAGGCCGTTTTCGGGAACGGGTTCCGCCACGATGCGACCGAGACCGGCTTCGTCCAGACGCCGCATGGCTCCGTAAAGATTTGCCGCAGCCTCACGCAGGTCCCCCGAGGCACTCAAAACTTCGACGCGGGCAAAGCCCTCGCGGACTTGGGAATAGGCCAAAAGTCCGACCCCGGGGGTTCCGGCCACCCGGTCGAGATCCGCGGCCTCCAGAATGTCCAGCGGCGTCCGGGGCGCGTAGTGGCTCTTCATCGACCCGGGGGTGGTGATTCCGCCGCGGGCCGCCTGCACGGGGACCACTTCAGCAAGTTGTTCTTCTGTGACCGGTCCGTGTCTCAAAATAGCCACCCCGTGGGCGGAGACAGACACAATGGTCGATTCGATGCCGTGCGTGCAGGGGCCGCCATCCACAATCAACGGAATGCGTCCACCCAGTTCCGCCATCACATGTTCGGGGCGGGTCGGACTGATCCGCCCAAACCGGTTGGCGCTGGGCGCGGCAATGGGTTTGTCCAAGCCTGCGGCGATCTTCCGGAACACCGGATGAGCGCTCATGCGAAGCGCCACGGTATCCTGTCCATCGGTGACAATGTCCGGAACCAAGTCCGTGCGCGGCAGCACCAGGGTGAGCGGTCCCGGCCAAAAGCGCTCCGCCAGCCGGCGGGCCGGCGGATTGGACCGGGCCAGACGGCCCACCCACGAAGGGTCCGGCAAATGGACAATGAGCGGGTCGCTCAACGGACGTTCCTTGGCCTCAAAGACTTTTGCACACGCGACCGGATCCAGAGCGCACGCGCCGAGGCCATAAACCGTCTCGGTCGGCAGGGCGACGACTTCGCCGGCGGACAACAGAGCCACCGCCTCGGCAATCGCCACCGGCGGGGCAAGCAAACGGGTTTCCACAAATCTTCGAAAAAATTTCGCCCCGAAAATCAGTCGAGCCGGCTTTCCAAAACCGCCTGGGTTTGGGCCGAACGATAGGCGGTCAATGCGGCTTTGATGGTGGGATTTTCCGCCGCCAAAAGGGCCGCGGCAAAGAGCGCCGCATTCTTCGCGCCGGCCACGCCTATGGCAAAGGTCGCCACCGGAATCCCCGCCGGCATCTGCACGATGGAAAGAAGTGAGTCCATGCCGTTCAACGACTTGCTTTGCACGGGCACTCCCAGGACGGGCACCGCCGTCTGCGCCGCCACCATGCCCGGCAGATGAGCCGCGCCCCCCGCGCCGGCAATGATCGCGCGCAAACCCCGCTCCTCCGCCGTGCGCGCATACTCGGCCATTAGATCCGGGGTTCGATGGGCCGATACCACCCGGCATTCATGGGGAATATTAAGATTATTAAGTATTAGGGAGGCTTCTTTCATAGTTGCCCAATCCGAAGAACTACCCATAATTACCCCGATTAGTGGCGCAGGTTGGCCCGAAGTTTGCTTCATACTTTATGAAAAATTGTTGCAAGCGTCCGAGTGCATCCCTTCCTGCGCATGAAAAATCTGCAACAGGACGGGTTCTTCGGACCTGCCCATGAATAACAGACGTATATGGCCAGAGGAACAGTAAAGTGGTTCAACGAAAAGAAGGGATTCGGCTTCATCATGGATCCCACTGTGGACGGGGACATCTTTGTCCATTTTTCGGCGATCCAGACGGAAGGATTCCGGACGCTCAAGGAGGGCGAAGAGGTCGAATACGAACTCTACCAGGATCAAAAAGGTTCCCGCGCGAAGAACGTTGTGAGAATCTGAGGGGGTGCTACCCAACCTCGTTCTCATTGGCTTCATGGGCTGCGGCAAGTCGTCGGTCGGACGACGGGTCGCCAGCCTGACGGGTCATCGTTTTCTCGACACGGACGATCTCATCGTCCAGGCCGAAAACCGGAGCATCCCGGAAATTTTCGCCTCGGACGGCGAAGAGTATTTTCGCGATGTCGAGCAGCGTGTTCTGGCCGAGACGGTGGGCCTTTGCGGCATCGTCCTTTCCACCGGCGGGGGCGCCATTCTGCGCCCGGAAAATCGCGCCACCCTGCGCCGGATTGGCGTGGTGGGCTGGCTGGACGCCGACCCCGACATTCTTTTCGAGCGCGCCTGTCGCAGCGGCAAGCGCCCCCTCCTGCAGACCGAGAATCCCCGTGAGGCCTTCGACCGCCTGCTGGCCTCCCGGCGGGAAATCTACACGGAAACGGCCGATTTTCGCCTCGATTCGACCCATCTCGGCCACGACGAAGCGGCTCAGATGCTGCTCGACGAAGCTTTGCGCTGCCGGCGACGTTTTGAATGTTGACGGTCCCGCCACCCCGCGGATTTACTGAAGGGGATTAACAACCACACACTCTACTCATCACTCACATGGCTATCAAGATAGGTATCAACGGCTTCGGGCGCATCGGACGCATGGTTTTCCGCGCCGCGATCCAGAATTTCCCCAACGACATCGAGGTTGTCGGCATCAATGACCTGCTCGAGCCGGAATATCTTGCCTACATGCTGAAATACGACTCCGTGCATGGGCGCTTCAAGGGCGAGGTGTCCGTGGAAGGGTCGAATCTCATCGTCAACGGCAAAAAAATCCGCCTCACCGACGCGAAGGATCCCTCCACCCTCAACTGGGATGAAGTCAACGCCGAAATCGTGGTCGAATCCACCGGCCTCTTCCTCGAGGAGGCGACCGCCAGCGCCCACATCAAGGCCGGCGCCAAGAAGGTCATCATGTCCGCCCCGTCCAAGGACGACACGCCGATGTTCGTCTACGGCGTCAACCACGAAACCTACGCGGGCCAGGCCATCATTTCCAACGCGAGCTGCACGACGAACTGTCTCGCCCCGCTGGCCAAGGTCATCAATGACACCTTCGGCATCAAGCGCGGCCTCATGACGACGGTGCACGCCGCCACGGCGACCCAGAAAACGGTCGACGGTCCGAGCAAGAAGGACTGGCGCGGCGGACGCGGCATCCTGGAAAACATCATTCCGTCCTCCACCGGCGCCGCCAAGGCCGTTGGCAAGGTCATTCCCGCGCTCAACAAGAAGCTCACCGGCATGGCCTTCCGCGTCCCGACCTCGGACGTCTCCGTGGTGGACCTGACCGCCGAGCTCGAGAAGCCCGCGACCTACGAGGAAATCTGCGCCGCCGTGAAGGCTGCGTCCGAAGGCCCGCTCAAGGGCGTCCTCGGCTACACGACCGAAAAGGTGGTCTCGACCGACTTCCGCGGCGAAACCCACACCTCCGTCTTCGACGCCGAGGCCGGCATCGCCCTCGACCCGACCTTCGTGAAGCTGGTTTCCTGGTACGACAACGAATGGGGTTACTCCAACAAGGTTTTGGAAATGGCCCGCGTGATCGCCAAGAAATAATCCATGCCCAAGAAATCCATTACGGACGTTTCCCTCGCGGGGAAACGGGTGGTCATGCGTGTGGACTTCAATGTTCCGCAGGACAAGGCCACCGGGGAGATCACCAATCCGGCCCGCATCACCGCGGCGCTGCCCACGATCAAGTACATTCTTGATCAGGGCGCGTCGCTGGTGCTGATGAGCCACCTCGGGCGTCCCGACGGCAAAAGGGTCGAAAAATACTCGCTCAAGCCCGTCGCCGCGAAGCTGGAGGAACTGCTCGGCAAGCCCGTGAAGTTCCTTCCCGACTGCGTGGGACCGGAAGTCGAGGCCGCCTGTGCCGCGCTCCAGCCCGGCGAAGTGGCCCTGCTGGAAAACCTTCGCTTCCACATCGAGGAGGAAGGCAAGGTCAAGAATGAGGACGGCACCTCGACCAAGGCCGATCCGGCGAAGGTTGCGGAATTCCGCGCCTCGCTCACCCGGCTCGGGGACATCTACGCCAACGACGCCTTCGGCACCGCCCACCGCGCGCATTCGTCCGTGGTCGGCGTGGACCTGCCGGAAAAGGTGGCCGGGTTCCTCATGCAGAAGGAACTTGACGCCTTCGCGAAGGTGCTGGACAACCCGCAGCGTCCTCTCCTCGCCATCCTCGGCGGAGCCAAGGTCGCGGACAAAATCCCGCTCATTCGCAACCTGCTCGACAAGGCGGACGAAATCATCGTCGGCGGCGGCATGGCCTACACCTTCCTCAAGGTGCTCAACAACATGCCCATCGGGGACAGTCTCTTCGATCCGGAAGGCGCGAAGATTGTTCCCGAGCTGATGGAAAAGGCGAAGGCCCGGGGCGTGAAGATTCACCTGCCGGTGGACTTCCTCTGCGCCGACAAGTTCGATCCCGAGGCCAACACCCAGCCGGCGGACGCTTCCACGGGAATCCCCGACGGCTGGATGGGACTCGACTGCGGTCCGAAATCCGCGGCCCTCTTCGCCGAGGTCATCGCCCGGGCCAAGACCATTGTCTGGAACGGACCCAGCGGCGTCTTCGAGTTCGACAAGTTCGCCAACGGCACCAAGGCCGTGGCTGAGGCCGTGGCCGCAGCCACAGCCGCCGGAGCCATCTCCGTGGTCGGCGGCGGCGACACCGCCACCGCCGCGAAAAAGTTCAAGGTCGTCGACAAGGTCACCCACGCCTCCACGGGCGGCGGAGCCTCCCTCGAGCTCCTCGAAGGCAAGACCCTTCCGGGCGTGGCCAACCTGAGCGACAAATAACCACACAGGACGGTCGGCCCGCCGTCCGCAAAATCAAAAATGGGGACGCCTGGGCCGGGCGTCCCCGTCTTTTTTACCTATGCGCAAAAAAATCATCGCGGCGAACTGGAAGATGAACATGACCGTCGGGGAGACCGCCAATTTCCTCAACGACTTCCGCATGGAAATCGAGGACGTCAATTCCGTCGAAATCGTCATCGCCCCGCCCTTCACGGCCATCCCGAAACTTTCCGAACTGCTCGGAGGATCGCAGAAAATCCGCCTCGGCGCGCAGAATTTTTATTTTGAAAAATCCGGCGCTTACACCGGTGAAATCAGCGCCACCATGCTGCGGGAGCTGTTCGTCAAATACGTCATCATCGGCCACAGCGAGCGCCGCTCCCTGTTCGGCGAAACGGACGATCTCATCAACAAGAAGGTTCTCGCCGCCCATGCGTCGGAACTCCGTCCGATCCTTTGCATCGGCGAAACCCTCGCCGAGCGTGAAGCCGGCAAGGAGAAGGAAGTCCTGGAAACCCAGCTCCGCGGCGCGCTGGCCGGGGTGACCGCCGAGCAGTTGCTCGACACGGTCATCGCCTACGAGCCGGTCTGGGCGATCGGCACCGGCAAGACCGCCACCGCCGGGCAGGCCCAGGATGCGCACGCCCACACCCGCGCCGTCCTGGCCGAACTCACCGACAAGGCCACGGCCGACAAGGTGCGCATTCAATACGGCGGCAGCGTCAAGCCGTCCAACGCCCGCGAACTCCTCACCCAGCCCGACATCGACGGGGCCCTGGTGGGCGGAGCCAGCCTCGATCCCCGCGGATTCGCGGAAATCGTCAAGGCGGGCGAACTGGAGTAACTCCCCCTGCGACCGTTCTCCGGCGAAGATCCTTCGCCGGAGCCGGCCGCGGCACCGACAACCGGGACACGGCATTTGTCCCGTCCCGCGGGGCGGGATTTCTTATGATCTCCCAACCCGAGCTTTCCGACTCCCCGCCCCCTCCCCGTCCGAAATACCGCCTCTTTCTCGGGACCTTTCCCGATGCGGACGCCGTCCGGTCCATCTGCGTCCTCCAGAATGAACTGCGGGACCGGTTTGCGCTGACCGGAAAATTTCGTCCTTCGCACATTCTCCACGTCACTCTCCATCACCTCGGCGACCACGCCGAGAGGCCCGAGCGGATCATTCAGAAAGTCCGCGAAGCGTGCCCCGCCGCCCTGGAACGTCAGGCCTCCTTCGATGTCACCTTCGACCGCATCCGGAGTTTCCCGGGACGCCCCGGCAACCTGCCGCTGGTGCTGGTCAAACCCGACGGCAACGCGGAGCTGATGAAACTGCATCGCCGCCTCATCACGGCACTGGCCGCCCATCGACTGGCTGCGCCGCGGGATTTACAATTCGTCCCCCACGTCACCCTTCTCTACGACCGTCTGAGCGTCCCCGAGCATCCCGCGCCTCCCATCGGTTGGCGGCTGCGGGAGATCCGCCTGATCCTCAGCCACCTCGGCCAGACCCGCTACGAGCCGGTGCAAACCTGGACTTTGCACCGCTGATTGATTTCCCGCAGGGGATGCCCTCGATCCCTCCGGCGGCGTTTCCTGAGCCTTCGGTGAGGCGGGCATGACTTGAAGGTCCTCCTTTCAGCTTCCGCGGATCCTCCGATGCGCAATCCGGGCCGCCGGAAAAAAGGTGCCTCCCGGGAATCCTTGTCCCACATCGCCTTGTCCCGAACGCGCAGAAAATCTTCGCAGTCGTCCGGCAGCTCCTCCGGGCTGGCGTGTTGCCAGCCTACACCTTCTGATAAACCTCCGCCCCCTTCTCCGCGAATTCGGCCGACTTCTCCGCCAGGCCCTTTTCGAGGGCTTCCTCCTCGGCGATCCCCTGCTCGGCCGCGTATTTGCGCACGTCTTCGGTGATTTTCATCGAGCAGAAATGCGGGCCGCACATGCTGCAGAAATGGGCGCTCTTGGCTCCCTCCTGCGGCAGGGTTTCGTCGTGAAACTCCCGAGCCCGCTCGGGATCGAGGCCGAGGTTGAACTGGTCTTCCCAGCGGAATTCGAAACGGGCCTTTGAGAGGGCGTTGTCCCGGTATTGGGCGCCGGGATGGCCCTTGGCGAGATCGGCGGCATGGGCGGCGAGTTTGTAGGTGATGACCCCTTCCTTCACGTCCTCCTTGGTGGGCAGGCCGAGGTGCTCCTTGGGCGTGACGTAACAGAGCATCGCGCAGCCGTACCAACCGATCATGGCGGCGCCGATGCCGCTGGTGATGTGGTCGTAGCCGGGGGCGATGTCGGTCGTCAGCGGCCCCAGCGTGTAGAACGGCGCCTCGTGGCACCATTCAAGCTGCTTGGCCATGTTTTCCTCGATCATGTGCATGGGCACATGACCGGGACCTTCGTTCATGACCTGCACGCCCTTTTCCCAGGCGCGTCTGGTGAGTTCGCCCTGCACCTTCAGCTCGGCAAACTGCGCCTGGTCGTTGGCGTCGGCGATCGAGCCCGGACGCAAACCGTCCCCGATGGAGAAGCTCACATCATAGGCCGCCATGATGTCGCAGATCTCGTCCCAGTGCGTGTAAAGGAAGTTTTCCTTGTGATGGGCCAGGCACCATTTGGCCATGATGCTGCCACCGCGGGAAACGATGCCGGTCATGCGCCGCGCGGTGAGCGGGATAAAGCGCAGAAGGACCCCCGCGTGGATGGTGAAATAATCCACGCCCTGCTCGGCCTGTTCGATGAGGGTGTCGCGGAAAAGTTCCCAGGTGAGATCCTCGGCCTTCCCGTTGACCTTTTCGAGCGCCTGGTAAATCGGCACGGTGCCGATCGGCACCGGCGAATTGCGGATGATCCATTCGCGGGTGGCGTGGATGTTTTTGCCGGTGGAAAGATCCATCACCGTGTCCGCGCCCCACTTGGTGGCCCAGCGCATTTTCTCCACCTCCTCCTCGATCGACGAGGCCACCGCCGAATTGCCGATGTTGGCGTTGATCTTCACGAGGAAGTTGCGGCCGATGATCATCGGCTCCAGCTCCGGGTGGTTGATGTTGCACGGAATGATGGCGCGGCCGGCGGCCACCTCTCTGCGGACAAACTCCGGCGTGATTTCCTTCGGAATGCGCTGCGGAAAACGGCGAAACACCGAGGGCACAAATTCCGCCCCGCTGCCCCCGTCCCGCTGTGCGGAGCCGAGGTGCTGCTTGTCGAGGTCATTGCGGGCGATGTCCCCGGCGTAGTCGGCGAGGCGGGCGGCGCGCATGTTTTCCCGGATGGCCACAAACTCCATCTCCGGGGTGATGATGCCGGCACGCGCATACTGCAGCTGGGTGACGATTTTTCCCGGTTTCGCGCGCAGGGGACGGCGCCGGGCGTTTTCCGGCGTTCGCAGCGGAGACAATCCGCCGCGCCGTTCGGAAACCATCTGGGCGTGGCTCTCGCTCAGATAACCGTTGTCCTGCGGCTTGACCTCCCGGCCGTCGTATTCCTCGACATCCCCGCGCTGAAGAATCCAGTCGCGACGCAGCGGCGGAAGCCCTTTTTCCACGTCCCCCCGGAAGGACGGATCCCCCCACGGACCCGAAGTGTCGTAGACGCGAACCGGCTCATTGGCTTCCAACTCCCCGGACAGGGTTTTGGTGGGGGCAAGCGCAATCTCGCGCATGGGAACGCGCACAAAGGGATGTATCGTGCCACCCACATAAATGCGTTTGGAATTGGGGAACGGCGTACTGCTGTTGGATGAGGCGTCTTTGGGTGCGGTCATGGAAAGTTTTGGGGTTGGGTTTGGGATTTGTCGGACGGGAACCGGGCCGCGGCGAAACAGGGTTGGCGGGGGGAAGGAGAAAAAACCGCCCCGACGGGAATCCGTCGGGCTTGAAACGTCATTCCGGAATTTTTCATCTCGTCTCCCTTCGCCGGTTTTAACCGTATCAGGTTCCAAGGGTCTCCCGCCTGTGCGGGACTCTCAGCCGTTGCCGGCTCCCCTGCGTTTCGGGAAATGTCAGGGAAAAGCCCCCCGCCGTCAAGACGGACGCCATGGCAAACGTGTTTCGGGACGTACGACGCCGACCCTGATCGGATTTCGTGCCTCCTTCGGTGGGCGCCTGTGGGGAGTCGGCGAGGACTACCGGGGGGTCGCATCCGGCGGCACGGGAAACTGCGTGCGGGCGGGACTGTCCGGCGCGACACCGGCCACGCCGGTTTCGATCGTCTGAAAGATCCGGACAGGCACCAGGTCGAGGCGGACCGGGTATTTCGCCGCATCAAAATTCCCGACCCGGCCCGGCAGGAGAAACGCCGCAAAAAGAAGGAGGGTTCCGCCCAGCAATGTGCCCGAAACCAGCCCGCAGAGCGCACCGAGGGCGTTGTCGAATTTGTTGGGGGCGACGGATTGGTAGAATTCGCCCCTGAGATTCACGAGAAAACCTGCCAGGACCGCAGCCACCACATAGGCCAGCAAAAACACCAGCGCGCCGAGGATCTGCGGGTCCCCGCTGAACATTTCCAACGCCAGTTCGGTGCCGGGTTTCCAGTAGCGCAAGGCGGCCAGCAGCGAAAAGAGATACACCAGCACATGCCGCATCTCCAGCGTGGCGCCGCCGCGCCAGCCCAGAACCGTGCGCACAACAACGGGCACCAAGGCAACGAGAAAAATGATGAGTTCGATGGACATGGCGGGTCAGGCGGCCTGAAGCACTTCCTCCACGGTGGTGACGCCCAGAAGCACCTTTTCGGCGCCGTCATGACGGTAGCTGCGAAACCCTTTTTGGGCCGCCAACGCCGCCAAAGTGTCCTCACCGGCTCCTTCGCTGACGGCCTTGCGGATTTCGTCATCGATCACGAACAACTCAAAAATGCCCGTGCGGCCGCGGAAGCCGGTGTTGAGACAGCGGGGACAGCCGACGGCTTCGTAAAGGGCGGCCCCGGGTTCGAACTCCAATCCGAGACTGGCCAGTTCGTCCCCCCTGGCTTCGACCCGCCGGCGGCAATGCGGACACAGGACCCTCACAAGGCGCTGGGCGATGATCACGAGCAGGGCGGCGGCAAGCTGATACCGCTCGATGCCCATGTCCTGCAGGCGGGAAATGGTGCCCACGGCGTCCTTGGTGTGCAGCGAACTGAATACAAGGTGGCCGGTGAGCGCCGCGCGGAGGGCAACCTTGGCGGCCTCGGCGTCGCGCATTTCCCCGACAAGAATCACGTCCGGATCCTGGCGCAAAATGGACCGCAACCCGCTTTCGTAGGTGATGCCCGCCCTGGGGTTCACCGCGATCTGCGTGGCGCCCGCCAGTTCGTGTTCGGCGGGATCCTCAATGGTCATGATGTTGAGCCGCGTGGCATCCAGCTGGCGGAGGGCGGAGTAAAGGGTGGACGTTTTTCCGGAGCCCGTGGGACCGGTGGCGAGAATCATGCCGCTCCGGGAATGAATCACGCTCTGGAACCGGGCCAGCATGTCGTCGGACATGCCGAGCGCGGTCAGATCGAGAAGGCCGCGGCCGTGATCGAGGACGCGAATGACCACCTTTTCGCCATGGATGGAATTGGCGGTGGCCACGCGAAAATCCACCTCGCGACCGGCGGTGCGCGCCCGAAACCGTCCGTCCTGCGCCTTGCGCTTCTCGGCGATGTCGATCTCCGCCAGCGCCTTCAACGACGTCACCAGACGCCTCCCATTCACGAAGTCGTAGGTCATCCGTTCGTGCATGAAACCGTCGAGGCGAAACCGCACGCGGTAATCGCCCGCCGTGGGTTCGATGTGAATGTCGCTCGCATTTTCGAGGAGCGCCTCCTCCAGCAATTCGCCGGCGATGTCGAGGCCGGAGGCGGTTTCGCCGAGGTCGGCGATGCGCACGGATTTCCGTTCGCTGTCCAGAAATTCAAATCCCTTCCGGGTGGTCCCCCGGCCGGCCAGATACTCGGCCGGATCGCGGGGCGGCATCATCCAGGGTCCCCGGGGCTTGCGCACTTCCGCATGAGCGAATTGTCCGGTCTGCGTCCGGCTCCGTCGTCGGTGGATCGCATCGCCGACCACGGCAACCAGTGCGTAGAGCCCCGCCCCCACCCCGGGCAGCAAAAGCGCCACCATGCTCCAAAAACGCGGATCGCCCCGGCGTTCATATAGATCGCGCTGCACCCATTGGAGGCTGCGCATCCAGACCCCGGCCAGCACCAGCAGTCCAAGCAACACCCAGTCGAAGTTCCAGCGGTGTTCGTAGGCCGGCGAGGCCGGCTGAAACGGTCCCTTGGGCGCCAGGGGATCGGGAATCAGGGGTTCCACCGGCAGGCCCCCGGGATCGGGCACCGGCATGGACTCGGGTTCCACCGGCGGTAGCGGCGGTCTGGCAGGAGGCTTCGCGGGAGGCGGAGACGGCGGCGGCACCGCGATTTTTTGGGGAACCGGAGTTTGTGCGGCGGCCGCCGAACGGGAAGGCGAGGAAGTCGCGGCCGGAGCCGGGGGCACCGCCGGCGTGGGCGGCGGATTGACGGGCCGGCCGTCGATCGTCCTGACGGCCTTGCGGGGAAACTTGACGACGCCCTCCGGCATCTGAAGCGAAATGTCCGTGTCCGTTTCGGCCACGATTTTCACGCCGCGGGACACCTGGCCGTTTTGAAAAACCACATCGGCCGCGTGACCGGAAACAAAGAGGCCTCCCCAGACAACGAGGCACAGCCAGCGGATGCGGCGGGGAAATGTCACTGTCGCCCTATAGAAGTGCAGAGAAATGGCGTCAACCGTTTCACGATGGGGGTGGTCCCAATCCGGGGAAGACCGGACTGATCAGAAGCCGGCCGGCCCCACAAAAAAAAGGCGATCCGGGTGGATCGCCTTTTTTTGATCAAAACGGAATGTCGTCGTCGTCCGGCTCGGGCGCCTCGACGGGGCGCTGCGGCTGGGCCGGGCGTGCGGGGCGGGACCGCGGGGCGTCGCCCTCTCCGGAATCCCGTCCGCCGCCATCCTGGCGGGAGCCCAGCAGTTGAAGCTGCTCGCCGACGACACGCAGGCGGCTGCGTTTCTGGCCCGTCTGCTTGTCATCCCAGGTGTCGAGCTGCAACCGGCCTTCAACGTAGATCGGGCGGCCCTTCCGGGCGTATTCGCCGACGATTTCCGCCTGGCGGCCCCAGAAGGTGATGTCCACAAAGGTGGTTTCCTCGCGGCGCTCGCCGCCTTCCGGCGTGTAGACCCGATTGATGGCCAACCCCACTTCGGCCACGGCTGTTCCCTTGGGAGTGTATTTGACTTCGGGATCGCGCGTGACGTTCCCGATGAGCATGACTTTGTTGAGGTTGGGCATGGGAGGTTCGGGTTAGGCCGCGGCTTCGGCGGCTTTTTTCTTGGCCGGGAGGCGCAGGTAATTTTGCAGGCAGACGTCGTCGTCGAGCTTGAGCTTGGCGCGCACCTTTTCGAGCTCGGCAGGCGTGGCTTCGAAAATGATGTTCGCATAATAGGCGCTTTTCGCGTGATTGTGCTCATAGGCGAGCTCGCGCTTTTCGAGACGCTGAACCTGCTCGACGGTGACAGACTCGGATTTGAAGGTTTTTTCGATGCGGTCGATGATGTCTTTGACGGATTCTTCCTTGCCCCGGACATCGAGGGCGAGCAGGACTTCGTAACGGTTTTTCATAGGATCTGTTTCTTGTTGTAAATGTTCATCGCCGCGTCAAGGCCATGCTGATCGACGTGGGCGATGGCGTCGGCGGCCCGGGAGACGGACGCGTGAACGACGGGGAGTTCCTCCTCCGAAAAGCGGCCCAATACGTAATTGTGCAGGGACCCTGGAGCGGCGCCGATGCCGACCCGAAGGCGGGGCACCGACTCGGTGCCCAGGTGGGCGATGACGGAACGGAGCCCGTTGTGCCCGCCCGAACTGCCGGAGCGACGCATCCGCAGCTCGCCGAGAGGAAGGGCCGTGTCATCAAACACAATCAGCACTTCCTCCGGATGAAGCCGGTGATACCGCACAAAGCTGCCCACCGCCTCCCCGCTGAGATTCATGAAGGTCTGCGGTTTCATCAGCGTGCGGCCGCCGCAGGATGCGACGTCGGCCTTCCATTTCGCATCGAACTGGAAGGCGACCGCCGCACGCCGGGCGAGTTCGTCGAGAACAAGGAACCCCACATTGTGGCGCGTGCCGACGTATTGCCGGCCCGGATTTCCCAGACCTGCAATGAGGCGGAAGACGTCGGCATGCTCCACGCGCGGCCGTTCGGACTACTTCTTGGCTTCCGCGGCTTCGGGTTTCTTCTCCTTCAACACCTCGGGAGCGGCCGCTTCCTCGCTGGAGGAGGAGGAGGACTCGGCGGAAACCGTCGGCTCGGACACGAGGAAGGCCACCACGTCGCCGTCGAGGGCGGCGGTGACTCCGGCCGGCAGGGCGATCTGACTGACGTGCAGGGCTTCGCCCACGTTGAGATTGGTGACGTCCACCTTGATGAGCTCCGGCAGATTCCGCGGGAGGCACTTGATCGGAAGGGTGTGAAGGTTCTGCTGAAGCAGACCGCCGTAGGTCTTGACGCCGATCGCGTCACCCTCGGGCTCGAGAACCACTTCGGCCTCGATTTCCTCGGTCGCGGAAACGGCATGGAAGTCGACGTGCAGCACGTCGCCCTTCACCGGATGGTGCTGGACTTCCTGGATGAGGGACAGGCGGTTGGTGGTTTTTCCGTCCTCGACGATTTCGAGGTCGACGAGGATGTTTTCGCCGACCGCATGGGCGAGAAGGCTGTTGATCTCCTTCGCGGAGACTTCGAGGTTGGCGGGCTCGCCCTGGCCACCATAAATAACAGCGGGAACGGCGCCGCGGGCGCGGATTTTTTTCACCGCGTTACGACCGGATTCGGAACGGGGACGGGCAGAGAGTTTGACTTGTTTGGCCATGGTTATTGGTTCTTCGGGTTCTTGATATCAAAAAGCGAACTCACGGACTCGTCATCGTGGATGCGCCGAATGCCCTCACCGAGCAATTTGGCCACTGAAAGCACTTTCACGCGGGCATCGGAATTTGCCCCCACAGGAGTGCTGTCGGTCGTGATCAACTCCTTGATTTCTGAGCTTTTCAATCGCTCAACTGCCAATTCTGTCAAGACCGCGTGCGAAACACCAGCATAAATATTGCGTGCCCCGTGCTCGCGCAGAATCTTCGCCGCCCCGGTGAGCGTGCCGGCGGTTTCGGTCAGATCGTCCACCAGAATGACATTTTTGCCCTCCACCTCGCCGATCACGGTGACCGCCTCGATCTCCGTGGCGCTCTTGCGGCGTTTGACGACAATGGCCAGCCCCGCTCCCAGGGTCTGGGCATATGCGGAGGCCATCTTGACGCCGCCCACATCGGGAGAAACCACCACAAGGTCTTTAAGACCGATGGTTTGCAAATATTCCATCATCACCGGCAGGGCATAGAGGTGATCGACCGGAATATCAAAGAACCCCTGCAACTGTTGCGCATGGAGGTCCATCGTCAGCACCCGATGAACGCCGGCGGCCACAAGCAGGTTGGCCACCAGCTTGGCGGTGATGGGCACGCGCGGCTGGTCCTTGCGGTCTTGGCGGGCGTATCCGAAGAAGGGAATGACGGCCGTCACCCGGTCCGCGCTCGCCCGGCGGGCGGCATCCACCATGATGAGGAGCTCCATCAGATTGTGGTTGGTGGGCGGACAGGTCGGCTGGACGATAAAAACATCGCGGCCGCGGATGTTCTCGTTGATTTTGACGAAGGATTCCCCGTCGGGGAAGGAAGTCACCGTGGCGTCGGTAAGCTCCACTCCGAGGTGGGCACAAATGGCTTTGGCGAGGGCCGGGTGGGCGTTCCCGGTGACGATTTTCATTTCAGGAGCAGGGCGGTACATGACAGGGCGGCAGGGTGGAAGAAACGAGGCGCCTACTCGATTGGCTGGGGGGTCGGCGGCGGATTGAGCGGGATGGTGGGCTCCAGGCGTTCCTGGGCCAGCCGGCGGAGGTAGGCTTCCTCCATGATCCGGCATTTCCCTTCCAGGGACGGATCCACGGCGACCATTTTCTTGAAAAGAAGGCGGTAGTATTCCCGCAGGGCCGCCCGTTTGTCCTCGGGGGTCTTCGCCTTGTCGGCCTGCTCGCGCAGGTTTTTGACCTTGCGGTCCTTGTCGACCTGGATGCGGACCTCCTTGTAGCGGATGTTTTGCAGGCGAAGTTTTTCCTGGGCGCTGTCCAGGGTCTGGGTGACCGGCGGCGGCGGGGCGTCCGGAATGACCGCGTTCGGTTCGGTGAAGGCGTCGTCCGGCATAGCCTGGTCGATGGCGGGGGCGAGATCCTGCGTTTCCAGAGGGGCGCCCTCCAGCGGAATCACGTCCGGCGTCGGAGCGGGGCTGACCTCGGCGGGCGGCAGCGGTTCCGGCGGAGTGGGCTCCGGGCTCCCGGTGACTGCGGGTGTGGCGGCCGGCGTGGCTTCGGACGCCGCCTCGGGAGCCGGTGTCGGATCAGGGGTTTCCTGGGCGAACACCGCAGCGGCGGAGAACAAAACGAGAATCAGGGAGCGGGACGAGGACCACATCGGACGCGATAGCTAATCAGCCGCCGGCCGATAGCTCAAGCAGAAGAACATGACATTCCGGCCAACCGGGAGACTTTTCCATATGACGCAGAAGAACATGGACGCCGGCGGGGATTTGGGGACATTTTCCTGCGCATGAATCGTCCGTCGGTGAGCCGTCTGTCCCCCACCCCCTCCCTCACGCCGGAGGAGGCGGGACGGTCGTTGCGCGCACGACCCGGCCTGGTCTGTCTGGAATGCCAGGCGGTGGGAGCCGAACCCTTCACCCTCCTCGCCTGGGAACCGGACCTCGTGCTCGAAGGCGGGCCGTCCGACTGGGGACGTCTCGAGGAGGAACTGGCCGCCCGGAAACGTCCGGGCGCCGACCTGGGACTGCCGGACGGCGCGGCGATCGGCTGGATGGGTTTTGACGGACGGTTTCGTTTCGGCTTTTACGACACGCTCCACATTTTCTTGCACGGTCCCTCGGCATGGGTGAACCCGCCCCGGGTGGATCACCCCGCCCCTCCGCCGGCGTTTCCGTCCCTGTCGTTTTCCCCCCACATCGACGAGGCCCGGTTCGTCGCCATGGTTCGGAGGGCCCAGGAATACATTGCGGCCGGGGACATCTATCAGGTCTGTCTTTCCCATCCCTTCACCGCCTCCTTCGCGGGCGACGCCTGGCCCTATTACGAGGCCCTGCTTCATCACTCCCCCGCGCCGCATGCGGCGTTCCTCGATCTCGGAGGCACCCAGGTGGTCTCCGGCTCCCCGGAATGTTTCCTGAGCATAAGCGGCCGCAGCATCACCACGCGCCCCATCAAGGGCACGCGGCCGCGACGGGCCGATCCCCAGCTCGACCAGCGCCAGGCCTACGATCTCATCACGTCATCGAAAGAAATCGCCGAACTGGTGATGATCACCGACCTCGAGCGGAACGACCTTGGCCGGATTTGCGAATACGGCAGCGTGACCGTGCCGGAGCTCCTGAAAATCGAGAGTTTCGAACATGTCCATCACCTGGTTTCCACCGTCACCGGCACCCTCCGTCCCGAGGTCGGTCATGCGGCGGCGCTGATGGCATGCTTTCCCGGAGGATCGATCTCCGGCGCGCCCAAAAAGCGCGCCCTGGAAATCATTGCCGAACTGGAGCCCTTTCCCCGCGGCCTCTACACCGGGGCCATCGGATTCTTCGGATACAACGGCGAAAGCCGCTTCAACATCGCCATCCGCACGGCGGTTTTTGAAAACGGCCGGGCGAGTTTTCATGTGGGCGCGGGCATCGTCGCGGACTCCATCCCGGAGCGCGAGTGGCAGGAAACCCTCGACAAGGCGGCCGGTCTGCTGCAGGCGGCGCGATAGAAAACAATTCCCGCAGGGACCACGGATGTCCCTCCCACCCGATATTCTGAAAACATGAATCCCACCCTCACCGAAATCGCCTTCGTCCTCGACCGCTCCGGTTCCATGGAAAACATCGCCCATGCGGCCATCTCCGGATTCAACCACTTCCTGCGCGAGCAGCAGGAGGCCCCCGGCGAGGCCCGGCTGACCCTTGTCTTGTTCGACGATGAGTACCTTGTTCCCGTCGACAATGTGCCGGTAAGGAACGTGGCTCCGCTCAACTCCGACACCTACGTGCCGCGCAACACCACGGCCCTGCTCGATGCCGTCGGGGAAACCATCGACCGGCTCGGCCGTCGCCTGGCCGCCACCGCCGAACCCGAGCGGCCCGCCAAGGTCATTGTCGCCATCCTCACCGACGGACTGGAAAACGCCTCCACCCGGTTTACCTGGCACGATGTTTCCTCGCGAATCAAACACCAGACCGAGGTTTACAAATGGGAGTTTCTGTTCCTCGGCGCCAACCAGGACGCCATCGCCACCGCGGCCAACCTGAACATCTCCTCGCTCAACGCCGCCACCTTCGCGGCCGACTCCGTGGGGGCCTCCGCCTCGCAACGGGCCCTGTCGAAAAAAGCCGCCGTCCTGCGGGCCCGTCCGCGCAACGCCCCGCTGACCTCGGCATGCATTCACATTGCGTCCACCCCGCTGAACGATCTGGTCGCCGAGGAGGATCGCAAGGAACGCGGAAGCTGAGGCCGCCTTTTGGGGGCTATTTCTCGCGGCGCCGGATCATGTCCTGAATCATCTCCCGGGCCATGTCCGGATTCCAGGCCTGCGCGGCAATCCGGGTTTCCCCCTTGGCCGCGGTGGCCAGGACGCTCCTCCTCCCAAACGGTCCGCCGGGATCCGGGGACAGGATGATTTTCCACCCTTGGTATTCGACGGAAGCCCGGGTGGCGGGGCTCCCGTCTGACGTCGTTTCCATGGAAAGAGTATCGCACCTCGCCGCCTTCCCCGGCGTATGCACCGGGGAGGGGGCGCTTTGTCCGGGGAATGCGCAGGGGGTTGGTCGGAGGCGGGGACTCCCCACGTCATCCGCCACAAAGGCTTCCTCCGCCGTGTTCCAGTCGGGGGATTACGCCTGCGGTTCCCCGCCGAAGATTCCGATCTCGGAGACCTTGTAGGGGGTCGAACGCGGCACGGCCACGTAATGGCCCTGGGCGCAGGAAATGCCGATTTCCCGCAGCAGATCGTACTCGGACGAGGTTTCGACAAATTCCGCCACGGTGTGAATGTTCAACACGTCGGCCATGATGCGGATGGCACGCAGCACGGCCTGATTGAAGGCCTGGTTGGGCAGGTCCCGGGTGAAGGCGCCCTCGATTTTGAGAAAATTGATGGGTAGCGACTTGAGATAGGACAGGGACGAAAATCCGGAGCCGAAGTCATCGAGACCGAATTTGCACCCCGCCGCCTGCAGGCGCTTCATGGCGCCCGAAGCCGCCTGAAGGTTCGGAATGAGGTCGTTTTCGGTTATTTCGAACAACACCCTCTGCGGATTGATTCCGGAATTTTCGAGCATGCTTTCGACGAATTCGCAGTAGGCATCGTCACCAAACAGCGCGCCCGAGATGTTGATGGACAGGGACAGGTCCGGATTGGCGGCCAGCGCCTCGAAGGAGCGGGCAATGACAAAGCGGTCGAGCCGGATGGATTGCCCGAACCGTCGCAGGGCGGAAAGAAACACCGCGGGATGCACCGGTTCGCCGTGCTGGGGATCCACGTAGCGCAGGAGGATCTCCTGATAGACGATCTTTTTTTCCGTGAGGGAAACGATGGGTTGAAACCAGAGCTGGAGGGAGCCGTCCCGCATGGCATCCCGGATGCGGGTCGACCAGTCGGTGTCCGCAATGAGCTGGGTCATCTCGCTCTTTTCCGGACGATAAATTTCCACGCGATTGCGGCCGCGCGCCTTGGCGGCGTAGCACGCGGAATCGGCTGCGCTCATCACATCGGCGGGGCTCATTCCGGGTTCGACCCGGGCGGCGCCGATGGAGGCTCCGACGCGGAAGGTGCGGTTGCCGGAGACAAAAACGATTTCGTCGATGCGCTCGATGAGCGTTTCCGCAAGTTTGACGCCTTGGGAGAGTTCGCAACCCGGCAGGATCAGGACAAATTCATCCCCGCCGAAGCGCACCAGCACGTTGTCCTCCCCGGCCAGCTTCTTCAGCGTGGTCGCCACCTGCTGGAGAAGTTTGTCCCCGGTGTCGTGCCCCAGCGTGTCGTTGATGATCTTGAAGTTGTCGAGATCGAGATAAAGCACCGTCCCCGGGGCGCCGGACGCCGACTGCTCAATCGCCGTGGCAAGCGCGGAGTCGAGCTGGCTGCGGTTGAAGAGGCGGGTCAGCGGGTCATGCCGCGCCAGAAAAAGGAGCTCCTCCTCGAGTTGTTTGCGGCGGGCGATTTCCTTGACGGCCGCCTCGGCGACGGTGAGCCGGACGTCGAGCAGGCCGGGATTGTAGGGTTTGGCGATGTAGTCGTCGGCGCCCGCCTCCAGGATCTCGCGCAGGTCCTCCGGACGGTTGTTGCCCGTGCCGACGAGAATGTAATAGTGGCTGCCGTTTCCGTGTGACCGCAGCTGGCGCGCCAGCTCCAGTCCGCTCATGCCCGGCAGCTGGATGTCGAGGGTGATCAGGGGGAAAAACTCCGTCTGCAGCTTCTCCATGGCGGCCTCGGCCGATTCACAGCCGACCACGGCATGACCGCGCGCCGCAATGATCCGTTCCAACAGCTTGCGTGTCGGACGGTCGTCCTCCACGATCAGCACCTTGCACGGAGTTTGTTGCGGGAGGTTATCCTCCACGATGCTCCGGAAGTTGGAAATGGCTGAGCAGGACGAAGGCTTCCATGTCCCGCCAGTATCGCAAACCGCCCCGCGCAGATCAATCTTTCCCCGCCACGAGGGCTTCGGCATCGAAATTCGGATGGATGTCGGTGTCCATCGGCGAGGGCGTTCCGGCCCGATGGGCCGCGGCGTAGGCAATCATGAGGGCATTGTCGGTGCGCAGGGCCCGGGAGGCCAGGCGCAGCGTGAGACCTTCCTTCCGACAGCGCGCCTCGAGGCGCTCCACCAGGCGGGCATTGGCACTCACCCCCCCGCTCACCGAAACGAGGCGGCGTCCGCAGAGGGAGGCGGCGGCAACCAGCTTTTCCACCAGAACATCCACAACCGCCTCCTGGAAACTGGCACAGATGTCCGGAAGGTCCGCCGGATCGAAGCCCCGCTCGAGGAAATAACGCACCGAGGTTTTGAGTCCGCTGAAACTGAAATTCAGATCCCCGGAATCCCGCATGCTGCGGGGAAAGTCATAGCGTTTCGGATTTCCCTGCCGGGCCAGGCGGTCGATTTCCACGCCGCCCGGATACGGAAGCCCCAGCAGCTTGGCGACCTTGTCGAACGCCTCGCCCGCGGCGTCGTCCCGGGTGCGTCCGAGCAGCCGGTAGCGGCGGTGGCCCTGCACGTCAAAAAGCAGGGTGTGGCCGCCGCTGACGATGAGCGCCACGTGCGGAGGAATCTCCGGTTCCCCAAAAAACGGGGAAAGCAGGTGCCCTTCGAGGTGATTGACCGCGAGAAACTTTTTTCCCGTTCCCAAGGCCAGCCCCTTGGCGGCGGCCGCTCCGACGAGCAGCGCGGCCGCCAGCCCCGGACCGGTGGTCGCGGCAAAGGCGTCGATCCGGTCGAGGGAAATCCCCGCGTCCTCCAGGCATCCCTGCACCAGTCCGGGCAGCAGCACGAGATGATTCCGCGAGGCCACCTCGGGAACGACCCCCCCGTATTGCGCATGAAGATCCGCCTGCGAAGCCACCCGGTGGGCCCGCACGTCCCCAAAGCCTCTCAAAATGGCCACCGCCGTTTCGTCACAGGACGTCTCGACGGCGAGAACGGTGGTCAAGACCTCCGGCCGGCAGGCTTGGCCTTGGGAGGCTGCCGCCGCTCCGTGTAGATCAACGTGCCCCGCAGGATGTCAATGGCCCGGCCGAGCTGGGGATCGTTTTCGACGGAAAGTTTCCGGGCCTGGTGGCTGCGCCTCGATTCCAGTAGGGCGTATTCCTGCTGCTGCGAAAGCGTGGCGCGCACGTTCGGCGTCACGCCGACCTCGTGAATGACCTGCTTGCTCGGCGTGTAGTATTTCTGGGTGGTCAGGCGCAGGGCCGAGCCGTCGGGCAGCGAGATGACGCTTTGCACCGATCCCTTGCCGAAGGTGGTTTCCCCGACAATGACCGCGCGGTGAAGATCCTTGAGGGCGCCGGCCACGACCTCGGAGCCGCTGGCGCTGGCGAAGTTGGTGAGGATCACCAGCGGATAGGTGCGTGTTTTGAAACGCGCCGTGGTGCGGTATTCGCGGCCGGGCGTGCGTCCCTCCGTGGAAACCACCTTGGTGCCGTGCGGAACAAAAAGCCCGCACACATCCACCGCGCTGCTCAGAAGTCCGCCCGGATTGTAGCGCAGATCCAAAATGAGCGCCTCCATGCCCTCCTTTTCCAGCTTGTCGAGCTCCTTGGCCAGTTCGCCGGCGGTGGGTTCGTTGAACTGCGTGATCCGGACGTAGCCGATCTTCCGTCCGCTCTCATCCGGCAGGATCTGGGCGTCCTTCACGCTGCGCACCTTGATGGTCACACGGGTGAGGGTGTAGTCCTTGATTTCCTTGGTTGAAGGCCGCTGGATGGTCAGGGTCACCTTTTCCCCCACCTCACCGCGCAGTTTGTCGATGGCCTGGGAGATGGTGAGGTTTTCCGTGGAGTGGCCGTTGATCCGAAGAATGCGGTCCCCGGGTTTCAGTCCCGCCTCCGCGCCCGGCGTGTCCTCCATGGGATTCACCACGGTGAGCACCCCGTCCTCCATGGTGACCACCACGCCGAGTCCGCCAAACTCACTGCGGGTGTCCTCCTGCATGTCCTTGAAATCCGACGGCTCGAGGAACAGGCTGTGCGGATCCAGGCTGGACAGCATGCCGCGCAACGCGCTGTAGGTCAGATCCCGGTAGGTGATCTTTTTGTCGTCCACGTAGTCCTGCCGGATGAGCTGCATCGCGCGGGCCAGCACCTGCGCGTTGTCATACGGCGAATCCGGATCAATCCGACCCGAATCTTCCTGGGCGCACACGGAGGAACCCGCAACCAGGATCAGCAACGCGGCGGAGAGCGGTTTGAGCATGGGCCAGATTAGCACAAACCCATGTTTTGCAAAGGGGGAGAACCGTCCGCCGGATCAAAAATCCCGCCGCCGTCCGCCGAAGGGGTGCGGCCGGTTTCAGACCGCCTCGGTGAGCTCCATCGAGAGGTCCACCGCCTTCGCGGAATGAGTCAGCGCCCCGACCGAAATGAAATCCACCCCGGTTTCGGCGATGGCTCGGATGGTTTCGAGGGTGACCCCACCACTGGCTTCGAAAAGCACGCCGGATTTGCGCAGGGCCACCGCCTCCCGCAGCACGGGTGGCGGCATGTTGTCGAGGAGGATGACATCCACGCCTTCGAGCGTGAGAAAATCCCGCACCTGGTCGAGGGTGTCGGCCTCCAGCTCGATGCGGATTTCCGGACGCTCCTTGCGCAGTTTCCGGATCGACGCCTGCAGGTCATCGAGGCGGGTTCCCGCGGCCAGGTGATTGTCCTTCACCATGGCCATGTCGTAGAGGCCGAAGCGATGGTTTTCCCCGCCCCCGGCGACGACGGCCGCCTTCTCCAGAAGACGCCATCCGGGCGTGGTCTTGCGGGTGTCCAGAATCCGGGCCGACGTGCCGCGGATCGCGTCCACGTATTGCCGGGTCAATGTGGCCACTCCGGACAGCCGCTGCAAAAAATTCAGCGCCGTGCGCTCCGCGGTCAGCAGAGAAGCCGCCCGGCCGGAGATGGTCATGGCCACCTCCCCCGTCTCGAGGCGGTCGCCATCCTGGCGGTCACGCCGGATTTCCAGGGAACCGTCCACCCGGCGAAACACCTCCTCCGCGGCACCGCCGCCGGCCAGCACACAGGGCTGGCGCGCCACGATGCGGGCCACGGCACGACGGTCGGGACCGGTGAAATATTCCGAAGTCACATCCCCGGCGCCGATGTCCTCGGCGAGGGCCAGGGCGATCAGATCAGGCGGCATGGGCTTTTTTCTCCCCGACGGGAAGTCCGAGCAGTTTTCGCTGCCAGTTCATCAGGGCCGAAGTGGACGGATCCACCGAGGCGGCCTCCAGCGCGCTGCGCGGCGCAATGATGGAGGGGTCCAAGGCCAGCTCCGCCGCCACCTTGTCGCGCACGGCCTTCAAATGCTCAAAGCGCTCGGTCTCCTCGCGGGAGGGACGGCGGCGGCGCGTCTTCGGCTGCACCGGCCATTCGCTCTCCGGAATGTGGAGGGCCAGCGCCAGGACGACTTCAAAACTCTTCCGACGGCGCCCGCTCATGCGCGGCGTCGAATAGGCCTCGCCGCGGACGGCTTTTTCCGAGATCCGCACGAGGTCCTCGTTGCTCATCACGTGGAACGGCGGACGGTCCCACGCGCGGGCCTCGCCGTCGCGCCAATACCAGAGTACGCGCAGCACGGACTGGGCGCGCGGACTCAGGGCGGCGCTGCCGGGAATGCGCCATGCCTTGCTCTCATCGCGTTCGCGCGGCTCGCGCGCCGAGGCCAGCATGCGGTCGCGGGATTCGACAAACCATTCCCAGCGGCCCAGCCGGTGCAGTTCGGCTTCGATGATGGCGGCGAGCGGAAGCAGATATTTCGTGTCGCTCATCGCGTAGTCGATCATCTGCTTCGAAAGCGGACGCAGGCCCCAGTTGGCCTTTTGGGAGGCCTTGGAGAGCTTGACGTTGAAATGTTTCGCCACGAGCGCGGCCAGGCCGAGCTCCTGATAGCCGCAGAGGCGTGCGGCGATCATGGTGTCAAACAAATCGGTCGCGGCAAAATTCCCGCCCCGGTGCAACAACCGCAGATCGTAGTCGGCCCCGTGAAAAACCAGCCGCTTGCCGGCCAGCGCGTCGTAGAGAGGCTGCAGCGAAAATCCGGCGAGCGGATCGACGAGATAATCCCCCTCCGGCGTGCTGATCTGCACCAGACACAGCTTCTCAAAGTAGCTGTGCAGGCTGTCGGCTTCCGTATCGACGGCAATCTGCGGAAACGGGGCCAGTTGCTCGATGAGCTGCTCGAGACCCTGGGCGTCGGCAATCAAGGTTCCGTGAGAAATTTTTCCCGGGGCGGCAGATCCCCGGCGCGGCGGGCCCTCGGCTCGCGCACCTGGGTGGTGCCGTCGGTCGGCACCGTGACAAACGGACCGCCGGCCAGCGGGGCCGGCTCGCTGAAGGCCACATTGGGCACCTCGCTCGGCTTGCCCGCTAGGGGAAAGTCCTTGCGCAGGGGGTGATACGGATATCCCTCCCACATGAGAATCCGGCGCAGGTCGGGATGCCCGTCGAAACGGATTCCCATCATGTCGTAAACCTCCCGTTCGTGCCAGTCGGCGGTCGGCCAGAGCGACACGACGGACGGAGCGACGGGATTGACATCGTCGGGCAGGAGCGCCTTGAGACGGAGGTGCCGCCCGGCGGACAGGACGCAGAGCTCATACACCATCTCGAAGCGCGGATAGCTCCCGAAGTGGTCGATGCTCGAGATGTCGACAAGATAGTCGAAGCCCAGTTCGTCGCGGCAGAAACGACAGATTTCCACGAGGCTCTCCAGTTTGACGGACAGCGTGGTCTCCCCGCGGAACTCGACGGTCGAGAGGATGTCGTTGGGAAACTTTTCTTTCAGGCGGCTGACAGGGTCGCTCATAGGGTCTCGGCAAGGGCCTTTTTCTGGTCGGCAAGGGCGTGCTCGCCCATGATCTTGTGCTGAAGGCGCATGAGGCCGTCGAGCAGGGCTTCCGGGCGCGGCGGACAGCCGGAAATGTAGACATCCACGGGAATCAGATTGTCGATCCCCTGAAGGACGGCGTAGCTGCGGTACATGCCCCCACTGGAGGCGCAGGCGCCCATGGCGATGCACCATTTGGGTTCCGGCATCTGATCCCAGATGCGTTTGACGGCATACGCCATCTTGTAGGTGACGGTGCCGGCAACGATCATGACGTCGCTCTGGCGTGGAGAAAAGCGCATGACCTCGGCGCCGAATCGCGAAATGTCGAAACGCGATGAAGAGGCGGCCATCAATTCGATGGCGCAGCAGGCCAATCCCATGGGCATCGGCCACAAGGAGTTGCCACGCATCCAGTTAATGGCGGCGTCGACCCGTGTGAAAATGACATTCCCCTCGACCTTCGAGTCGTAGGCGACTGGGTTGGTTAAACTCATGCTGGCAACCTATTTTCCTTTGAGGAACCGGCAAGCGCAAAATTGTTGCGCTTTCGGGTTGTTTTTCCACGACCCGGACCGTTCCCGCCCCCCGGCTCCCTCCCCGGGGCCCTTCCACGCGCCGCCCCGATGCGGAGGTCAGAGTCAAACCTGATGCACGATCGGCATTCCCGCTGGAATGCCCGTACGAGGCCGGTAGGTTGGGGTCATGTCCCTGCTTTCCCTGCTCCGTGAACGGTCCCGTCGCGCCCACCGGCAGTTGGAGGAACAACTGGCCATGGAGGAGCGAATCCGGGATGTGGCCGCCTACCGCGAACTCCTGGAAAAATTTCTCGGCTTTTATGCCCCGCTGGAGCTCCGTCTGGAGCGGTTGTCAGGATTGGCGGACTGGGGGTACGATCCCGTCGCCCGCCGCAAAACGGCCTGGCTTTCGCAGGACCTGGCGGCGTTGGGAACGGACCCGGGCGACATTGTGGCCCTGCCCCTCTGCGAGGACGGCCCTTCTCCGCGCAATGCCGCCGAGGCCTTCGGCTGCGCCTACGTTCTGGAGGGCGCCACGCTGGGAGGACGGCAGATTTCCGCCTGGCTGGCCCGCAGTCCCATCCCTCCCGAAGCCCGCCGGTTTTTCGCCAGTTACGGGGACAAGGTGGGAACCCAGTGGCGGGTCTTCTGCGAAGCGCTGGAGGAATTCGGACGCCGGAATCCGCATCACGACGCCACCGTGCGCGCCGCGGAGGAAACATTCTCCAGCCTGGCGCGCTGGATCGGATCGCGGGCGGAGGCCGCCCTGTGAGTGATCTGGAGACCTGCAGCCGGGAGCCGATTCACATCCCGGGCGCCATTCAGCCCCATGGGGTCCTGCTCGCCTTTGGCGAATCCGACGGTCTCTGCCATCAGGCGAGCGCCAACGCCGCCGGAGTGCTGGCCTCCGGTCCGGAGGACCTTCTGCACAAAACGCCGGAGCAGATTTTTGGCGACGCCACCATCCGGAAAGCCCTCGCCGGCGCGATGGACACCCCGTTTTCCCTGACACGACAGGGCCGCACCTACGACGTCATTGTCCACCGGCGGGATCACCTGATGATCGTGGAACTGGAGCCCGCCGGGTCGCGTTCCTTCTCCGGACACGCCCGAACGCTTCAGGAGGGGTTTGCCGAACTGACCGCCTCCGCCGACCTGCCGGACCTCTTCGGCGCCATCGCCCGCTTTGTGGCCCGCTTCACCGGGTTTGAGCGTGTGATGGTGTATCGCTTCGACCGCGACTGGCACGGCGAGGTGGTTGGGGAATGCCTCACCGCCCCGGTCACTTCCTATCTCGGCCACCATTTTCCCGCGTCCGACATTCCCGAACAGGCGCGCGCCCTTTATCGCAAAAACCGCATCCGGCTCATTCCCGATGCGGCCTACACCCCGGTTCCGATCGAACCTCGGGTGAATCCGCTGACCGGACAGCCGCTCGACCTCAGTTTTTCCACCCTGCGCAGCGTCTCCCCGCTCCACCTTGCCTACCTGCGCAACATGGACGTGCGGGCCTCCATGTCGATTTCCCTCACCCACGACGGGGAGTTGTGGGGACTGATCGCCTGCCATCATCGGACGCCCCTCTTCGTTCCCCACGCCACGCGGGCGGCCTGTGAAATCTTCGGCCAGTTCGCCTCGCGCGAAATCTCGGCCAAGCTGCAGGCCCGGCGCCTGGCCGAACATGCCGGGGCGGCCGGCGTCCAGACGCGGTTTTTCGACTTCCTCGCGCAGGAGCAGAATTTCATCGACGCACTCGTCAAGTACACTCCCCACCTCCTGCGTTTCATGAACGCCGGAGGCGCCGCCATCCTCGCCGCCGGACGGCTCACCTTGCTGGGCGACACGCCCTCGGAGGCGCAGGTGCGGGCGTTGACCGGATGGCTGACCACCTGCGAACTGAATCCGCTTTTTGTGACGGATTCCCTGGGGACGGAATTTCCCCCCGCCCGGGATTGGACCGCGATCGCCAGCGGTCTCCTCGCCGTCAAACTCTCCCGCGTCGAACCGCACTACGTCCTGTGGTTCCGGCCGGAAACCCCCACCACCATCACCTGGGCCGGCGATCCCGAAAAACCCAAGGACCTCGACGGACTCCATCCGCGCAAATCCTTCGCCGCCTGGAAGCAGATCATCCGGGGAAAATCCCTCCCTTGGAACGAGACGGAATTGCAGGGCGCCCGGGAATTGCGCAATGCCATCAACGCCCTCGTGCTCCGTCGCACGGAACGTCTCATCAGCCTCAACGCCGAGCTCGAGAAGAAAAACTCCGATCTGAACTCCTTCGCCCACGTCGCCTCCCACGACCTCAGGGAACCCCTGCGCGGCATCCTCAACTACGCCAGGTTCCTCCTCGAGGACCACGGAACCACCCTGCCCGACGAAGCCCACCGCAAACTGCAAACCATCGGCGCCCTGGCCACACGCTCCGAGGAACTGCTCAAAACGCTCAACCATTTCGCCCATGTGGGACGCATGGAAATCCTGCCCGCCACGGTGGAACTCGACCGCCTGCTGGACGACGTGCTCGAATCCCACGCCACCGCTCTCGAAGGCGTGGAGGTGATCCGGGCGCGCCCCCTGCCGGCCGCCATCTGCGACGCCGTGCTCGTCCGGGAGGTCTTCGGCAATCTGGTCACCAACGCCGCACGATACAACCTCCGCCCGGAAAAACGGATCCTCATCGACTGGACCGAAAGCGAACGCGGACCCGTCTATCGCGTGCAGGATAACGGCATCGGGATCCGCGAAAAACACCGGGAGGCCATCTTTCAAATCTTTCGCCGCCTCCACGCCGCCGGCGAATTCGGAAACGGAACCGGAGCCGGACTCGCCATCGTCAAAAACATCGTCGAACGCCACGGCGGTCGCATCTGGGTGGAATCGGTCCCGGAGCAAGGTTCGACATTTTGTTTCACGCTGACATGAACCCTCCCCACCCCTCCACAGCTCCCCCGCAACCGAAAGACCCGTCCGTTTTCCGCACCCGTCCGATATTTTGAAGTCATGCAGCCGCCTCCACGCAAAATCCTGATCCTCGACGACAACGACATCGATCGGGAAACCTGCCGCCGCCATCTGGCACGCAGCCTCACCCACGAATACGAATTTTTTGAACACAACGCGCTCGACGGAGCGCTCGAGATGGTGAGGCGGACCAACCCGGACTGCATCCTGCTCGACTATCATTTGCATGACGGAAACGGCGTGGAATTCCTCCGGGAACTGGCCGACATCGGCGGGCCGCGGGTTTTTCCGGTGGTCATGCTCACCGGCACCGGCAACGAAACCATCGCCGTCACCGTGATGAAGGCCGGCGTGCAGGATTATCTGGTCAAGGACCGCCTCAATCCCGACGTGCTCCAGCGCACCGTCGAAGGCGCCATTTACAAGGCGCAGACCGAGCGCCTGCTGGACGAGCAGCGCATTGAGATGGAACGCTTGTTTCAGGAGGCCCGGGAGGCCAATGCGCGCAAGGATCAGTTTCTCGCCGCCCTGTCCCACGAGTTGCGGACGCCCCTCACCCCCGTGCTGGCGGCGGTCAGCAATCCCCGCATCGACCAGGCCACCCCGGAGGAGGTGCGTGAAATCTTCGCCATCATCCGCCGCAACATCGAACTCGAGGCCCGGCTCATCGACGACATGCTGGACCTCACCCGCATCTCCCGGGGCAAGCTGGACGTGAACGCGCGGCGCATCGACGTCCACGGCGTTCTCCGCCATGCCGTCGAAACCTGCGAGGAGGACGTCCGCAAGAAACGGCTCCGTCTGGAACTCGGCTTCACCGCCACGCAGCCCCACGTCGAAGCCGATCCGGCGCGACTCCAGCAGGTCTTTTGGAACCTCCTCAAGAACGCGGTCAAATTCACCCCGGCCGGCGGCGACATCCGCATCGCCACCCGCGATCTCCCGGAGGGCACCATCGAGATCTCGGTCACCGACACCGGTATCGGCATCGAACCCGGATTGCAGGAGAAAATTTTCGACGCCTTCGAACAGGGCCACGCCACCATCACCCGGCGCTACGGCGGTCTCGGATTGGGACTCGCCATCTCCAAAGCCCTCGTCGAGGCCCACCAGGGAAGCATCCGCGCAGAGAGCGCAGAGAAGGGCGCCCGCTTTGTGGTGGAACTGCCGTGTGTGCACGCTCCGGAACCGGCAAATCCGGTGTCCAACCTCACACCCGCCACTCCGACTTCCGCGCCCTCCCACTCCGCCACGGTCCTGCTCGTCGAGGATCACGCGGACACCGCCACGCTGCTGGAACTCATCCTCGAACGCCAGGGCTATCGCGTCCACCTGGCCGGCTCCATTTCCCACGCCATGGAAATCTTCCGGCGGGAAAAGATCGACTGTGTCATCAGCGACATCGGCCTGCCCGACGGGCACGGCACCGAGTTGATGTCGCAAATCGCGGCGGACCGGCCCGTGCCCGGCATCGCCCTCAGCGGATTTGGCATGGAGCACGATGTGGACCGTTCGCACTCGGCGGGTTTCTCCCATCACCTCACCAAGCCCGTGGACTGGCACAAGCTGGAGGAGGTCCTGAAAACGATTCTCGATTGAGTCCGCCAGGTGCGCCCGCGACAGGCCGGAACAATCCGCCTGCCGGGGCCCACCCCTGCGGCGCTAGGCGGGCGGACGCCGCCCGATGAACAACGAGACGATGAACAGGACAATGAAAAGGAAGAACAGGATCTTGGCGATTTCCGCCGCGACACCTGCAATTCCCACGAAGCCCAACACTCCCGCGATCAGCGCAACAACCAGAAAGACGATGGTGTAGTGAAGCATGATTAACCTCCTTCCCCGGTTGAGGGTTTCTCCTTTTCGTTCGTGAAAACAGGTTCTCCCTTGGTCATGAAGGACGGGACGGACGCCGGCAAATGTTTCGACGACAGGGCGTGCCGTCGGCTCGCCGGAGCCAACCCCGCAAAAATTCCTCCCCGCCCTCTGGAAACGGTGAACAGCATCACCGGGGAATCGCAAACCGACCCCTGAATGGATGGGTTCCAAAATCCCTGTCGCTCAGACCCATCCGCCCCCCCTTCAGAAATCGAAATCGTTTCCATGCCCGACGCACCCAACTCCCCCGTCCGTTTGAAAGCCCTGGTCGTTGACGATCAGGAGGAAACCGCCCGCACCCTGGAAATGATGCTGAAATCCTTCGGCTACGAAACCGAGGTGGCCAATGACGGCATCGACGGACTGCGCAAGGCGGCGACGTTTCAGCCCGACCTGATGCTCCTCGACATCAGCATGCCCAAACTCGACGGTTATGACACCTGCGGTGTCATCCGCGCCCAACCCTGGGCGTCCAAGGTCCGCCTTGTCGCGGTCACCGGCTGGGATCCTCAGGAGGTGAAGGAACGCTCCCTGGCCGCCGGATTTGACGCCTATCTGCTCAAGCCGGTCGATGTTTCCGCCCTGCAAAAAATCGCCCGGGCGGTGTAGCGACGCCGGGACCGCGTCCCGGCGTCACTCCGATTCCGAACCGGTCAGGCAATCCGGCTCATGCCGCGGAACGTTTCATACCGTTCCTCGATCAACGCGGGCGTGACCGTCTTGAGCCGCTCCAGGCTGAACGCCTCCACGTTGTAGCTGGCGAGCGCGCTGCCATAAACGACGGCCTTGCGCAGGCGGTCAAAGGTGATTTCCTCCGCGGCCGCGGCAAGATAGCCGGCCAGACCGCCCGCAAAGGTATCCCCCGCCCCGGTCGGGTCGTGGATGTCCTCCAACGGATAAGCCGGACAGCTGAAGAACTGTCCTTGGGGACCAAAGAGCAGGCAGCCGTGTTCGCCCTTCTTGACGGCGACAAACTGCGGCCCCATTTCCCGCAGTTTGCGTCCGGCCCGGATGAGGCTGGTTTCCTCGGTGAGCTGGCGCGCCTCGCTGTCGTTCAGGATCAGCATGTGCACACGGGCCAGCAGTTCCACCAGGCGTTGTTTGGCGATGTTGATCCAGAGGTCCATCGTGTCGGCGATGACAAAGCGGGGCTGCTTCACCTGGTCGAGCACGTGGTGCTGGAGGTCCGGCGCGATGTTGGCCAGGAGAACGATCGGCGTCTCCTTGTAGCTCTCCGGCAGGACGGGATTGAAATGTTCGAACACATTCAGGGCCACCGAGCGGGTCTCGCGGGTGTTGAGGTCCCACATGTATTCGCCCGACCACCGGAAGGTTTCCCCCTTGACGATCTGCAGGCCGGTGAGATCGATTTTCCGTTGTTTGAACAGCGTGATGTGTTCCTCCGGGAAATCGGTGCCCACAATGCCCACCAGATTGACGGGACTGAAAAAGCTGGCGGCAATGGAGCCGTACGACGCGGAGCCGCCCAGGAGATTTTTGTGCTCCTCCAGGGGCGTTTTGATGTCATCAAGCGCAATTGAACCGACAATTAAAACAGACATGGCAGGCGCAGACTGCCGCGAATCCGGGATTTTGCGAGGAAAAATCAAGCCCCGTTCCTTGCCCCGCGCGTCCGCCTCCCGTAAGGAACAGGGAACCGACAGGGCCCGCCGCACTCCCGTGTCCGCCACTCCATGACCGCAACACCCCAAAAAATCTCCCTCCCGTCCCCCCTGCCCGGCCACCCGCGCCTGCTGGCCACGCCCGACGACTGGACCCGCCTGCGGAAACTCGTGCGGGAGGACGCCGCCGCGACCCGCATTTTGTCCACACTGCGCCGCAAAGCCGACGCACTGCTGGCCGTGCCGACCGTGGAAAGGGAAATGATCGGCCGGCGTCTGCTCCACACATCGCGAACCGCCCTCGAACGCATCAGCCTTCTGGCCATGGTGGCGAAGGTGGACGGCACCCCTCATCACGCGCGCCGCGCGGTGGAGGAGATGCTTCAGGTGGCCCGCTTTGCCGACTGGAACCCCGCCCACCATCTCGATACGGCGGAAATGGCCCTGGCGGTGGCCATCGGTTATGACTGGCTGCAGGACCATCTTTCCCCCGCCGAGAAGGACCTTCTGGCCGACGCCCTGCGGGTCAAGGGCCTCGAACCGTCGCTGACGGATCCCCCGCCCTGGTTCGTGCGGGCCGACAACAACTGGAGCCAGGTATGCCATGCGGGAGTCTGCGCCGCCGCCATCGCCCTGGCGGATCGCGACCCCGAAACGTGCCGCGCCATTCTTCAAAGGGCCGTGGACAACCTTCCCATCGCAGCCGCGGCCTATGCGCCCGACGGCGTTTATCCCGAGGGTCCCATGTATTGGAACTACGGCACGCTTTTTCACACCGTCCTGGCCGCCGCCCTGCAACGCTTCCTCGGCTCCACCTGCGGCGTGGACGGCTACGAAGGATTTGCAGAAAGCGCGGAATACATTTCCCAAGTCACCACGCCCGGCGGTGAGTTTTTTCCCTACGCCGACTGCCGGCCCACCCGTCATCTTCTGATCCCCCTCTTTTGGTTGGCCCGGCAATTCCACCGCCCCGACTGGGTCGCCACCGAACTCGCCCAACTGGGGGATTGCCTGAGGCTTTACGAATCGGGCGATTACGACGACAGCAACTACCGGCTGCTGGCGCTCGCCCTGCTTTGGCATGACCCGCAGGCGGCCCAACCCGCCTCCTTGGAAAAGCCGCTCCACTGGCTCGGACGCGGTCCCATGCCCGTGGCGGTCCATCGCTCCGCCTTCAACGATCCCCTGGCCACCTACGCCGCCCTCAAGGGAGGCAGTCCGTCGCTGAACCATGCCCACATGGATGTCGGCGCCTTCATGCTCCAGGCCGAAGGGGTCGTTTGGGCGAAGGACCTTGGAATGCAGGAATACCAAAGCCTGGAGGGTCTGGGCATCAATCTCTGGGACTCCCAGGAAAACGGCGTCCGCTGGACCATCTTCCGCCTCGGCCCGGAGGGACACAACATCCTCCGTTTCGACGGCCGGCCCCAAAATGTCCAGGGCAGCGCCCGTTTTGTGCGCTTTCAGGACCAGGGTCCGAACCCGCACTCCGTCCTCGAACTGGATTCGCTTTACACCGGTCAGGCCGCGAATGTGCGACGCGGACTGATGCTGGTGGAAAATCGCGCCGTGTTGATTCAGGATGAATGGACCGCCGGCGACCGGGCGGTGGCCGTCACCTGGCAAATGATCACCCAGGCCGGGGTCACCCTCGGCCCCGATGCGATCACCCTGCACCAGGACGGCAAAACGCTCCGCCTGCTTCTGCCCGATGGCGTCCGTCCGGACGTTCAGATCACCGAAACCGCCCGCCTCGAACACCCCTTCGACACGCCGAATCCGGGGCACCGCCGCCTCAGCCTCACCGTGCGGACGGAAGTCGGACAATCCGGCCGCCTGCGCATCCTGGCCGTGCCGGCAGGCGCCGGCGAAATTTCCGCCCCGGCGTTCCAGCCGCTGCTTTCGTGGTCGCAGCCGCTGGAGGAACGCCGGGCGTGACCGGATTTCAGTAGGTTCCCGACAGCGATCGCGTGACGACCAGCTTTTGCAGCTTCGCCGCGGTGGTCGGCCGCGCCGTCCTCACCCGGATGGTGTACGGTTCGTCCGGATAGAGCTCGAAAAAGTTTTCCTCCGCCCGGTGCGGTACGCCTTCGAGTTCGAACTGCACCTGGTGGTGGAAGGCGGATGACCGGAAGGTGAAGTCGAACTCCGTTCCGGAAATCGCCGTGACCTTCACCGAAATGGGATCCTTCGGGAGATCGATGAATTTCGGCGCGGTGAGAAACACCGTGTCGCGCGAGCATTGGCCGTCCTCGGTTTCCAGGCTGATCCGCAGATAAATCCGGCGGGCACCGTGTTCCCGCATGTCCCGGGTGAAATCGAGGGTCAGCTGGCGCCGGGCTTCTCCGGGCCGCACGGTGACACGTTTTTCCCCCTTGCGGAGCACGCGGCCGTCGATGTGCACGAGGCTCCACCGGATGACGCCGGAGGTTTTTTTCCGTCCGTCGTAAACCGTGTGCAGGTGCACGACGCCGATCGTGCTTTTGACCATGTTGCCGATGCCGGCCTTTTCGTCACCCGGCACGTGCGCGGAGAGCAGCAGCGGCGCAAAGAAGCGTTTGGCCGCGTAATGCAGCGCCTTCCATTTGCCGCCGAACTCGAGGCTGCTCCAGGAAAAGACCGGCCAGCAATCGTTGAGCTGCCAGTAAAGCGCGCCCATCGTGCGGGGCATGCTCCGCCGGAAGTGCTCGATGCCCACCTTCATGCAATACGCCTGATTGAGCTGCGAAAGGTAGGCCAGCGACGCGTAGTCCTTCGGGAACCGGTAGAGGCGCGACACGTAGTCGAGAATGATGAGATTGCCGGCGGGGTTTTTCTGGTGGTTTTCCATCGCCGGACCGAAGACGTTGAAATCCTCCGGACGGCAGAACGTGGCGGCCACCTCCGGCGAACTGTAGGACTGCATGCCGAACTCCGAGCAGAAGCGGAAATTTTTCTCCTCGTAACGTTTCACCGGAAACCGGGCATGCCAGACGTCCCAGAAATGCGAGTCGCCGGCATTTTCATTGTTGTGTCCCTTGTCGAATCCCTCGGGATTGTGCGGCGAGCTGGGCCAGTAGGCGGTCACTCCGTCGTACGCCGCCACCGCCTCGGGAAGCACCCGGTAAAAAACGTCCTCGTAGGCCTTCCGGCGCCGGCGTGTCTTGAGGATCTCGGCCGGCATTTGCTCGATCTCGTTGTTGCCGCACCACAGGGCAAGACAGGCGCGGTTGGCCAGCCGCTTCACCCAATGCTCGGCCTCGGCCTTCACCGAACGGAGAAAGGCCTTGTCGCCGGGATACAGGGCGCAGGCAAACATGAAATCCTGCCAGACAAGAAGTCCCTTCTCATCGCAGAGATCATAAAAATCCTCCATCTCGTAGATGCCGCCGCCCCAGACGCGGATCATGTTCATGTGGGCCTCGACGGCGCTGGTCAGCAGGTCGTCATACATCGCCCGGTCCGCCTCGGTGACAAAGGCGTGCGCGGGAATCCAGTTCGCCCCCTTGGCAAAGATGGGACGGCCGTTGACCACAAACTGGAACGACTCGCCGAACTCGTCCTTGTGCCGGTCGAGAACGACGGTGCGCAGGCCGATGCGCTCGCTCCAGGTGTCGATCACCCGCCCGTCGCGCACCAACTCGAGCTTCACGGTGTAGAGCGGCTGGTCACCATGCCCGTTGGGCCACCACAAACGCGGCTTCCGGATCCGGGTCCTGAGCTTCCGCAGGGCCGGACGGCCGCCGTCGGCTTCGAATTCCGCCACCGTTTCGCCGTCCATCAAGACCGTGCCCCGCACCTCCGCCCGGCCCGCCAGGGCCGCGGTCAGATCGAGATCCACCACGCCGTCGCGATGAACCTGACGAATCCGGACATAGTCAAAGCGGGCCGCCGTCCATCCCTCGAGCCGGATCGGCCGATACACCCCGCAGGTCGCAAAACGCGGACCCCAATCCCAGCCGAAGGAACATTGTTCCTTGCGGACGGTCGAGCATCCGCCCACGGGATCGTTCCACTCCGGCAGATGGTCCGGGGTCATCCGCCGCCGGATCTCCGTCATGGGACTGCCGAATTCGATTTCGAGAAGGTTCCCGCCCGTGCGCACGAGGTCCTTCACAGCGAAGCGATGCGCCTGAAACATGTTGTCCGTGCGCCCGATTTCGCGGCCGTTGAGCCGCAGGGTCGCGAAGGTGTCGAGCCCCTCGGCCACCAGGTCGAGGTGTTCGTGTGCAAGGAGTTCGTCGTCGACCCGGAACTCACAGCGGTATTTCCAATTGCGCTCCTCGATCCACTGCAACTCGAGTTCATTCGAACCCCAGAAGGGATCGGGAATGAGTTCGTGACGGCGCAGGTCGGTGTGGATGCAGCCCGGCACCCCGGCGGAGAGCCAGCGGCGCGAGGTGGGATCAAAAAATTCCCAGGGGGCGGAATGAAGGGACGAGATGGTTTTCATGAGGAATGGTGGAGCGGATTGGGAGGGGGTCAGCGGGCAATCGGGCTGCTGAACCAGGCTTTCAGCCGTTCGTGGAGTTTGCGCCCCTCGGGAATTTCGTAGGGCGAACTGAAATGGGCCGCAGTGCGCACGAAAAGCTCCTTGGGTTCCGGAATCGCATTGTAAACGGCAAACTGCCCCGGTGGAGGCACGGCCGGATCGAAGGTGGCCGCGGCAACAAAGACCGGGATCGTGAGAAAACGGGCCGCCGTGGCCGCGTCGAAATAGGCCAGCACCTCGAGCACCTCGGGATGTTTGAGCCAGTACTCGCGCACCGCAGCCCCGCTTCCGGTGCACGGGAGCGTCACGCGCAGCGGATGATTTCCAAAACTTGGCACATCAAGGAACGCCGTCCGGAAACGATCCTCCCACGGCACGGCCAGCGCGCCGATGCCTCCGCCGAAGCTGCCGCCCAGAAACCGCAGGTCTTCGGCCGCGTCCGGGAACATTTCAAGCAGGGCCGACGCCGCGCACCACACATCCGCGGTGCAACCGCGATGCACATACGTTTCCCGCGAGGCAATCCCATGCACCACATGGGCCTTGGATTCGCCTGGGATGCCGGGGTGCGCCGAACGGTTGAAGCCGCGCGCACAGGGGAAAATCACCGGCCCCGGCGGAGCCGGCACCAGAAAATCCGGACCGCCGCGCCCGCCGTATCCATGATACATCACCGACCCGCCCGAAAGCGTTTTGCGTTGCGGCACCGTGACCCAGGCGCCGATGCGCACCCCGTCCAGCGAATCGAATTCCACTTCGTAAAGCGAATACCCGGCCACCGAACACGATACCTCGCGCTTTTCCAGTCGCAACGGCACCGCCAGCGCCTCCTCCCGGGTGGCACGCCAGAAGGATTCGAAATCGTCCGGAGGTTCCGGTGCCGGCACGGTGAGCAGCCTTTCCAGATCATAACCATACGTCGGGTCAAAGGGGAACGAATGCTCAAGTCCGGGAACGGGCGTATCCATAAAAAATGCGTGCGAGTAAAAGACGCATGAACTGCAGGGGGAAAGAAAAAATCCGGAAGATTTTCGATTCCCACTTGATTATCCCGTCCGCCTGCCCTATTGCTTGAATTCAGCGACATGTTCCATTTCGTCTCCATCAAAGTCTCCGCCGTCTCCAAGGCCGTCGTAGGTCTCGGGGCCGCGGGTATTTTGGCGACGTGATGTGACGAGTCACCCCACAAAAAACCCACGGCCCCGTCAGCGGCCCGTGGGATTTTTCATTTCCAGGGGACGCCATCGGGATCGCGGGTTTGCCAAACCAAACCCATGAATCCAACCACTGAAAATTCCACTCCGGGTTGTCCACCCAGCGCGACCGCTTTCCTGTCGGCGCGTGATCTGGACAGCCATGGCTTCTTCCTTGCACCCCTGCTCCAGCCCGGCTTCGACGTCCTCGACGCCGGTTGCGGTCCCGCCACCATCACCTCCGGCATCGCCGAGATGGTTTTCCCCGGCCGCGTGATGGCCGTGGATCCGTCGGCCTCCCAGCTGGAAAAGGGCCGCCGCCTCGCCGAAGGCCGCGAAATCATGAACCTCGATTTCGTGGCGGCCTCGGTCTGCGAGATGCCCTTCGCCGATCATTCCTTTGACGTGGTCTTTTCCCATGCGCTTCTCGAGCATCTGCCGGCGCCCGATCGCGCCCTGGCCGAGTTTCATCGCGTGACGCGCCCGGGCGGATTCATCGGACTCTGCTGCCCGGATTGGGCGGCGGTGGACACGGATGACCTGCCCCGCAAGGCCGCCCTCGCCGTGAACGCCTTCCAAAACCTGCTGGAACGCAAGGGCGGCCACCTTCACGCCGGCGCCCAGCTTCCCCGCTGGCTCACCCGCGCCGGGTTCACGCCCCTCGCCTGCGACAGTTGGACGGAGGAACACGGGGACGTGCAGCCGCTGGCCGAATACCTGGCCCATCCGCTCGAGGCGGCCGGAGAGGCGGCGCATGCCCGGGCCCTGCGCGAATGGGCCCAAGATCCCAACGCCCGCTTCCGTCTGGCGTGGCGTTATGTGACCGGCGTGCGCGCCGACGAGGCCCGCTTCCACCGTCACGGGGCGGAATAACGGTTGGACCGCCTTTTGACCATGGGGTGCCGGGGTCAGACCCGGCACTCCATCACGGCGTAAAGCGCCGGCGGATCGCGATACAGGATCCGCATTTCCGCAAACCCCGCCTGCCGCGCCAGGCGTGCGTAGGTTTCGCAGGACTCGGGATAATCATTGCCAAAAACGTGATCTTGCACGGCCTCCAGTTCCGCGGGGGTCAATTCCGTCCACTCGGCCAGCACCATCCGCCACCAGCGGCTCAGCACCTCGGAACGGCTTTCCCCCGGTCCGTTGACGGGTTCATAACAGATGAAGCACCCGCCTTCCGCAAGGCGTTCCCGGATGATCGGAAACATCCTCTCCTTGTCGGGCAGCGGCAGGTGGTGAAAGGACAGGCCGACGTAAATCACATCCTCCTTCGCCGTGCCGGTTCGCAACACCTCACAAAAATCGCCCACGGTGAACACCGACTCACAAGCGCACCGGACGAAATTTTTCCGCGCCAGATCAAGCGCCACCGGGGAAAGATCCACGGCCTCGTAGCGCGTGACCGGCCGCCCTTCGAGCACCCGGGAGGTCCAGGCCGCGTCCCCGGCGCCGAGATCAAGAAAACGAAAGGGGCTTTTCCGTTCATCCAGCGCCCGGGCCAGCGCCGCATACGCTTCGCGGTGATGCAGGTAGTTGAGGCCGGCGACCTTTTGGTAGAGCTGCCAATGATCAAAGAACTGCCGCACCCGCTCCGCGTCCTCGCCGGTCGGATGCGTGACAGGTTCCCCGCTCATGCCATGACGGACCGGCCGATCTCGTCGGCCTTTTCCCTTCCGAACAATACTTCGACCAGCATGAGACCGAAGTCGACGGCGGTTCCGGCGCCACGCGAGGTGATCACCAAACCGTCCCGCACAACCCGTTCCTCCGCCAGGGCTCCCGGCAACTCGCCGTGCACGGAAAAATGGGCGGTGAACTTTTTGCCCTCCAGCAGGCCGGCATCCGCCAGCACGGTCGGGGCGGCGCAAATCGCCGCCACCGGCTTGCCGGCCTCCGCAAACCTCCGGGCCAGTGGCGCCGCGCGTCCGTCGTCCCGCAGACCGCGCACCCCCGGGCCGCCCGGAATCAGCAGCAAATCAAAGTCCGCCGATTCGACGGCCGCCAGCGGGGCCTCCGCCCTGAGGGTCAGGTTGCTGCGGCCGGTCACCCATTCCTCGCCATGCAGCGACGCCACCACCACCTCGGCACCCGCGCGCCGCAGGAGGTCTATGGGAGACACCGTCTCGATTTCCTCAAACCCCGGGGCCAAAAGACAAAGCACACGTTTCATCTCACACGTCGGCGGCATGCGCCGTCAGATCCTCCAGCGAAACAAATTCCAGCGCGGAAGCATGCGTGGCCTCCAGACAGACGGCCGGCGCCACCCCCGCCTCCAGCGCCTCAACCCAGCGCCCGACACAAAGACACCAACGGTCCCCGGGTTGGAGTCCGGGAAAGCCCATTTCCGGACGCGGCGTGGTCAGGTCGTTTCCCCGCTCGCGCGAAAACTCCAGAAATTCCTCGGTCATGACCGCACACACCGTGTGCAGTCCGTAATCGCCGGGGCCGGTATGACAATAACCGTCCCGGTAAAACCCGGTCATGGGATCGGTGCAACAGCACTGCAAGGGGCCGCCCAAAACGTTCGATGCCATGCGGAGAAATTAACGACCCGCCCGCATTCGGACAGTTGAAAATGTGGAGGCCTGATGATTTTCTTCGCCGCTTCATGACGTTTCGCATCCTCCTCGTTCCCTTCGGCAGCGAAGGGGACGTCAACCCTCTTTTCCGGTTTGCGGACGGACTCGTGGCCCGCGGACATGAAGTCGTCTTTCTCCTTTCCCCCCACTATGGCCCCCTCGCGGAACGCCGCGGATTCCCCTGGCACCCGGTCGGCACCGAGGAAAATTTCCGCAGGTTCATTCAAAACCCGGACCTCTGGGACGCGCAGCGCGGACCCCGCACGGTCATGCAGGGCATGCTTGCCAGCCTGCCCTCCTACCGGGAGGCTTTCAAACAGATCGGCACCCGCTTCGATCTGGTGGTGACCTCCAGCTTCGCCCTCGCCGCCGCCTCGCTCGCGGAGGCCGCCCGCATCCCGCGGCTCACCCTGCACCTGCAACCCATCTGCCTCCGCAGCACCTTCGACTGTCCGGTTTTTGTGCCGGAACTCGCCTGGCTCAGCCGCGCCCCCCGTTGGCTCAAAAAGGCCTTTTTTGCCCTGGTCGACTGGATGTTTTGGAACAAAATCGGGCGTCCGTTGAATGCGTTCCGAAAGGAACTCGGCCTCCCCCCATTCGGCCGGTTCTACGGGGACGCCATCAACGGCGCGCACGGCGTCGCCGCGCTTTTCCCCGATTGGTTTGCCGCCCCCCAACCCGAATGGCCCGCAAACCTGCGGCAGTTTGGCTTCCCGGTCGACCCGCCGTCGGACTCCCTGCCCGCCGACCTCGAACACTTTCTCGCCTCCGGGGAACCGCCTGTGGTCTGGACCCATGGCTCGGCGAACCTTTTTGTCGAGGACTTCCAGGCCTGCGCCCTGCGCGTTTCCCGGGAACTCGGCCTTCGCGCCGTGCTGGTCAGCCTGAAACCACCCACCGTTCCCCTGCCCGGCCAAGTCTTCCATTGCCCGCATGTCCGCTTCGAGGACCTTTTTCCCCGCTGCCGCGCGGTGGTCCATCACGGCGGAATCGGCACCACGGCAAAATGCATCGCGGCCGGCCTTCCCCAGCTCATCATTCCGCGCGCACACGACCAGCCCGACAATGCCAACCGCATCGTCCGACTCGGTCTGGGCGACACCCTGCGTTATCGCCAGATCGCTTCCCCCGAAGTTTCCCGCCGCTTGCAAAAGCTCCTCGAATCACCGAGCGTCGCGGAACGATGCCGGGAGTTTCAGAAACGCATGACGTCGTCCGACCCGATTCCGTCCCTTTGCGACTGGGCGGAGGAAATCGCCCGCTCCGCGCGTTGAACGTCCGCAGACACCTGCTCGCCGCGTCGCTCCTCGTGTTCGTCGCCTCCGCAGCCGCGGAAACGCCCGAGGCCGGGGCCTTCACGGCGGCGTTGAAAAAGGCGATCGTCGACCGCGACGAGACCGCCCTCGTCGCCCTGGCCGACACCGACGCCATGGCCCAATCGCTGAAAGCCCTCTTCGCCAATCCCAACGTCTTCGCCGTCTCCCTGGGTCCCCTGCCCCCGGATTTCATCCCCTTTTTCATCAAGGACGGAAAACGCTACGAACCCTCCCATCCGCCCCGGGGCACCGTCACCGTTTCCTTCCGCCAGGAAGGCGGCCTCACCTCCGAGCGTTTTGTTTATGCCGTCGTCGACGGCGCCTACAAAATCATCTCCACCAAAGTCACCGAACTCAATTGGAAGGGCCCGCCCGACAAGGAACTCAGCTTCGCCCTGGAAGGCTTCGGAACCGAGGGTGCCGTCATCAAAGTGAAATACAACGCCAGCGGCGTGGACGTTGAACAGACCTACCACGAACCGGTCGGCGGATTCTGGTGCCAGCACGTTTCGGAGATCGAGGTCACCACCGAAAACCCTCAGGCCTCCGTGGTTCTCAAAGTCATCCAACAGGGCAAAATCATCCACACCTCCGAACCCCTCCAGGGCGCGGGCCGGATTGTTTATGCGGGGATGAGCCGATGAGCTTCAAACATTGCTGCGCCGCCCCTCCCACATTCCAAAACTCAGGGGCGGCCGGGGCATCACCAATCATATTGTTGCCGAGCTCGGTGGTCACGTGTCCGGACTTCCGCAAACCTCGCTTTTCGGCTCGTTTGCCGCTTTCGCACGTTGTCGTCGTGGATGGAAATGAAAGGTTTCAGCCGGCTCCAGATTTCCGGATGAGAGTGCTGGATGGTTTGGCCCATTCGTGACCGACAAGGGCAAACAGGTTCCGGTTTACGCTGGCGAACAAAAAAAGACCGCGGGGCCTTTGTTCATGCGATTTCCCGGGCGAAAAGGCCGGTACGAAAAAAGAGCGGGTAGCGGGAATCGAACCCGCATGGCCTGCTTGGAAGGCAGGAACTTTACCATTAAGCTATACCCGCGTTGGTGGTGGGGAAATTATTGAGGAAGGGACGCGTCGTCAACGGGAAATTCTTCAGCCGACGTAGGGAAGCAGATTGGCGCTGATGGCGCGGTCGGCGGAGAGGCGTCCCGCCCCGATAAAAAACAGAGCCAGGCCGTTGGCGAGCAGGAGAAGCGGAAGCTGCAGGTCTTGGAACGCCGGGCTGCCGGAGAGGTAGTAGAGCTCGCCCACCATGATGATGACCACCCCCAGGGCGGCCGGACGGGTGAGGAAGCCGATCACGAGACTCAGGGGGATGAGCAGTTCCGCCAGGATCAGCGAGGCGGTGACGGCCGCCGGCAAACCGGGGCCGGTTTCCGCGCCCCAGGCCTCGATGGTACCCTGCCACCCCTCCCCACCAAACCAGCCGAACGCCTTCTGGGCACCGTGATAAAAAAAGATCGTGGCGACGGCCAGACGCAGAAACAGCGGCGCAAGGCTGCGCGGAGTCACGAAAAGCAGGTACACAGGGTTGTTCGACACGGGCGGACCCTACCAACCCCCTCCCCTTGGGAAAAGCAAAAGTGTTTCGCCTGGAGCGGGTTTTCTCCTACTTTCCGCGCGTGGATTCCTCACGCCGCCAGCTTCTGGCCTACACACTGCCGTTTTTTGCGTTCCTGGGCTTTCTGGCCCTGGATGGTTTGATCGCGTCAATGTTCGAGACATCAGGCATCTGGATGCTTGCCGTTCCGAAATACTGGCTCTTCCCGGTCCAGACGGTGGTTTGCGCGGGCATCCTTCTGTATTTCTGGAAGGACTACACCTTCGGGCCGCTGCGGCCCTGGCTGTGGGGCGTGGGCGCCGGAATCCTGGCGCTGGGGATCTGGGTGAGTCCGCAGGAACTTTTCCACGTCGCACCGCGCACCAAGGGGTTCGATCCGGAGATTTTTCAGGATTCGCCGCTGCTTTACAATCTGACCGTCGCAGCCCGCTTTGCCCGGCTGGTCATTGTCGTTCCCCTGCTGGAGGAAATCTTCTGGCGCGGCTTTCTCCTGCGCTACCTCATCAACGAGCGGTTCACCTCGGTGAATTTCGGCACGTATCGACCGTTCTCGTTTTTTGGGGTGGCGGCCCTCTTCATGCTCGTGCACGCGCCCGAGGACTACATTGGCGCGTTTCTCACCGGGCTGTTGTACAATGGCGTTGCGGTGAAGACAAAGAGCCTCTGGGCCTGTGTCCTCGCCCATGCCGTGACAAATCTCGGGCTCGGTCTATACATCATGGCCACCCGCCAATGGGGATTCTGGTAAAATGAAAATCGGCTTTGCTCAAATCAACACCACCGTCGGGGATTTTGCCGGCAACTGCGCCCGCATTGCGGCGGCCTATCGCGAACTCAGCGCCGCCGGGGCGGACATTGTCCTGACCCCCGAACTGGCCGTGAGCGGATATCCGCCCCAGGATCTGCTTTTCAAATCCCGCTTCGTGCCGGAAAACCTCGCCGCGCTCGACCGTCTGCAGGCGGAAATCGGAAGCGCCGCACTCGTCGTGGGATTCATCGACGTGAACCGCTCGGAAAGCGGTCGGCATTTCCACAACGCGGCCGCCGTCCTCGAGGCCGGCCGGGAGCGACGGGTCGTGCACAAATCCCTGCTGCCGACCTACGACGTTTTCGACGAGGCGCGTTATTTCGAACCCGCCGCCACGGTGGCGCCGGTCACGATCAAGGGAAGGAATTTTGGCGTCACCATCTGCGAGGACATCTGGACCCGGGAATCGCTGCCTCGTCCGCTTTACACGGCGGATCCCGTGCGCGCCCTCGCCTCCGCGGGAGCCACCGCCATTCTCAATCTCAGCGCTTCGCCCTTCCAGATTGGCAAGCCCGCCCAACGGCTCGGCATGATCCGGGCCCTTGCCGTTCAATACGGGCTGCCCTTCTTTTACTGCAATTCGGTCGGAGGAAACGATCAGCTCATCTTCGACGGCAATTCGCTGGCCGTGGCGGCCGACGGCGGCCTGGTCTGGCAGGGGGCCGGTTTTGTCGAACAGACCGCGGTGGTGGATGAACAATCCGCCGCGGTTGCGGCGGGGGTCCGCGACGACATGGACGACCTGCATGACGCCCTGGTGCTGGGATTGCGCGATTACATGGCGAAATGCGGATTCCGGAGCTGCGTGCTCGGCCTGAGCGGCGGCATCGATTCGGCCCTTGTCGCCTGCCTGGCCGCCGCGGCGGTCGGACCCGAAAATGTCACCGGCGTGGCCATGCCGACCCGGTATTCCTCCGACCACAGTGTCGCGGATGCCGAGCGTCTCGCCGCCAATCTCGGCATCCGCTGTTTGAAGATTCCCATTCAGGAGGCCTTTGAAACCTTCAAGGCGCAGATGCGGCCCGTGTTTTCCGGACTTCCCGAGGACACCACCGAGGAAAACATGCAGGCGCGCCTGCGGGGCCTCACCCTCATGTCGCTCTCCAACAAGTTCGGCAGCCTGCTGCTCACCACGGGAAACAAGAGCGAACTGGCCGTCGGCTATTGCACTCTGTACGGCGACATGTGCGGCGGACTGGCGGTCATTTCCGACGTGCCCAAGACCCTGGTTTACCGGCTCTCGCGCCACATCAACCGGGAACGGGAGATCATTCCGGAAAACACCCTGGTCAAGGCACCCAGCGCGGAATTGCGTCCGGGACAGAAGGACCAGGACACCCTTCCGCCCTACGATCTGCTCGATCAGATCCTCGCCCTTTACGTGGAGGAAAACCTTTCCGGCGCGGACATCATAACGCGCGGCTTCGACGAGGAGACCGTGCGTTGGGTGGTGCGGCGGGTGGACCTGAACGAATACAAGCGCGCGCAGGCCGCGCCCGGACTGAAGGTGACCGGTCGGGCCTTCGGCATCGGACGCCGCATGCCGATTGCCCAGCGGTTCATCGCCTGAGCGCGCCGGAAGCGTCTTTCGGGAAAAGGAATCGCGCACCCTGCGTGGGCTGCGATCGGCAACCGGGGAGACCCGACCCCGCAGGCGGAAAATCCCCCGCGCGGCCCCTGGATATCGGGATCATTTGTCCCTCAGCAAATCGGGGCGCCGTTTTCTTGTGATCTCCTCGGCCTGCCGGCGCCGCCATTTCTCGATGGCGGCGTGGTTTCCGGAAAGCAGGACCTCGGGCACTCTCCAGCCTTCGTAGACTTCCGGCCGGGTGTAATGCGGATGGTCGAGAAGGCCGGTGGTGAAGGATTCCCGGGCCGCGCTCTCCGCATCGCCCAGCACACCGGGAAGCAGCCGCACGATCGCGTCGGTGAAGACGAGCGCCGCGAGGGCCCCGTTGGTGAGAACGTAGTCGCCGATGGAAATTTCGTCATCGACGAGATGATCGGCGACCCGCTGGTCGATCCCCTCGTAATGCCCGCAAAGAATGATGATGTGTTTTTCCTTTGCGTAGGCCTCGGCGATGGACTGGTCAAACCGGCGTCCCTGCGGACTCATCATCACCACGCGGGTCTCCTCGCCGCGCAGATCCTGCAGAGCCCGATGAATGGGCTCGATTTTCATCACCATGCCCGGTCCGCCGCCGTAGGGGGCGTCGTCCGTCGTCCGATGCCGGCCCGTCGCCCAGTTGCGCAGATCCACGGCTTCGAGCTGGGCGAGCCCCTTTTCCCGGGCGCGCTTCAACATGCTCTCGCCGAGCACGCCGGCACAGATGGCAGGAAAAATGGTGAGAATTTGAATTTTCAAGGCGACCTGTGTTATCTCCCATGACACGCTGCGCCGCAAGCCCGTGTCCAGAAGCCGCCGCAAACCCGCGAAAAAGAAACCCGCGCGCCGTCGCAGTCTCACCGGTCGGTTGATCCGGACGGGATTCAAACTCGGCGTGCTGGCTCTGTTGCTCTGGGCGGTGATTGCCCTCGCCTTTTACGCCTGGGCGCTGACCTTCGACCTGCGCGCCATCGTCGACATCCCGCAGCGGTCCACGGTTTACGACAAGGACGGGAAATTCTACAGCCGTCTGGCCGGCGAAAATCGCGTGGTGGTGCCGTTCGACAAGGTGTCGAATCACTTCATCAACGCGCTGCTGGCGCGGGAGGACACGCGGTTTTATTATCATCACGGCATCGACCCGGTCGGGATCCTGCGCGCCATCGTGCGCAATTTCGTGGCCGGCGGACTCCGCGAGGGGGCCAGCACCATCACCCAGCAACTTGCGCGCAACAGCTTTCCGCTGGGCGGAAAAACCTTCCGCCGCAAACTGATCGAGGCCGCGCTGGCCTATCGGATCGAGACGGAGCTCTCCAAGGAGGAAATTCTCTCCGCCTACATGAACCGCATTTATTTTGGCAGCGGATATTACGGCATCGAAACGGCCAGTCAGGCGTATTTCGGGAAACCCGCCTCGCGCCTCAACCTGCCCGAGGCGGCCATGCTGGCGGGTCTGATCCGCAGTCCCAACCGCTTCTCACCGTTCACCAATCTCGAGAAGGCCGTGCGGGAGCGGAATGCGGTGCTCGACCGCATGGCGCGGCTGCAATTCATCACCGAGGCCGAACGGGATGCGGCGATGGCGTCGAAGCCGGAGATTGCGCCCAGGCAGCGCAGCGCCCCGCAGGAGAACTGGGCCATGGATTCCATCCTTCGCGAACTGGATCTCATCATTGACCGCGAGTCCTTCGACGAAGGCGGGTTGAAAATTTACACCACCATCGACAGCGTCCTGCAGACGGGCGCGGAGGCCGCCGTTCGCCGGCGGCTTGAGCAAATCGAGGCGCTGCCCGGTTACCCCCACCGTCCGATGAAGGCCTTCGCCGGCGCCGACCTCGCGGGGGAAGACGCCGTTCCCTATCTGGAGGCGGCCGCCATCGCCCTCGACCGCCATTCGGGCGGCATCCGCGCCATTGTGGGCGGCCGCGACTACGGACGGAGCAAATTCAACCGCGCCCTGCTGGGCAGCCGTCAGGTCGGCTCCGCCGTCAAACCGTTCGTTTACGCCAAGGCCTTTGAAAAAGGCCTCCGGCCCGGCGACCGCATCAATGACAACCGCCTGGCCCCCGGGGAACTGCCCGCCGCGTACGGACGGTATAATCCGGGCAACTCCGACAACACCTACCGGGGCGAGCTGGCCGCGGCCGAGGGGCTCATCCTCTCGCGGAACACCATGACCGTGCGGGTGGGTCTGTTCGCCGGATTCGACGAGATCGCCGACACCGTCATTCGCAGCGGCCTCGCGCCAAATCCCCCGCGGTATCCCGCCCTTTGCCTCGGCGCGTTTGAAGCCAGTCTGAAGGATCTCACCGCCGCCTACACCGTGTTCGCCACGGGCGGCATCAAACTCCAGCCCTATCTGATCGAAAAGGTGACCGATGAAAACGGCCGCATCCTCTACAAGGCCACCCGCGGAAAACTTCCCGTCCTGAAACCGGAGGCCGCCCGCATGACGACGTCCATCATGGAGGAGGTGCTCACGCGCGGAACGGCCGCCCGGGCGCGCAGGTTGGGTCTGCGGCATCGCGCGGCCGGCAAGACGGGAACGACCAATGACTATCAGGACGCGTGGTTTGTCGGTTTCGACGACCGGCTGGTTTGCGGCGTCTGGGTGGGATTTGACCGTCCCACCCGCATCATGCCGGGCGGAACGGGAGGCGAACTCGCCCTTCCCGTCTGGGTGGACATCATGGAGACCCGCCGGTAGCGCCTCCGCCGCTCAAAGCCACTTGGCGAGCGTGGCCGCCAGCGTTTCGAACTGGATCGGTTTGCTGAGAAAATCGTCCATGCCGGCCTCGAAGCACTTCTTGCGGTCCTCGGCCATGGCGTTGGCGGTCAGCGCGATGATGTTAAGCCGGGATCCGCCGGTTTCCTGCCGCCGGATTTCCCGGGTGGCGTCGCAGCCGTCGAGATCGGGCAGGTGCATGTCCATGAGCACCACATCAAAACGTCCCCCGTGCGCCTTCTCGACCGCCTCGCGGCCGGTCTCGGCAAAATCGGTCTCGCACCCGAGACGGCGCAACTGAAGCGCGCAGAGCTTGCGGTTGACGGGATTGTCTTCGACGACGAGCACGCGTTTGCCGCGCATGCGGTCCCGGGTGGCATCCGCGACCCGGGAGGGAACCGAAGGCGCCGACAAACCCGTTTCGGGGAGCGACGCCGGCGGCTCGGAGGCAAATTCGAGGGTAAACTCCGACCCTTCCCCGAGTTTGCTGCGCACCCGGATCTGGCCGCCCAGCAGGCTGGCCAGGCGGCAGGAAATGGCCAGTCCCATGCCGCTGCCGTCGTGCTTGCGGGTCGAGGAACTGTCGACCTGATAAAACAGTTTGGAAAGGTGGGCGGCCGCTTCCGGCGGAATGCCGGGCCCGGTGTCCCGAACGGCGAACCGCCATTCCCACCGATCGCGGGTCGGATCGGGCTGCGTGGCGCTCACATGAAGCTCGACACTGCCCCTGTCGGTGAATTTGACGGCATTGCCGAGCAGATTGGTGAGGATTTGTCCGAGGCGCGCGGGATCGGTGTAGATTTTTTCCGGCAGCCCCTCCGCGAAGACGATTTCGTAGCGCAGGTTCTTTTCCCACGCCCGGGCCTCCAGCTGGCGGTGGATGCCCTGCACGAACGGTCGGAGGTCGCACAGCGAATAATCGAGGCTCACCTCCCCGGATTCGATCTTTGAGAGATCCAGGATGTCATTGACGAGCGCCAGCAGCCGCTGCCCGCTCGCCTCCATCGTCTCGATGTAGCTCTTCTGCTCCTCGTTCAGCGGAGTGAGCTTGAGCATGGAGGCAAAGCCGAGCACCCCGTTGAGCGGCGTGCGGATTTCATGGCTCATGACGGCGAGGAATTCGCTCTTGGCCTTGTCCGCGGCCACGGCGGCCTCCTTGGCGCGCAGCAATTCCTTGGCCTCCTCCTTTTCATTGGTGATGTCGATGGTGGTGCCAATGGCTCGGACCGGGCGGTTCTGGGCATCCCGGGTGATCATGGCCCGGGTCCGGACGTGCCTTCTCCTGCCGTCCCCGACCAGGATCCGGTGCTCGCTTTGGTAGATGGTGCCATCGCGGGCGCAGCGCTGGAACAGCTCGTCGACGGCCTGCCGGTCGGCGGGATGCACCCGGGCCAGCTGCTGCTCGAGGGTCGGTTTGAAGGTGGCGGGATCCGTCTGGTAGACTTGGTGCATCACGTCGTTCCAGACCATCCGGCCGCTGGGAAGTTCGCAGTCCCACACCCCCACCCCGCCGGCGTCCGCGGCCAGGGCCAGACGATCCTGGCTGATGCGGAGGGTTTCCTCGCTCTTTTTGCGGGCGGTGATGTCGACCACCTGGACCATGAAGTGCGAACTGACCCCGTCGCTGTCCCGCACCACCGCGACACTGGTGAGACCGATGGCAATGCTGCCGTCCCTGCGGCGGTAACGTTTTTCGATTTCGTACTTGGTCGTCTGATGGTGCCGGAGGGCGCGCAGGAGCGGCTCCTCCTTCGCGACATCGGCCGCATCGGAAAAATCCTCCATCCTCAGGCGGAGAAGTTCGTATTCGGAGAATCCGATGAATTCACAGAAGGCCTGGTTGGCCCGGAGAAGCTGTCCCTCCGTCGTGGTCAAAAACATGGCCACCGGGGAGAGCGTGTAGGTGGTCCGGAAAAGCTCCTCGCTCTCGCGCAGGCGAAGGACGGCCAGTTCCTGACGGAACCGCGAGCGGTAGCGCAGGTGGAAGGTCGCCCAGGCCGCCAGGACGCTCAGAATCGCGGCCGCTCCCAGGGAAAGATACAGCGCGGAACGAAGGGCGGGCAGGTTGGAATAAAAAATGGCGTCCCGCGACCCCAGGTAGAGAAACTCCGGCGCGGAGGTGGCGGAACCTCCCGTACCGAGGGGCACAATCACCCCGATGGCCGCGGCACCGCCCCCGCTCAACTGCGGCCGCTCAAGCACGGTCACCGTGCGACTGCGAATGGCCTCCCGTTCGGGGGCGGCGGCGGGCAGCGGCGGGTCCAACGGCTTCCCCACGACGCTGCGTTTCACGGCGGATTGCACCGGATTGTAGGTGTCCAGAATGACCTTCACCTCGCCGTCCTCGAGCCGGCCGGTGAACAATTCACTCACCTCGGGAAAAAAGCGGCGGGTCTGCTGAAGTTTTTCCGTGAGCGCGCGGTGGGTGGCGGAACCGCTCTGATTGGCCCTCTTCAGGGCGGCATGTTCCCACGTGTTGACCAGTGAGGCGGCATATTCGGCCTGCTGCTGAAGAAAGGTGCGTTGCTGGAAATTCTCGTTTGAGGCGGCACTCAGGAACACGAGAACGACGGATCCGCCGCAGAGGAGGAAAAGCACCACCCCCACGAGAACCGCATCACGAAGTAGGCCCGGAATCTCGGGGCGCAATTCACTCCGCACCAGTTCCTCACTGGACGGTTTTCGGGTCACCTTCACTGCGGCATCATGGATCATTCCCTGCGGACTGGCAAATCAGGAAAACAGCCGGACCGCCCAAGAGGAGGGCGAAACAAACTACATCGCAAAATATTGATGTTCAATAATTTGATTCGCACCACCCCGCCATGGGCGACGCCTTTTCAGCTGTGTGCAGGAGGGCGCGTTACGGACGCCGCAACAACTCCTGCGGAACGAAGGAGTTGTTGATGACGTCGAAAATGCGCTGGGCCGGCAGGACCTTGTTGGTCACGTAATCGAGATTGCCGTCCCGTCCGACGATGGCGATGCCGAATTTTTCCCCCGTTTGGTAATCGAAGGCGACCCGGGGTCCGTCGGCAGCCAGCACAAAGGGAATGTTCGAGCGAATCCGGCCGGGTTCCCGGGTGAAGGCCGCCACAAAAACGACGCGGGCGGCGGCGTAGCGCTCGTACATTTTCTGCAGTTGTCCGACCTGGGCCCGGAATTTCCAGTCGCGCGGCGACGGTGCGATCAGAATGACCACGGGCTGTCCCTTGAAGGCGCCCAGTCCCTTGGATTGGCCCGTGTAATCGACCCACTGGACATTCGGAGCCGGACGCACCACGGCGGCGTCGGCACCGACAACTCCCAGGGTGATGAGGACCGTGGCGGCCAAAAGAATGTTCTTCATATTTTCATCAAGTCCGCCTCCTTGGCCTCGACCTGCTTGTCGACCAGGGCCACGTAACGGTCCGTGAGTTTCTGGATCTCCTCCTCCGCGTCCTTGAGGCCGTCCTCGGTGATCTCGCCTTCCTTCTGCAGTTTCTTGGCGACATCGAGGGCCTCGCGGCGGCAGGCACGCACCCGCACGCGGCATTCCTCGGCGAGCTGTTTCACGGTTTTCGCGAGGTCGCGGCGGCGTTCCTCGGAGAGTTCGGGAATGGGAATGCGGATGATCTTGCCGTCGACGACGGGATTGATTCCGAGCTTGGATTCGTTGATGCCGCGTTCGATGTCCCTGACCGTCGAGATGTCGAAGGGCTGAATGACGAGAAGACGGGGTTCGGGCGCGGTGATGAGGGCGAGCTGCTTCAGCTTCATCGAGGTGCCGTAGGCCTCCACGTCGATGGATTCGACCAGGGCCGGAGAGGCCTTGCCCGTGCGGATGGTGGAGAATTCATGCTGCATGAACTCCAGGGCCTTCTCCATCTTTTCCTCTGCTTCCAAAATGGCTTCGTCCAAACTCATGGTTTCGTATCTCTATTAGCGAATCGGGGTTGGGGAAATGCGAAAATTTTTCCGCTCCACGCGGATCAGGCCGGGGTTTCGACCTTGTCGGTGACCAGCGTGCCGACCGGCTCGCCGAGGACGGCGCGGCGGATGTTGTCGGGTTTGTTCATGTCGAAAACAATGATGGGCATGCGATTGTCCATGCACAGGCTGAAGGCGGTGGAATCCATCACCTGCAGCCGGCGGGAAAGGGCCTCGGCATACGTGATGTGGTCGAATTTGCGGGCGTCCTTGTGAAGGAGCGGGTCGCGATCGTAGATGCCGTCCACCTTGGTCGCCTTGAGAATGACCTGGGCGCCGATCTCGTTGGCCCGCAGCGCGGCGGTGGTGTCGGTGGAGAAAAACGGATTGCCGGTGCCGGCGACAAAAACAACGACGTGTCCGACTTCGAGATGCCGGGTGGCCCGGCGCAGGATGAAGGGTTCGGCCACGTTGTTCATTTCGATGGCAGTCTGCACACGGACGGTCACCCCGATGTCCTCGAGGGCGCTCATGAGGGCGAGGCCGTTGATGACGGTGGCCAGCATGCCCATGTAGTCGGCGGTGGCGCGGTTCATGCCGCGGTGGCTGGCGGAAAGTCCCCGCCAGATGTTCCCCCCGCCGATCACAATGGCCAGTTCGATGCCGAGGGCTTTCACCTCGGCGATCTGCGAGGCGATCTGCTGGACGATCTGCGGAGAGATGTTGTCACGGCTGCCTTTTTCGCGGAGAGCTTCGCCGCTGAGTTTCAAAACGACACGTTTATAGCGGAGAGTATTGGCCATCGGGTTGTGCGGCGCGATCAAATCCGATCCCCCCGCGTAAGAAAAGGGAAATTCGTCGTTTCCGGAGGAAGTTCGGGGGGCTTTCCCGCGGACCGGGCGTCCCGATTCCCCTCTCCGCCTTGAGAAAAACTTGGCAGGCGGCCTTTCCCAATGCTCAATCTGGGGGTCTTGGCAGGTTTTTTCCACAGTTTGGGCTTTGGCCGCCGTTACGCGCGCGGCACGAACCGTTCCGCAACCGGGCCGGTGCCACCGGATCCGGAGGCGGGCGCCCGTTATTTCCGGCCGCTTCCGGTCGAATCCGAGGAGGAGGACCCTTCGCCCGGCGAACTCCGGCAGAAGCGCCTCAACCGGCTGCTTCGCCCCCGTTGGTCCCGGCGGATCAGCGCAACCTTCTGGGTGGCCGGACGCAAAATTTCCCGTCTGCACCGCGCGCTGCCGCTCTGGCTGGTGGCCATCTTCTACCTCGTCGTGGCCGGGGCGCTGTGCTTTTTGCTCACGCGCCCCCTCCTCCACCCGAGGGAAACGGCCCCGGCCGTTCCCCTGCCCGAACCGCCTCCGATCGCGGCGTCCGACCTTCCCCAGGCCCTTTCCCGGATATCCCAATGGATCTCCGAGAAGGATTTCGCAAGGGCAAGGCAGGAAATTCAAAAGCTCGAGGCGGAACATCCCGACGACATCCGGGTCCTGATGCTCAAGGGGGCGGTCCACGCCGGCGAACGCTCCTATCCCGAGGCCCTGGACGCCTTCCGGACAGCGCTCGACCGGGCTCCCAATTCGGCGGCCGCCATGATGAATCTCGCGGAGATTGAATTTGTGATGGGCAAATACTCCGAGGCCGAAACCCATTATCGGAAGCTGCTCGCCACCCAGCCCAAAAATCCCCAGATCCCCTTCCGCCTCTTTCTCTGCGCCCAGATCACCAACGACCCGGCGGCGGCCGAGCGGTACCTGAATCATCCCGCCATCGGGACGCAGTCTCTCGAATGGCACTACATGACGGCCGCCCGCGAGCTCTATTCCGGCAATCGCGAAACGGGGCTGAAAATCCTCGAAAAGGCCCGCCTGCTTTTCGGCGAAAAATCCCGGCCGTATGACCGGACGTTCGCCCGGCTCGGACTCATTCCGGAGCCGCCGAAGAACTGAACCCGCCGGCGTCCGGCAGTCAGGGGGTCTCGCGGAAGGTCAGGGACTCGGAATTGAGGCAATAGCGCAGACGGGTCGGCGGCGGGCCGTCGGGAAACACGTGTCCGAGATGTCCGCCGCAGCGCGTGCAGCGTATCTCCGTGCGCACCATGCCGTGGCTGGTGTCTTCGAGCTCGGTGATGTTTTCCCGGGCGAAAGGCTGGAAGAAACTCGGCCAGCCCGTGCCCGAGTCGAACTTCGCCTCCGAGGAAAACAGGGGAAGGTCGCAGGCCACGCAGAAATAGATCCCCTTCTTTTTGTTGTCGAGCAGCGTGCCGCAGAACGGGCGCTCCGTGCCCTGGGCGCGCACGATCCGGTAGGCGGCGGGCCCGAGCTGCCGGAGCCATTCCTCCTCCGTTTTTTTCACGGAGGGAACGTTTTCGGGCGGCAGGGGCTGTTGATCGGGTCCGAGGAGACGGACGGTTACCTGATCGGGAAGGTCGTCGGCGGAACGGGCATTCATGGTGAGAAAGGAAAGCGCGCCAAGGCAAACAAGGGCGGCGGCAAGCTTCATACTACTGCAAGGTGCATGATTTTTTCTTGAGAGCAACCCCTCAGCCATCCATTACGTCGCCCATGCCCTGGTTTTTTGCTGCGCTTGGCGCCTATCTGCTTGGTTCCATCCCGAATGGCTACCTCGTGGGAAAAGCGCGTGGCGTCGATCTGCGCACCGTCGGCAGCAACAACATCGGCGCCACCAACGCCCTGCGCGTGCTCGGAAAGAAGTACGGGTATTTCGTCTTTGTCACCGACGCCCTGAAAGGCTGGCTGGCCGTGATGCTGGCCTGGGTCATCGGCCGCGACCTGCCGGAGGCCACGCAGATTTCGCTCGGAGTGACGGCCGCCATTTTTGCCATGCTCGGACATATTTTTCCGGTGTGGCTGGGCTTCAGGGGCGGCAAGGGAATTTCCACCGCCGCCGGAGTGATGATCGCCCTCTTTCCGATCTGGGTGTTCCTCATCGGCCTGACCATCTGGGCCGTGGTGTTTTTCACAACGCGTTACGTCTCGGTGGCCTCGATCGCCGCGGCCATTTCGCTCCCCATTTCCGCCGGAGTGCTCTGGGCCATGCACCAGTGCGATCCGGTGCGCACCGGCATTGCCGCCGTCATGTGCATTCTCGCGGTGTGGCGGCACAAATCAAACATTCAACGCCTGCTTGCCGGAACGGAAAAAAAATTCGAGAAGAAGTAGCCTCGTCGCATGTTTAAGAAAATCAGTATCATAGGCGCCGGCAGTTGGGGGACCGCCCTCGCCGTTCTCCTGGCTGAAAACCGCACCCAGGTCCGCCTCTGGGCGCACAACACCGCCCTGGCGGAGGAACTGGTGACCCGCCGCACCAATGAAACCTACCTGCCCGGCGTGCGCCTGCCCCCCAATGTCTATGCCACCGGCAACCTCGCCGACACGCTTGATGCCGAACTGATCCTTTTCGTCACGCCGTCCAAGGCCATTCGCGAAGTGGCCGGACAACTGGCGGCCCTCAACCCGAATCCTTCCGCCGTCCTGGTTTCCTGCACCAAGGGCATCGAGCACGACAGCGGAAAACTGATGAGCCAGATCCTCGAGGAATGCCTGCCCGGTCATCCGGTGGGGGTTCTTTCCGGACCGAACCATGCCGTCGAAGTGGCCCGGCGCATTCCGGCCGCCAGCGTGATCGGCTCGACCGACGCGGAGACACTCGAGCGTCTCCAGAAAACCTTTTCCCTGCCGAGCTTCCGCGTGTACACCAGCGATGATGTCACCGGCATCCAGCTGGGCGGGGCCTTAAAGAACATCTTCGCCATCGGCGCCGGCGTTTCCGACGGCTTCAACATGGGCGACAACGCCAAGGCGGGCCTTGTGACCCGCGCGCTGGCGGAAATGATGCGGCTGGGTTCCGCGCTGGGCGGACGCCAGGAAACCTTCTTCGGACTGAGCGGCATCGGAGACCTGATGGTCACGTGTTTCAGCAGTCACAGCCGCAATCGCAGGTTCGGCGAGCGGCTTGGCCGCGGCGAATCGCCGAGCCAGATCCAGACCTCCATGCAGATGGTGGCCGAAGGGGTTCCCACCACGCTCAGCGCCTGGCAATGCGCCCGGAAGCTGGGCATCGAGGCCCCCATCACCTCGGAAATCCATGCCGTACTCTACGAGGGCAAGGCGCCCCACGAAGCCATGTGGGAACTTCTCGGTCGCCCGCCCAAGGCCGAAGCGGAAAAACTGCGCGGCTGAAACGCACGCAACCTCCCGGGGAAAGGGGGAATTTCGGCGGGAACCCATGCTTCCCGCCCGTCAAGGCCCGGAACAAACCCGTCCGACCGCGGCCTTCCGCGGATGCACGATTCCCTCTCAGACAGGATCCGCCCGGATCAGGCGCGGGGAGCCTTGAGAAAATCGAGGGCTTCCTGGCGCGTCTCGAAAATCGGATAGGCCGTGTCAAAGCGGGCCAGTTCGAAGACCCGCTTCACCTCGCCGCGCAGACCGCAGACGACGAGCCGTCCGCCGGCGCGGGAGACCTTGCGTCCGGCCAGAAACAATTCGCGAAAACCCGCGCTGGCCATGTAGACGAGATTCTCCAGATCCACCAGAAGATCCCCGGGCGTTTCCCCTTCGGTCAACGCCGATATGGTGTCCTTCAGGTCCTTGCCGCCACTCGGGTCGAGCCGACCGGAGACGGCGAGAATCTTGATGTTTCCATCGGTGGAAGTCTGAAAGGCGGCCATGGAATGATAAGGGAGTGGTGGAACGTTCCGTTGGTGTTAGCGAATTATGCTTGTTCCAGGCAACCGCATTTTTATCTTTCCCGCATTCCGCATCCAAGGAGCGGACGCCTCCACCCTTCCATCATGCAACGTTCGCTGCGCATCAAGGTCATCATCTGGTTCCTCCTCGTCGTGCTGGCCGTCGGCCTGGCGGGCTACGCCGGATTTCGCCGCCTCTCCGAATACATTCTGAGGGAGGCCGAGGTCCAGATGACCTCGAAGATCGCGCACGTCATGGACGTGCTCGAAGCCACCAATTCGGTCTATCTCAATCTGGTCCGCTCCTCGATGCTCGTGCTGAAGATGCTCTGCGAGCAGAAGGGCGAACCCTCCCTGGGCGTGAACGACGAAGGGCTCGCGGCCCTGAGATTCGGCGACTACGTCGCCCCGGGCGATTTCGAAATCGTCGATCGGGTCACGTCGATCATGGGGGGCACGGCCACCCTGTTTGTGCGCCGGGGCGACGACTTCGTGCGCGTGAGCACGAACGTCAAAAAGGCGGACGGCAGCCGGGCGGTCGGCACCATCCTCGATCCGAACGGACCGGCCATCGGCGCCATCCGGCAGGGCAAGCCGTTCTACGGCGTGGTCGACATCCTCGGCAAACCCTACATCACCGGCTACGAACCCATCCGCAACGCCGCCGGGGAAATCATCGGCGTTTTTTACGTCGGCTACAAAATCGACACCCTGACCAGTCTGCGGGATGTGCTCGAGGACCGCGGACTGCTCGACCAGGGATTCTTCACGCTGTTGGACCCCGAGGATCGGATCGTGTTCCGGTCGCGGGGCGAGCGCGGGATGAGCGAGGCCCTCATTCAGCGGGTCATCGAGGCCGCCATCCAGGACAAATCCCTGCCCGACTGGCGCATCAGCCGGGTCACCTTCGAACCGTGGAACTACGACGTGATCGCCGCGCTTTACGTGCCGGATGTCTCCCGCCAGACCGTGCGCATTGTCTGGCAGGTTTACAGCGTGGCGGGCGTCATCATCCTCGGCGCCCTCATCGTTTCGTTCTGGCTCGCCTCACGGCTTTCGAGCGCCCTGAATGCGGCGGAGGCCGCCCGCGAGGAGGCGCTGGAGGCCCGCGACGCGGCCGAATCGGCCAACCGCACCAAGAGCACCTTCCTGGCCAACATGAGCCACGAACTGCGCACGCCGATGAACGCCATCATCGGCTACAGCGAAATGCTCATCGAGGAGGCCGAGGACCTCGACCTCAAGGAACTCACCCCCGACCTCCACAAAATCCGCTCCGCCGGCAAGCACCTGCTCTCGCTCATCAACGACGTGCTCGACCTCTCGAAGATCGAGGCCGGAAAAATGACGCTCTTCATCGAGGAATTCAACGTGGCCGAAATGGTGGAGGACGTGGTGGCCACCATCCAGCCGCTGATGGAGAAAAACTCCAACACGCTCGAGGTCGAATATCCCGCCGATTGCGGCACCATGCGCGGTGATCTGACCAAGATCCGGCAGACCCTTTTCAACCTCCTGAGCAACGCCTCGAAGTTTACCGAACGCGGCAGCGTCAAACTTCAGATCGAGCGGCTTCAGAATCCCGCCGGCGAGCGCATCCTTTTCACCGTCACCGACACCGGCATCGGCATGAGCAAGGAACAGCTGGGAAAACTGTTCCAGGCCTTCACCCAGGCGGACGCCTCGACGACGCGGAAATACGGCGGCACCGGCCTGGGCCTGGTGATCAGCCGCAAATTCTGCCAGATGATGGGCGGAGACATTTCCGTGACCAGCGAACCCGGCAAGGGATCGAAGTTTGTGGTGGATCTGCCCGCGGTGGTGGTCGAATCCGGCAGCGCCGAACCGGTCGCCACGCCCCGACCGGCCTCCCCCTCCCCCTCGCAAAAACTTGTTTTGGTCATCGACGACGACCAGGACGCGGCCGAGCTTCTCAAACGCAATCTCGTCAAATCCGGCTACGAGGTCCTGGTCGCCCACAGCGGAGCGGAAGGTCTCAGGCTGGCGAAGGAACGCAAACCCGCGGCCATCACCCTGGACGTGATGATGCCCGGCATGGACGGCTGGTCGGTGCTCACCGCGCTGAAATCCGACCCGGAGGTGTCGTCGATTCCCGTCATCATGGTCACCATGCTGCAGGACCGGCAGTTCGGATTCTCCCTCGGGGCGGCCGAGTTTCTCACCAAACCGGTCCATCAGGAAAAACTGCGCGAGGTGCTCGGCAAATATTGCGGTCCCCCGTCGGCCTATGCGCTGGTGGTCGAGGACGACCCGGGGAACCGTCAGCTCATCTGCCGCATGCTGGAAAAGGAAAGGGTTCGCTACGTCGAGGCGGCCAACGGGAGCGAGGCGCTGGAGCGTGTCGCCGAGGAGACTCCCGGCATCATCCTGCTCGACCTGATGATGCCCGTGATGGACGGATTCGAATTTTTGAGCGTCCTCCGCCACAATCCCAAACTGGCCCATGTGCCCGTCGTGGTCATCACGGCCAAGGATCTGACGACCGAGGAGCGCGAGCGTCTCAACGGCCGGGTCAGCCAGGTGATTCAGAAAGGCGCCGTGGATCGCGACCGTCTGCTGCACGACATCCACGCGATGTTGGAAAAGAAGGTTTGAATTTTTCGCCGCCGTTTTAGAAGAGACTCCGTCCATGCCCAAGATCCTCCTTGTCGAAGACAACGAAATGAACCGCGACATGCTTTCGCGCCGGCTCACCCGGCGGGGCTACGAGGTCGTCATCGCGGTGGACGGCCAGCAGGGCATGGATCTCGCGGGATCGGCGGCCCCGGACGTGATTCTCATGGACATGAGCCTCCCGGTGATCGACGGATGGGAGGCCACCCGCCGGATCAAGGCGGACCCGGCCACCGCGCCGATTCCGGTCATCGCCCTGACGGCGCATGCCATGTCCGGGGATCGCGAACAGGCGCTGGCGGCGGGTTGTGACGATTACGACACCAAGCCGATTGAACTCGACCGGCTGCTTGGCAAGATTTCCGCCCAACTCGAACGCGTCGGCAAAAGCGCTCCGCAAAACTAAGCCGTGCCCGAGGAAAAATCACCGCTGGCCAGGCTCCGCCACGACCTCCGCACGCCGATCAACCACATCATGGGCTACAGCGAGTTGCTCGCTGAGGATCTGGCCGACCGCGGGGTCACGGATCTGGACGATCTCAACCGGATCACGGCGGCTGCGCGTTCCCTGCTTGACCTGATCAGCGAGCGTCTCTCGGACGAAGCCTTCAGCGGGATCACCCTGCAGGAATCGATCGCCGCCAAGGATTACACCAAGGTGGCCGGCTCCCTCGCCACCGAGCCGGAGGAGTTCACCGAACAACCGTCCCCCTTCACCGGACGCATTCTCATTGTGGACGACCAGCCGGAAAACCGGAACGTGCTGGCCCGACGGCTGGAGCGCCAGGGACACCAAACGCTCCAGGCCGAAAACGGACGCCATGCGCTGGAACTGCTCGCCTCGGAGCCCTGCGACCTCATTCTTCTCGACGTGATGATGCCGGAAATGGACGGCTTCACCGCCCTGGGCCGCATCAAGGACGATCCCGCCCTGCGGCACATTCCGGTCATCATGATTTCCGCGCTTGATGAAATCGAAAACGTCGTCCGCTGCATCGAGCGCGGTGCGGAGGATTTTCTGCCGAAGCCGTTCAATCCCACCCTGCTCCGCGCCCGCATCGGCGCGAGCCTGGAAAAGAAGGCCTTCCGCGACCAGGAACATGCCTACCTGCGCCGCATCGAGGAAACGCAGAAACGGCTCGAGGAGGAGTTGCAGGAGGCCGCGAAATATGTCGTTTCGATCCTGCCGGAACCGATGGACACCCCGTTCCGAATCCGATGGACCTATCACCCGTCCACCGAGCTCGGCGGGGACTCGTTCGGCTATCACTGGATCGACGACACGCATTTCGCCGTCTATTTGCTGGATGTCTGCGGTCACGGTGTCGGCGCCGCCTTGCTGTCCGTGGCAGCGATCAACGTGATCCGCTCGGGATCCCTGCCGGACACGGATTTTCTCGATCCCGGCCAGGTGCTCGCCGGCCTCAACAACACCTTCCAGATGGAGCGCCACAACAACATGTATTTCACCATCTGGTACGGCGTGTACGACACGGAGTCCCGGACCATCCGCCACGCCTCCGGCGGTCATCCGCCCGCCCTTCTGCTGAAGCCCGGCGACGCCGGGGATCAGATCGAACCGCTGCACGCTCCCGGCATGCTCATCGGCGGCATGCCGGACATGACCTACCAGAGCGCCACGACCGCCGTGCCGCCCGGTTCGCGTCTGTTTGTCTACTGCGACGGCGCCTACGAGATCCGGCGTCCCGACGACAGCATGCTCGACTTCGACAGGGACTTTCTTCCCTACCTGCGGGAAAACGGGCGCAACCCCGCGCTGCCGGACCAGGTGCTGGCCTGGATCCGGGACGTTCACCGCGGGGAGGATCTGGATGATGACTATTCGTTCATCGCCGTGGACTTTCCCCCGTGAGGAAACCTTGACACCCGCAACGAATCATTGAGCGTATCCGGCATGAAATTCACCACGGTCGAGGTCCCCGAAAACGTCACCTTCCTCGCGCTGGAGGGTTCGCTCAACATTGCCGGCGCCAAGGAAATTCGTGCCGAGCTGCTTGAAGTGATCCAGTCCCGGGCGCGGCCGGTCATTCTCGACTTTTCCCAGGTTGATTTTCTCGCCTCGTTTGGCATGCGCCTCCTCATCGAAGCGCACAAGGCGGCTTCCCTGGACAATCATTCCATTGTCATCCTCAACCCCCAGCCCCCGGTGGCCCGGGTGCTCGATTCCGCCGGATTGTCCAACGTCATCGCCACCGCGGCCACCCGCGAAGAGGCGATCCGCCTTGCGCGGTAGAGCCTTTCCGTAAAGCCGGGGCCGAAGTTGGCGTCGCCCCGGTCGCATGGCCGCGGCATCGCCGTGCCCACGGGACGCCCCGGTTGGGTTCGCGAGGCACAATCCCCCCCGGCCTCTTCGGGCCGCGTTGTCAGAACCCGCGGTAATGCAAACTGAGCAGCCGGTAGCTGTCCGCCCCCCGCTCGGCGGTGTAATAATACAGGCTGAGCGTGGTGATTTCCTGCGGCCATTGATACCCGATGAGGGTCTGGAGCACATCCCCTTCCCGCGTTTTCTGCCGGGCGATGACGCGGCCGATGCCGTATTTGTTCTCGATGTTGCGGCGGGTCTGATCGAAAAACTCCCCGTAGCGAACCGAATCCCAATTGGGATCGCCGTAATGCAGCTCGATTTCATTGAGGGAGTCGTTTTCGAAATAGAACAGCGCCTTTTGCAGCAGCGGCTGTGGAATGCCCTGCACCACGAGGCACTGGCGGTTGCCCACGTCCCGTCGCTCGACCACCTTGGCCTGGACGCGCTTGAGGGATTCCTCGAGACGTCCGGCCGATTCGCCCCATTGGAAATTGAACGGCACCTTGATCTCTTCCGCCGCCTGAAGGCTCCAGGCCGCCGCCAGGCAGAGCAAAATGAGAAGGTGTCGGAAAATCATCGCGTTGTTAGATACTGGGCCGGCGGGAGGAGGTCAAACCGGGGAATGCGACCATTTCAGGGAAGCTCGATCTCCCCGGCGTCGATGGCAGCCAGGGTGTTGAGTCCCGAAATGAGATATTCCGCGACAACCACGCCGTTGCCGGCAAACAGACGGACGGATCCCTCCGTTTTCCCTTGCTCCATCACAAAACGATCGCCGGTGGAATTGTCGACGAGTTTTTTCAGCGGCAGGCCGTCCTTCGTGGCCAGCCAGAGATCGCCGTCCCGCCTTGCCACCGTCACGGTCACGCCCCCCTTTTTTCCGGTGAGCGGGTCCGGGTCGAGCGCGATTTTCGACTGGAAATTCTGGGCATCCGTCCCGGCATCGGGCACCAACCGGCCGTTGCGGAGGCCGAAGCGCCGGCTGTTTTCGATGGTCTTGTCGATGAAGATCTCCCAATCCACCCGCGCCACGCCCTCTTCCTCCCGGACCTCCGTCGACGGGACCGGACGGTATCCGCGGAGGGTCTGACGACTGGCATTGGCGGAGCGCAGGAGAAGGTAAAAGAGCGGGGAGTCCCCGCTGGCAAAAATCCTTACCTCGCCGGCAAATTCCTTCGGAACCCTCATTTCGCGAAGGAGCTCCCCGGCAAAATCATACTGACGGGCCACCATGTCGTCGCCCACGAAGCCTGCGGTCCAGAAGGTGTCGTTCGGTCCGGCCGAAAAATGCGCGCCGTCCGGAAACTCGGTCACCGGAATCTTCTCAAAGCGGTCGTTCCGGCGAAACCAGAGCGACTTTCCGTCCCAAGCCAGCAGGGCGTCCTCATTCGCCTGAAGGGACTTGGTGTTGTCGGGAGCGGGTTCCCGGACCGGCGGACCGGAAAGATCCGTTCCCCACACCTCCAGCACACGCTCCCCATCGGCCGGCAGCAAATACAGCCGGTCCCCCCGGAGCGCCCCCGCGACCCATCCGCCGGACGGTCCGTCTGCGACCAACGGGGAGTCGGGCGCCCCAAGCGGAATCGACAGGAGCCTATTTTCCCGACGGTCATCGACCGCCACCCGGGCCGGAGTCCCGGCCAGAAAACGCGCCTTGTAGGGCAGCCGGGCGAGTTCCACCAGACCGGTCTCCTCGGCATAGCCCAGCAGCGCGGATTCCCCGGGTTCCTCCCTGTTGCGGGTCGGACGGACGCCAAAAAGCACAAACGTTTCGTCCCCGGTGGGAACCACCGCCCCGATGCCGGTGAGCGCGGGCGTGGCGTCGTCCGTGACCCAGTCGTTGAAATGATAGGCTTCGCCCTCGACTTCAACCGCATCGGGAACCACCCAACCCCGGACCCGGTAGGAACCGGCCGGCAGGGGCCGTCCCGCATCGTTCTTTCCATCCCACGTCGCAATGAGCCCGTTCAGTCCGATCTGAAAATCCCCCTCCGTCGCGCCGGCACAGAGGGTGCGCACCAGCCGGCCGGAGGAATCGTACACCCCGAGCGAAATGCGTCCCTCCCTTTCCGGCAGGGCGAAGGCGAAACTCTGGTCCCCGGCGAGAAGAACTCCCGTCAGCAGAGCGAACAGACAGAAAACGGTGAAAGTCCTTCTCAAGCGTAATAGTGCCAGTTCAAATCGGGGAACAGATTATCGCGCTCTTCGCAGGCCGCAAGAAGCGGAAGCAGGGTTTCCTTTTTCGCCCCGTCCCGCAGACCCTCATAAAGCCGGGTGAAACGCAGGATGTGATCCTTCGTGCGCCGTTCGGCGTATTCCCGGGCCGTTCCCGTTTTCATGAGAAACGCCCAGTCGCTCGACTGGGCCAGCAGAAGCTCCCTCGCCATCTGGGCCAGGACGCGGTTGAGGAACGCGGAGCGCGTCCGCCGGTGCTTGCGCGCCATTTCGGTCATGCGGGCCGCCGCCGCGTGAAGATGGGGGTAGATCCACGAATTGCACCGGTCGAGCCACACCTCCGAATACCCCTTGTTGCCCCAGCTCGAGGGCGCCGGTTCGACCACCTGCAGGGTGGGATGCCGGGCCAGATAGGCCGTCGGCGTGGTCAGGCGGAAAACCTGCTGGTCGCAGGCCGCCTTGCGCAACACGAGATCGAGGAATTCGGGGCCTTCGAACCACCAGTGACCGAAAAGTTCGGCGTCAAACGGACTGACCAGAATCGGCTCCACGGGGAGCGTGCCGCCAAGCTGTTCGATCTGCTGGATCCGGCTCCGCACAAAATGCGTGGCATGGGCCTCCACCGCTCCCGCCGCCCAGTCCCGGCGGTAATACTCCTTGTGCTCCGAGCCTGTGATCCGGTGGTATTTGATTCCCGTGTAGCGGCGGTGTCCCACCTCGGGAAACACCTGCGCCAGATATTCCGCCGGCAGTTCCATGCCGATGTCCCGATAAAAATCCCGGTATGCCGGATCGCCGGGGTATCCCTCCCGCGCGCTCCAGACCTGGCGGCTGGAATCACGGTCGCGGGCGAAGACGGCCGGGCCGGCCGGGGTGTAATACGGGGAGAAAATGGCAAAGCGCGGACGCGGCTCGCCGAACATCAGTCCGTGGGCGTCGACCACAAACCAGCGGATGTCGGCCTCCTGCAGGATCGGACCCACCGACGGAACGTAGCCGCATTCCGGCAGCCAGATACCGGCCGGATCGCGGCCGAAACATTCCCGGTGGTAATCGCGTCCGAGAAAAATCTGCGCCCGCATCGCCTCCGGATAACGCTCCATCAGGGGCAGAAACCCATGCGTCGCCGCGCAGGTGATGATTTCGATGATGCCGTCCCGCTGCAGTTCGGCAAAGGCCCCCACCACGTCCCGCCGGATGGTGTGCAGGTAAAACTCGCGCGCCGCGCGGAAGCGTTCGTGATAAAACCGGGCCAGCCCGTTCAGGTGCGCATCGCCGGCGGTACGCTCGATTTCCAGACGCGACAGATGCACGCCACGGTCCAGATACCGCTCGGTGCGCGCCTGCAGCAGCGGATCGCGCAGCATGGAACAGAGGGTCGGCGTCAGGGTTATGGTCACCCGCACCGGCATCCGGTCCTCCACCAGCCGGCGGAAGATGCGCAGCAGCGGGATGTAGGTTTCGACGACCGCCTCGAAAAGCCAGTCCTCCTCGTGAAACTCCTCGTGCTCGGGATGGCGGACAAAAGGGAGATGGGCGTGTAAAAGGAGAGCCAGTGAGCCCCGATGCATGGTCACCGGGCAGACGCTAGCCACCGTGTCGCGGGCGGACAAGAGTGATTTGCAGTTGCCGCCCGGGTGCAGTTCACGGCATCTTTCCCCGGTGAAAAACCGGTTGCTCCTCCTGTGCCTGGCCGCCGTGGCCGCCCTTGCCCTGCCCTCCTGCACGAAAAATGAGGAAAAATCCGAGCTGTCCCTGATCGACAAAGCCCTGCAGGATTTCGAGAAAAAGGATTACGCCGCCGCCCTGACGAAACTGAAGGAAGCCGAAAAGGAGGCTCCCAACGATCCCTTCATTCTCAATCTCATCGGCGCGGCCTACACCAAGGAGAAGGATTTCACGGCCGCCCGGGCTTACTTCGAAAAGGCGCTTTCCGAAAAATCGGACTTCTTCCCCGCCCGTTTCAATCTCGGTGAGATTCTCTTCCTGCAAAAACAATACCCGCAGGCGCTCAGCTTTTTCACCGAAATGCTCCAGCAGGCCCCCGGCAACGAACTGCTGCAGTTCAAGGTCGTCCTCAGCCTGCTCATGACCGACCAGGTGGAGGAGGCGCGCAAGCTGGCGAAACGCATGAAATTCCCCGGTGAAACCCCCGCCTGGTATTACGCCCGCGCCGCCATCGAGCAGAAGGAAAAGAACCGTGCGAAGGCCTCCGAATATCTCGCCGGGGCAAAAACCTTCTTCCCAAACCAGATTTCGCTCTACAACGAAACCTTCGAAGATCTCGGCTGGCCCACCAAATAAGGCCGGTTTCCCTTCCGTCTCTCATCCATGCCCAAACCTCTCAAGAAACAGGAATCCCTTCTTCACCCGAAAGCCCGCGTGCTGGTGACCGGCGCCGCCGGTTTCATCGGCAGCGCCCTCGTGCACGCCCTCAACCAGCGCGGCATCACGGAAATCGTCACGACCGATTTCCTCGGCAGCGACGAAAAATGGCGCAACCTCGCGCCGTTGGACTTCGCCGACTACGTTCCCGCCGACCAACTTCTCGAAAACCTGGCGCGCGATCCGGACTACCACGGCAAATTCGCCGCCTGCTTCCACCTCGGCGCCTGTTCCTCCACCACGGTCACGGACGCCGCCTGGGTGATGGAAAACAATTTCGCCTACACGAAGACGCTCTGCCGCTGGGCCCTCGCCGCCGGCACCCGTTTTGTCTACGCCTCCTCCGCGGCGACGTACGGCGACGGCAGCGCGGGCATGGACGACAAAAACGACAACCTGCGCGCCTACCGTCCGCTCAACCTCTACGGCTATTCCAAACACCTCTTCGACCTCTACGCGCAGAAGGAGGACATCCTCTCCGAGATCGTCGGACTCAAATATTTCAATGTGTTCGGCCCGAATGAATATCACAAGGGCGACATGCGCAGCCTCGTCTGCAAGGCCTACGAACAGATCGTCTCCACCGGGAGGATCCGGCTCTTCAAAAGCTACAAACCCGAATATCCCGACGGCGGCCAGAAGCGCGATTTTGTTTATGTGAAGGATGCCGTGGCCATGACCATCCACCTGGCGGAAACCGAAACCGCCGGGGGCCTCTACAATGTCGGGGCCGGGGTGGCCCGCACCTGGGTGGACCTCGCCAACGCCCTCTTCTCCGCGCTCGAACAGCCTCCGCAGATCGAGTTCATCGACATGCCCGAAAACATCCGGAACCAGTATCAATACTACACCTGCGCCGACATTTCGAAGCTGCGTTCGACCGGCTACCTCGCCCCGACCACCAGCCTCGAGGACGCCGTGCGGGACTACGCGGTGAATTATCTGAAAACCGGAAAACGGCTCGGCGAGTAGACCACCGGGCCCCGCCGGTGCGCGGTTGGGGCTTCGCCCCCTTCCACTGGCGACTTGCAAATGCGGAGAACGCGGGGAATTGTCCCCGCATGTCCGTTCTGCTCGCACCTGGTGACCTGGCCCCCGATTTTACCGCCGTGGCCGTGGGAGGGGAATACGGTGACGGTTCCACCGTCCGTCTCTCCGATTTCTCCGGCAAGACGGTGGTGCTGTATTTTTATCCGAAGGACGACACGCCCGGCTGCACCACCCAGGCCTGCGCGCTGCGCGACCGCTACCACGACCTCATCCGCAAGGGCGCCGTGGTCTTTGGAGTGAGCGTGGATTCCCCGGAAAGTCACCGCGCCTTCATCCGCAAATACGAACTTCCCTTTCCCCTGCTCAGTGACGAAAGCCACCGCATGGTCGAGGCCTACGGCGTGTGGGTGGAAAAAAAGATGTACGGAAAAACCTTCATGGGCACGGAACGCAGCACGTTCGTCATCGACCCGGACGGCCGCATCAAGTCCGTCTTCCGCAAGGTCAAACCCGACGAGCACGCCGGACTGGTTCTGGAGGACCTGAAACACTTTGAACCGTGAGACGCTGCTGACGCTCTACGACCGCTTCACGCGGCTCGTGGAGAAACTTCCGGGAGGCCTGCAAAAACCCATTCTGCGGGAACTGGTCCCCATTCGCGAACTCTTCCTGGAGCAACGTCCGGCCCGGCTCGTGCTGCTCGGCTCCACCGGGCGCAGCGTGCCGGAACTTCTGCATGCCATCGCGGGAATCCGCGTGGTGACTGGGGACAGTGTGAACGGCTGGCGGACCTACCGGGTGCCCGGACGCGGGGCCGTCCAGATCCTCGACGCCCGCCGCGACACCCCGGAAGGCGTCGTCACCACCGCCTGCGCCTTCCTGGCTCCCGACGCCGCCATTCTGGTGCAGGAACCGTCCTCCGAGCCCGCCGACTTCGAATCCGCCGCCGCCCGTCTGGGCGACTGCCCGAACAATCTGCCATTGGCCGGCGTGGCCTTTGGCGGCGATTCCGCCCCCGCCCGCCTCGCCGCCCGGATGAATGCCCGCCGCGAGTTTTCCCTGCGGCGCACGGTCATTGGCTCCCCGGACGCCGGCGACCGGGTCGCGGAGCTGATTTGCCCACTGCTGCCGAACCCCGCCCGGCTCGAATTTGCCCGCATGACCGGAGCCCGCGGCGCCCAGGCGCAAATCGCCGGCTCGCTCCTGACCTCCTTCACCGCCGTCTGCGGGGTCATCGGCCTCCAGCCCATTCCGCTGGCGGACATGCCCATCCTCACCGCGTTGCAGTCTCTGATGGTCAGCCTCGTCATCTACACCACCGGCAAGCCGGTCAGTGCGCGGCTGGCCGCCGAATTTCTCGGCGCCCTCGGCCTCAACATCGGGGCCGGCCTCCTCTTCCGGGAAGGCGCCCGCGCCATCATTCGCATCGTGCCCTTCTGGGGCAATGCCGTCTCCGGCATGGTCGCCGGCGCCGGCACCTATGCCCTCGGACGCGCCGCCATCGCCTATTTCATCGAGGAACGCCCGATCCAGGAAACCAAAAAACTCTTCAACCACCTCCTGCCCCGCTGGGACGCCTTCCGACGCACCCCCCTGCCGACCTCCCAGGCCGACAGACTCCCCCTGCCCCCGTCCGAAAAATCCGACGACAAAAATTGATCATTCAACCGGTTGCCGGTTTGGCCTGAGGGAGCGCTCGCCGTCCGGCCGTCAGCGCGTCAGATTCAAATAGATCAGATACGCCACCACCGGCACGCCGATCAGGATGATGGCGGCCAGCTTGATCCGGTCCAGCAGGGTGTCCCTCCGCATGGCCGCCCGATGGCCGCCCCGCGGGGGTTTGCGACGTACTTTCGTCTCAGTGCTCACCAGAACCCAGTTTGCCGGATTTTTGGGAGCGGGAAAATCCCAAACTGACCCTTCCGGGAGAGGGGCAGCCGGGCCGCCCGCATCGTTTCCTTGACCGCGGGGAGACAACCTCCCTTTCATACGGCTCATCTCCATGAAAAAAGCCATTGTCATTCCATCCTACAAAGCCGCCGCGACCCTCCCCAAGGTGCTGCCGCGCATTCCCGAGGCCTTTTGGGACAATGGCGTGGCCATCATTGTGAACGACCAAAGCCCCGACAACACGGGTGAAGTGGCCGAGGCCCTGAAAACCGAATGGCCCGGTCTGGATGTGGTGCACCACGAGGTCAACCAGGGCTACGGGGGCGCCCAGAAGACCGGACTCAAGCGCGGCCTGGAACTGGGGGCGGAGGCGTTTGCCATCGTGCACTCCGACGGCCAGTACGCCCCGGAAAAGGTTCTCGAACTCATGCAGCCCATCCTCGACGGCCGCTACCACATCGTTCAGGGCTCCCGCATGATCGCCGGCGGCGCCCGGGAGGGCGGCATGCCGCTCGTGCGCTACATTCCCAACCGCGTGCTCACCGCCATGGAAAACGTCGTTTTCGGGACCAACATGGCGGAATTCCACAGCGGCTACATGCTCTACTCCCGCCGCCTCCTGGAGCGGGTTCCCTTCGAAAGGCTCCAGAACAACTACAATTTCGACGCGGAGATGATTGTCATGGCCCATCTGCTGGGCATGAAATGCGCCCAACTGCCCATTCCCACCCGGTATGACGACGAGGTTTCCAGCCTCAAACCCATTCCGTATGGCATCAACGTCCTCAAAATGATGGCTCGACATCTTCGCGGACACTACCGCAGACTCCTCATCCAACATCCCGGGGCGTTTGCTTGAAATTCATTGACGGCAAATCGTTCGGGACCGTAGCAACATATCCTTCATGAAGATTCTTCTCTTAGGTGCCGGTGGATTCATCGGCGCAAATCTGACCGAACGCCTCGTCCGCGACGGACGGCACGAAATCACCGCGCTCGATATCGATCGCGAGAAACTCGATGATACCGTCAAGAGCGGCGAGCTGAACTACATCGAGTTCGACATTCGCAAAGGCGACGAAAAACTCGAGGAGTTGACCAAGGAGCACGACCTGATCGTTGACCTCGTGGCCCGCGCCAATCCGAGTCTCTATGTCAGCAATCCGGTGGATGTGTTCCGGCTCAACTTCATCGAGAATCTCAAGATCGCCGACTTCTGCGTGAAGCACAAAAAGCGGCTTCTGCAGTTCTCGACCTGCGAAGTCTACGGGATCACGGCGGCCAAGGCCAACGGCCTGAGCTCGGCGGAGCATCCGCAGCCCTTCATCGAGGATGAAACCCCGCTGATCATGGGACCGGTGAAAAACCACCGCTGGATCTACGCCTGCGCCAAGCAGCTTCTCGAACGCGTTCTGCACGCGTACGGCATCGAGTACGGTCTCAACTACTCGATCATCCGTCCGTTCAACTTCATCGGGCCCCGCATCGACTACCTCCCGAGCGAGCAGACCGGCAATCCGCGCGTCTTCAGCCACTTCATGAACGCGCTGCTCTACGGCACCCCGATCAAGCTCGTCGACGGCGGCGTGAACTTCCGCGCCTACACCTACATCGACGACGCCGTGGATTGCATTGTCCGGATCATCGACAACCCGAACGGCTGCTGCGACCGTCAGATCTTCAACATCGGAACGCCCGAAAACGAGGTCACGATCAAGCAGCTCGCCCACAAGATGATCGAGATTTTCGACAAGCACTTCCGCAAGCCCGGCGATCCCACGCCCGAGATCATCAACGTCTCGAGCGAGGAATTCTACGGCAAGGGCTACGAGGATTGCGACCGCCGCATCCCGAACGTGGACAAGGCCCGCACCCTCCTCGGCTGGAAGTCGGAGCACGATCTCGACTCCGTGCTGTTCCACACCATGAAGTACTTCGTGGACAAGCACCGCGCCAAACAGAAGGAAGCGGTCGCGGTTTAAGAAGAATGCTTCCCCAAGCCGCCCATTC
>CALCJD010000017.1 GCA_937960895.1 uncultured Spartobacteria bacterium | reverse complement strand
TGATGCGGGAGCTGGGGATTTCGGCGGCGGAATTCAGCGCGCTCATTGCCTCCTATACGATTGTGGCCGGGGTGGTGGGATTATTGGTGGCGCCCTTCATTGACCGTTTTGATCGTCGGACGGTCCTGCTGACGTGTTATGCGGGGTTTATAGTGGGAACGCTGGGGTGCGCCTTGGCGGAGCGTGCGGGGGAGCTGTTGGTGGCGCGGGCGGTTTGCGGGGCGTTTGGCGGTGTGGCCAATGCCACGATTCTGGCCATTGTGGGAGATCTGGTGCCATCCGAGCGGCGCGGGGCGGCAATGGGGATTGTAATGACGTCGTTTTCCGCGGCGGCGGCCCTGGGGGTTCCCTTTGGGCTTTTTCTTGCCCAGCAGTTCCGTTGGGAAACGCCCTTTTTCCTGCTGGCCGGCTTGGCGGTGGTCGTGGGAGGACTGCTTTTCTTTTCCCTGCCGCCGGTGCGGGGGCATCTCGGGGCGGGCGCTCCGGCCCCGTGGCGCAATTTCGTGAAACTGCTGGGCGATCGGAACGCCTGGCGGGGGCTTGTGCTGATGGTGGCGCTGGTCTTTGGACACTTCACCATCATTCCGTTCCTGTCCCCGCATCTGGTCTTCAATCTCAAGCTGCCGGAGTCGCTTCTGGCGCTGGTGTACATGATCGGGGGTGCGCTGACCATTTTCACGGCGCCGTGGGTGGGGCGGCTGAGCGACCGTCATGGCCGGACGCGGGTTTTCACTTTTCTGGTGGTGTTGGCGGCCTGCGTGATTTTTGTGCTCACCCACGTGGGACCGCTGCCGTCGTGGGGGAGTCTCGCGCTGACGGGGTTGTTTTTCATTTTTGCCAGCGGGCGTTATGTCCCGGCGCAGGCGGTGTTGACTTCGGCGGTGCCTGCGGTTCGGCGCGGGGGCTTCATGAGCCTTGTGGCCTGCACGAGGGACCTGTGTTCCGGCCTTGCGGCCATTCTGGCCGGACGGGTGGTGGTTCGATCCGGGGACAGTTTGCTGCACGTGGGCGCTTTGGGCGTGATCGCAGTGGCGATGAGCCTGTTGAGCATCTGGCTGATCCGCCGGGTGAAGGCGGTGAGGGAACCATCGACGTCCCGTCTGTTGGCGTCCGAAACTTAGGCGGAGCCTGGGGAAGCCGGAAAGGGGACGGCAATTTCGGATGGATTTGCAATCGGTTGTGTGGCAGATTGGAGAGGATGGGTCATGGAGGGAACTGACATTCACAGATCCGCAATGGTTTGCATTACCGGATGGCGCATTGGCACGAGGACGATGGCGGCGGTGTCCGAGCTTCGGGCATTGACCACCGTGGGGGCGCTGGGGGCGAAGGAGGCGATTTATGATGTCATCGGCGGGGCCGAGGTTCGGCTGACGCCGCTTCCCGGGGTCGATCCGGAGGAGGTGGTGGCCCGGCTGAGGAAATGTGGTTTTGTGGCCGGAGTGCACGCCTCGGACAGTGCCGAGGGTTCCGGGATTCCACCCGAACCGTGACGATGGCGTGCGGTGCCGCGGTGATTGTCCTGAATTGACGCCGGATGGGGCCGGCTTGAGGGCGGTCCCCTGCGGGGGGAACGGAGTCCGGGATCGGAGGTCGGGCTTTTCGGGCACAAAAAAAGGCGCCCGATCCGGACGCCTTTTTTCGAATGAGGACCGCCTTTTACCAGGGGTTCCGCTGGTAGTCGCGGACGTAGTTGTAGCGGGTTTCGAACCCGAGCTCAGGCGGAAATTCGGTGTAGCCGGAGTTGATCCACGGGATGTCGCTGCGATAGGGCGGGCGATAGGAACCGCGGACGGTCGGGCAGGGGAAGGTGACGATGTCGTAGACCCCGTAGCCGAGGCGGGCAAAGGAACGGCCGATGCCACGGACGAGGCCGTAGCCAAAGGCGGCGGAGTTGCCTTCGTCGAAATTCACCATGGCCATGGAATCGAGGAGTTCGATGTACCCGAAGGCAACATTACTGATTCCGCGGCCGAGTTTTCGAGTGGGACCGAAGTCGGAACCCGGCGGCTGTTGGATGTCGGCGAATGCTGACGTCGCGATGGCGACGGCAACAAGGAGGAACGCGGCAGCTTTCATGTGAGTCAATAAAGTCGAAAAATTCGTTGCAAGGCAAGCAGAAACACCGGTTGGACGGAGGCATTTCTTGGACCGTGACTCTCGGGGAGGGGGCGGTTGGGGTCAGGCAAGAAGCTCCTTCACGTGGGCGCTCACGGCGGGGCCGAGGCCCCGGAGGTTGTAGCCGCCTTCCAGGACGGAAATCAGGCGGCCCTGGCAATGGCGTTCGGCGGCGTCCCGGAGGAGACGGGTGAGCTCGGCAAAATCGGCGTCCGTGAGGCGGAAACGTCCGAGCGGGTCGCCTTCCCGGGAGTCGAATCCGGCGGAAACGAGGAGGAGTTCGGGTTGGAATTTGTCCAGGGCCGGAAGAAGGGTTTCGCGGAAGGCGGCGAGGATTTCCGTCCGTCCGGCCCCGGAGGGGAAGGGGCGGTTGAAGATTTTCCCGGCGCCCCGGCCCTCCCCGGTTTCCGAGGGGTCGCCGGTGCCGGGATACCAGGGGGACTGGTGGGTGGAGAAAAAGAGCACGGAGCCGTCGGAGTAAAAGATCTCCTGGGTGCCGTTGCCGTGATGCACGTCCCAATCCACGATGGCGACCCGACCGACGCCGTGCCGTTTTTGCGCGTGGTGGGCGGCGATGGCGACATTGTTGAAGAGACAAAAGCCCATGGCGGCGGCGGGCCGGGCGTGGTGACCGGGCGGACGCACGGCACAGAAGGCGTTGTCGGCGTCGCCGCGCAGGACGGCATTGACGGCATCAAGGACGCCGCCGACGGCGTGGAGGGCGACGTCGCCGGATTCGCGACCGACGCTGACATCTCCGCCGGCGAGTTCGGTGGCGCCTTCACGGATCGTACGGAGGGTCGTTTCGATGTACCGCGGATCGTGGCAAAGGGCGACATCCTCCACCGTGGCGCGGCGGGAGGAAAGAACGAGCGGGGCGTTGAGAGGATCCAAAGCGGCGCGGACCGCCGCCAGGCGTTCGGGACACTCCGGGTGGCCGGGGGCCGTGCGGTGGTGGATGAGCAGGTCGTCGAGGAGGAGAGCGGTTTTTGCCATCGCGGCAGGAAAATAGCACGGGGTGACGCGCTGTGCGATTTTCCGTCGGGCGGGAGACTTCCGGCCGGCGGGTTTACCCGGGAAAAGGATTGCCGAAAGGACGGCCCGTGGTTTTCTCGCGGAATGATCTCCTCCTTGCATTGGGGCATCCTGGGAACGGGAGCCATCGCCCGAAAATTTGCCTCCGAACTTCCGCATTCCGCCACGGGACGGTTGGTGGCCGTGGGCAGTCGTTCAGCCGAAAAGGCGGCCGCCTTCGCGGAAAAATTCCCCGGGGTTCGCGCCCACGCCTCCTACGAGGCTTTGCTGGCCGATCCGGACGTCCAGGCGGTTTACATTTCCACCCCGCACCCGCAGCATGCCGAGTGGGCGATTGCCGCGGCTGAAGCCGGCAAGCACATCCTTTGTGAGAAACCTCTGACCCTCAATCATGCCGAAGCCATGGTCGTGGTGGAGGCGGCCCGGCGCCACGGGGTGTTTCTCATGGAGGCCTTCATGTATCGCTGTCATCCGCGAACCGCCCGCATTGCCGGGTTGGTGCGCGGGGGGATCATCGGGCGAGTGCGGCTCATCCGGGCCGCCTTCAGTTTCCATAGCGAATTCCATCCGGCGGGCCGTTTGTTCAGCAACGAACTGGGGGGCGGCGGGATTCTTGATGTGGGATGTTACACCACGTCCGTGGCCCGGCTGGTTGCCGGGGCGGCGGTGGGAAAACCGTTTCAGGATCCCGTGCAGATGAACGGATCGGCCGTCTTTTACGAAACCGGCGTGGACCGCGTGGCGGTGGCTACGATGAAATTTCCGGGAGACATTTTGGCGGAGATTTCCTGCGGTGTGGGGCTGCGTCAGGCGCATGACCTGGAGATTTTCGGCGAGGAGGGGATGATCAGCGTACCCGCCTTCTGGAATCCTCCCGGTCCGATCCGCATCCATCAGTACCGGGGCGACCGGATCACGGAGGTCGAGACGGACCCGAATCCCTACAAATACGCGTTGGAAGCCGACACCGTGGCCCGGGCGTTGCCCGCATTGGAGAGTCCGGCGATCGGTTGGGACGACACCCTCGGCAACATGCGCGCGCTCGATGAGTGGCGGCGCTCCGTGAAGCTTTCCTATCTCTCGGAAAGTCCCACCGCGCCGGAACAGGCCCTGCCCGTTTCGCGCCGCCCGCTGCGGCCCGGACGCTATGCCGAAATTCCGCGCCAGACTCTGCCATATCTGTCCAAGCCGGTGTCGCGGCTGATCCTGGGAATCGACAATCAGGGCACCTTCCCGCATCTGGCGGCGATGGCGGATGATTTTTTCGAGCGGGGCGGGAATGCCTTCGACACGGCGCACATTTATGGGGGCGGACTGATGGAGGAATTGCTCGGCCATTGGTTCGCGCGCCGCGGAACGCGCGAGGAGGCGGTTCTGATCGTCAAGGGTGCGCACACTCCGTTCTGCGATCCGGAGAACCTGCGCCGGCAGTTCGTGAAAAGCCTCGAGCGGTTGCAGACCGATTACGCCGATATTTACCTTCTGCATCGCGACAACCCGCAGGTGCCGGTGGGGGAATTTGTGGACGTGCTCGATGAACTGCGGCGGGAGGGAAAAATCCGCGCCTATGGCGGTTCGAACTGGAGCCTCGGGCGGCTTCGCGCGGCCAACGACTATGCGGCGCGGGCGGGACGCGAACCGTTCCGCGTGGTCAGCAACAACCTCAGCTTGGCCCGAATGATGGCGCCCGTCTGGGAGGGATGCGTGAGCGCGAAGGGACCGGAGTGGACCGCCTTTCTGCGGGAATCCGGCATGGCCCTGTTTGCCTGGTCGAGTCAGGCGCGCGGGTATTTTGTGCCGGACCGTCCGGCGGACGATCCCGAGATCGTGCGGTGCTGGGACAGCGGGGAAAACCGGGAGCGCCGCCGCCGGGCCGTGCAGTTGGCCGCCGAAAAGGGCGTGAGTCCGATCAACGTGGCGCTGGCCTATGTGCTTTCCCAGCCGAATCCGACGTTTGCGCTCTTCGGTCCGCGCACCATAGCCGAAACCCGCACGTCGCTCCCCGGAGCCGGTTTTTCCCTCACCCCGAAGGAAGTGGCTTGGCTCGACCTGGAAATTCCTGACAGAGTCTCGTGATGAGAAAAACGGATCTTCATCGGCACCTGGACGGCAACATCCGTCTGTCCACGATTGTGGACCTTGGACGCAAACACGGCATCCCGCTGCCGTCCTTCGATGAGGAGGAATTGCGGCCGCATGTACAGGTCACCACGCCGACGCCCGGACTGGTGGCGTTTCTCGAAAAATTCCGCTGGTCGGTCGGCGTCCTGGGCGATCTCGAAGCCTGCCGGCGCATTGCTTATGAAAACGTCGAGGATGCGCACCGGGAGGGACTCGGCTATGTCGAACTGCGTTTCAGTCCCTGGTTCATGGCCATGCCGCACGGACTCGACCCGCAGGGCGTGGTGGAGGCGGTCATTCAGGGCGTCGACGAAGGCCGCGCGGCTTTCGGGGTGCGGACGGAGCTGATCGGAATTCTGAGCCGCACCTACGGCGAGGACATTTGCTGGAAGGAACTCGAGGCGTTGCTGGCCCGGCGGGACGATCTGGTGGCCATTGATCTGGCCGGGGACGAGGCGGGGTTTCCGGCACCGCTTTTCAAGAGGCATTTTGCCAGGGTGCGGGATGCCGGACTGCATGTGACCATTCATGCGGGCGAGGCGGCCGGGGCGGAAAGTGTGTGGGACGCCGTACGCCTGCTGGGCGCCGAACGGATCGGTCATGGCATTCGTTCGATTGACGACCCCAAGCTGCTGGACTTCCTGCTCGAGCGACGCATCGGTCTCGAATGCTGCCTGACCAGCAATCTGCAAACCAGCACCGTGCCGGATTATGCGAGCCATCCGCTCAAGCGCTTTCTCGAGATGGGTCTGCTGGCGACGATCAACACGGATGACCCGGGCATCAGCGGCATCGATCTTGATTATGAGCTCCGCCACGCCGCGCCGGCGGCGGGGCTTTCTCCCGAGCTGATTGCGCAGGCCCAGGCCAACGCGGAGAAGATCGCCTTTGGACGCCGGGAGCGGGTGGCCGATCTTGCTCCTCCCGCAGTCGAGACGGTCGACGCCTGACCGGAGGTGTTTAATCCCGGGGCGGGACCGTGGTTTTTTCGAAAATCCGCACCGTCCCCTCGCCGAAGGCCGCCCGTTCGACCCAGCCGGCCTTCGCGTCGAGGAAATCCCGGAGAGGCAGTCCGCTGAGGTCGGAGTATTTGTTTTCCCAAATGACGAGGGCGCCGGGCGGCAGTCCGGCGGCCGTCACGCCGGCGAGGGCGCGCCGGGCTTCGGTTTCCACCCAGTCGCGAACGAAGGCCGCATAGACGTGACGGCAGATCACCGGACGGGCGTTCGGCCGGTGGGCCGCCTGCCAGTCGAGGGCTTCGCGAAGGGCGTGATGGATCGGCTCCGGTGCAAGACCGAGGCGCGGAGATCCTCCGGCCCAGACCTGCATGGACAGCACATGCAGAAGCACCATCCCCTGGAGAACGAGTCCCGTGCCCAGAACGGCGGCCGTTTTGCGCCATCCCCGATCCAGGAGGGTTTCCAGGCCCCAGGCCGCCGCCACGGCAAGGCCCGGCGCCATGGGCATGAGGAAATGATAATAGCCGCCCGAGGCAAACAATCCCTTCCAGAAAATGACACTGTGCAGGGCGAAATAGGCGGGATAAAAAACCAACGGCCAGCAGGCCCGCCGGTTTCGCAGACCGCGCGGGAGGCCGACGGCGGTCAGGACCACGGTGGCGGGTCCCGCCGGGACCAGACTGACCGCGAGGAAATGCCAGAGCGGACCGCTGCCGTAGATTTCGGTCGGTTTCGCGTCGAAATAGATGCGCAAGGGAAGCTCTCCGAGACACCACCACGCCGCGAGATTGTAGGCGGCGAGGGGGAGCGCCGACGCCAGTCCCGCGCCCACCCAGGGAAGCCACCGGCCGTGCCGGAGCAGGTCGACGGTGACGGCCAGGGCCCAGAGACCCAGCAGGGCGATGCCTTCATGACGGATGAGCGGCAGAAGGCCAAAACACAGGCCCGACCACGCCGGACGTCCCGTGGTGAGAAACCAGATTCCTCCCAGCAGCGCGAGCAGGAACGGAGTTTGCGTGAGCACGCCCCACGAAAGCTCGACAAACCACGGCTGGAACCACATTGCCAGCGGCACCAGCCACGCCCGTCGGACGCCGAGGCGCAGCGCAAGCAGGGTGGTGAGCCACACGGCGAGGGCGGCAAAAACCAGCGTCCAGAGGCGCGCCGCGGTCAGTCCGATCGCGGCCGGCACCACATGAAAAAGATTCCGCCCGATGCGGGTCCAGGCGTCGAAGATCAGCGCCGGATTTTCCCACACGCTGCGCGAGCGAAGGTAGTGGGAGAGTTCGTCATCGAGGCTCCAGCCCGTCGACATCAGAAGGTAAAACAGGCACCACAAAAATCCCCCCGCAAAGGCGGCGGAGAAGGCCGGGTGCCGGAAGAGCTCCGCGGAAGCCGCCTTCCGCGTGCGGGGCGGTTCCGGTCCCGCCTCCCTTTCATCAGACCGGGACGGCGGCCGAAACGCCCCGGAGTCCGGGGCCTTATTGGCGGGAAACGGGGTTTCCAAGATCGGTCCGGAACGGTTCCGTGAAGATTTTGACCCGCGCGCCCACGCCCACCGTGTCGTAGAGTTCGATGATGTCGCGCGAACGCATGCGGATGCAGCCGTAGCTGGCGGGCGTGCCGATGGTGCGTTCCTCGGGCGTGCCGTGGATGTAGATGTAGCGGTGGAAGGCGTTGCGGTTTTGCGGTTCGAGTCCCTCCAGCCAGAGGATGCGGGTGACGATGGGATCGCGTCCGGGCGCATCGACCGGGAGGATTTCCCCGGTGGGCTTGCGCGATTTGAAGACCGTGCCGGCGGGCGCGTTGCCGCCGATCTTTTTGCGAATCTTCAGCAGCCCTGTCGGCGTGCTGTTGCTCCCGGGGGCGTCGCCGACCCCGAATTTGGAGGTCGAGACCGGATACTCGGCGATCTTTTGTCCGTCCCGCAGCACGATCATGCGCTGGCTGGCCGTGCTGATGAGAAGACGGTGTTTTGTGTCCTCCGCGCACCCGGCGAGGAGCACCACCAAACCCAGCAACGGAACAAGACCCCTCACGTTCCGGCGGTCTGGCGCGAGGTGAGCAGCGATCCGAAGTGCTGCAGCCAGAAGGCAATCGACTTCGTGGCCACGTAACAAAAACCGCCCAGGAAGATCAGCAGGAACGGCACGGACATCCACTGGCCGGCGGCGACACTCCGCAAGACGCAATAACCGAAATACAGCGCAAAAAGCAGCTCCACGACGGGCAGGAACGACTTGAGGGGCATGTAGCGGACGCGTCGGGCCGGGCGGACGGTGTGCTCGATGCCGTATTTCGGTGTGCGGGCGAATTCGGACGGCTTGTTGAAGAGGGCTTCGAGAACCCCGCGGGCGTTGTTCACCGACATTCCGGTGGCGAGGGCGAGGGTGAGCGGAAAGAGCCAGAGCTCCGCGAGCCAGCCGCGCGGATTCAGGTGCCGCTGCGCCACGATGTAGAAGGTGCAGATGGAAACCGAGGTCGCCAGGAAGATGGGCAGGTCGACCAGCAGCGAGTATTTCGCGCCCTGCGGGCCCGTGAACGAGTGCGGCAGGATGAGCACGCACAGCAGCGCCAGGAGAAGGTAGCCGAAGTTGGCGGTGAGATGGGCGGTGGCCTCCAGCTTGACCAGGAAGGGGAGCCGGGCCCGCCACACGGCGGGAAGAAGCTTCTTGCAGGTCTGGATGGATCCCTTGGTCCAGCGATGCTGCTGGGACTTGAAACCGTTCATGTCGACGGGCAACTCGGCGGGCACCACCACGTCGGGAAGAAAAACGAACCGCCATCCCTTGAGCTGCGCCCGATAGCTGAGATCGAGATCCTCCGTGAGGGTGTCGTGCTGCCAGCCGCCCGCATCAACGATGCACGATTTGCGCCACAGGCCGGCCGTGCCGTTGAAGTTGAAAAAACGGCCGCTGCGGCTGCGCGCCGTCTGCTCGAGCAGGAGGTGACCGTCGAGGAAAACCGCCTGCACCTTGGTCAGCAGCGAGTAGTTGCGGTTGAGGTGCCCCCAGCGCATCTGGACCATGCCGACCTTCGGATCGGTGAAATAATGGATGCACTTCAGCAGGCAGTCGGGCTGGGGGACAAAATCCGCATCCAGAATGAAAATGAACTCGCCCTTCGCGCCGGCCATGCCGGCCTCGAGCGCGCCCGCCTTGAAACCCACGCGGTTCGTGCGGTGCAGGTATTCGATGTCGAACCCGGCCGCCTTGAGCCGTTCCGCCGCGTCCCGCGCAATCTGGGAGGTTTCGTCCGTGGAATCGTCCAGCACCTGGATCTGCAGAAGCTCCTTCGGGTAATCCAGCTTCGCCACGGACTCGATGAGGCGGCGGATGACGTAATACTCGTTGAAGACCGGCAGTTGGACCGTCACCCGCGGCAGCCGGGCAAACCGGTCCTTTGGCAGCATCGGTTTGTTCCGGTTTTTCAGGAACAGGTAGATGATGCAGTAGCGGTGAATGCCATACGCGGAGAGCCCCAGCAGGACTCCCAGATAACAAAAATTCCAAATGACGTGGTGGAAAATCGCCTCAAGCGATTCGCTCATCACAAAGTTTTCCTCCCGATATGAAAATGAGGGGCTATGAACTCACACCCAACCCTCAGGTCAAGAGCAAAAACCGGGCCGCGCCGGCCGTTGGATACAGGCCGGAACAGGGTTTTTGACCGGTGGTCTGCCGGCGCGAAAACGGAACGCGCCGGGGTTATTGTCCCTCCGGGGCCGCCGCATATTCCGCCGGCGGAACATACTCCTCCGTGGTCTTGATCATGGCCTGGCAGACGAAGGCCCCATGACTGAACGGCGCCCCGACGAGCTGGTACCCCTTGGCGAGCAGCTTGTTGACCCGATCCTGAAACGCCACGAAGTCGGCGGAGGTGACGAGGAGAAATTCGGTTTTCATGGAGTCTCATCGTATAACAGCCCTCCCGCCATGACGCGAGGGGCAAGTGGAGGCCGGATCCCATCCCGCGGAGTGACGCGCCGGCCCGCAGGGCGATGAAGGGGCGTCGCCCCGCGGGCGCACGGGAATGTCCAACAGGAAGCGGGGAGGACCGGTTACTGGCAGGCCTCGCATTCGCCGCCATTGCGCATGGCTTCGATCGAGCAGGCCAGTTTTTCCTCGGCGGTGAACTCGCGCTTGGGTTCCTGTCCCATGACGGCGGCGATGCCGCGCAGCTCCTTGCGGATGTTCTTGGTGGCGCCTTCGATCTTCGAGGCGCTGGTGGACCGCAGGTAGTAGGTCGTCTTGAGCCCGACGTGCCAGGCGCGGCGATACATGTGGCTGAGCACCTTGAGGTCGGGTTCCTTGATGAAGAGGTTCAGCGACTGGGACTGGTCGATCCACTTCTGACGGCGCGCGGCCGCGTCGATCAGGAACTGATACGGGATGTCGAACACGGTGAGGTGCTTCTTCTTGATCTCCTCCGGGATGCCCTCGATGGAGTGCAACTCGCCGTCGAAATATTTGACCTGCTCGCGCATCTCGTCGTTCCACAGTCCGAGCTTCTTGAGGTCGCGGACCATTTCGGTGCTGAGAATGGCGAATTTGCCGCCGAGGTTTTCCTTCACGTAGAGGTTCGTGAAGTTGGGTTCGATGCAGGGCGTGGTGCCCGTGATGTTGGAAATGGTGGCGGTGGGGGCGATGGCCAGCACGTTGCTGTTGCGCATGCCCTGCTTCTTGATCTTGTCGCGCACCGGATTCCAGTCCATGCGCCCTCCGCGCGGGACGTCGATCTTGATGCCGCGCTCGCGTTCGAGAATCTCAATGGTGTCCTGCGGAAGCAGTCCGCGATCCCACTTCGATCCGCGGTAGGTCGAATAGACGCCGCGTTCCGCCGCGAGGTCGCTCGAGGCGCTGTAGGCGAAGTAGGCGATGGCCTCCATGAACTCGTCGTTGAATTCGACGGCTTCCTGGCTGGCGAACGAAAGGCCGCGCTTGAAGAGCGCATTCTGCAGGCCCATCACGCCGAGACCGATGGGACGGTGCCGGAGGTTGGAGCGCTTGGCGGCTTCGGTCGGGTAGAAGTTGATGTCGATGACATTGTCGAGCGCGCGCACGGCGACGTTGATCGTCTCGCGCAGCATGTCGAGGTCGAGCTCGCCATTGTCGCGCATGTGGGTGTCGAGGACGATGGAGCCCAGGTTGCAGACGGCGGTTTCGTCCTCGCTCGTGTTCAGCGTGATCTCGGTGCAGAGGTTCGAGCTGTGGATGACGCCGACATGATCCTGCGGCGAGCGGAGGTTGCAGGGATCCTTGAAGGTGATCCACGGATGCCCCGTTTCGAGGAGCATCTTGAGCATCTGCTTCCAGATCTCGATGGCGGGCACCCGGCGGCCGAAGATTTTGCCCTCGTCGGCGAGCTTTTCGTAGTAAAGATAACGGTCCTCGAACTTGCGGCCGTAGAGCTCGTGGAGGTCCGGGGTTTCATTGGCGCGGAAGAGCGTCCAGTGCTGGCGCGCCTCCATGCGCTTCATGAAGAGATCCGGAATCCAGTTCGCGGTGTTGAGATCGTGCGTGCGGCGGCGTTCGTCCCCGGTGTTGCGGCGCAGTTCGAGGAAGTCCTCGATGTCGTTGTGCCACGTCTCGAGGTAGGCGCAGCCGGAGCCGCGGCGCTTGCCGCCCTGGTTGACGGCGACGAGCTGGTCGTTGTGGAGCTTGAGAAAGGGGATCACGCCCTGGCTTTCGCCGTTGGTTCCCTTGATGTAGCTGCCCGTGCCGCGGACGGCGGTCCAGGAACCGCCCAGCCCGCCGGCCCACTTGGAGAGGTAGGCGTTTTCCGCGATGCCGCGCTGCATGATGGATTCGATCGAGTCGTCGACCTTGTAGAGGTAGCAGCTGGAAAGCTGGCTGTGCAGCGTGCCGGAGTTGAAGAGGGTGGGCGTGCTCGAGCAGAAGCGGCGGCCCTTGTAGAGATTGTAGAGGCGGATGACCCAGTCCTCGCGATCCTTGGGTTCCTCGATGAAGAGGCCCATGGAAACGCGCATCCAGAAAAATTGCGGCGTCTCGATGCGGCGGGCCTTTTTGCCCGTCTTGTCCACGATGAGATAGCGGTCGTACAGCGTCTGGATGCCGAGGTAGTCAAAGTCGAGGTCCGCGGACGGATCCAGCGCCTCGGCGAGGCGGTCGAGCTGGTAGCCGAGGAGCTTGGGCGAGAGGCGTTCGATGGAGACGCCATGACGCAGGTAGCTCTTGAAGGCCTTCTGGTGGGCCGACTTGAGTCCCTCGATGCCGTCGCGAAGGATGTTCCAGTCGAGGACCTCCTCGTAGATGTAGGACAGCAGGATGCGTCCGGCAAACTTCGCGAAATCCGCGTCGCGCTCGATGAGGGCCTTGGCATTGAGGACGATGGTGTCGCGCAGTCCGTCCTCGGTGGTTTCCGTGCCGATGGACCGGCGGAGCTCCCGCTCGATGTGGTCCGCGTCGAGGTTGAGGTCGAGGCCGATCATGGCGAACTGGATGCGGCGCTTGAGGTCGGAGCCGTCCCAGAAATCGCTTTGTCCGTTGGCCTTTCGGACCACGACGAGGGAGTCCTGCTGCGGTTCCTCCGAGGCCCGCGCGCTTTCCTCGCGCTGCTGCGCGCGATGAGCCCGATAGAGGATGTAGCTGGCGGCCACCTTGTAATAGCCCTGCCGCATGAGCTCCTCCTGGACCATGTCCTGCACGTCCTCGATGTGCACAAAGGCCTGGTCGCCGTGACGGACCCGGTCGGTGATGGCCTGGGCAATGCGGGCGGCCGGCTCGGGATCCTCCTTCTCGGAAAGGAAGGCGCGGCGGACGGCGAGCTCGATTTTGTCCTGAATCCAGGGAACGACCGAACCGTTGCGGCGGATGAGGCGGACGGTCAGCGGCGTGGCCGACTCGCGGGACTCGCTGACATTGAGGCCGCCGCGGGCCGAACGGCTGAAAACGAGGCTCTTGGCCACGTCGTGGGCGTCGTTTTCAATCAGCGCCTTTTCGATGAGGAGCGAAAGGTCGTTTTCCGAGAGCCGGAGCGTGCGGCCGTCGGCCACCTGTTCGGCGAGCTTTTCCGCCACGGAATGGGCGACGTTCGCCACGAGGCCGCGGTTTTCCTCCGTGAAAATCTCCTGCTCGTCGCGGGAGAGCAGCAGGTCGGTGAGCGCGTTGCCGATTTCATCGGCCACGTCGGCCAGGTTGAAGACGTGTTCCTCCGATCCCCGGGTGATCTTGATTTCGGGGCGTTCCTCGGCGGGCAGGACTTCGCGCCACTTGTAGTCCGGCTTGAGGCTGCGCGGAGTGGTGACGACACGCTTCAGCAGGAGGTCTTCTTGCAGGGTGAGTTTACGAATCATGGCGGGCGGCGGGAGTTTTAAGGTTGGGGGTTCAAGGGGGAGTCGGGCCGGTTCGTCTTAAAACTCCGGTCAGAGTTCGTCGTCGGAGGCTTCCTTGATGGCGGCGGCGCGACGGTAATCGGTGACGCGGCTCTCGAAGAAATTGGATTCCTTGCGGAGGTCCATCATTTCGGCCAGCCAGGGCAGGGGGTTGGTGATGGGACCGTTGAGCGGGGGCAGGCCCACGCCCTCGAGGCGGCGGTCCCCGATGTAATCGATGTAGGTGAGGAATTCGTCCTTGGTGAGGCCGACCGCGGCCACGGGCAGGCAGTCGGCGATGAATTCCTTCTCCAGTTTGACCGCCTCCCGCATGGTCTGGCGCAGATCCTCGCGGAACTCGTCGGTCCAGATCTCCGGATTCTCGTCGATGAGGTCCATGAGCAGATTGCGGAAGACCTCGATGTGATTGCTCTCGTCCCGCAGGGTGTAGCTGAACATCTGGCCGATGCCCGGGAACTTGGCCTGACGGTAGAGCGCCAGCACCATGCCGAAGAGGCCGTAGAACTGCGTTCCCTCCATGCACTGGCCGAAAAGGAAGATGTTCTTGGCGAGGGCCTGCTTGTTTTCGAGGGTGGTCAGATCCAGGTCGCGGCGCAGGGCGCGGCTGTTGCTCACCACAAAGTCGGTCTTTTTCTTGATCGTCGCGATGTCCTCAAACATCGCCTCGCACTCGTGCGGATTGATGCCGAGCGAGCTGATCATGTAGACGAGGCTGTCCGCGTGAATGTTTTCCTCATGCGCGTGGCGGCCGAGCACCAGCTTGAGCTCGGGTGCGGTGACCAGTTCCCGCACGACGTGCTGGATGTTGTCGCCCACGATGCCCTCGGCGGCGGAGAAATAACCGATGGCCATCTTGATGATCCAGCGGTCGGTCTCGGAGATGCGGCCCGACACGTCGCGCCAGTGCTCGATGTCGCGCTGCATCTGGATGTCCTCCGGCTCCCAGTGGTTCGCCTTCATGGTCTTGTAGAGGTCGTAGGCCCACTGGTATTTGAGCGGCAGGATGTTGAAGAACATCGTGTTGCGGCCATTGATCACGCGTTTGGCCGCGAAGGCGGCTTCCGCTTTGTCGCGGTCAAGGACGAAGGTGCGATCTCCAAGCGTAATCGTCGTAATGGCCATGGCAGAATGAAAGTTGGTGGTTGGTGTGTGGGCTGGCGGAGGGCGCCGCGGGAGTTCTTTTTCCCAGCTCGAGGCCCGATGTCCAGCGGTGAGGGATAACCTGCAAAAGTTTGGGCGGGTCGTCAATGAAAACCATATATGCAGTATGATTTTCTGAAGGAACCACCATATATTGTGGTCATGCAACCAAATGAGGACATGTCGCCGCTCTCGCGGCGCCCGGGAAATGCCCCGGGAAACAGCCTGCCATGCGGGCCACAACATCTGGTGGTTCCGCAGCCGTTTGCGGGCGATGGGAACCCCTCCATGAGGCTGGAGTGACACACCCGCCAATTGGGGGGAGGTCGCCGTTTCCCCGGGCCGGAAAGGCGTTATCCGCTCCGGCTTGAGAGGAGTGACCCGACCGGTGGCGGGTTCGGTTCCCATCCGGGGAAGAAATGTTGCATGGCCGGCAGGCCGCGGTCTGCCGCGGGGCGGGCGGCGGGTCGCGAAAGGCGCTGTCACGGTACGCGTCCGACGTTTCGGGAAACGGAACTTTCTGCAGAGCAACAGGTAAGAAACTTTCCGGGCTCGGGGAAACAGGAGAATTTTTTTGAAAAAAAGCGCGCGAAATTGTTGCGCGTTGCGTAAAATTGGCAAAAGTTCTGCCGATTCCATGTCTAGCCGACGTTCCAATCATACGGGCTCCTACGAAGGGGTGCGGAGCACGATCATTCGTACCCGCTGTCAGATTTTCGGCATGCTTGTCGTGGGTGGCTCCATCATTGCGTTGTTTATTTATCTTTCGCTGACGAAATAGCGGGTCATTTGCGGTTTCCTCCGCCCCGGTTTACGGTGGGACGTACACGTCCCCCCATGAGCCGCAGTCATCGTCATCACCGTTCCGGTCACCATGCCGGCCTTCATCGCGACAAGCTGGTGCGTCGCTGGCAGATTCTGGCCATGCTGGGGGTGGGGATTCCCGTGATTGTGCTGCTGATTTGTCTCTCGCTGGCCCGATAGGATCCGGGTTCAGACGGTCTCGATCTGTGCCCGGAACAATGCGGAGTAGGTGCCCTGACGTTCCAGGAGTTCCTCGTGGGTGCCGGTTTCCACGATCTTTCCGGATTGCAGCACGGCAATGCTGTCGGCCTTGCTGGCACCGAGGATGCGGTGGGTGATGACCAGAGCGGATCGGGACGGGTCGGCGTCAATCCATTGCCGCAGGTTGTCGAGGATTGCGGCTTCCGTTTTCAGATCGAGTCCGGCCGTGGCCTCGTCGAGGATCAAAACGGGGGCATTCTTCAAAAACGCACGCGCCAGGGCGAGGCGCTGACGTTGTCCGCCGGAAAATCGCTGTCCGGCCTCCTGTGCCGGGGTGTCATATCCCTTCGGCAGCGAGACAATGAAGTCATGGATGCCCGCCAGCCGCGCCGCGGATTCGATGTCCTCTGCGGACGCCGCGGGCCGGGCGAGCAGAAGGTTTTCGCGCAGCGTGGTGTTGAAGAGATGACCCCGCTGGGGCGCGACGGCAAAGACCTCCCGCATCGCCTCGCGCGCCAGGAAGCGGGCGTCCGTGGGGCCGATCCGGATGGTGCCTTGCTGCGGAGTCCAGAATCCGAGCAGCAGGGAAACGAGCGTGGATTTTCCGGCGCCGCTTTCGCCGACGACGGCGGTGATTTTTCCGGGAGGCAGTGAAAGGCTGACTCCGCGCAGGACGGGTTCGGTTTCTCCGGGGTAGCTGAAGACGACGTTTTGCAGTTCCACGCCGGTCGGCCCGGCCGCGGGGAGACCTTCGGTTCCTCCGTCCGGCGGTTCCGGTTTGTCGAGGATCTCGAAAATCCGGCCCGCGCTTCCGAGGGCTCGGTCGAGGTCGGGAATCAGATTGCTGATTCCCAGCAGCGGCAGAAAGATGCACAGCGCGAGAGCCATGGCGGGAGGAAAGGTCCACCCGCTCATTTCGCCGCCCTGCACGGCCATCGTGCCGGCCAGCAGGGCGGCGGCGATTCCCGCGCCGATGAAGAAATCGGACAATCCGCTCTGCCAGGCGCCCGCCGCGGCCAACCGTCCCTGCGCGCCCGCCAGCTGCCGGTTGAGCGCGACAATTTCGTCCTCCTGATGGTGTTCCCAGTTGAAGACAAGAATTTCCCGGACCCCCTGGATGGAATCGGTGAAACCCGCCGTCAGCGCGGCGGTGTGCTGACGTGTGTCGCGCGCGGCCGGACGTGTGAACTGCTGGGTGAGGAGGGGAATGACCGCTCCCACCACGAGAACAAAAGGCAGCACGGTCAGCGCCATCCGGGCATTGCAAAACCAGAGGAGAACGAGAATTGCCGCCGGCAAAAGAACCGCCACCGCCACCGGCGCGATGGTGTGCGCATAAAAGACCTCGATCCGCTCGATGTCCGAAACCGCCCGCGCGACAAAATCCCCACTGCGTTGTCCCGCCAGACCCGACGGCGCCAAGGCCTCGAGTTTTTCATACAGCCGGTGACGCAGCGTATGAAGCAGCCGGAAGGCCACGTAATGACCCGAGAGTTGCTCCAGGTAGCGAAAGAGTCCCTTCAGCATGCCCAGTCCGGTCAACAGCAGGGCGAGGGGAATCCAAAGCGACAGATCTCCCGTCTGCACGATGCGGGTCAGGCCCCATACGCTCACCACGATGAGGGCGATGCCGAGGGCTTGGTTGATCAGGCGGCAGAGGGTGGACAGGACCAGTACGCCCCGGAAGGGACGGAGAACATGCAGCAGGCGGCGGAATACCACGGAGGAGCTCATGAAATCAGGTGGCAACTGGGGTTTCCTTCGGACGAAAACCGCCCTCCCGGAGAACGACCAGGCGGTCGGCATTTCGGATGGTGTGAAGGCGGTGGGTGATGTGCAGGACGGTTTTGCCCCGGCTCAGACGGTCCAGCTCCGCCAGCACCGTCTCCTCGGTGCGGGAGTCGAGATGCGAGGTGGGTTCGTCCAGGATGAGAATCGGGGCGTCCTTCAGGATGGCGCGCGCAATGGCCAGCCGTTGTGCCTGACCGCCGCTGAGGCGGGCGCCGCGTTCGCCAAGGGGCGTGTCGTATCCGCGGGGAAGCGACACGATGAAATCCTGCAGGCCGGCCGCGCGGGCGGCGGTTTCCATTTCCTCCAATGTCGCCCGCGGCCGGGCAATCCGGAGGTTGTCGGCAATCGTGCCGTGAAAAAGCCAGGTGTCCTGCGCGACCACCGCCATCTGGGAGCGCAGCCAGGACAGCGGATATTCGGTGAGCGGACGTCCATCGAGCAAAATGCGTCCCCGCTGCGGATCGGCAAAACGCAACAGCAGATGAACGAGGGAACTCTTGCCGGCCCCGCTGGCTCCGGTGAGGGCGACGGTTTTCCCCGATCCGATCGTGAAATGGACATCGTCCAGCACCACCCCGTCCCGGTCGTAGGCGAAGGTGACATGTTCAAAGCGAATCGACGGCGGCCGGGCGGGGGAGGACGTCAGAAGTCCGGGCATGGTGTTTCCCGGATTCACGGCCGGTTTCCGTCCGAGATACTCCCGGATGGCCTTGATCATGGTCCGCCCCGCCGCTCCGGCGAAGAAAAACGCGCCCAGCAGGTTCAACTGACGGATCACCTCAACGCTCAGGAGAATCACCGCCACGCCCTCCCCGAGGGACAGCGCCCCGGCCTTCCAGCGCAGCGCCGCCATCACGAAGGCCACGGTGGTCACCCCCAGGGCAAATCCCCAGTCCATGAGAAAAATCGCCAGCTGATTCACCGCCAGCAGTCGCATGGTTTCCCGACGCAGCATTTCCCCGATCCGGAAAATTTCCTGCCCCTGGGCCCGGCCGCGGTTGAACATTTTCAGCACCGGCAGCCCTTGGACACTGTCCAGGAACTGGGCGCTCAGCTGACCGGCCCGGGCGTAATACCGGGAGGAAACCTGCCGGAAACGCTTTTGCAACATGCCCATCAGGAGGGGCGCAAGCGGAGCCGCCACCAGGAGAACCAGCCCGGTCATCCAGTCCATCGCCGCCACCACGGCGCAGATGAGCAGGGGCGTGGCCAGTCCGACGATCATCTGCGGACGAAACAATCCGTAATACACATCCAGCGCCTCCACGCCTTCCACCGCCTGGAAAACCAGCCGCCCCGTGCCCTCCTCGCCGCGCTGGGGGCCCAGACGGATCATCTGCCGCAACAGCCCAACCCGGGTGGCCTCCTTGGCCTCCGCCGCCACGTGATGCCCCGCCACCCGGGCCGCTCCGGTCAGACCCGCGCGCACCCCCACCAGCACCAAAAACCCCCCCAGCCAAGGCAAAACGGATTCCGAACCGGCCGACACCCGGTCCACCACGGCTCCGATCACCACCATCTGCCCGATCGTGCAAAGCAAGCCGGCCAACTGGAGGCCGGCCACCTTCCACACTCCCTTCGCCGCGTGGGGGCTTCCCGGCAATTCAGGAAGGGAGTTTGTGTCTTTCATAAGAAAAACTTATAACAGACTCCGCAATGTGCCGCGCTCCCCGGCTTGCGATGGATTGACGGTGAATTGCGGTTTTTGGGAGGAATTGGGCCGTTTTCCCGGAAGGAACGGGGGGCGAGGGGAAGGCCGCCGCCCTCCAAATTCAGGGCAAAAAGCCCATTTTGCGACGCGTGGTGGTTTGCGGAGGGGGGCAAATCCGGAGCAAAATAGCGCAAATCTTTCGCAATCGGGCGTTAGCTGGGTTTTGCCGTTTGTGGTTATTCTCCTGCCCATATGAAATTCAGAACTCTGGCCGTACTCGCGCTTTCTGTTTGTGCTGTTTCCGGCGTTTCCCGCGCCACCCCCATTGGGATTCCCGACCCGAATTTTGGCACTTTTTGGGATACGTTCTCCGGGATCGCCTTCGAAGACGCGACTGGCACGGGTACCAATCCGTTCATGAATGTCACGCTGAGCGCGGCGAACGGAGGCGGCATAATTACCGGCAGTGGCGATCGTTATTACAGCGGCGTGGGCCCGAATACGGCTGCGGTCGATTTTTCCATTAATGGAACGGCGCTGATCGCCCTGGATTCGATCACGGTATACCTCAAATATACCAATCCTGCGGAGATGACGGGGGTCTGGGCTGACTACTTCACGGTGACTCTCAATGGAGTGTCTACGACCCAGGTGGAATTGGGGGGGACGGGAGAATTTGTTTCCGATCAGGAGATGGGCGTGGTTCGTCTCACTTGGACCGGACTAAACATCGGGGCCGGGGAGACGTTTGAAATTTCGATTACCCGTCCGGCATCAGGTTTGGGAGAGCCCGGGCATGTCTCGATTGACGGCATTCAGGTTGTTCCCGAGCCCGCGACTCTCGGCTTGGTTTCCCTCGGGCTGGGTTTCCTTGCCATGCGACGCCGTCGGTAATTTTCCATTGAATTCGGAGCTTTTTTTGTGAAACGTCAAGGCACATTATTGAATATGAGAGTCAGTCTCAAAAAGCTTTTCGCCGTAGTTTTCCTGTCCGCATCCTTGAGCGCGTCGGCTCAGACGCAGGTGGAGACTTGGACTTATTCGGGAGGCGGGTTGGATCCTGCGACGTACGGGGGGGATTATCTGCCGACGCAATTGTTCGCTGATGGCTTTACGGGGGGTATCATCGACCTCACCGGATTTACCAGCGGAGGTCTGGGTTCCGTTAACGTCGGTGCTTACGAGGGACTTTACACTTTTACCTCCACCTCTCCCGTGATGACCTTGTCGGCCACCAACCTTCTGGCTGGTGTGGACCAAATTACGTTTTCCTTCATCGTGGGAGGCGGATTTCCTGCGTTTGTGTATGAGCAATCCTCGTTGACTCTCAATTGGAACGCAGAAAACGGGGCGTTGGTCAGCAGCACATTTGGTTCCCAAAGCGCGGGAATGGTTTATGTTCCAGTTCTTGGAGCCGAGTTGGAGATGATCGCATACACTTGGACTTGGACGAATCTTCAGTCTTTCGGCCCATCGACTGAATTCTCCATTTCCTGGGATACGGGAGGAAGTCAGCATGTCTTTTTTCAGGAGTTCAGCCTGACGCAGACCGTGCCGGAACCGTCCATCGTCGGTCTCATTGCTCTGGGAGGAACTGTCGTTCTCATGCAGAGACGGCGGCGCGTTTCAGCTGCGAGTTAAAGAATGCAGGTTATTTCAAGGTTTCTCAGTCGAAATCACGGTATCCTGTCGTCCCGCCGGGGGTTTACCTTGATTGAACTGCTGGCGGTTTTGGGTACCACGGGAGTCCTTGCGGTTCTTTGTGTCGGAGCGGCGCAAAAGGCGATGAGTTCGGCGCAAAAGACTCGTGAGGTCAACGCGGCGCGTGCGCTCGTGTCGGCCCTACAGCTTTCAGCCCAGGAAAACGATGGCATATATCTGCCCGGCATGGATTACCGTGCTGGGACAAGCGCCTACCCGGTTCCCAAGCCAAACGGCGGATTCGTGAGCGGTCATACCGCCCAGAGATATCCGTATCGCATAGCCCCTTATCTCGGTGACCGCTTCGAGGGAACGATTTATGTCAACAGGAACAAAAAGGAGATCCTGAAAGCTGCTGGTGGAAGTAGCGTGATGTACGACTACGTTACATCCGCATATCCGGCCTTGGGCATGAATATCTATGGGGTCGGCGGGGTTGTGCGTTCGGATGGTTCGATTCTCAACGATGCCGATTGCATTTCGCGCGTCGCAAATATGCGGGGATCTATTCTTGCCTTTGCGTCTGCCGGAAGTGGAACCGGGAAAAATCGAATACACGGTTTCAGTTACGTGTCCCCACCGACTCGGGAGAACTCCTCCCCGATTTGCGAAAAATGGGCCAGTGCCAGCTCGTGGAGTGAAAATTCCGATCCGATGAGCTATGGATATGTGGATTTCCGGTACGACAAAAAGGCGGTCTGCGCCTTTTTGGACGGAAGTGTCCGGATGTGTGATGTCGACGAACTGAAGGACATGCGCCTCTGGACCCGTTCGGCTCTTGAGGCGGACGATCCGAACTACGAAATGGCCCCCTGATTCGAGAAACCCCGGAAGGCCAGCGATCCCCGCGATAACCGCTTGCAAGGCGGGGAGGAAAAATTGCAAGAGAGTGGGTTCCATATTCCCTGAAAATCCATTTACCGACAGGTCACATGCTATGAAAACCGAAGAACAATCCCTCAAGGCGCGCTGGCAGGCGCTGCTCGCCGAACAACCGAAACTCCGCATTCGCGATGCAGCCGCCAAACTGGGCGTGAGCGAGGCGGAACTGCTGGCCACCGACTGCGGCGGCCGGGTGACCCGGCTTGCCGGGGACTGGACCCAGTTTGTGAAGGACCTGCCCATGCTCGGGCGGGTGATGTGCCTGACCCGTAACGAACACGCCGTGCATGAACGCTACGGGGAATTCCGCCAGATCGATTTCTTCCATGGCATGGGCCAGGTGGTCGGTCCCGACATCGACCTCCGCCTTTTCATGAACCACTGGGTGCATGGGTTTGCCGTCACCGACATCACCCCGGAGGGTGAGCGTCAGAGCTTCCAGATCTTCGACGCCTCGGGCGAGGCCGTGCACAAGATCTATCTCCAGAAGGAAAGCAATTACGGCGCCTACGGAGTCATCCTGAACAAATACCGTTCGGAGGATCAGAGTCCGACCGTGGCCGTGCAGCCGGTGCCGCCGCCCCGTCCGGAAATTCCGGACGCCGAAATCGACGTGGCCGGATTCCAGCAGGCCTGGCTGGACATGAAGGACACGCACGCCTTTTTTGTCATCATGAGCAAGTTCCGCGTGGGCCGCGAGCAGGCCCTGCGTCTGGCTCCGGAAGGTTACGCCCGGAAGGTGTCCGTGAAGTCCACCCGCAAGATGCTGGAGACCGCCTCGGCCACCGACACGCCGATCATGGTCTTCATCGGCAACCGTGGCTGCCTGCAGATCCACACGGGTCCGGTGAAAAACATCAAGATGTTCGGCGAGGAATGGCTGAACGTGCTCGACGACGAGTTCAACATGCACCTCCGCGACACGGCGGTGGCCAGCGCCTGGGTGGTGAAGAAGCCCACGGTTGACGGCATCGTCACCTCGCTCGAGCTCTTCGACGACAAGGGTAACAATCTCGTGTTGTTCTTCGGCAGGCGCAAGCCCGGCCAGCCCGAGGACGAAGCCTGGCGGAAGATTGTCGCCGAACTGAACTGATTTGACGACCCGCGAAACTCACGAGATCGGCGAAGGTTTTTGAATTTTCGTCCGGTTTCGCGACGTTTCGCGGGTCCCTTTTTTATGAAGTCTTTTTATTCGCTCCTTTTTGCGGCTGCCCTGGCCCTTCCCGTCCAGGCCGCCGAACGCATCGTCAGCACCGCCGGCGCCGTCACCGAAACCATCTTCGCGCTGGGCGGCCAGGACGAGGTGGTCGCGGTGGATGTTTCCAGCGTGTATCCGGAGGCCGCCACGAAGCTGCCCAAGGTGGGTTATGCCCGCCAGCTTTCGGCCGAGGGGATTCTTTCCATGAATCCCACGCAGGTTTATGTCACCGAGGACGCCGGCCCGCCGGAGGTCATCGACCAGATCGAAAAAGCCGGCGTGAAGGTGGTGCGTCTGAGCAACCAGCACACTCCCGAAGCGGCCGTCGAGCGCATCCTCCGGATTGGGGAGGCGTTGGGTCGCAAGGCGGAGGCGGAAAAACTCGCGGAAACGGTCAGGGCCGAACTCGCCGAGGCCGCCGCGCTGGTCGCCGCCACCCCGGGCAAGCCGTCCGTGTTGTTCATCTATGCGCGGGGCGGGGGCACGATGAATGTTTCCGGAACGGGCACTTCGGCCGACGCCATCATTGAACTGGCCGGCGGGAAGAATGCGGTGACCGGATACGAAAATTACAAGCCGCTCACCGCCGAAGGCGCCGTGGCGGCCGCGCCGGATGTGATTTTGGTGACCACGCGCGGACTCGAGGCTTCGGGCGGTGTGGAAGGCCTGCTCAAGCAGCCGGGGCTGGCGCTGACGCCGGCCGGCAAGGCGGGGCGGGTGGTGGCCTTGGACGATCTGTTTCTGTTGGGCTTCGGTCCGCGTCTGGGTCAGGCCGTGAAGGAGCTGTGTGTGCAGTTGCACGCCGCTCCCCAATCCGCACAGCGGTGAGCACGTCCCGCCGCCGACGCGGAATGATCATGGCCGGGCTCGGGCTCGGCCTGGTTGCGACGGTGGTGGCTTCACTGTGCATTGGCGCCGTCAAGATTCCGCTCGGTGACGTGGTGGCGGCCCTGGTGGGCGACGGTCTGGCGGCGAAGCTGGGCCTGCCCGACAATGCGGCCTATGACAAGGTGTTCTGGCAATTGCGCATGCCGCGCATCCTGCTGGGCTTCCTCGTGGGAGGCGCCCTCTCGGTGGCCGGTGTGCTCATGCAGGGCATGTTTCGCAACCCCCTGGCCGACCCGGCGCTGATCGGCGCTTCCAGCGGCGGCGCGCTGGGCGCGGTGTTTGTCATCGTCCTCGCCAACCGCATCTTTCCCGACATTCCCCAATTGAGCGACCTGCGCCTGCTGCCGCTGGCCGCGTTTGCCGGCGCACTCCTGGTCACCGGCATCGTCCAGCGGCTCTCCAATGTGGGCGGCTACACCGCGGTGGCCACACTGCTGCTGGTGGGCGTCGCCATCAATGCGCTGGCCAATTCGGTGATCGGACTGGCGACCTTTCTTTCCACCGACGCGCAGTTGCGGGCGCTGTCCTTCTGGACGCTGGGCAGTCTGGGCGGTGCGGACTGGCGGGTGGTGTCGCTGTGTGCGCCGTTTTGCCTGGCTCTGATCGTGCTTGCGCCGATTTGGGGCGGGGCGCTGAACGCCATTGCGCTGGGTGAGGCGGAGGCGGGCCACCTCGGGTTTTCCGTGGAAAAGGTGAAGATGATCCTCATTGTGCTCACCGCCGCCGGGGTGGGGGCCTCGGTGGCCTTCACCGGCATCATACTTTTTGTCGGCCTGGTGGTGCCGCATCTGATGCGAACCATGATCGGACCGGACCATCGCTGGCTCATTCCGGGGGCGGCCCTGCTGGGGGCCATTGTGCTGATCGGATCCGACACGCTGGCGCGGACCCTTTTTGCGCCGGCGGAAATTCCCATCGGCGTGATCACGGCCGGATTTGGCACGCCGTTTTTCCTTTTCATGCTGCTGCGTCAGCGGCGCCGGGCACTTTGGGGTTGATATGCTGACGGCGCGTTCCCTGACTTTTTCCGTGGCCGGCAAGACGCTGGTTGATTCCGTAAATCTCGAGGTGCGGGCGGGGGAAATGGTCGCGCTGCTGGGCCCCAACGGCGCCGGCAAATCGACCCTCCTGAAAATGCTCTGCGGTCAGTCGCGTCCGACCTCCGGCTCCGTGCTTTTTGAGAACCGGGAGCTCGGCCAGTGGCCGCCCCGTGAACTGGCGCGCCGGCGCGCCGTGCTGCCGCAGAGTTCGGCGGTGCCCTTCGAGTTCACCGCGCTGGAAATTGTGTTGCTCGGACGTTCCCCGCACGGGGACGCGTCGGCATGCGGGGACATGGCCCGCCGCGCGATGGAAAAAACCGAATCGCTGCACCTTGCCGACCGCACCGTGACGACGCTCTCGGGCGGTGAAATGCAGCGGGTGCAGCTTGCCCGCGTGCTGGTGCAGATCGGTTTGGACGGCGGCGCGCCGCGCTGCCTGATGCTTGACGAGCCCATTTCCAACCTTGATCCCGCCCACCAGCATTCCGCGCTCCAGATCGCGCGCGAACTGGCCGGGGACGGCGCGGCGGTGCTGGTGGTCCTGCACGATCTCAATCTGGCCGCCCAGTACGCCACCCGGCTGGTCCTGATGAAAGCGGGCCGCATCGTGACGGACGGGACGCCTGCTGAGGTGTTGACCGAGGAGCGGATCGGCGAGGTGTTCGGGGTGAGGGCCACGGTGGTGCGCAATCCGCGCTGCGATGCGCCGGCGGTGTTTGTCGGGCTGTAGGGAATCGGATTGACCCGCACCCATTCTTCGCCCTCAATGCAGCCACTTATGAAGCCTGCAATTGTCCTGCTTTGCGTGTTGGGGGTCTTGTCGTTCGGCGGCTGCACTTCGACGCCCAAACGACCCGCCACGGTGGAGGAGCTGTTCAAGCGCGCCGACCGGAACGGCGACGGTCGCGTGTCCCGCAAGGAATTCGAGGACTTCATGATTGAAAACATGTTCGCCACCTTCGACCGCAATGGCGACGGCTTCATCACGGAGAAGGAATTCGTCGCCGATGGCGGCACGGTCGAAACCTTTCGCGCCATCAATGTGAGCGGCACCGGCAAGGTCACCCTCGAGGAAGCCAAGGCCAGCAAGCTGATCCGCGACCGGGTGGACCTGCCCTTCCGGGAGGCCGACGTGAACGGCAACGGGTACATCACTTGGGAGGAATTCCAGGCCGCCCGCGCCAAGGCCCGCGCTTACGTGCGCTGATCCGACTGATCGGCCCCTTCTACCGCTGAAACACACACCGGCCCGCGGTCATCGCCATTTTCAGCAGCAGCGGGCGTGGCAGTTGATACAGGGCGCGGTGCGGAAAGGCGTGTACGGCAAAATCGCGGCGCCGGTCGCCGAGCAACCCGGCGGCGCGTTCCTCGACCTGGTGCGCCTCCGCGTCGTCGCTCACGAGCAGGACGAGATGAAACGGCTGGGGCAATTCGCACTCCGGCGCCTGGCAGGCGGCAAAATACCAGATGTCCTCCACCGGAAGCTCGGCGGCCAGAAGGGCGATGGGGGCGGCGAGGTGGGGAGCGCTTTTCATGACGGGAACGGCTTCCACCGGCCCGCAGGGCTGGTGCAGTCCGGTTTGATCAGGATACCCCGGATCGGTCCGCCGGACAAGGAGGAGGTTGCGGCGCCGCTTGCAGAGTGGGAAGTTGTTTGCTAAAGGCAGCTTGCCTATGCCGACCTACGAATACGAATGTGCCAAATGCGGAAAGACGTTTGACGTCTTCCAGTCCATGAAGGACGAGCCGCTGAAAACCTGCCCCGACAAGAAATGCAAGGGCAAGGTCAAGCGTCTGCTGGGTACCGGGGCCGGACTCATTTTCAAGGGCAGCGGGTTCTACATCACCGATTACCGCAGCGAGAGTTACAAACAGGCGGCCAAGAAGGATTCCTCCTCCTCCTCCTCGGGCGGCGGGGACTCGGGCAAATCGAAGTCCTCGACGTCCGGCTCATCCAAAAAATCATGAGCGCCATCAAATGCGGTCAGTGTGGACATGAAAACGACCTGACGCGCGTCTTTTGTCAGAACTGCGGGACGCGTCTCGAGCGTCCGGAGCCCACTCCCGAAGGCCCGAGCATCACGCCGGTCCCGATCAAACGCCAGACGAAGGCCAGGGGCCCGTCGGGAATGGCCATGCTGGGGCAGGCCTTCAAGGGGGTGGCCTACCTCGTTTTTCTGGGGGCGCTCCTCGCGGTCCTGATCCAGGTGGGCCGCCGGCCGGACGGCCTGCCGGAGGAGAGCCCGGTGAACGAGGCCTCGGCCACCGCGCTTTTCGAGAGCGTCCGGGCCTTTGCCTCGAGTCCCTTCCGTCGCACCCTGGATCTCAAACAGGAACAGATCAACAATTACCTGGCCTCCCGCCTTTCGGCGGATGACTCTGCCGGCGCCCCGCCGGGGGCGCAGTTCGCCCGCGCCTTTGTCGTCCTGGACGACGGGACGTTCCGTTTTTTTGTCGAACGCCGTTACCTCGGATTCCCGGTGTATTTTCAGGTTGAGTGCGAGCCGGTGGCCGGGCCCGAAGGCGCCACCGTGGTGGTCCGCAAAGGTGCGATCGGCCGGCTGTCCCTGCCTTCATTTCTCCTTCGCCTCGTGCAGGCGCGGGCCATTCAACCCACCGTCGACGCGCTGGCGGAACCGCTTGAAGTGCTGGGCAGGGCCGACCGGGTAACCGTGCAACCGGGCTTCGTGCGCGTGGGCTGGCCGGGGGCCGCGGCCCGACGCTGATGCGTGCGGCCGGGTTGGCGGCGGCTTGGGCCGCGCTGCTGGTTTCCCCCGTGTGGGCGCAGCACAAGCGTCCGCCGTCCCGACCGGCGGCCGTTGAACCGTCGCCCACTCCGACCCCGCTTCCCATCCAGCGCTCCACCAGCGCCTCCCGCCAGTTTGTCATCTACCACCCGGACGGCACCGTGCGGAGCAAGGTGGCCCGCAAGGCCGAGGACCTCAAGGCCGAGTGGCTCAGGATGCTGAGGCTCACGGACGATTGGAAGGCGCCGCTCATTGTCCAGATTGCCACCCTGGCCCCGCCCGGCTCGCCCCGCCTGAAAACGGGGCTCTACGTCGCGGATGCCGGGGAGTTCAAGGTGCAGATCGACGTCTTCGACCCGACCGCCTTTCGCGGGGCGGACTTTGAAAGGGAGGTTTACCGCGCCCTCTGCCTGGAGCTGATGCACCGGAAGACCCCCCCCAAGGCCGGCAAACCCTACCAGCAGCCGCCGACCTGGCTGCTGGAGGCATTCACCGAGGAAAGCCAGGCCCGCGCCGGCGAGGGCATCGGCGCCGGATTGTACGAAAAGATTCTCGAAAGCGGCGCCCCGGTCAAACTCGAGGCCTTCCTCAAGGAAAGGCCGGAAATGATGGATGCCACCACCCGCGCCATTTATCGCGCGCGGTCCCGCGCCCTGTTGCGCGCCCTCCTGGGGCTGCCGGACGGCCCCCCCGGAATGGTGGCCTGGATCAGATCGCTTTCCACCGGCAATCCGACGGATGCGGGGCGCCTGATGGCCCATTTTCCCAGCCTGGCAAACGATCCGACGAACCTGTCGAAGCAATGGACGCTGGCCCTTGCGGACGCCTCGGCCTCCGACCGGGTCAAGCTGCTCACCATGGCGGAGACCGTGCGGCAGCTGGCGCAGATCATGGATTTCGGGGCGCCCACCGATCCCAAGAAACCCAACGAGGCCCTGGTGAGCGGTCCGATGGCGTTGCCGCTCATCGCGCGGACCAAGGCGGGACCTTTCATCGTCCGGCGCAAGGCCGAGGAATTGCTGCGCCTGCAGATGCGTGCGCATCCCCTGATCCGTCCGCTGATCGAGGAATACCAGCTTATCGCCACGGAGCTCGCGCTGAAACCGAAGAAAAACGTCGAGAAGCGGCTGGAGAAAAACCTCGAATTGCAGAAGGCCGTCACGGCCCGCGCCGCCGAGATCGAGGACTACATGAACTGGTTCGAGGCGGCCAAACTCGAGGTTCCCAGCCGGGAATTCGACGTGCTCCTCGAGATGCCCCAACCCGAGGGCCGGAACGATCCGATCACCCGCTACATGAACGATCTGGAAGCGCGCGGGTGGTGAGATTCCGCCGGGTCCGGGCGCCGTTCCTTCGCGCTTGCAGGAACCGGTCCCGTCGGTATTTTTCCCCAATGGCATTCCTGACTCGACGCGAACAGACGCTGGTGGCGTTTGTCCTGCTCGCTTTCCTCGCGGGACTCGGAACAAAGCACTGGCGCGACAGGCAATCGCTCGCGCCCCTTGCCGGAGAGGAGGGAGTCCGCTGACATGGCCGCCATCGGATTTCAGGGAGCCGTCGAAAAGATTGTCGCGGAGGACTCCCGTTACGACGGGGAAGGGTATGCCTTTCTGCGCGATGCGCTCGACGCCACGTTGAAGCGCCGCAAAAAGGCCCGCAAGGACGCCTCGGCCAATGTCAGCGCCGCGGAACTGCTCGAGGGGTTCCGCCTGCATGCGTTGCAGGAGTTCGGCCCGATGGCCCTGACCGTCCTCAACTACTGGGGCATCCACAACTGCGAGGACATCGGACACATGGTGTTCAACCTCGTGGAATCGGGCGTCTTCGTGAAGACCGACGAGGACACCATCGAAAGTTTTCGCGAGGGCTACGACTTCGAGGAGGCGTTTGTCCAGCCGTTCCTGCCGGCGCCGGAGAATTTGAGCAAGAACGATCCCGGCGTTGTCGGACGGTGAACATGAAGTCGTTTTTCGCGCTCTCCGCCCTGTTTTTTATGATGACCTCCCTCGCTCCCGCCAAGGATGCCCGTGCCCGGACGTCGCCCGCGCCCTCCCTGCCCGAAAGCAGGGCGCAGGTGTTCACCCTGAAAAACGGCCTCACCATCCTCGTGGAGGAGGACCACAGCGCCCCCGTCGCCAGCGTGCAGGCCTGGTGCGCCACCGGCAGCATCAACGAGGGAAAATGGATGGGGGCCGGGCTTTCCCACATCCTCGAGCACATGCTCTTCAAGGGCACCGAGACCCGCAAGGTGGGTGACATCTCCCGCCAGGTCCAGGATCAGGGCGGATACATCAACGCCTACACGAGCTTCGACCGCACGGTGTACTGGATCGACGTGCCTTCCGACGGCGTCGAGGAGGCGGTGGACATCCTGGCCGATGCCATGATGAATTCCACGCTGCCGGAGGACGAATACGTCAAGGAACAGGAGGTCATCCGCCGGGAGTTCGCCATGGGATTCGACGATCCCAACCGGCAGAGCATGCAGCTCATGCTGCGCACGGTGTTTGGGGAAAGCCCGTTCCGGCATCCCGTGATCGGATACCTCGACATCTACAACAAGCTGACCCGCGACGATGTGATGGAGTATTACAAGGCGCGGTATGCCCCCAACAATCTGACCTTTGTCATCGTGGGCGATGTGGATGCGCAGAAGATCCGGCAGCAGCTGGAAACGTTTTTCGAGAAGCATCCGCGCCGCGCCATCGAACCCGTTCCGGTGGCGGTCGAGCCCGAGCAGATCGGCCGGCGTGACGCCCACGAGGAATTTCCCACCGAACTCACCCGCCTGTCGCTGACGTGGCGCATTCCCGGCCTGACCGATCCCGACACGCCGGCCCTCGAGCTTCTCGGCGACGTGCTCGGCTCGGGACGCAGTTCCCAGCTCAACCAGAAAATCCGCGAGCAGCTGCGCCTGGCCCACTCGATCAGCGCGGGCATGTTTTCCCTGCAGACCGACGGCGTCTGGGGCATCCAGGCGGTCTGCGACCCGGACAAGCGCGAGGCGGTGGAAAAGGAGGCCCTGGCCATTTTGGAAAAGGTGAAGAAGGACGGTGTGAGTCAGGCCGATCTCGACAAGGCCCGCCGCTCGCTGCTTTCCCAGCAGATTTCGGGACTGTCCACCGCCCGCGGCAAGGCCTCCGACCTCGGCTCAAACTGGCTGCTCACCCGCAATCCCAATTTCACCAAGGATTACCTGGACGCCATCGCCCGCGTCACCACCGACGACCTCAAGCGGGTGGCCAACAAATATCTGCGCGAGGATCGGCTGAACGTCACCTCCCTCAATCCCCTCGGATCGCTCACCGGCAGGGTGTCCGAACAATCCGTGGCCGAACGTTCCGAGGTCAAAAAATTCGTCCTCTCCAACGGCCTGCGGCTGCTGGTGCGGGAGGATTCCCGGCTTCCGCTCGTTTCGATCTACGCGGCCTTCCGGGGCGGGTTGCTGGCCGAGACGCCGGAGACCAACGGCCTGACCAAACTGCTCTCGCGCACCATGCTCAAGGGCACGAAAAATCTCACTGCCGCGCAAATCGCGGAGAAGCTGGAGGGTGCCGGCGGCCGCATCGCCTCCGACAGCGGCAACAACAGCTTCAGCGTAACGGTCGAGGTGATGAAACCCGACTTTGCCCTGGGCCTGAATGTGCTGGCCGACGTCCTGCAGAACCCCGTGTTTCCCGAAGCCGAGGTCGAGCTCGAGAAGCAGGCGCAGATCGCGGGCATCAAGGCGGAGAACGAACAGGTCACCGCCGTCGCCCGCAATGTGGCCCGGGAGAAGCTTTTCGGCTCCCACCCCTATGCGCTGCGCACGGCGGGACGGATCGAGTCCGTGGCAAAACTGACCCCCGCCGACCTGCGCGCCATGCATGAAAAATACGCGGTCGCCAAAAACGGGGTTATCGCCGTCTTCGGCGACGTGAAGGCCGAGGAGGTGGTCAGGCTGGTCGAGAAGGAGTTTGCCAAACTGCCTTCGGGCGAACTGGCCCTCACCGAGCCCGCCCGGCCGGTGCCGCTCACCGACACGGTGGTCGCCGTGGAGGAGCGCGACAAACAGCAGGCGGTCGTGATGTTCGGTTACCAGGCCGCGGATGTGCTCAGTCCGGACCGCCCCGCGCTCGAACTGCTCGACGAGGCCTCCAACGATCTGGGGTCGCGGTTTTTTGAGCGTATCCGCGAGCAGCTCGGCCTGGCCTATTATGTCGGCGCCGGAAGTTTCGCCGGCCTGGCCCCGGGCAGCTTCGTGTTTTACCTCGGCACGGATCCGAAGAAGGTCGATCTCGTCACGAAGGAATTCCAGGACGAGATTGCCAAGCTGGCCCGCGACGGACTCACCGAAGAGGAACTGGCCCGTGCGAAGAAAAAGCTGCTCGGGTCCGAGGCCATCCGCAACCAAAGCAACTCGGCCTTTGCCGCCTCCGTCGCGCTCGATGAACTGGTGGGGCTCGGATACGATTACCACCTGAAACGCAAGGAGCGCATCGAGGCGGTGACGCTGGAGGAGGCGAAGCGGGTCGCCAACAAATACTTCAACACCCCCGGCCGGGTGCAGGTGACGGTGCGGCCGCCCGAACAGACCGCGCCGGCGAAGGACGCGAAGCCGCAACCCTGAGCCATGGCGGAAGTTCAACGCATGACGCTTTCGGGCGAGATGGCCCAGCGGTTCATTCAGTTTGTCATGTTGCAGGCCCGGCAGGCCTCCCTGTTTCTCGGCCGCCTGCCCAATCCGCAGACGGGAAAAACCGAGGTGAATCTCGACGCCGCCCGGCTGTTCATCGACAACCTCGAAATGCTGAGGGTCAAGACGGCCGGCAATCTTACCGCCCAGGAATCGGAAATTCTCCAGAGCGTGCTGGCCGACCTGCAGGCGGCCTTTGTCCAGGTCTCGGCGGGTTCGACGGCCGGCTGATCCCATGAGGGTTTTCGGCGGAAACTTCGACGTCCTGACCTCCGGCAAGGGCACGTATGAAATCACCGGCGAAGTCGCGCGCCTGGTGCGCCAGGCGGGCGTGGGGACGGGGGTGGTGACCGTGTTCATCCGGCACACCAGCGCCAGCCTGATCATTTTCGAAAACGCGGATCCCTCCGCGCGCGCCGACCTGGACGAATACTTCGAGCGCCTTGTGCCGGAGGACGGCGATTATTTCACGCACACGCTGGAGGGGCCGGACGACATGACATCGCACATCCGCGCCACCCTCACGGCCACCACGCTGTCCATTCCGATTGCCGACGGACGCATGCAGCTCGGCACCTGGCAGGGGATCTTTGTGTTTGAACACCGGGCCGCGCCCCACCGCCGGCAGATTGCGGTGAGTGTGATCGGTCAGTAGGGCGCCCGACGCCGGCGTATCCGGAGGGGAAACCGCCGCGGCCGGCTATTGCTCGGAATAGTTCCACAACAGTCCGCCATCCACAAAGACGGTGGTGCCGGTGATGTAGTCGGCATCGTCGGAGGCGAGAAAGGCCGCCACGCCGGCCACGTCGGTTCCCTTGCCCAGACGATTGAGCGGGATGTTGCCGAGCAGGGCCTTCATGAGGTCCGGGCTGTTGAGGAGCTTGGTATTGATGGGGGTCTCAATCGCGCCGGGGGCGATGTTGTTGATGGTGATGCCCAGCGGCGCGAGTTCGATGGCGAGGTTGCGGCAGAGCATCTTCAGCGCCCCCTTGCTGGCGCAGTAGGTGGAAAAGTGCGGAAAGGGGAGTTCCTCGTGGACGGAACTGATGTTGATGATTTTTCCCGGACGCTTGGTTTCGCGCAGGTGATTCACGAAGTCCTGGGTGAGGAAAAACGTGCCCTTCAGGTTGATGTGGAGCACGAAGTCGAAGTCGGCCTCGGTGACGTCCCAGAAGTCGGCGTGTTTTTCCACGCCGGCGTTGTTCACCAGGATGTCGATCCGTCCCATGTTCATGATGCCTTCGCTGATGAGGCGGCGGTTGTCGGCAAGGTTCGCCAGGTCGCCGCCGATCACGCACGCGCGGCGTCCCAGCGCCTCGACCTGCCGGCGGGTTTCGAGGGCGCCGGTGTTTCCCAGACGGTCGTCGATGATGATGTCGGCGCCCTCCTGGGCGAGACGGACGGCAATGGCCTGTCCAATGCCCTGGGCGCTGCCGGTGACGAGGGCGACTTTTCCTTCGAGTTTCATGGTGCTTTGCGGGTTGGTTGTGCGGATGCGGTACGAATCGTTCGCCGCCGCGGGATCAGAGGTCGTATCGGAAGGTGTGCAGTTGGTGGATCATCTTTGCCACCAGCGCGGTCCAGCCGGTCTGGTGACTGGCACCCACCCCGGCGCCGTTGTCGCCGTTGAAATATTCGTTGAACAGGATGTGGTCGCGCCAGTGGGGATCCTTCTGGAAGAGTTCGACGTTGCCGTTGAAGGGCCGCCGGCCGTCGGTGCCTCGCAGGAAGATCGAAGTGAGACGTTTTTCCATTTCGAGGCTGATCTCCCAGAGGTTCAGTTCCCGTCCGCTGCCGGTCGGGAACTCCACCTTGAAGGTGTCGCCGAAATAAAAACCGAACTTTTGCAGCGCCTCGATGAGGAGGTAGTTCATCGGCATCCAGACCGGCCCGCGCCAGTTCGAATTGCCGCCGAACATGGCCACCGGACTGTCGGCCGGGCTGTAGGACAATGTCTCGGTTTCATTGCCCTCGGTGAACGTATAGGGGTGTTTCTCGTAATGTTTCGAGAGGGACCGGAATCCGTAGGGGGAAAGAAATTCCTTCTCGTCGAAAAGCCGCTCGCAGATCCGCCGCAGCCGGTCGGGGGGCACGAGGGAAATGAGGCGTTTGCCGGCGTTGTCCTGGTAGATGTGATGCAGGTGGTCGAGCAGGTGCGGGCGGTGTTTCGCGAACCACTCGAGGCGCTTGCGCAGCTGGGGAAAACGCCCGGCGGTGTCGGTGTCGAAACTTTCCACGGCGAAGAGCGGCGTGAGGCCCGCGATGGAACGGGTTTTGAGAAATTCCGTGGTGCCGTCCGGACGCTTCAGCACGTCGTAATAGAATCCGTCCTCCTCGTCCCAGAGGGAATATCCGCCCTCGCCGCGGCCGTTGATGGCGGCGGCCAGGTAGACGAAGTCGTTGAGGAATTTGTCCGCGATGTCCTCGTAGGCGGGATCCTCCTTGGCCAGTTCCACGGCGATGTTGAGCATGCTGAGCGAAAACACCGCCATCCAGGCCGTGCCGTCGCTCTGCTCGATGCGGCTGCCGTCGGGGAGGGGATAACGGCGGTCGAAGATCCCGATGTTGTCGAGGCCGAGGAACCCCCCCTCAAACACGTTGTCCCCGGTCTGGTCCACGCGGTTTGCCCACCAGGCGTAGCTCATGAGGAGCTTGTTGAAGGTGCGCTTGAGGTATTCGCGGTCGCCCTGTCCGGTGGTTCCGCGCTCGATCGAATAAATGCGCCACGAGGCCCAGCCGTGGATGGGCGGATTGGAATCCGAGAGCGCCCATTCGTAGGCGGGTGTCTGCGCGCTGGGCGAGGTGTAGCGCTCGCCGCGCAGGATCATATTCTGCTGCTTGGCGGTATGCGGGTCGATGAGGGTGAACGCCACCGAATGGAACATGAGGTCCCACGCGCAGAAGTAGGGGTACTCCCACGAATCCGGCATCGAGATGATGTCATGGGCGTGCATTTCCTTCCAGAAGGCATTGCGTCCATGCCAGCGTTCCTTCGGAGGCGGCGGCATGGTGGGATCCCCCTGCAGCCACTGCAGCACCGGGTAGTAATAAAACTTTTTGCACCAGAGGAGACCCGCCAGCGCCCGGCGTTGGACCAGCGCCAGGTCGGTGCTGAGGTCCGGATTCAACGCCCGGTAAAACCCGTCGGCCTCCTCCTGGCGTTGATGGAAAATTTTGTCGAACTCGTCCCCGAAGGCCTGGGCCAGGGGGGCGCGGCAGAGCCGCAGGCGGACCACCGAGGTTTCCCCCGGCGCGATGGTGCGCCGGTACACCGCCGCGGCCTTGGTGCCGCAGTGGGAGGGATTTACGGCGTCCGTCTTTCCGTGAATGATGTAATCGTGGAAGGCGTCCTTCACATAGGGGGACGCATTGGGAGCCCCGAAAAGACGCTGATTGTTGGTTTCGTTTTCCGTGAAAATGACCTCCTCCGGGCCTTCGCAATAGAGGTGATAGACGGGAAGCTCCCACGGGGCGGCGATGACGGCTCCGTCCGGCCCCAGATGCATTTCGGGCTTGGTCGCGCCGGGCTCGCCCCACGACCACGTGTTGCGAAACCAGAGGGTCGGCAGGATGGTCAGCGGTGCGGCCTCCGGTCCGCGATTGACCGCCTGAATGCGGATGCAGATGTCCTCGGGGCCCGCCTTGGCGTATTCCACGAAGATGTCGAAATACCGCCCTTCGTTGAAGATGCCGGTGTCGACGAGTTCATATTCCGGCTCGAGGCGCGACCGGCGGCGGTTTTCGTCGATGATCTGCCGATAGGGAAATTCCGCCTGGGGGTATTTGTAGAGCCCCCGCATCAGGCTGTGCGTCGGCGTGTTGTCGAGGTGGTAAAAATAATCCTTCACGTCCTCGCCGTGGTTGCCCTCGGGGTTGGAAAGACCGAACGGACGTTCCTTCAGGATCGGATCCCGTCCATTCCAGAAGGCCGGCGCAAAGCAGATGCGGCAGTCGGAGTCGCAGATTCCGAGCAGGCCGTCCTCGCCCCACCGATAGGCCCGTGAGCGGGCATGTTCGTGCGGAAAATAGGCCCAGGCGTCGCCGTCGGCGGAATAATCCTCCCGCACCGTTCCCCATTGGCGGTCGCTCAGGTAGGGTCCCCAGAGTTCCCAGTGTTCGCGCTTCTGATTCCGGGCGAGGATGCGTTCGGCTTCCGCAGACATGGTCAACGCAGTGGCAGAAAATCGGGTTTCTGTCACGACGGGATCGCGGAATCCCCGTGTCCCTGAAGACGGTGGGGGGACGCACCGGGACATTTTTCCGGGAAAATCCGCCCGTTCTTGGAGCTGACAAAGCGCCCCTCCGGGGTTATCGGTTGTCCCGTGGCCGACACGCAGCTCCAGCCGAAGCGGCGTAAGGGAAGGCGCCTTCTGCGGGTGCTGGGTGGGCTTTTTGTGTGCGCGCTTCTGGCCGCGGCGGCGGGCTGGTTCCTGCTCCGCCCGCGGTATCTCGAGTTTCAAAGGATCGCCGATTCCTTCGACCTTGCGGAGCTGAATGCCATCCCGGCGATTTCCGAGGTGTTTGATGCCGACGGCCGGCGCTACAGCCGGCTGGAAGGCGAAGTGCGCTATGTCGTGCCCGTGGAGCGGATCTCGCCCCATTTTCTCAACGCGCTCATCGCGCGCGAGGACACCCGGTTTTACCGTCATCGCGGCGTGGACTTCCACGGCATCCTGCGGGCGGCGGTGAAAAACCTCCGCGCCGGCGGGGTGGAGGAGGGGGCCAGCACGATCACGCAGCAACTGGCCCGGAACACCTTTGCTCTCGACCGGAACAAATGGCGGCGAAAGGTCGTCGAAGCCCTGCTGGCCCTGCGCATCGAGAAGCATTTTTCCAAACGCGAGATTCTGGAGGCCTATTGCAACCGCATCTATTACGGACGCGGGCTTTACGGGGTGGAAACCGCGTCCCGGGCCTGCTTCGGAAAATCGGCCGCCGAACTCTCGCTCTCCGAGGCGGCCATCCTGGCGGGCCTGATCCGCAGCCCCAACCGGCTCAGTCCGCTCGAACGCACCGCCACCGCCCTGCGCGAGCGCGATCAGGTGCTCACCCGCATGGAGGAACTCGGCATGATCACGGCCGACGAAGCCCGGGCCGCCCGCGCGGAAAAAATGCCGCTGGCCAAACGCCTGCCCCCGGTGAACCAGAAGGACTACGCCATGGACGCCGTCATGCGCGATCTCAGCGTTCTCCTGCCGCCCGAGGTGCTGGAACGCGGAGGCCTGAAAATTTACACCACCATCGACCGCCGCCTGCAGTTGATCGCGCAGGATGCGGTGGAACGCCGCCTGGCCGAACTGGAATCCCAAAAGGACTGGCCGCATCCCGCCCGGGAGGCGGCCGCGGACCTTCCCGCTTCCGAAAGCGCCTGCGTGCAGGGCGCGCTCCTGGCCGTCGACAACCGGACCGGCGGCATTCTCGCCGTCGTCGGCGGACGCGACTTCACGGAAAATCCCTACAACCGCGCCCTGCAGGCGATGCGGCAGATCGGCTCCACCTTCAAGCCCTTCGTTTATGCCGCGGCTTTTCAGCGCGGATTGCCGCCCGACATGTTGGTGGATGACGGCCCCCTCGGAGAAGGGGAGGTCGCGGGAGGCGCGGGATGGACGCCGAAAAACGCCGACGGAAAATACGGGGGACTCCAACCCGTGTCCGTCGGTCTCGTGCGTTCACGCAATACGATGACCGTCCGCGTGGGCGAATCGGCCGGCCTGCGGGCCGTGCATGACCTGGCGGTCCGGTCCGGACTCCAGAACGTGCCCGAAATGCCCGCCATCTACCTCGGGGCCTTTGAAACCACACTCAAGAGTCTCGTGGGCGCCTACACCATGTTTCCCAACGAGGGCGTGCGCCGGCAGCCCTACATCATCGAACGCATCGAGGACCGGCATGGTCGTACGATATACAAGGCCTCGCGCGCCGAATTGCGATGCCTGAGCCCGGACGTCAATGATCTCGTCCACGAACTCCTGCGCGACGTGGTTCGCCAGGGAACCGCGGCCTCCGCCGGCCGGCTCGGACTTCGGGTGGAGGCCGCCGGCAAGACGGGGACGACCGATGAATACCGGGACGCCTGGTTTGTGGGATATACGAGCCGGATCACGTGCGGGGTCTGGGTGGGCATGGATCGCCCCCAAACCATCACCCGCCGCGGCTATGGAAGCGCCCTCGCGCTGCCCATCTGGGTGGACTTCATGGAGGAGGCGGCGAAATTCAAATACGTGGCGGAGCCGTTTCCCCGACGGGTGCAGGAACCGGTACGGATTTGCCGGCTTTCGGGCCGCCGGGCGATTCCCGCCTGCACCGAGGCCGGGACGGTCCGCGAGGCCTTCCTGCCGGCGGAATTTGCCCCCAGGGATCCCTGCGCCGTCCACGGACCGGCGTTTGCCGACGCGATTTCCCGTTCGGCCTCCCCGGTCCGTCCGGATCGCGAAACCCTTCCCGCCACATCACCCGCCCCGGCCGAATCCCCGGGCGGGGGATATCGGGTGATCCGCAAACAGAAGGGTTTTATTTTCGAGAACCGGAGGTGACCGGTCCCCACGCGGCCACTTGCGCAGCGGTGCGCTCAGTCCCCCAACTCGACGTTCCAATACGCGAGGTCGAGGAAGTGTTTCCAGCTGTCGTGATGACTCTGGGAAAAACTGATGTTCACGAAGGGCCGCCACTTGGGACGCTTGGGCTTGCGAATGAGTTTCATGCCCGCCTCGTGCGGCAGACGGTTGCCCTTCCGCGTGTTGCAGGGAATGCACGAGCAGACAATGTTTTCCCACGTGGTCTGACCGCCGCGGTCCCGCGGCAGCACGTGGTCCAGATTCAGCTCGCTGCGGTCAAATACCTGGTTGCAATACTGGCAGGTGTTTTTGTCCCGCTCGAAGACATTGTGCCGCGTGAACTTGACCTCCTTCTTCGGCAGCCGCTCGAAAAGCAGGAGAACAATGATGCGCGGAACCCGGATGCGCAGGCTGATCGTCCGCGCCATATCCGGTTCGGGATTGGCCCGGGAAAAGTCCTCCCAGCTCTTGAAGTCGTATGTGAAAAAGTTGTTGTTTTCGTCGGTCGAAACGACTTGGGCATGTCCCTGATAGAGAAGGGTGAAAGCCCGCCGGGCGGAACACGTGTTTACCGCCTGCCACAGGCGGTTCAGAACGAGAACCGGTTGATCCAGGACAGAATCCATTTCTCTGAAGAGGCCGTTTTCGGCGCCCCAAACAGGCGGCAAGCCCTGAAAACTGGCGGAAGCTATCACCAGTGACGCCGGGATGTCAACCTCGGTGAATAGTTTGTCAATAATTTATAAAGTGTTGATATCTTGTAGCTTGCTAAGAAGTTGATTGGTGCCTTCCGGCTTGCAAAGAGCTTAGAAATCAATCATATTAAACTTCCCCTTGATCTCATGCATCGATTTGGATTTTTGCCTTCTGCGGTTCTCGTCGCGTTTTTTGTGATGCTTGCGGGGGTGTTTGCCGAGGACTCGGCCGACCTCTTTCTCAAGGCTTACGAACATTTTCAGACTGCGGAAAAACTCGAGCGTGAGGGAAAACCCCGGGAGGCCCTCGGAAAATACGAGGACGCCCGGCAGGTTCTTGAGGAAATCCGCAAGGCGAGCCCCGACTGGCAGCCGCTCATTGTGGAATACCGTCTGAAAAAGGTGCAGGAGGGCATTGCGCGCCTTCAGCCGGAGGTGGCCAATCTTCCGCCGCCCGTGGATTCCATCGAGGGCCCCATGCCGGAGCCGGATCGGGAGTCGCGTTCGACCTCCTTCTCCGGGCCCCAGGTGGTGGTGCCGCGTTCCACGCCCTCGCGCACGTCGCGGGACTTGGACGAGCCGCGCAGCCGGTCGGTCTCGGCGACCGAACGGGAGTTGCGCCGCCTGCGTGAACAGCTGGAGGAAGCCCGGCGGGAAAACCGTCGCCTGGAGCGCAACCTGGAAAAGAAGACCGCGGAGTTGCAGATGGCGCTGACCGAACTCGACAAGACCAAGGTGTCCCTGGTCGAGGTGAAGGCGGAATACGCCCAGGCCGCGGCCGCGCTGGAGGATGCGCGCAAGGACAGTTCGGTCGGAGCCACGCTGCGGGCGGAATTTGACAAACGCGCCGCGGAGGTCATCAGCAAACTTGCCCAGACCGAGGCCGACAACGAGGTGCTGAAGGAGGAAAACGAACGTCTTCTCGCCAAGCTGGAGGAGGCGTCCAAATACATCTCCGCCAGCGACGGCATCCGCGACGGCCTGCTCAAGGACCGGGACAAACTCGTCAAGGAACGCGATGCCGCCGTCCAGAAGGCCAAGAAAATCAAGGACAACAGCGCGGAGATCGAGCGGCTGGCAGGGGAAAACAAGGAGCTCAAGGGCAAGTTGAAGGAGGCCGAAACCCTGGCGGCGACCAAGGGGTCCGACGCGGAGAAACTTCTGCGTGAAGTCAAGGTGCTGACCAACAAGCTGGCGGAGGCCTACATGCACATGCCCCGGCCCGGGGTGCTGGAAAAGCTCATCGCCCAGCGGGACGCCCTCCAGAAGAAGGTGGCGGAACTCGAGAAGCAAAAATCCGCCTCCGATCCGGCGAAGGAACGGCAGATCGCCACCTTGCAGACCGAACTCGAGGAGGCCCGCAAGAAACTGGCCGAACTCGAAAAGAACCAGGCGGATCCCGCCAAGGACCGCCAGATTGCCTCCCTGCAGAGCGACCTCAATACGGCCAACGACCGCCTCCTGGAGGCCCAGGGCCAGGTCAGCCAGAGGGACGAAAAACTGCGCCAGCTGCAGAAGCAGCTTGATCAGGCGACCGGCGAACTCGCCCAGTTGAAGCTCAACCCGACGCCTTCCAGGGAGGAGAAAAACCTCATCGCGGAGAACGAACTGCTCCGCAACATCATCCTGCGCCAGATCAAGGAACAGAGCCGTCGCGAAGAGGCCGTCAAGGCCGTGGAGGCGGTGGTGGCGGCGGCGCCCGCCCAACTGGCCGCGGCCAAGCCGCACCTGGCGGTGCTCAGCGAACCCGCGCTCAAACTGACCGACGAGGAACGCGCCCTTTTCAACGACCCGGTGTCCCTGCTCACGCAGCCCGCCGGGGCGGAGTCGCTGGATGTCACCATGGTGGTGGCCAAGCCGGGGGACGGACAGAAGAAGTCCGAAAAACCGGCCCGTCGTTCGGTGCTTCCCGAGGAACTGCGTGGAAAATTCGAGGAGGCCAAAAAGCTCTTCGAGGCGGAGGATTTTGCCGGCGCCGAGAAGATCTTCCAGAATCTCGCCGAGGCCGCGCCCGACAACTACTACATCCTGTCCAACCTCGGCGCCGTGCAGATCGAGTCCGGCAAACTTTCCGCCGCCGAAGTCGCCCTGAAGAAGGCCATCCAGATCAACGGCGCGGATTCCTACGCGCATCGCAATCTCGGCATCGTTTACAGCCGTCAGGGCAAGATCGAGGCCGCCATCGAGGCGCTGCGACGCTCGGTGACCGCCGATGACAGGGATTCCATCGCCCACAATTACCTCGGGGTTTGTCTCGGTCAGAAGGAGCAGCGCGAGGAGGCCGAGAAGGAATTCAAGCGGGCCATCGCCATCGATCCCAACTATCAGGCCGCCCATTTCAATCTCGCCGTCCTCTACGCAACGAGCCAGCCGCCCAACATCGAGCCCGCCCGGAAGCACTACCGGAAGGCCATCGAACTGGGCGCCCCGCCCGATGCGTCGCTGGAGCGACTGATTCAATAGCCCCGGGGGAGGAGGCCCCCATTTCAGGTTCCCTGCGGGGGATGCACAAAATATTGTGCAAAGTGCTTGCCAAAAGAAAAAACACCGCTAAATTGTCCGTTCTCTTTTATGGCAAAGAAATCATGGCTTGAGCGCGACAAGCGCAAACGCAAAACGGTTGAGAAATATGCTGAGCTCCGTGCCGAGCTGAAGGCAAAGAAGGATTACGCCTCTCTCAGCCAGCTGCCCCGTGACGCCAGCCCGACCCGCGTGGTCAATCGCTGCCGTGTCAGCGGCCGTCGCCGCGCTTACATGCGCCGTTTTCAGATTTCCCGCATCACCTTCCGTGAGCTGGCCACCGCCGGCATGATCCCGGGGGTGACGAAGTCGAGCTGGTAAACCGGCCCGGCAGTCTGATTTTCAAAGCACCAGCCATCCGGCTGGTGCTTTTTGTTTTGGGATCGTGTATCTTCAAGCATGCCGATTTACGAATACGAACTGGTGGATGGGGATTGCCGGGCCTGCGGCGGACGGTTTGAACTGCGCCGCCCCATCAATCGTCCCCCGCTGACGCATTGTCCGCTGTGCCGGAAGGCCGTGCGCAAGGTCGTATCCGGCGTGAACACTCCAAAAATCACCAAGCCGCTCTCCGTGTCCGACGCCAAAAAAGCCGGCTTCACCGTGCTCGAACGGCGGGAGAAGGGCGTTTACGAAAAATTGTAAACCTCCAGGCAGGCGAGGGCGGTGTTGACGTGCACCTTCACGACCTGCCGGATGTCCTCGGTGTAACCGCCGGCAAGCACCCAGGCAACGGGCAGGTTGTGCTCCCGGGCGAAGGAAAAGACCCGGCGGTCCCGCGCGAAAAGATCGTCGTGGTTGAGGTTCAGCGGGGAATAGGGATCCTCGTGAAAGGGATCGGCCCCCGCCTGGAAAAGCAGGAGGTCGGGGCGCCCCCCGGCCAGCAGCCAGGGCAGGTGGGTGTCCAGCAGGGCGAGGAGGTTTTCCCCGTCCTTGGGACCGGGGATGAGCGGGACGGAAAGATGATTGGGGCCGTCCTTGTGATGGCGGGTGGTGACGTCGCGGTGCGGGACGTTGGCTGCGTAGTCGTTCCCGTAGAGCGAGAGCGCCCGCAGCCAGGGACGCGTGGCCGCCAGGGACGCCGTGCCGTTTCCGTAGTGAAGATCAAGGTCCAGCACGGCGGCGGTGCGAATCACTCCCTCCGCGCGGAGTTTTTCCAGGGCAACCACCAGCCCGTTGAACGTGCAGAATCCCTCGCCGTGGTCCGCGCAGGCATGGTGAAACCCGCTGGCCAGCGTGCCGGACACCCCGCATTTCAAGGCCTCCCGGCCGGCCGCCACCACGCCGCCGGAGGTGAGCAGAACGCTCGGAAAGAGGGCCGGGGACCAGGGGAATTTTTGCGATTCGGCCAGCGCCCGCGGTTCGCCGGTGCGCACGGCTTCCACATACTCCGGCGTGTGCACACGCAGCAGGTCCTCGATCGTCACGGGCTCGGGCGCGCGGATTTCCACGCCGGGGTGGGTGCGCAGTTCGTCTGCCACGAGGCTGAACTTGCGGATCGGCATGATGTGTTTGCCGATGGGGGCGGCGAAACCGGGATCGTGGAAAAGCGTGAGGTTCATGCGGGACGGACGTCGGCGGTGGGAGGAAGGAGGGCGATGCGGGCCTCCGGATCGGGATAGGATTCCAGCGAGGCAAAAAGAGGGATCATGTCCTTTTCGCGGAAACCGGCGCGATACATGCGATAAAGGGATTCGGCGATGTCCCGGACCTCGCGGCCGGTGATTTCGGTTTCCGCCTCACGGCCCACCCGCCGCACGACCAGCGAGAGCGGAATGGGACGCGGTCCGCCGTAGTCGTCGATTTCCTCCGGGGTGTGAAAGTCCGGCTGGAGGAAGTTGACCTGACGCGGATCGATTTTGCGGTAGCCCGCCTTTTCGTACGCCTTCAGGCGCACGAGCGACGCCGGATCGTCCGGGCGGGGATGTTCCATTTCCCCCACCAGCGTGATGGGTCCGTCCGTCGGACGTCCCTGGGCGGCGAGACAACGGCGCGCGGTGAGAATCGGCAGGGCGCGCAGCCAGCCGGCCAGACCGGTGCGGCGCCATTCGGGCATGACCAGATTGTGCGAAAGATGAACCACCGCACCCTCCCGGTCGTCGCGCACGATGGCGGTGTGATCGCGCACCGCGGCAATTTTTCCGTCGCATTCCAGAATCATCAGCCGGTACCGGAGCGCGCACCCATTGGTCATCGTCCCGCCGGTCCACAACATGCGCCGTGCGAGGACGGAGGCCTGTTCCACTTCTCCGCTGGCGCCAAATTCGGCCCAGAGCGCGCCGAAGGCCCGGTCAAAAAGAGGGTCGTCCGCGGATTCCACCCGATGAAGCACCAGCCCGCTCCAGTCCCGTTCGAGGCTTCGGGTGTCGCCCGGCGCGAGATCCGCCGGTATCATCCACGGTTGCAACATCTTTGTTCAGCTTAACACGCGTCAGGGGTCCGCAACAATCGCAATGACACGGACCCTGCACGCCTCATGCCCGCGGTCCGGCCGTCCCGGCCCGGGCCCGCGCCGGCGGTTTCAGGGAGGGATGCGCCGGCATGTGGAGGCAGCGTCCGTCCTCGTCATAGGTCCGGCCATGATATGGGCAGCGGAGCTGACAACCGTTTTCCACGCGGCCGAGGGACAGTTTCACTCCCCGGTGGATGCAGAGGTCCTGCCAGGCGTGCAGTCCGTTTGCCCCCCGCCAGACGAGGACATCTTCCTCCAGCAGCCGGACGGCGTGCAGGGTGCCGGTTTCGAGGGTTTCGGTACGCACCACCGGATGCCATCCGGCGCGCGCCACCCGGTCGTGGGTGATCGAAACGGACATGCCCCGAACGTTAGGGCCGGGGCGGGTGCGGCGGAAGTAAAATGTTGTCGGATTTGCAATTAGGTGAGTTTTTGCTATGTCAGACATGCCGGTAGTTGATCGGAGGGCAATCGAAGGGAGACGAGCGGCACCCAGAGGTTCATGAAAAAGCTCGTCGTTTTGTTGTTTGTTGTTCTGCTTGGCAGCCGTTCCCTGTCCTTCGCCTTCGGCTTTGAAGGACATGCCTTGGTGGGCGCCATTGCCGAGGCGCGGCTGACCGGAACGCCCACCGCAGCCCGGGTTTCGGAGTTGCTCGGCGGAATGTCCCTCTCGCGGGCGGCGACATTGCCCGATGAGCTCAAGTCCCTGGACAAACACGGGACGAAGGTGCCGGGCATATTTGTCCTGCCGGAAAATCCGGCCCTCGAAAGGCAGCTCAAGGAATTCTGGGAGGCCAATCCGCCGGCCAAGACCCTGCGTTCGAAGGATGATTCGGATCCCGTTCCGGCTCATCATTGGTTTCACTACACGGACATTCCCCTGCCGCACACCTCGTATCGCCAGGGAAAACATGGTCGGTCCCGCTGGGACGTGGTTCAGATGATTCCCTACTGCCTCGGGGTGTTGGAGGGACGCATTCCGGAGGACAATCCCCGCAGGATCACCAAGCCGGTGGCGGTCGTTCTCCTGGCGCATTATGTGGGGGATCTTCACCAGCCGCTGCATGTGGGCGCGGAGTATTTCGACCTCGAGGGCCGTCCGGTGGACCCCGAGGTGGTTCCTGATGCGCTTGAGGATCAGGGCGGCAACACGCTTTTTCTTTTCCTCAAAAAACCGCTCGATCCCGCTCCCAATCGAAGATTGACCCTGCATGCCTTCTGGGATCGATATGCGGCTTCCGCAGCCATCGCGCGCCTGGGAGCGGAAATCCGGAAGGAGAATCCCGATCACGCCCCCTATTTTCCGCCGGCGGAGATTGCCGCCCATCTCGTGCGTCGCGAACCGGCCGGATGGAATTCGGCGGAAAATGAGGACCCGTACCTGTGGTCGGAACGCTGGGCGGACGAAATCCTGCCCGTGGCGCGCGAGGCTCATGCCCGGCTGCATTACTCGCGTATCGAACCCTGGGAACGGGGCGGGGTGACGTATGCCTCGGGGTTTGTCCGCGAGAAAATCATGCCCGACGAAAAGGACTACGCGGATTGGGCGGGTGAGGTCATTTCGGAGCAAATCGCCAAGGCCGGCTGGCGTCTGGCGGCCCTTTTGCAGAAGGCGCTGCCTTGAGGGGAAGGCGGACCTCCGCTTGAAGGAAGGCGTTGCCGGAGCGTCAGCCGCCCGGGATGGGTGTCATTCCGGATTGGCGCGCGCCGCAGGCCGTGTTTTATTCCGCCGCCCGCCATGTTGACCTTTCGTTATCCCGCCGATCTTCCCGTCAGCGCACGACGGGAGGAAATCCTGTCCGCCCTCCGGGCGCATCAGGTGGTGATCGTGGCCGGCGAAACGGGATCCGGCAAAACGACCCAGCTCCCGAAGATGTGCCTGGAACTGCTGGCGGACCGACGCGGCAAAATCGGCTGCACCCAGCCGCGGAGGGTGGCGGCCTTGAGCGTCTCGCGGCGCGTGGCGGAGGAGCTCGGCGTGGTCTGGGGCCGCGAGGTCGGATGCAAGATCCGGTTCCAGGACGACACCGCGCGCGACACGCGGGTGAAGTTCATGACCGACGGCATCCTGCTGGCGGAGATCCCTTCCGACCCGCTCCTGCGTCAGTATTCCATCCTCATCCTCGACGAGGCGCATGAGCGTTCGCTCAACATCGATTTTCTCCTGGGCCATCTGAAACAGGTGCTGCCCCGGCGTCCGGACCTTCGGGTGGTCATCACCTCGGCCACCATCGACACCGCGGAGTTTTCGAAGGCGTTTGGCGGTGCGCCCGTGATTGAGGTTTCGGGACGTTCGCATCCGGTGGAGATCCGCCATCGTCCGCCCCGGGAAGACGACGGGGAGTCCGACCTGCTCACCGAAGTCGCGGCCGCCACCGAGGAGGCCCTCATCGAAACCGACGGCGACGTGCTGGTGTTTCTGCCCACGGAACGCGACATTCGCGAGGCGAAGGAGGTGCTGGCGGACCGGCTGGGTCCGGGCATTGAGGTGATGGGGCTTTTCGGCCGCATGCCCGCCGCCGAACAACAGCGGATTTTTGCGCCCGGACCCAAACGGCGGGTCATCGCCGCCACCAACATCGCGGAAACCTCGCTCACCATTCCGCGCATCACCGCCGTGGTGGACACGGGGCTGGCGCGCATCAGCCGCTACAATCCCCGGACCCGCACACGGCGGCTCCCGGTGGAACCCGTGGCGCAGAGCAGCGCCAATCAACGCGCCGGGCGGGCCGGCCGACTGGGACCCGGTTTGTGCATCCGCCTGTATGACGAGGAGGATTTTGCCGCGCGTCCCCGCTTCGGCGTTCCGGAAATCCTGCGCACCAATCTTGCCGAGGTCATCCTGCGGGTGAAGGCGTTCCGTCTCGGCGCCATCGAAACCTTTCCCTTCCTGAATCCGCCCGGCCTCCGGGCCATTCGCGCCGGCCACGCGTTGCTGCACGAGCTGGGGGCGCTCGATGAAAACAACGAACTCACCCCGCTGGGTGTCGAACTGGCGCGGCTGCCGGTTGATCCGACGCTCGGTCGCATGCTGCTGCAGGCGCGCAGGGAAAACGTGCTTCCCGAAATGCTGGTCATTGCCGCCGGGCTGAGTGTTCCGGATCCGCGTGAGCGTCCGGAGGACGCCCAGGAGGCCGCCGCCGCCGCACACCGCGCCTTCGTTCAGGAAGGCTCGGATTTTCTCACGCTGCTGGCCATCTGGCGTGCCATGCCCGAAGGAGGAACCAATGCCCTGCGCCGGTTTTGCCGGAAAAATTTTCTCTCCGTGGCGCGCATGCGCGAATGGCGGGACATTCACCGTCAGCTCTCCGAGGCGATGGCCGGACGGGAGGCGCTGGCCCCGACCCGCGCCCCCGGGCCGGCGATTGCCGACGGGGTGCACCGGTCCGTCTTGAGCGGTCTGCTGGGACAGATCGCACGGCGTGAGGACCGGAACGTCTACAAGACGTCGGGCAACCGCCTCGTGACGATCTTTCCCGGATCCGGGTTGTATGCGCGCAGGGAACGTCCGAAGGGACGGGGGGAGGGCGCGGGGGAGAAAATCCGCCAGCCGGAGTGGATTGCCGTCGGCGAAATCGTCCAGACCTCGCAGTTGTTTGCGCGCACCGTGGCGGGCATCCAGCCGGAATGGGCGGCGGAACTCGGCGCGCACCTCTGTCAACGCCGCTACGTCGAGCCCCACTGGAACGCCAGGGCGGGACGCGTGCTGGTCACCGAATGCGTGTTGCTGCACGGAATGGAGCTTTCGCGCCGCAAGGTGGATTACGGACGGATCAATCCCGCCGAGGCCACCGCGCTTTTCATCCGGGGCGCGCTGCTCGATGAGGAGACTCCGGTGGGACTGAAGTTTTTTGCGGCCAATCATGCGCTCCGCCACAAAATCGAAACCGCGCTCACCCGACGCCGCGCCTCGGGGATCCGCGATCTCGACGAGGCATTTTTCGAATTCTATGCCCGGCGGATCGAAGGGGTGTCGTCCCTCCACGACCTCAACCGTCTCGTGAAATCCCGCGAACCGGATTTTCTCTTCGCCCGCGAGGAGGATCTCGTCGAGGAGAGCGAACTGGCCTTCGACCGCGCCGCCTTTCCCGACGCCGTGGCCCTCGGCAACACCGTGCTGCCCCTGCACTACGCCTACACGCCGGGAGAGGAACGCGACGGCGTGACCGTGCGGGTTCCGCTGCCGGCCGCCGGCGCCCTGAGTGATGCGCAGGTCGCCTGGCTGGTGCCCGGACTTCGCGAGGAACAGATCGGCCATCTCCTGCGCGCGCTTCCCAAAGCCCTGCGCAGAGCCCTGCATCCGCTTGAGCCCAAGGTGCGCGAGGTGGTGGAACATTTTCAGCCGGGGACGGGGGACTTTCACTCGGAGTTGGCCGGCTTCCTGACCCGGCGGTTTGGCGTGCGTGTGACCGCCGCGGATTGGGCCGGCCGGGAGCTGCCGGACCATCTCCGTCCGCGCGTGGAGGTGGTGGACCGGAAAAACCGAACCGTCGTGGCCGGACGGGATCTGCAGGCGGTGCGCGCGGCGGCCGAGACCTGCGAGGTGCGCTCCGGCGCCTGGGAGGCCGCCGTCCGTCGCGTTGAGCGCGAGGGATTGACGGTGTGGAATTTCGGCGATCTCCCCGCGGAGGTTCCCGTGGAGGAAATCGCAGGGATGCCGGTGTTGGGATATCCTGGACTGCAAAAGGAGGGCGAAACCGTGGCCATTCGCCTGTTCCGCAAACCGGAGGATCGCGAACGAGCCAGCTCCGCCTCCATCGCCTGGCTGGCCGAACGGGCGCTGCGCAAGGATTTTGCCTGGGTGGAGAGGGAACTCGGCACGTTGGGACGCCCCGCGAAACCGGCGACGGTTCGCGGATGGGGACAGGCCCTGGACGCCTGGGCCAAGGTTGGGTCTGCGGAAGGATGGGGGAATGCCGATTCGCACCGTCAGGCCGCCCTGCGACACATTCGCGAAAATGCGCTGCCGATGCGGCCGCTCCTGCCCCTCAACGAGGAACGTTTCCGTCGCCATCTTGACGACGTGCGACGGGAGCTGCCGGCGCTGGTCCAAAAGGTGAAGGATCTTTTCGACCGGGTTCGGGAGTTGCGGTGCGCCATCCTGGCTTCCAAACATCGGTATCCCGGACTCGAGGCCGATCTGCAGCGCCTCGCACCGGAGGATTTTCTCGCGGTGACGCCCCCCGACCGGCTCGCCCATCTTCCTCGTTATCTTCGGGCGCTCCAGATTCGCGCGGAACGGGCCGCGGTAAATCCGGCGCGTGATGCGGAGAAGGCCCGGAGGTTGGAGCCTTTTGTCCGGCGCGAGCCTCCGGAGAAAAACCGCGGAGCCTATCGCTGGCTGCTGGAGGAATTCCGCGTCTCCCTTTTTGCGCAGGAACTCGGTACGGCCGAACCGGTTTCCGCCCCGCGGCTGGAGGCTTTGCTGACGGCAACCGAAAAGTGAATCGGTCCCGCGGTCGGAAGGACGGGTTATCCGATGGCCTTGCGCAGTTCCTCGACCCGTTGGGGATCCACGGGATTGGCCAGGCGGCCGTCCCGTTTGACGGAGGTGCCGACAATGACGCCGTCGGCGAACTCCATGTAGGTGGATGCGTTGGCCGCGGTGATGCCGCTGCCGAGCAGAATCGGCACCTCGGGACAGGCGGTGCGGGCGCGCCGGACGTCTTCGATTTCCGCGGAATCGCCGGTGCCGGTGCCTGAAACGATGAGCGCATCGGCCAAGCCGCGTTCCGCGGTGTCGCGCGCGGCGATTTCGATGGGAATCTGGCCGAGGGGTGAGGCGTGTTTGACAAGAACGTCGGCGAAAATTTGGACATGTGGCGCCAGATTCCGGCGCTGGCGCAGAAGCGTGTGGGCATCTCCTTCAATCACTCCCTGGTCGGTCACCATCGCGCCGGAGAGGACGTTGATCCGGAGAAAATCCCCACCGCACACCGCACACAGGGCCAGCGCGGACAGCGCGTCATTGCGCAGGACGTTGAAACCGACAGGCACGCCGACGGCGTCCCGGACCGAAGCGCCCGTCACCGCCATGGCCGCGACGGTTTCCGGACCGACAGCGGTTTTGGTGAAAGGCACATCACCGAAATTCTCGATCACCACGGCATCGGCGCCGCCCTCTTCATAAGCGCGGGCATCGTTCACGGCTCCGCGAACAACCTTGTCCATGTCACCGGCCCAGCGTGGCGATCCGGGGAGGGGAGCGAGGTGGACAACTCCGATCAGGATGCGACGGCCGCGGGCGACAAGCGGTTTCTTGAGCATGAAGCGCTCATAAAAGCTTTTGCCCGGATGTTCAAGCCACGCGCTCGGCGAAGACAATGGCCCCGCCCAGAGCGCCGTTTTCGATGGCGGTGAGCATCGCGCGATAGTAGCCGATGGCGTATTCGACGAGATCGGCGGAAAATTCGGCGCGCAAGGTTTCCCGCCGAGCGGTGAAACGTCCGCAAAGATTTTCATACCAGCGCCGGTAGGCATCGTGCAGCAACAGGCGCCCGGTCATTTTCCAGCCGCTTGCTTCAAGTTGCGCCGGAAAAACGTCAAGATTGATCGGTTGCCAAAGGACGGATTCCGGAAACCTGGCAAAGGGGTCGTCGAAGAATCCACCGCGATTCACGTAGTCGAACAGGCAGAGTTCGGCTTGGGGTCTGGCCGCCTCGGCAAGGGATCGGAGCGCGGTGGATTGGTCGGGGAAGGCGTAGAACGCGTTGAAGGCGTAAATGATGTCAAAGGTTTCCGGAAAGCGGACACCGGCTTGGGCGATGTCGAACGCATGAAAAGGAATGCCGGGATGGCGCGCGGAAGCTTCGGCAATGCTTTCGGCGTCGATGTCGATGCCGGTGACGGTGGCCCAGCCGTGGCTTTGCACAAAGGCCGCGGTGCCTCCCCGGCCGCAGCCGGCGTCGAGACAGGACTGGTGGGGAATTTTCGGCAGGCGCTCCCAAAGAAGGTGGATGGCTTCTTCCTCCCCGGCGTGCGCGTAGTCGCCGTCGCGCACGGTGGCCAGCAGGCGTTTGCCGTCGGGATGATTCATTCGCATGGAACGATGATGTCACGCCGAGGCGCAGGTGGCGAATCCGAAAGGAAACCGCCGCCGGGACTGATGCTCCACGGCGGCGGACTCCCTAGGCTACCAAGGAAGTGTCCCACCTCAAAACGTGACGGCGTAGGCGAAGCCCAAGATCGCCGCGTTTTTCACAGCGCCGGTGCCGTTGGGCCGGATGAAATACTGCACGAAAGGCTGGAAATAGGTCCATTTGTTGATCTGCAGGCGGTAGTCCCATTCCAGCACGATTGAATAATTCGGCTGGTTCACCCGGCCGCTTTCCTGCAGCACCCGGATGTTCTCGAAACTGTAGGAGCCATACGCGACGGAAAACATCAGTTTGTCCGCGTCGCGGGTCGGGATGAGGCCCTCATAAACCAAGCCCGACTGAAAATAGAAGGGATAAAGGTTGTTGTACTTGGGTGCGAAGCTGATGAGGTTGAAGGCGTAAAGGCCCTGCTTGGAACGAGCAGCCTTCGTTTCCACCGGAGATTGGAAACTTTTTCCCGTCGCGGCCGACTTGCCGTCGGAAGGTCCTTTGGCCGTCGGCGCGGGTTCCTCCGGCGCGGATTCGCGGAAGAGCATTTGGTCGGCCTGCCAATAGAAGCCATACTGGCCCCAGTTGGAGGTGCCGTTGAAGGAATTTTTCTGATTGCCCCAATAATAGCCGCCCATGGCGTATTTGCCGGGCAGTTCCGCCCGACCGAACTTGGGCGTGAGGCCGGTTTCCGCCATCGCCATCAGCCCGTTGAGCGACATGTCGGGCGCGTAACCTTCAAAGGCAAGGCCGTGATTGCTCGACGAAGTGGCGTTGGGATAGGCCATGAAAAGACCGGCCTTTGCGTAATAATTTTTCACCGGCCTGACTTCCAATGTGCCGCCCCAGGTCGAGAAGCTTGAAGAGAACGGAATGTTGCCGCCGATGCCCTTGGCGCTCTCCACCGCATTGTTGATAAAAAGTTTCGAAAGGGGCTGGTCGATGAATTCCTTCTGGGGCTGGAGCCAACCGCCGCGCAGGGTGAGGAAATCTTCGACCCCAAAGAGCTCCGGGGTCGTGTAGGCGAGACCGAAGGTCGTCAGCCGCCACTGCGTACCGGATTGGTTGTTGGACGGCTGAAAGAGGCTGGAGGACTGCACGAAGGAGTTGGGATTGGAATTCGAGCGGGGATCACGCCAGCGAACACCGGCAAACCCGGAGAGTCCTTCGAGAGCGTCGCTGCCCAGCAGCTTTGCTAAGTGGACTTCCCCATTGAAGGCAATCTCCTGATCATAAAAGCCGCGCGCTCCGCGCTGGCTGTCGAGAACGCCGAAGAAGATCCCCTCGTATTTTCCGCCGAACCTGAATCCGCGGTCCGCCAGCGTGTCGCGAACGCCGAACCAGTTTCCGGTGAGATATTTGCCATTCCACCAGTCCGAAAGGGCGGATGGGGCGTCTTCGGCGGGGGCGAGGGGCGTTTCCGGGCCGGCGTAAACGGGACCGAGGAGGGAGGACAGGGCGAGCAGGACCGGAAGTCCCGTCTTTTTGGGAAGGGTGCAGGATGGGCGTTTCATGGGATCAAAACGCCGCACAGCCTGCCCGTCGGGCGGAGCCTCGCAAAGGGGAACTTTGCAACAATACCGTCACAAAGTCGGAAAAGGGAAAGGCAACCCGAAGGTCGGATTCTTTCCGAAACTTAGACTTCGCGGGTCAGAACCGCGAAGGGAAGCGTGGCAAAGAGTCGGGCCACGGAAATCTGTCCGTCCGCCGCGGAGAGCTCGCGGCGGGCGAGGATGTCGTATCCTCCCCCGGTTCGTGTCACGGCGGTGTCCTCCCACAGCTCGCCCAGCGGAACGGACCCGAATCCGGCGCAGAGCCGGGGGACCACCACGGTCAGTTCCCGGTTCCGGTGCCGGCGCGAAAAGGCAATGAGGTGTTTGCGGAATTTTCCCGTGGTGGCCAGAGGAGTGTAGCCGGCTTCCCGGAAAAACTCCGCATGCTCCCGGCGGAAATGCAGCAGGGTGCGAATGACGGCCAGCTTGATGGCGCCCGATGGCCAGTCCGCCAGGAGGGGCTCCAACGGGACATCGCGGAGGGTTTCCAGGAGGGCGCGGCGTTTTTCATAGTCGACCGGACGCCGGTTGTCCGGATCGACCAGACTGAAGTCCCAGATTTCCGTGCCCTGGTAAAAATCGGGAACGCCGGGGGACGTGCATTTCAGGATGGTCTGGGAAAGGGAGTTCAGCGCGCCCAGCCAGGCCAGGCGTTCGGCAAAGGGTACGAAACTTGCGAGAAATTCCGCGCCGGTGTCGTGGTGAAGGATGCGTTCCACAAAGCCGCTCGTGGCGCGTTCCCATTCCTCGTTGGGGTCCGTCCAACTGCTGTTGATCTTGGCCTCCTTGAGGGCCTTGGTCATGTAGTCCTGAATGCGTCCGACCAGATCCTCCCGTTCCTCCGCCCGCAGGGGCCACACGCCGAGGAGCGTCTGATAAAGAAGGTATTCTTCGTTGCGGGAGGGGGCGGGTTCGCCGCCGACCGTGGTGCGGTGTCTTTTGTTGAGCCGACTCCAGCGTTTGACGGCTTCGCGCCACTCGCCGGGCAGTTCCGAAAGGGCCGCCAGCCGCATGCGCACGTCCTCGCTGCGCTTGGTGTCGTGGGTGGAGGTCGCCAGCAGACTGTGCGGCATGGTTTCAAGGCGGGCCCGGTTGAGGGCGTGGAACTTTTTGACGTCCAGGCCAAATGTTCCGGGATGTCCGCCCACTTCGTTGAGGGCGATCAGGCGGTTGTAAATGTAGAAGGCCGTGTCTTCGAGACCCTTGGCCATCACCGGACCGCTGCATTGCTGGAATTTGCCGACAAAACGAAAATGCGCCCGGCGCTGGTCGTCGGTAAGTGTCTCCGGGAGCCGCAAAAGGAGCACGGCGCGAAGAAAATCAAAGGCGGCCTTTTCCATTGAGCGATTGCGGCGCCGGGCCGCGGAGATCGCCCGCAGGACATTTTTTTCGTCCTCCGCGGAGAGGGTTCCGTCGGCGGTTGCATAGGTGCGGTAAACGGGAAAACAGGCCATCACTTCGCGAACCGCCGCGGTGAGCATGTTGCGTGTGCAGTCGCGGAAGTGGCGGTGCATTTCGGAAAGCTCGTCGAGCATCCGCCCGAGGGCGGCCACCTCGCTGCCGAGGGCGTTTTGCATGGTCTGCTTCTTTTTCTCGTAAACGAGGGTGGAGAAATCCATCGGGGAGCCGATGAACCGTTCGTAGCAGCGGGTGAAGCGTTTTTCCGCCGAGGAGTCGGTGAAGCATTGCACCACCTGATTGGCAAATTCGTAGCCGGTGGTGCCGTGGACCGGCCAGTCGGGGGGCAGGGTTTCCCCGGTGACGTCGAGGATCTTTTCCACGACGAGATAGAGGCTTTGCGGATGGGGGGAGCCGACGAGTTCGCGGTGGCACTCCTGCAACTGACGCAGGTAACCGCGCGGATCCCAGAGTCCGTCGATGTGATCGATGCGCAGCCCGGTCACGTCCCCGCGGGCGAGAAGTTCAAACACCAGTTGGTGGGCGGCGGAGAAGACCTCGGGAATTTCCACCCGGATGGCGGCGAGGGTGTTGATGTCGAAGAAACGCCGGTAGTTGATCTCCTCGGCCGCGACCCGCCAGTAGCTGAGCCGGTAGACCTGGCTTTCCAGCAGGGCATGCAGGTCGTCAAAACTTCCGGGATCCCCCGGCGAACCCTCGAGTTTGCGGAGTGTTCGGTCGATGGCCGCGGCGATGTCGGGGCGGGTTTGGGCGAGCTCCCCGAGGCGGGCCTTGACCCGGACCTTGGCTGCGGGGTCGGAGAGGAGGCCGAGCACGTCCCGGAGCGGGCCGCGTTCCCCGCCCAGTTCCGTGAGGACCCGGTGCAGGATGAAGGCATACGACCGGGGGCGCAGGGGCAGGCGGGTTTCGAAGTAGTGGAGGAAAAACGCCCCGTCCCGGAAGCTCAGGGAAAATTCGCCGCGCTCCAGGACATTGCCGTAACGATCGCCGAGAATGGGCAGCAGGACCCGGTGCTCAAGCGCCTCCTTCGCGGGATGCCAGTCGATGTCAAAGTATCCCGCATAGGGCGAAGCCAGGCCGTCCTCGAGCACTTCCATCCACCAGGTGTTGAGCGATTGGGCGATGCCCATGTGGTTGGGCACGAAGTCGAGCACCTGGCCCATGCCGTTTTCGCGCAGGCGCGCGCAGAGTCCCCGAAAATCGCCTTGGTCGCCGATGGCCGGATTGATCCGGTTGTGGTCGGCCACGTCGTAGCCGTGGGTGCTGTCGGGCGCGGCTTGGAAATAAGGCGAGGCGTAAAGGTCCGTGATTCCCAGGTCGCACAAATAGTCGACAAGGCCCGCGGCGTCCCGAAAGGTGAAGCCGCCATGGAATTGGAGGCGGTAGGTGGATGAGGGAATGCGCGGGTGTGTTTGATCGGTCATGCGGTGGATGCGGAGAGGAGGCGGGAGACCCCGGCGAGGGGGATGGGAAGAAGGGACGGGCGATAGTTCAGCTCGTAGCCGATTTCGTAGGTCGCCTTGTCGAGCAGGAAAAGATTCAGCAGCGTGTCAAAGTCGGCGCCCTCCGGAAGAAAACCGGCGCCGGCGGTTTCCCCGAGGTATCCTTCGAGGAAGGACCGGCCGGCCAGGTCCAGCCAGCGCGACGCCCAGGGGCGGAGACGCGCGGGGTCCATGGCCTTGAGCAGGCTGGTTTCCACCGCATAGTCGAAGGAACGAAGTAGGCCCGCCACGTCCACCAGGGGGGAACGCTTGAGCAGCCGCTCACCGAGTCCCTTGCGGGGCTCGCCTTCGAAATCGAGGATGACAAAGTCGTTGCCGGTGTTGAGGACCTGTCCGAGGTGAAAGTCGCCGTGAACGCGGATCTTCCGGGCGGAAAACCGTTTGTGAAGAAGGAGTCCGTAGGTCTCCAGAATCCGCGGGGTGGAGGCAATCCAGTCGGAGGCCTTCCGGCGCGCCCCGGAATCCAGTTCCGGCAGTTTGCGGGTGACGGCGGCCTCCGTGCGGCGGAGCTGGCTGCGCATCGATTGATACAGCGAGCGTTGATAAAGCGACGTGAAGGGTTCCGGCGCGAATTCCGGCAGATCCGTGAGGCCCGCCAGGCAGTTGTGCAGGGCACCGGTTCGCGCGCCGAGCTGGCGGGCGCGTTGAAAATAATTGGCGCCGGCCAGTTCCTCGAAGGAAAGGCGTTTTTCCTGCATCTCGTCCCCGGCCACCCGTTCGAAAAACCGGGAGAGGGAGTCGAGTGTCTGCGTCCATCCATCCCCGTCGCTCTTCACAAATTCCGTCATCACCCCGAGAAGCCCTTCACCCTCCGCCAGCCGGCAGCGAATTTCCCCGGTCAGACGCGGTGTGTGAGGAAAATCCCTTTCCGTCAGCACGCGGAGAATTTCGCTGTCCGGGTGACGTCCCGGCTCGAATTGACGCAGGATCTTCAAGAGATGCCGGTCCTCGTACGCCACGGTGGTGTTGGACTGCTCGCCGCCGAGGACCCGGCTGATGGACGGCGGGGGGGCGGCGGCGCACAGGGAGCCGGTGACGGCGGAGGAGTCGTCCTCCCACGACTTTCCTTCCGCCATGAGGTTCCAGACGGCCTGCCGGCAGGCGGGAACGGCGAGGGCGTCGAGGAGGGCCCGGCCGTCGGCAAAGCGGGCGATCACGGCGCCCGCATGGTCGCCCTCCGACTCCTCGCCGATGACGAGCGGCATCACCTGGGTGGACGATTCCCCGTCGGAGAAGAGGACTTCGAGGATCAACACCCGCATCTGGCCCTCGCCCGGAGCCGCCTGCAGTCGGACGGCACGCAGCGTGCGTTGCTTGTGGCCGAACCAGCGTCGGGTGGGCAGGTGCTCCGGGAGGATGCGTTTGCAGAGAACGTCCGTCAGGTCCGGGGACCATTCCGGGGGCAGATCGATGAGGAACGGTTCGGATTTTTCCGGGACGTCATCCGGAGAGACGCCGGACGAAATCCGGAGCCAATAAAAGCCGTGGGGCCCGATCGTGAAAAAGGCGGGGGATTCGGAGATTTCCAGAAAGGCGTCGCCGCTGAACAGCTCCCGCGCGGTGCTTCCGGCAAAGGCCGAGAGGTCGAGGGAAACGGCCTGGGAGAACCGCGAAAGATTGGCCACCACGAGGATCGTTTCCGTGTCATGCCTCCGCAGATAGGCCAGGACCTTGGCATTGGCCGGACGGAGAAATTCAATCGTGCCTTGCGAAAAGGCCGGGTGACGTTTGCGGATGTCGATCACCCGCCGCATCCACCAGAAAAGCGACGACAGGTTTTTGACCTGGGTGTCCACGTTGATCGCCTCATAATGGAACTCCGGGTCGATGATGACCGGCAGGAAAAGCTGCTGCGGATTGGCCCGGGAGAATCCGGCGTTGCGGTCGGAATTCCACTGCATGGGGGTGCGGACCCCGTTTCGGTCGCCGAGATAAAAATTGTCCCCCATGCCGATTTCGTCGCCGTAGTAGATGATGGGGGTGCCCGGCAGGGAGAGGAGCAGGGAGTTGATGAGCTCGATTTTCCGGCGGTTGTTGTCGAGCAGCGGGGCGAGGCGGCGGCGGATGCCGAGATTGATGCGGGCGCGCGGATCCTCCGCGTAGAGGCGATACATGTAGTCGCGCTCCTCGTCGGTGACCATTTCCAGTGTGAGTTCGTCATGATTGCGGAGAAAGATCGCCCATTGGCAGTTGGGCGGGATCTCCGGCGTTTGTTCGAGGATGTCGATGATCGGAAACCGATCCTCCATCTGGAGGCCCATGAAGAGGCGGGGCATGAGGGGGAAATGAAACGACATGTGGCATTCGTCGCCCTTCCCGAAATACTGCACCGCGTCCTCGGGCCATTGATTGGCCTCGGCGAGAAGCATGGTGCCGGGGTATTTGCGGTCCACGTGTCCGCGCAGTTGGGCGAGGTAGGCGTGGGTTTCCGGAAGGTTTTCACACGAGGTGCCCTCCCGCTCGAAAAGATAGGGAATGGCATCGAGACGCAGTCCGTCCACCCCGAGGTCGAGCCAGAAATCCATCACCGCGACCACCGCCTCGCGCACGGCGGGATTGTCGAAGTTGAGGTCCGGCTGGTGCGAATAGAACCGGTGCCAGAAATATGCCTGCGCCACGGGATCCCATGCCCAGTTGGAACTTTCGAAATCCTTGAAGATGATGCGGGCTTCTTCGAAGCGTTTCGGCGTGTCGCTCCAGACATAAAAATCCCGCTCCGCCGACCCGGCCGGCGCCCGGCGGGCGCGCTGAAACCAGACGTGCTGGTCCGAGGTGTGATTGATGACCAGTTCGGTGATCACGCGCAGATTGCGCCGGTGGGCCTCATCGAGAAAACGGCGGAAGTCGTCGAGGGTGCCGTAGGTGGGATTGACCGAATAATAATCGGCGATGTCGTATCCGTCGTCGCGCAGCGGCGAGGGATAAAACGGCAGCAGCCAGAGCGCGGTCACGCCGAGGTCCTCAAAATATTTCAACCGCTCCCGCAGTCCGCGGAAATCCCCGATGCCGTCGCCGGAACTGTCGGCGAACGACCGGACGTGAAGTTCATAAATGATGGCGTCTTTGAACCACAGGGTTTCGGGCATGGGCGGAAGCGCCGTTTTGCACACGGCAACCTTCTATCGTTGGAAAGCCGGGTTCCGCGTGTGCCTGTTTTTGGCGGCGCCGGCCTCAGGCGGGTTCGGGGCTCCTTCCGGCGGTGGTTCCGTGTGCGGATGCTACCGGGCGTCGGGAGAGGCGATGGCGGCAGTCCAGGTTTGCAGGTTTTCGGGAGTGAGGTTGGAACGGGCTTCGAGCCGGGGATCGGAAAATCCCCAGCGTTCGACATCGGGAAGGTATTGGGCCCGCGAAAGCAGCGTGCCGTTGCACCGCTTGTCCTCGTCCCCGAAGTCCTGGCTTTCATGCAGAAGCCGCTCCGTCAACTGGTTCATCACCCCGACCGGAATGAGCGAGCGCTTCGATGGATAGATGAAGCCAAAGAGCACGAGATGGGAAAACAACACGCGCCAGTCCGGACCGAAACGCTCGATCAGCCGGGGCCAGTCAAGCATGGCCGCGCAGCTGCGCAGGAGATGGGCGACGTCGGCTCCGTCGAACCGCTCGCGTTCCATGATGTAGCATTTCTGCCAGAGGATCTCCTCCGGAGGACAGAGCAGCACGGTGCGGTCCAGCAGCTCCGCCGGCCGCGCATGGTCGAACCAACGGTCGTCCACGCCGCAAAGACCGTTTCCGGAATTGAAGATGATGTCGATGAACGCCTCGCCGTGGTGGGCCTTGGCCAGCCAGTGCGGAAAGGAAATCTCGGCGTGGTATCCCGCCTCGCGAAACAGGGTGAGGGCGCGGGGGACATCGGCCGGCCGGAGCATCAAATCAAAGTCCTTCGTGTCGCGGATGACCCCCGTGTAGGCCCCCAGGCAAAACGCTCCGCCGACGAGGAAGGGGATTTTGTGCCCGTCCAGAAGATCCATCGAGTTCCGATAAAAATCAGTGGGAGAGAGAAATGCACTCACCCCGCTTGATCGCATGCCGGAGCCCCGCCCCGTGCATTTCGCCGCAAAAAATTCACACCATGAGCAAAACCCTCCGCGTCGCCGCCGTCGGCGACCTTCATTACACCAGGCATTCCCGCGGAAAGGCGGAGAATCTTTTCACCGCCATGTCGGCCGCCGCGGATGTCGCCGTGCTCTGCGGCGATCTCACGGACTACGGCCTGCCGGACGAGGCGGCCCTGCTTGCGGCCGACATCCGGTCCCATCTCCGGATTCCCGTGCTGGCTGTGGTGGGAAATCATGACTTCGAATCCGGCCATGTGACGGAGGTGCAGGCGGCGCTGGATGCGGTCGGGGTGCAATTCCTGGAGGAAGAGGAGGTTTGCGAATGCGGCGGCGTCGGATTTGCCGGCGTTTGCGGATTCGGCGGGGGATTTGACCAATGCCTGCTGAATGCCTGGGGGGAACCCATCATCAAGTCCTTCGTCCAGGAGGCGGTGGACCAGGCGTTGCGATTGGAAAAGGCCCTGGGACGCTTGCAGACGCCGAAAAAGATCGCCGTCCTTCACTACGCGCCGATCCGCGGCACGGTGGTCGGCGAAAATGCGGAGATTTTTCCGTTTCTGGGTTCGAGTCGGCTGGAGGCCCCGCTGAACCGCTTTGCGGTTCATGCCGTGTTTCACGGTCATGCCCATGCCGGAACCCTGCAGGGCAGAACGTCGGCGGGGGTTCCGGTCTACAATGTCGCCCAACCGCTGCTGGAACGGCGGCAGCCCGGCAAACCGCCGTTTTGTCTGCTGGACGTGGAGGCGTAACGTTTCCCCCAGGACGCCGGCGGGCCGACCCCGCACAGGCCGCTTGCCCGCTTTGCGAACCTAGCGGTGGGCCAGGCTGGAGACCACCGTCACCAGTTCCGCGGGTTCGACGGGTTTGGCGAGATGCATGTGAAAACCGGCGCCGATCGCGCGGCGGCGGTCGTCGGAGCGGGCAAACGCGGTGAGGGCCAGGGCGGGGACGTGGCCGCCGGATTCGCTGCTGCGCGCGCGGATGTGCCGGATGAGGTCGTAGCCGTCCCGGTCCGGCATGCCGATGTCGCTGACCAGCACGTCCGGCCGCCGCGCGTCAAATTGCTGCAGGGCTTCGGCGGTGGAGCCGGCCGTACGCACGCTGGCGCCGCTTTGGGCCAGGATGGAGCGAAGCAGTTCGCGGGCGTCGGCATCGTCGTCCACCACCAGCACTTTCGTGCCGAGGAGGGAGGGCAGGGGAATTTCCTCCCGGGTGTGATTTTCGGTGATGGCGGGCGGGGAAGTGGGGGGCGGTCGGAACGGAACGGCCGCGGAGATGGGGAGGTGAACGAGGAAGGTGGCCCCCCTTCCCACGCCCTCGCTGTGCGCCTCGACGGACCCTCCATGCAGTTCGACAAGCTGTTTGACGATGGCCAGTCCCAGTCCCAGCCCCTGGTGGCGCCGGACGGTGGACGCGTCCTGCTGACGGAAACGGTCAAAGACGTGGGGCAGAAATTCCGGCGTGATGCCCTCGCCGGTATCGGTCACGGAAATTTCGAGGGAATAGTCGATGCGCTCAAGGCGCACCGTGATGAGGCCCTTGGCCGGGGTGAATTTGATGGCGTTGTTCAGAAGGTTCCAGATGATCTGCTGGAGCCGGGTGGGATCGCCGACGATGGGGCCGGTGTGGGGATCGAGGTTGCTGACGATGCGGACATTCTTGGCGGTGGCCGCCGGTTCGGCCGCGGAAATGGCCGCTTCGACGATCTCGGCCGGCTGCACCTGCTGGACGTCGAGCCGCAGACGGCCGGACAGGATGCGGCTCATGTCGAGGAGGTCGTCGATCAATTTGGCCTGCGCGCGGGCATTGCGTTCGATGGTTTCGAGGGCCTGCGGAACGGTGTCGGGGGACAGTGTGCCATTGCGCAGGAGCTGCACCCAGCCGAGCATGGCGGTGAGCGGCGTGCGCATTTCATGGCTGACCGTGGCCAGGAATTCGTCCTTGAGCAGGGCGGTGCGCTCCGCCTCGATGCGGGCGTGTTGTTCCCTTTTCAGGGTGTCTTCGCTGACCTTCTCGGCCTCCTTGCGTTCGTGAATGTCAATGCTGCCGCCCATGTAGCCGAGGAAGGTGCCGCTGCCGTTGAAAAGCGGCATGCCGCGGGTGATCAGCCAGCGGTAGGTGCCGTCGTGACGCCGGACCCGGTAGTCCATCTCGAACGGCGTCCGGGTTTCGAAATGCCGGCGAAGGGTTTCCTTGCAGCGGGTGATGTCGTCGGAATGAACAAAGTTTTCCCAGCCGTCGCCGAGTTGCTTCTCCAGCGGCTGTCCGGTGAATTCGATCCACGGACGATTCAGCCACGAGCAGCGTCCGTCGGCGCCGGTCATCCAGATGAGGAAGGGCGCGGAGTCGGCCAGCTGACGGAAGCGCATCTCACTTTCGCGGAGATGGTGTTGGCTTTCGACCAGCTTGTCGCGGGCCTCCTCGGCCCGCTGGCGGCTGCGGCGCAGGGATTCGCAGACGATGCTGATCAGGGTGGCGCTGAGCGAAAAAATCACCGCCAGCACGACGTGCTGCCGGCCCAGCGTTTCGGGGTCGATGAAAAAGACCACTCCGGTCAGGACGGAGAGGCCGGTGGCGAGGAGGCCCGGAGCGAGACCTCCGATCCAGGCGGAACAGATCACGGCCAGGGTGAAGAGTCCGAAGGGGGAACCGTCTCCCATGAGCGACTGGAAAAACGTCGCCCGCACGACGCCGATAAGCCCCACGGCGCCCGCGGCAAACAGGTAGGGGAACAGTTTTTTGGCAAGCATGCCCGGGAGAGAAAACCATTTTGGTCACATCGGGAGCCGCTTCACAAGCCGGAACGCATCGGGAAGTGCCCTGATGAACTCCTCAAGGTCAGCCGGTGGTGGCGCTTTGGGTGAGTCCGGCCACGATGCGGCGCTGGAAAAAGGCCACCAGAACCAGCAGGGGCGCCGCGCTGAGCAGGATGGCGGCGCCGATCTGACCCCAGGGGAGTTCGTAAATGCTTCCGCCGCTCAGGGACGCGATGGCCACGGTGACGGTCCGGGCCTCGTCCCTCGGCAGGAAGGTGAGCGCGAGGAGAAATTCGTTCCACGAGGCGATGAAAACCAGGATGGCGGTGGTGGCGAGGCCCGGGGCGGAGAGGGGCAGGATGAGGCGGGTGAGAATGCCCAGGCGGCCGAGTCCATCCATCAGTCCGGCTTCCTCGATGGCGGGCGGGATCGTCCGGAAGAACGCGACGAGAAACAGCACCGCCAGCGGCAAGTTGAAGGTGGCATAGGGCACGATGAGGGAAATGGGGTGATTGGCCAGTCCGAGGAATCGGACCATTTCATAAAGCGGAAAAAAGAACGTGATGGCCGGAAAGAGGGAGACGGCGATAAGGAGGGCGGCCACGGCGCGTCCGCCCTTGGGACGAAGGCGGGCGAGGCTGTAGGCCGCGGGCGTGGCCACCGCGAGGCAGAGCAGGGTCGCCCCGGTGGAAATGAAAAAGCTGTTCCAGAGGTATCGTCCGAACGGACGGCGTTCAAACAGCGCCGCATAGTGGTCGGTGGTGAGGCGGTGCGGCCAGTAGGTGGGCGGCACCGTGGTGATTTCCGCGTCGGACTTGAGCGAAGTGACGAACTGCCACCAGAGCGGGGCCAGGCACCAGGCAAGAAAGCCGGTGAGCAGCAGCACGGAAACAAGGCGGATGGGGAGGCGTTTCATGAGAGGGATCGTCCGCGGCCCACCAGGAGCCAGAGCGCGGCGGTCAGCAGGGCGAGGATTCCGGAACTGATCACGAGCAGGGCCGCGCCGTAGCCGAAGTCCAGGTAGCGCATGAAATTGCGGTAGGTGTACAGGGCGACGGTTTCCGTGGCTCCGCCGGGACCGCCTCCGGTCATGACATAAACCAGATCGAAGATGCCGAAGGACTGCAGGGTGCGGAAGAGCACGGCGACAAAAATGACCGGACGCAGAAGGGGCAGCGTGATGTGACGGAACTGCTGCCAGCGCGAGGCGCCGTCGAGCGCGGAGGCGGCATAGAGTTCGGTCGGAATGGTCTGGAGTCCCGCGAGAAGGAGGAGCGTGAGGAAGGGGGTGGTTTTCCAGACGTCGGCAAGAATGACCGCCGCAAAGGCGGAACCGGGATGGCCGAGCCAGGCCACGGGCGAGGAAAGCAGGCCCCCGCGCTGCAGCAGGTCATTGAGGACGCCGAACTGGTCGTTGAAGATCCAGATCCAGCCGAGGGCCAGGGCCGAGCTTGGAAGCACCCACGGAACAAGGGCGGCGGTCCGGGCCAGTCCGCGCCCCACAAAGGAATGGTGCAGCGCAAGGGCCGCGGCGAGCCCCAGCAAAAGCTCCAGTCCCACGGCGGTCACGGTGAACACCAAAGTGCGCAGGACGGTTTCCCAAAAATGACTGTCGTGCCAGGCGCGTTGGTAGTTTGCGGCGCCGGCGAAAACGGGCGCGAACTGCGTTTCGAGGTTTTGGGTGGTGAAACTCAGGACCAGCATCCGAACCAGCGGGTAGATCGCAAAAACCGCCACCAGGCAAAGCAGGGGCGCGAGAAACCACCAGGCGGCCCGGGAGGATTTCATGGACGGGCCAGAAGTTGACGGGTCTCGAGCGCGGCCTGGCGCAGGGCTTCGCGCGGGGCTTTCTGGCCGGTGAGGGCGGCGCTGACCTGACGCTGCAGGATGTCCGAGGCCCGGGCGTATTGGGGCAGCGCCGGACGCGGCGCCGCGTTTTGCATGGCGGCATACAATGCGCGCTGACGCGGGTCGTCGGTGTTTTCGTAAAAGGATTTCAGCGCCGGTTGCACCCCGCCGCGATCGTAAAGAAGCCGAACCGCCTCGGGCGAGGAAACGAATTCCAGAAACCGCAGGGCGGCCTCCGGCGACCGGCTCGAGGAGAGGATGGCAAAACCCGCTCCGCCAAATGTCGGGGCCGGCAGCGGGGTGATGCCGACCTCGAAGCCGGGCGGAAGTTCGGCTTCGGCCAGCAGATTGGACACATAGGGCCAGTTGCGCAGGAAGAGCGCGCGGCCGGATTGAAACAGCAGGCGGCTCTCCTCCTCGGCGTAGGTGGTGACGCCTTTCGGGGAGATGGTGCCGACGGCACGGCAGAGAAATTCGAGCGCCTTTTCCGCCTCGGGACGATCCAATCCGACTTCGCCCCCTTCGATCCAGAAGCCGCCGTAACCGCGCAGCACCTCGAGAAAGTTGCAGGTGAGGCCTTCGTATTGTTTGCCCTGCCAGACAAAACCGTTCACCGGCGCCTCCGCGCGTCGGGCGATGTCGGCCAGTTCGTCATAGGTGCGGGGTGGCGCCACACCGAGGCGGTCGAGCAGGTCCTTGCGGTAATAAAGGATTCCGGCGTTGAGCTGGGTCGGCACGCGATAGATGCGGTCCTTGTAGGTCCCACCGGCGAGGGCCGCCTCGGAGAACGACGCCCATTTTTCCGCCGGCCAGAGATCGGTCAAATCCACCAGCCACCCGGCCGCCGCGAATTTGGGAATCCAGATGGTGTCGGCGTAAACGAGGTCGTAATCCTGCGAACCGGCGAGGAGCGCGTTGACATACATGTCCTCGCGCGCGTCGGTGGATGCGGGACCTTCGACGGCCCGGACGCGGATGTCCGGATTCCGGCGGTGAAACTCGTCAAAAAGCGCGCGCCAGACGCCGCGTCCATCCGGTTCCATCAGGACGCGCAATTCGGCGGGTTCGGCGGTCCGGCCGGGAAGGATCGGCGCGGCGGCCAGCAGCCAAAGGAAAGGAAGAAGGAAACGTCTGCGCCGGCCCACGGGTCAGCGTTTGCGAATCAGGCGAAAGATCAACAGCAAAATGATGGCACCCAGAACGGCCAGGCCAAAGCTCCCCAGATTGAATCCGGTGATGCTGCCAAAGCCCAGTTGGGTGCCGATCCAGCCCCCGACGGCGGCACCGGCAATGCCCAGGACTATGGTCAGGAGACAGCCGCCCTTGTCTTCGCCGGGGGTGAGCAGTCTGGCAATCGCGCCGGCGATGAGGCCAAAGAGAATCCAGGAAAGGACGCCCATGGCCTCTTATTCCGCCCGGCGGGCGGCCTCCCGGATCAGGCGCTCACGTTTCGCGCCGGTTTCGTGTTCGGAGCGGGCGCCCAGTTGGAGCGCCCTTTGTTTCCGCGGATTGGCGTGCCGGGTCCCGATGTGCGGGTCGTTTGGTTTTGAAGGTTTGTTTGTTTTCATGCGCGTTCCTTGATAATCGCAGGGGGAGCTCCCAACGCGTGTCCGGCCGGCTTCGCGACCGTTTTTTTCATTCTGGCAGGCGAGCGCGTGTTTCGCACGCACAATCGGACGCGTGGGGGACGCGGGCGGAGGGCCGGCCCCGCCCGCAAAAGGACGTTCCTACCACGGACGTTCCACCAAAACGTATCCCCCGGAGGGCCGGGCGCGATAGACGACGTTGCGGGAATAATAATAGGTGTCGCCGCGGTAGACGCGGGTGCGGTATCCCCGCGGAAGGGTGGTGACGACGGTCTCGCGGACGACCGGCGATTCGCGGACCACCACGGTGCGGGCGGGACGGCGTTCGTAAACAAAGCAGCCGGAAACCGCCAGGGTCGAGGCGGCCAGAAGACAAAGGGTGACGAGCTTTTTCATAAGTGGGATGTTGAAGGGATTCGCATCAGGAGGCCTGCTTGCGTGTGTCGGACTGACGGGCCGCGGAATGGCTTTTCATGGTTTGCGAAGGGGTGGCGACCGGTTCGATGAATTCCTCCTGGGGCTCATCCATGTTGGATTTTTCCCGACGGGGCGGCGGCGGTTGGGAGGATTTCCGGGTTTTGTGCGGGCGATGGGGAGCGTTCATGTTCCGGAATCGTTTTTCCGGGCGTATCCGCGTGCTTACCAAAGGTGCGCCAGAGGCCCGTTGCGACCGGCGATGGGATCGCAATCCGGAAGGGGCACCTGGTCGATCCGCTCCCGCGCCGCAGGGGCTTCGCGTGCATCGGCGCGAAGAAGGTCCGGCGTCTGACCTTCCGGATAGGCCCCCACGGCATGAAAATCCGGCGAGGCTTCGAGACATTGATGGCCGGTGCCGGCCGGAATGACCACGGCATCGCCGGCCTGCAGATCGAGGGTGATTCCGGCGGTATGACCGAAGTGCACCCGCGCCCGGCCCCGATAGACCCCGATGGCTTCGTGTGCCGTGCTGTGGTAATGGGCGAACGGGTAGATGCCGTAGCGCCAGGCCGGAGGCCAGTGGTTGCGGGCGAAGATTTTCTCAAACTCCGCGGCGAGGTCCCCGCCGGAAACCGCCTGACGATACACCACGAGCGGGAGAAGAAGGTTGTTGGGAATTTCGGGAGTGCCGCTGAAATAAAAGTCTTCGACGTGCATCGGGCGCGGGGTGGCGGGTGTATTCATGGGGTGCGGCGCTGGATTTTCCAGGTGCTTTCGTCGGCGGAGGCAAAAAGATCGGCGTCCTCCCAAAGCCGCTCCGCGCCGACATAGGCCGACGCATTTTCCACGGGACGGCAGGCGTTGGGAAGGGGATCGATCAACTTGGCGTTGCCGCCGCCGAGCACGGTCTCGTCGGGGTGAAAGACATCCTGCAGGAGCCCGACCGCGTCGTGCACGGCTTCAATCCAGGGTTTGATGCCGTTTTCCTTCAGGGCCTCCTTGGAAAGCCGGTCCATGAAGCGTTCGTTTTTGCTGAAGCGGATCAGTCCGATTTCGATGGGGAGTACGGTGTCGTCCGCAATCATGCACGTGCCGATGCTGGTGCCGAAGCCCATGAAAAGCAGGCGTCCCTGCACATAATTGCCCAGCGCCTGCATGGCGGCGTCGTTGATGAAGCGGACCGGACGGCCGAAGGCCTTCTCGAAATCATAGTTCAGCCAGCCGCCGCCGAGGTTCAGCGGATCGCGGACCGGACGGGCCTTTTTCAACAGTCCGGGGTAACCGATGGAGACCCGGTCGAGTTCCCAGTCGATCACGGCCTCCAGCACGGCCTCCGCCATGGCCTGACCGGTCAGTTCCTTGCCCGATTTGATTTTTCGCATCTCGCCGTCGCGGGCGTTCATCAGTTTGACGTTGCTCCCGCCGACATGAATCATGAGAACCTTCATGCGGCCTCCTTCACGGGGGAAAGGGTGTCGAGTTGGCCCGCCAGCAGGGCGTTGATCAATTCGGTGACCCCGGCCCCGGCGTTGGACGGGGTGAGGTAATGGACGCGTTCCTTCAGCGCGGGCAGGGCGTTGGCCACGGCGACGGAAAGTCCGCAGCTTTCGAGGAAGACGTGGTCGTTTTCCGCGTCGCCGACCGCCACCACCTCCGAAAGCGGAATGTTGTGGGGGGCGAGAGCGGCCTGCAGACCGGTGGCCTTGTTGACCCCCGCGGGAAGGATCATGACGGCGCCCTTGTTGAAGATGACCTGCAACTCGAGGGCCTGGGCCTTGATGATTTCGAGCACCGCCACCTCGTGGGGTTCCACCGTGGCCACGATGGAATGGCCGACGGAGACCGGGATGTTTTGACGGATCAATTCCTCCACAAACTCGGGGGGAGGCGGGTGTCCGACGATCACGGATTCGCGGGTGGCCGGCGAATGCACGAGACCGCCGTTCTCGGCGACGATCAGATCGAAGAGGGTGAGGATCTCCGGGGCGGCCTCAAAATCCTCCATTTGCCGGCCGGTGACCAGGAGGGTGAGAAGGCCGGCGGCGCGAACGCGCCTCAGAGCCTCCATGGTTGTCTGGTCCACCGTGCCGTCGGTGGCGATCGTACCGTCGAAGTCCGTTGCAAAGGCCCGCCATTTCATGTGCGAGCATATCGCAGCGCCGGCCCGGGTTGCGTCTGTGGGTGGTGAAAATAATCCGCCCACCGCGCGATTTCCGGCCCGGCCGGGGTGCGTCACTCAGGCCGCGGAGAGACGGACCCGTTTGAAATGACCGTGATCCTTGATGCGGACGCGGCCGCTTTCGAAAAGGTCGGCCAATGTGGCGAAGGCCTCCCGTTTGTTGCGGGTGCTGGAGGCCACGGCGTTGACGAGATCGCCCAGGGAGAGTTGGGCGCGGTTGATTTTGGTATAGGGATTTTTCATGGTCCTGCGTTTTCAGCGATTTCGCAGCGACCTTTCCGCCCGGTTGTTCACGCAGGCCGGTGTCAGGGTCCTGATCGGGGATTTCTCCGATGGGAGCGAGCCGGGGATCAGTTCAGATCCGCCCAGGCGATGCTTTCCTCAAAAACCACGAGGGATTCGAGATCGGCGGCGGTGTCGAAGTAGGCGTTGAAATCCGCGTCCTCCTGCCGGCGGGATTCCCAGGTGACCACCGCGAGGGTGAGTGCGGCCGCCGCCCCGAGCGGGGTCAGCCAGCGCAACCAGAGCGCCAGGGGCGACGGACCCTGCCGCACGGTGCGGACTTCACGGAGCACCTTGCGCACGAAGTAGGGCGAGGCCTTGGCCGACGAGGCCCTGCCCAGCACCTTCCACAGCGCGTCGTTTTCCGGAAATTCGTTCATGCCTGAATCAACCCCGATTCCGCGGAAAGGTTGCGAAATTTTTCGCCGCTTTCCAAGGTCCTTTCCGCGGTTTCGGGGACTGCGGACCCGGAGTCCGGTTTCCCGGGGTCAGTGCCGGAAATGCCGGAATCCGGTGAACACCATGGCGACCTTGCGTTCGTTGGCCGCCTTGATGACCTCCTCGTCCCGGACGGAACCGCCCGGCTGGATCGCGCAGGTGGCACCGGCTTCGGCTGCGGCGATGAGGCCGTCGGGGAAGGGGAAGAAGGCGTCGCTGCACACCGCGCTGCCCTTGAGGGAGAGTCCGGCCTCCTGGGCCTTCCAGACCGCGATGCGGGAGGAGTCGACCCGGGACATCTGTCCGGCCCCGATGCCGAGGGTCCGGTCCTTGCCGGCGTAAACGATGGCGTTGGATTTGACGTGTTTGACGACCTTCCAGCCGAACTCCATGGCGGCAATTTCGTCCTTGGTGGGCGGACGTTCTGTCACGACCTTGTGCTCCAGCTCGGCCATGGCGGCGGAATCGGTGTCCTGCACCAGCAGGCCGCCGACGACCGAACGCACGTCGCGGCCGTTTTCCGGCAGCGGGCGCAGCATCTTCATGAGGCGGAGGTTCTTCTTTTTGGACAGGAGGGAGCGGGCGTCCGTTTCGAATTCCGGCGCGATGATGACCTCGCTGAAGATTTCCGAGATGGCCTTGGCAAGGGCGAGGGTGAGGGGGCGGTTGCAGATGATGATGCCGCCGAAAGGGGCCTGCTTGTCTGTGGCAAAGGCCTTGTCCCAGGCCTCACGCAGGTCGGGGTCGGAGCCGACTCCGCAGGGATTGGTGTGCTTGAGGATGGCGACGGTCGGCTTGGAAAACTCCGAAATGAGTCCCGCCGCGGCGCTGATGTCCAAGATGTTGTTGTAGGAGAGTTCCTTGCCCTGGAGTTTTTCGAAATACGACCCGAAATCCCCGTAGAGTTCCGCCTGCTGGTGCGGGTTTTCACCGTAGCGGAGCCGGAGTTCGAGGGGCAGGTCCACCCGGAAGGCGGCGGAGGTTTCCTGTTCGCGATTCAGATAGCCGGCGATGGCGCGGTCGTAGGCGGAGGTGGTGTTGAACGCCTTGATGGCGAGCCGCTCGCGCAGGGCGAGGCCGGTGCCGCCGTTTTCCTCCTTCATGTCCTCGAGGACCGCGGCATAGTCCGCCGGATCGGTCACCACGGTCACCGACTGGTAGTTTTTCGCCGCGCTGCGGATCATCGAGGGGCCGCCGATGTCGATCTGCTCGATGGCCTCCGCGAGGGTGACCCCCTCCCTGGCGATGGTGGCCTCGAAGGGATAGAGGTTCACCACCACGAGGTCGATGGGACGGATGCCGTGGTTTTTGGCCTGCTTTTCATGCTCCTCGTTGCCGCGGAGATAAAGAAGTCCCCCATGAATCTTCGGATGGAGGGTTTTTACCCGTCCGTCCAGGATCTCCGGCGAGCCGGTGAACTGCGACACTTCCACCGTGGGAATGCCTTCGGATTGCAGGGTGCGGGCGGTACCGCCGGTCGAAAGGATTTCGACTCCCTGAGCGTGCAGCTCGCGGGCGAATTCCACGATGCCGGTCTTGTCGGATACGGAAATGAGCGCGCGTTGAATTTTCATCGGTTACGACTTGAGCCCCGGATGCTGAAGGGAAGAGTGCATGACAGCGAGCAGAAAAACAGGCATCCTGTCGACGTGAAAAATTTCCGCCTTCCGGCTCCGGGGCCCGGTCCGACCCGCCCATGACGGCATTTTTTCGTCGAATTCCGCTCAAATACGGAAGTGTTTTTGCCGCCGGACTCCAGAACACCTTCGTGTATCGGTGGAATTTTCTCCTGCGGTCCCTCTTTGGCCTTGTCCCCCTTGCCGGCACGGTTTTCATCTGGCGCGCCCTCTTTGAGTCCCGTGGGGAGGAGATCCGGGGCTACGATTTCGGGCAGATGATCTATTATTTTCTGGTGGTCCTCTTGGTCGACAATCTGGTGACCCCCACCGACGACGAATGGCAGATTGCCTCGGAAATCCGGGACGGCCAGATCAACAACTTCCTCTCCAAACCCGTCGACTACCTGGCCTATCGGGCCAGCCTCTTTCTCAGCTCCCGGCTGTTGTTTACGGCGGTCACGCTGCCGGTCATTGCCCTGGTGTTTTTCTGGTTCCGTCAGTTCATCTCCCTTCCGCAGGACCCCTGGACCTGGCCGGTTTTCCTTGTGTCCCTTGCCATGGCGGCCGCCATTCAGTTCCTCATCGCCTACGCCCTGGCCATGCTGGCGTTCTGGATCCTGGAAATTTCAACCATCGTTTTCATCCTGTATTCCTTCGAATATTACCTCAGCGGACGGCTTTTTCCCCTCAATGTGATGCCGGACTGGCTGCAGGAAGTGCTACGCTGGCTGCCGTTTACGTATGAACTGTATTTCCCCGTGGCGGTGGTCACCGAAAAGGTCAAGGGCGCCGAGCTCTGGAGCGGCCTGTTCATTCAGGCCGGATGGACGCTGGCGGCCTATCTTTGGGCCCGTTTCATGTGGCGGAAGGGGTTGCGGCGGTATGAATCGGTGGGGGGCTGAGCGGTCGGACCGGGAGCCCGCCCCGAGGCGGACCTGGGGTTTTCCCTGAAATCCCTGGGGAAAAACCCGGAAAAAAATCCCTTGGCGATCCCCTCCTCGTGATTATGGTAGGGGCGCATGTTGAGCCGCCTCCTGAAACTCCTCCCTCTCGTGGTCCTGCCGGCCGGGGCCATGGCGGCCAATCCCGTGATCACCAAGGACCTTTTGGTGAAGGCGGCCGTCGAGAGCGCCACGGACAATATTTCCTCCGGATGGTGCGGACGCGGCATGCTTTCCATTTTGCGAAAATTCGGTCTTGGGGCCGACTTGCAGGGCAGCAACGGCCAGGATTGGGAGCAAAACCTGCTCCGGGCCGGCTGGAAACCGGTACGGGTCTCCTCGCCGGAGCGCGCCCCGCTCGGCAGCGTTCTGGTGTATCTCGGGGACAAACGTGCCGGCAAAACGCCGCGGGGCACCCCCGGGGGATATTTTGGCCATGTGGAAATGGTGGCTCTCGGACCCAATGGCGGGCGCCTTTACGTGTCGGACAGCCCCCGGGTGAAACCGGGCGGCACGGTGCGTGACAATTTCACCGGCCGGGCGTGGCTGCCTCCGGGCGGCGTCCCGATGTGGAAAACCCAGTCGCCGGAGCAACAGGTGGCCACCGTGTTGAACGAGCGCAAACGCATGGCCTTTGCCTATTTTGAACGCAACGGCCGCCCGGAATTCACCTCCCTGGCGTCGGTCTCCGAGAAGAAGTCCGATTCGTCCGCGCAGTAGCGGAACTTCCTATTCCTCCGCATCCCGGCGGGTTTCCCGCAGGGCGTAGAGGATTTCACACGTGTCGAACCCGAGGTTGCGGTTCGAAATCTCGTCTCCCACGCGCCGGAAGAGCCGGTGAGCGGCCTCATTGTCCCGAAGCATCAGGGTCTTCCACCGGCGGATCCCCTTCCGGAGCGAAAGGTCGGCCAGGTGGTGCAGCAACGCCGTGCCGCCTCCCAGACGGTGCCAGTCGTCCACCAGCACAATGGCCGCCTCGGCGCATTCCGGGTCATCGGGCACGCGGATGCAGCGGGCGACCCCCACCTCCTCGACTTCGCGACCGGCCCCATCCGTCCGGGCCAGCACCAGGGCGAGATGATTCACAAAGTCGCAGTGTGTGAGGTAGTGCAGTTCCTCCGTGGTGAAGCGCTTGTGGTAATGCAAAAACCGGTAGGCGTTTCCCTGCGGGGAGAGGCGCCGGAGTCCCCGGGCGAGGGCCGGACTGTCCGCGGGACGAATGGGGCGGCTGACCACGGGAGTGCCGTCCCGCAGCTGCGCATACCGCGGCTTCATGGACTCCAGCATTGGGGGCGGGGCGGACCCGCCGACGAGATCAGGCATCAATTTTCGCTCTCTGGAGAGGTCGCCTCCCGCAGGGCGCGAGGGGCGACGAGGATGTTCAGGGACACCATATCAGAAAATCCCGCGGGACCCATTCCCAATGGGGCCCGTCGGATTGCGGTTTGCTGGGGATGTCGTGATCCGGGAAACGGGATCCGCCGGACCCTCAGTTCCCCGGCGAGGTTTCGGTCGCCGGGGGAAGTTCGGTCGGCACGTCGTCCCCGATGCTGGCGAGGACGACAAAGATGATGGCGAGGGCGACGACGCTGACGAGAACGAAAATGACAGCGGCCTTTGGGAACGGTTTTTCCTTGGGGGTATCGGTCATGGTGGGTGGTTATTTGGTGAAGACGAGGTGGTCGCCGTCAAGGTCGGCGCGTATGGCGTCGCCCTCGCGGAATTTTCCGTCCAGGATCTCGAGGCTGAGCGGATCGAGGATTTCGCGCTGAATGACCCGCTTGAGCGGACGCGCGCCATAGGCCGGATCGTAGCCTTCGCGGCCGAGGAATTTTTTCGCCCCGTCGCTCAGGGTGAGGGAAATGTTCTGCCGGGCGAGGCGCTCGAGCAGGCGCTTGAGCTGGATGTCCACGATGCGGGTGATCTGGCGGTCGTCCAACCGGTCGAAGATGATGATTTCGTCGATGCGGTTGAGGAACTCCGGACGGAAATGCCCGCGCAGGGCCTCCATCACCCGCCGGTTGCGCTCCTCCTTCGGCAGGTCCTCCATGATGTACTGGCTGCCGATGTTGCTGGTGAGAATGATGACCGTGTTTTTGAAGTCCACGGTGCGGCCCTGGCCGTCGGTGATCCGGCCGTCGTCGAGCACCTGCAGGAGCACGTTGAAGACATCGTGGTGCGCCTTTTCCACCTCGTCGAAAAGCACCACCGAATAGGGCCGGCGGCGCACGGCCTCGCTGAGCTGTCCGCCCTCCTCGTAACCGACATACCCCGGGGGCGCGCCGATGAGCCGGGCCACGGTGTGTTTTTCCATGTACTCACTCATGTCGAGGCGCACGATGGCGTGTTCGTCATCAAACAAGAACTCCGCCAGCGCCTTGCTGAGCTCGGTCTTGCCGACCCCGGTGGGCCCGAGGAACATGAACGAGCCGATGGGACGGTTTTCGTCCTGCAGCCCCGCGCGGGCGCGCCGCACGGCGTTGGACACCGCCCTGATGGCGTTTTCCTGTCCGATCACGCGCTCGGCCAGGCGTTCCTCCATCTTGACGAGTTTCTGGCGTTCCCCTTCCTGCAGGCGGGAAACCGGGATGCCGGTCCAGCTGGCCACGACCTTGGCGATGTCCTCCTCGGTGACCTCCTCGGTGAGCAGCGTGCCGTCGGTTCGTTCCTTGGCGGCGGAGGCTTCAAGCTGTTTCTGGAGTTCAGGCAGGCGGCCGTATTGGATCTCGCTGGCCTTGGCCAGATCGCCCTGGCGCTGGGCCTGTTCGAGTTCCGTCTTCAGCTGCTCGATCTGCTCGGCGATTTTCTGGGAGCGGGTGATCTCCTCCTTTTCCTTCTGCCACTGCGCCTTGAGCTGGGCGGCCTTCTCCTTCACGTCGGCGAGTTCCTTCTCGAGCTTGGCGAGGCGTTCCTTGCTGGCGGCGTCCTTTTCCTTCTTGAGCGCCTGCTTCTCCATCTCGAACTGCATGATCTGACGCTCGAGAACGTCGATCTCGGTCGGCATGGATTCCATTTCGATCTTGAGGCGCGAGGCGGCCTCGTCGACGAGGTCGACGGCCTTGTCGGGCAGGAAACGGTCGCTGATGTAGCGGTCGGACAGGGTGGCGGCGGCCACGAGGGCGGCGTCCTGGATGCGTACGCCGTGGTGCACCTCGTAGCGTTCCTTGAGGCCGCGCAAAATCGCAATGGTGTCCTCGACGCTCGGTTCGTCGACCATCACCGGCTGGAACCGGCGTTCGAGCGCGGCGTCCTTTTCGATGTACTTGCGGTATTCGTCGAGGGTGGTGGCGCCGATGGTGCGGAGCTCGCCGCGGGCCAGCTGCGGCTTGAGCATGTTGGAGGCGTCGGCGGATCCCTCGGCGGCGCCGGCGCCGACGATGGTATGGAGCTCGTCGATGAAGAGAATGATTTCGCCCTCGCTGGCGGTGACCTCCTTGAGAAAGGCCTTGAGACGGTCCTCAAATTCGCCGCGGAACTTCGCGCCGGCGATCATCGCCCCGATGTCCATGGCGATGATGCGTTTGTTTTTCAGCGAGTCGGGCACGTCGCCGCTGACGATGCGGCGGGCGAGTCCCTCCACGATGGCGGTTTTGCCCACGCCGGGTTCGCCGATGAGGACCGGGTTGTTCTTGGTGCGGCGGGAAAGCACCTGCATGGTGCGGCGGATTTCGTCATCGCGTCCGATGACCGGATCGATCTTGCCCTTGCGGGCGGCCTCGGTGAGATCGCGGCCGTATTTTTCCAGCGTCTGGTATTTGCCTTCGGGATCCTGGTCGGTCACGCGTTGGTTTCCGCGAATGGCCGTCAGCGCCCGAAGCACGGCGGCATGGTCGATGCCCGCGGACCGCAGGATGCGGGCGGCCTGGGAATCGCCCTCGGTCAGGGCGAGGAGAAAATGTTCCGCGCTGAGGTATTCGTCCTTCAGCCGGCTCATCTGTCCCTCGGCGGCATCGAGGGTCCTGCGCAGGTCGGCGCCGAGTTGCGGGGAGGCTCCCCCGTGCACACTGGCGCGGCGGGAGAGTTCGGATTCAAGCTGCTGTTCGATGGAGGCCGGCGGAACGCCGAGCTTCTCGAAAAGGGGCCGGGCCAGTCCGTCCGACTGCTGAAGCAGGGCGAGCAGGAAGTGCTCGTTGGTGATTTCGGAATGATTGCGTTTGGAAGCGAGATCAAGAGCGCCGTTCAGGGCCTCCTGCATCTTTTGGGTGAAACGATCGAGGCGCATACGTCCGTATCCTTAATTTACCACGTTTCCCAAAATGGCAAAGAAGGAAGGGAAGGGGAGACAAAAGCGTAAGCTGTGATCACGGAACGGCTTTTACGAAGAGGAGGAACGACCGCCCGGTTTGTGCAACGGCTGGCAAAGAAAAGTCGGCCGCGAACGGCCTTTTGTTCTGACGGCCGGGGCGGATTTCTGTCATAAAGGTTTTTCTCCACACCATGTCTGACATCGAAACACCTCCACAAGCCGCCGCCTCTCCGGATGCTCCCGATCTCGAAGCCGTCGAATTCTGTCGCCAATCGTATTATCAGGTGCAGCAGGAGATCGCCAAGGTCGTCGTGGGCCAGACCTCCGTGGTGGAGGAGATTCTCATTGCCATCCTCACACGCAGTCATGCGCTGCTGGTCGGCGTGCCGGGACTGGCCAAGACGCTGCTCATTTCCACGTTGGCCAGGACCCTGCAGATGTCGTTCAAACGCATCCAGTTCACGCCGGACCTGATGCCGAGCGACATCACCGGCACGGAGGTGATCTATCAGGATCCGGTGGCCGGCACGAAGGAGTTCAAGTTTTTGCCCGGACCGCTGTTTGCCAACATCGTCCTGGCCGACGAAATCAACCGCACCCCGCCCAAGACCCAGGCGGCCATGCTCGAGGCCATGCAGGAGCGGCGGGTGACGGTGGGCGGCACCACCCACCGGCTGCCGGAGCCGTTTTTTGTCCTGGCCACGCAGAACCCGCTGGAGCAGGAGGGCACGTATCCGCTGCCCGAAGCCCAGCTCGACCGCTTCATGTTCCTCATCCAGGTGGATTATCCCAGCGAGGAGGAGGAATTGCTGGTCATGAAAATGGGAACCGGCATGAAGGGCGAGGACCCCCGGCCGGTCCTGGGCGCGGAGCATGTGCTATACATGCAGCAGACGGTGAAGGCGGTGCCGGTGGCGGATCATGTCTATCGCTACGCGGAGAAACTGGTCCGTTCGACGCGGCCCAAGACCGAGGGTGCGCTCGACATCTGCCGCAAATACCTCAGCTTCGGTGCGGGTCCGCGCGCCAGCCTGAGCCTCATCATGGCGGCCAAGGCGCATGCGCTGATCAACGGTCAGGTGTATGTCGGCTGCGAAAACGTGGCGGCGGTCACGCCCTCCATTTTGCGCCACCGCATCGCGCCCAACTTTGCGGCACAGAGTGAGGGGGTCACGGCTGACGACATCATTCAGCAGCTCCTGACCGCGATACCGAAGCACGATCCCGCCGCCTGAGGAGTTCTGGCGCAATGGCGGAACATTCCCTTCTCGATCCGGAGACGGTCTCACGCGGCGAGGCGCTCGGCCTGATGGCCCGGCGGGTGGTCGAAGGTTATCGCGTGGGCGAGCACCGTTCGCCCTTCCGGGGCTTTGCCATCGAATTTGCCCAGCACCGCGAATATACGGCCGGCGATGACATCCGCCACCTGGACTGGAAGGTGCTGGGGCGTTCCGACCGGTATTACATCAAGCAATACGAGCAGGACACCAACTACGTGGCCCACATCGTGATCGATGGCAGCCGGTCCATGAACTACGGCTCGGGAAAAATCACCAAGCTGCATTTTGCCAAGGCGCTGGCCGCCTGCCTGGCCTATCTGATCCTGGTCCAGCGCGACGCCGTGGCCCTGGCCCTTTTTGACACCGAGACCCGCGAATATCTCCCGCGCACGGACAACCTCGGAAAAATTCACCACATCATGAACCGGCTGGCCGCCTTTGAGGCGACCGAGGGCACGGCCATCGGCCATGCGGTCGAGCAGATTTCCCACAAGGCGCGCAATCGCGGCATCGTGGTTTTGATCAGCGATGTGTTTGATGACGAGGACGGTCTGACGCGCGCGCTGCAGCGGCTGCATTTCTCGGGGCACGAGGTGATTCTTTTTCATGTGCTCGATCCCTACGAACTGACCTTTCCCTTCACGGGAACCTGGAAGTTTCTCGGGCTCGAGGAATTGACCGAATTGCAGACCTCGCCCGCGGACATCCGCCGGAGCTATCTGGAAAATTTCAACGCCTTCCGCGGGCGCGTGCGCACCGCCTGCGAGAGATACAACACGCACTACGTGCTTGCCGACACGGGCCGGAGCCTGGCCGAGGTGCTGAGCGGCTACCTTGCCTTCCGGCGGATGATGGGGAAAAAAGGATGATTCCGCCGGCCTTCCCCCTGTGTTCGCCTTTTTCCTGCGCTGAGTGATGGGCTTTCTGAATCCATGGGTGTTGGCGGGTCTGGCGGCGGTGTCCGTGCCGGTGGCCATTCATCTGCTGAACAGGTTCCGGGTTCGGCGCACGCGCTGGGCGGCGATGCGGTTTGTGCAGGACAGCCTGCGGAAAAACCGCCGCCGGTTGCAGATCGAGGACCTGATTTTGCTGATCCTGCGCTGCCTGGTGGTGGTGGCGCTGGTAATGGCCTTTGCCCGGCCGGTTCTCCGGACCCTGGTGCCCGGGCTTTTTGCCGGCGGGGACGGACCGGCGGCGACGGTGGTGCTTCTCGACAATTCCGCGAGCATGGGACAGAGCAACGGCGTGACCTCGCGTTTTGAGGAGGGCCGCAAGGCCATCCGCGAGTCGCTTGACCAACTGGCTCCGGGCTCCCCGCTGGCCCTCTATCTGGTGTCCAGCCGCGTGGATCCGCTCATTGCCAAACCCGCCTCCGACCTGCCGCGGTTTCGCCGCAGCCTGGAACTGGCGGCCTTGAGCGACCGGTCCACCGATCTGGCCCGCGGCATCCGCGCCGCCTGCGACGCCCTCCGTCCGCTGGAGGGTCAGCGCCGTGAAATCGTCGTTTACACCGACAGCCAGGCGCCCGCCTGGGAGGGGCTCGACGAGATCCGCAAGCTTCAGCAGGAACACCCCGGCATTGTCCTCAGACCGGTGATCCTCGGGGCCGCCGGGGAGGACAACCTTGCGGTGGTCGGGTTGCAGGCGGAGGGAGGCGTGCCAGCGGCCGGTCAACCGTGCCGGTTCCGCGTCGAGGTGGCGAACTTTGGCACGAAGGCCGTCGAAGGGGTGCGTGTGACCGTGTCCGCCGACGACCTTCCTCCCTCCGACGAAACGCTCGTCGCCCGCATCGAGCCCGGCGCGACCCAGAGTGTGAGCCTGTTTGTGCGCTTCGACACACCCGGTTTTCATTCCGTCACCGCGCGCATCCCGCCCGACCGGCTGGCCGTCGACAACCAGCGCTCCACCGCGCTCCAGGTCGTGGACCGCATGGAGGTGTTGATCGTGGACGGCAGCGGTCAGGCTCCGGTGCCGGATCGGGACGGATATTTTCTGGCCAATGCCCTGGCGCCGGTGGCCCCGGACCGTAAGGCGAAACATTACCTCAACATCAGCTCCGTGCCGTTTGCCGCCCTGAATCGCGCCGCGCTGGCTTCCTACGACACGGTGTTTCTTTGCAATCCCGGCACGCTGTCCGAACAGGCCGTGGCGGCCCTCCGGTCCTACGTCAACAACGGGGGAAACCTGGTGATTTTTCCCGGACCCCAGACCGACCCCGCCGCCTGGGGAAAAAATGCCGCCCTGGACGCCCTCCTGCCCGCCTCGCTGGGTCCGAAACGGACCGGAGTCAAACCGCCGGTCGCCTTGCAGTCTGAGGGCTTCCATCATCCCGTCACCGCCATCTGGAACGACCGCGGGGAGGGGGGGCTCGGTGCCGTGACCTACTCGGAGTGGTTTCCGCTGGAGCTGAAAACCGCCGGTGACGTGCGGCCTGCGGTCATCCTGCGCCTGGCCAACAACGAACCTGCGGCCGTCGAGTGGCCCGCGGGGCGGGGGAGGGTGGTGTTGTTTAATGCCCCGGCGCGTCCGCAGGGCAACAACCTCGTGCTGCATCCGGGGTTTGTCGCGCTCACCCAGCGCCTCATGGGGTACCTGAACCGCAGCAGCGCCGCACGGCTTGTGCTCGGACCCGGTGACACCTTCGAGGTGCCGGTGGCCATGGAACTGCTCGGCCGGGATTTTTCCGTCGTGCGTCCCGGGGACGACACCAGCCGGCGGCCGGCCGGCCGGGTGGAGCTGGATGATCAACGCGCGGTGGTGCGCTATCGCGACACCGACGCCGTGGGCGCCTACCGGATCTACATCGGCCGGGAGGCGCATCCGCTGGCGGTTTTTGCGGTGCAGTTGGACCCCGCGGAATCGGACCTTCGTCAGGCTCCGCGTCCGGAGATCGAGGCGCTGGCCAAGGCGCCGACGGATGCTCCGGAGCCGTCCGCGGCGGCGCCCCGGCTGCAGGTGAAAAAGGAATACGGGACCGTCCTCCTCTGGCTGGCGGCCCTGCTGGCGCTGGCCGAGGCGGCGCTGGCCCATCGCATGAGTGTTCCCCGGTAGTCCATGATGGATCGTGTGGTCAAATTTCTGGCGCCGGGGATTCCGGAGGGCAGTCGCGAATGGGCCGTGGGCGCCGAGGGGCTGCCCATGGGCTGGGCGTTCCTGATTTTCCTGATCCTCGCGGCGGCCTGCCTTTGGGCCTACCAAAAATGCGCCCCCGGCGTGAAACCGGTCTGGCGCCGGGTGATGGTCGGACTGCGCCTCGTTGCCATCGCGCTGTTTCTGTTCCTGCTCGTCAAACCGGTGCTCCATCTCACGGTCAACGAACCGGTGCGCCAGACGCTGCTCGTTCTCCTCGATGCCTCCCAGAGCATGCTGCTCTCCGATCAGCGCGCGACCCCCGAGGATCTCCGGCGCGCGGAGATTGCCACCGGGGAAAAACCCGTCGGCGAACTGACCATCACCCGGTGGGAACTTCTGAAAAAACTCGCCGGCAACGCCCGCCTGAACCTCTGGCCGCGCCTGCAGGAAAAATCCGACGTGGTGTTTTACCGCTTCGGCCGGGATGCCGCGCCGATCGGTCCGCTCACGACCCGGACCGAGGCCACCGTCGACGATGCGCGGAGGGTGTTCGATTCGCTCACGCCCGACGAACCCGCCACCGGGCTGGGCGAGGCGCTCCGCCAGGTCCTCGACCAGAACCGCGGACAGGCGGTCAGCGGCCTGCTCGTCGTGACCGACGGCGCAAGCAACAGCGGCCTTCCGCCGGTCGAGGCGGCGCGGTTGGCGCTCGAGGCGAATGTTCCGCTCTTTGTCTACGGCGTCGGTGTGTCCTCGCCGGTGGACCTGGTGATGAAGGAAATCAACGCCCCGCGCCTGGCCTTCGTGCGGGAACGCGTCGACGTGAAGGCCCGGCTCTCCGTGCAGGGAGTGGGACGCCAGACCGTCACCGCCGTGCTGTCCGCCAACGGTCGTCCGGTCGATGAACAAAAGGTCGAACTCGCGGAGGACGGCGATTACGAGGTGAATTTTCACTTCATCCCCGAGGCCGTCGGCGATCTTGTGCTGACCGCCTCCATTCCGGTGCTGCCCGGGGAAATGGGGAAGGACAACAACAGCGCCGAGGGAAAGCTGCGCGTCGTCGACAACAAGATCCGGGTGCTTTTCATCGACCAGGAGCCGCGCTGGGATTTCCGCTATCTGCTGGCCTACCTGGAACGTGACCGGCGCCTCGAGACCAAATGCGTCCTCATCGACGGCGAACCGGACCTGGACAAACTTCCCGACTCGCCGTTCCTGCCGGGGCTGCCGGAGGACCGGGAGGGCATCTTCCGCTACGAAATCCTCATCCTGGGCGACGTGGATCCCGCCGACCTCGGCGAGACCCGGATGAAACTCATCAGCGAATGGGTCGAGCAGTCGAACGGCGGCATCATTTTCCTGGCCGGTCCCAAGTTTGATCCCTCGGCGTATGGCGGAACCCCCCTCGAGGCCCTCCTGCCGGTCGTGCCGGACCCATCCGCGTCCGCGCCGCAGCGTGCCGAGCGTTTCAAGGAACCCGTGCCGTTGAAACTGACCCCTCTGGGCGAAACGTCGCCCTACCTGCGGCTTGCGGAAAATCCCGCGGAAAACCTGCGAATCTGGAACGGTTTTCCCGGCGTGCGCTGGGTGGCTCCGGTGATCAAGGCCAAGCCGGGCGCGGAGGTCCTGCTGGTGGATCCCTCGCCGGAGCGCGCGGGGTCCGCGGGCGGCACGCCGGTCATTGCGGTGCAGGGATTCGGCGGCGGTCAGAGCGTGTACATCGGAACCGACGAAACCTACCGCTGGCGCAGCCGGACCGGGGAAAAATATTATTCGCAGGTCTGGGGCGCGATCATGCAGTCGCTCTCGCTCAAACGGCTCGAAGGCGCGTCGTCCCGGACGCAGCTCAAGGCCGATCGGGAGCGTTACTTCGTGGGCGACAGGGTGACCATCGCCGGAAAAATCTACAAGGACGGCTACGAACCCCTCACGGTGGGCACCCTGCAGGGCCGCCTGAAAATCACCGGCCTCGATGCCCGACAGGCTCCCGTGGAGAAAACCCGGACGCTGGACGTCGTGGCGGTGGAGGACCAACCCGGGGAATATTGCGGACAGTTCACGGCGGACACTCCGGGCATTTACAGTTATTCGACCCTCGATGATCCGGACGCGGTCGTGAAGTTTGAGGTCATTGAACCCAGGATCGAACAAATGGAAACCGCCCTCAACGAACGCACCCTGCGCGGCATGGCCGACGTGGCCCGGGGCCGGTTTTTGCGCGAGGAGGATCTGGACAGGCTGCCGGAACTGGTGTCGGCGCAAAGCGCGACCGTGGCCACCTTCCGGAAGATCGACCTTTTCCACTCGCCCTGGTGGCTGGCGCTCCTGCTGCCGGTCCTGTTCCTCGAATGGCTGCTGCGGAGGTTGATGCAACTGAAATGAAGAAGGACCCCGACAGATTGCGTCCTTCGGACCGCCGCTTCGCGGTGCATCCCGCGGCGCCCCATCCCGCCGGCACCCCGCTGTCCCTGCCGCCGGTCATCATCCGAAGCCTCCGTCAGGTCATACGGCGGGAGCGGGCGGTGAGCCTGGGCGAATGCCTGGCCCTGGTTCTCGCGCTGCTGCCCGCCCTGTGGGTCGCGCAGGCGGTGGCGGACTGGTGGTTTGATCTTCCGTGGGCCGTGCGGCTCATCCTTCTCCTCGCCGACCTGGGGGTGGCGGGTTACGTGCTGTATCGCTTTGCCCTGGTTCCCCTGATCCGTCCGCACACGCTGAAAACCGCCGCGCTTCACGTGGAGAGGGAAATTCCCGAGTTTCGCAGCTCCCTGATTTCCGCCGTGGAGCTGGCCGGGGGACGTCCGGGTTCCATGCAGGGCTCTCCCGTCCTGGTGCAGGCGCTGCTGAACCAGGTGGCCGCCCGGGTGAGGAATTTCTCCCTGGCCGCGAGCGTCGTCAAAACCACCAACCTGCGCCGCTGGAGCAGGTGGGCGGCGGTGTCCGTGGTTGTCGCCGTCGGAGTCGGAGGGCTCTTTTGGCCGAAGTCGCTGACGCTCGCCCAACGGATTTTCCTGAGCACCGCACCCCTGCCCACACGGACCATCGTGGCGGCGATCAGCGGCAATGAAACGGTCGTGGTCGGAACCGATCTTCGCCTGTCCGCGCGCGCCGAAGGGGTCGTGCCCCGCAATGGGCTGCTCCGTGTGGTCTATGCCAACGGCGACCGGCAGGAAATTCCCGTGAGTCCCACCGCGGACGACCCCGCGGTGTTTGCCGTCACTCTCCAGAATGTCCAGCAATCCTTCACCTACCGGTTTGCGCTGAACGACGGGGTCGGCGCCGAATTTGCCGTGACCGCGCGCACCGCACCGATGCTGGAAACGCTCCGGGTGACCCAGAAATACCCCGGCTACACCGGCCTGCCGGAGGCCGAAATGCCCGTGGGAAATCTCGCCCTGCTCGCCGGCAGCCGGATCCGCTTCGAGGGACGCGCCACGCAGCCGCTGCGGGAAGCCTTCCTCCAACTGGAAGGGGTCCACGAACGGGTGAAACTGGAGACCGGAAAACCCGACGCCCGGTCCTTCCGCGGCGAGTTTGTCGTGCCGAAGGAGGGACTCACCGGCCTGTCGGTCGTCCTGACCAATCCGGAGGGCGTGACCTCGCAGGAAAACACCGTCTATCGCGTGGAGCTGATCAACGATCTCCCGCCGGTGGTGGAACTGGCGACCCCCGTCGGGGAGCGGCTGAGCGTGTTGCTGACCTCCAAACCGCGGCTGGTTTACAGCGTGAAGGACGACTTTGCCGTCAAATCCCTCGCCCTGAAATACGAACTGACGCGCCCGGCCCTCCCGGGGACCGAGCCCGAAGTTCAAACCGGCCGGCTGGTCCTGCCCGTGCCGAAGGACGGGACGCCCCAGACGTTTGTCTGGGATCTCTCCGGCATGAAACCGGCCTTAACCGAAGGATGCACCCTCCGGTATTGGATCGAGGCCGTGGACAACAACGACGCCACGGGTCCGGGCATCGGGGAAACCGCCAAGAAGACGCTCGCCGTGGTTTCCCTGGCCGAAAAGCGGGCCGAGCAGCTGGAGATTTTGGGTGCAAGTGCCGCCGAAATCGAAGAAATTTCCGAAACGCAGAGAAAGGTCAACGAAGACCTCGAAAGTTCCCTTCGCAAAAATCAACCCTGATCCCCGACGATGAAACTTCTGACCATCCTCCTCTGCGGCCTGCCCGTGGCCGCCGTGCTCCGGGCCGAAACCGACCTGCAAACCTCCGCCTACCGAAACAGCATCGCCCAGGACGAAGTGCGCCGTCAGGCGGAGGAGGTGGGCCGTCAGTTGGCGCTTTTGCTGGAGGACATCCGGCAGAATCAACTCGACGCCCCCGAGGCGGCGCTGGCCCTGCAGGCCGCCGCCAAACTCCGGAGCCTCGGTGATGAACAGATTCTTCCGCTCGTACGGAAACTGAGGGAGGCGGGCGCGCTGGATGATTCCACCGGACTGCTGCACCGGCTGGCCGAGGCCAGCAGGGAGCAGAAGGACATTCTGGTGCTGCTCAAATCCATGGCGGACAACCTGTCCCTGCACAGGGATCAGGCCACGATCCCACAGCGTCTGGAACAGCTTGTTCTGCGGCAGACGACCAACCTCCGTCAGACCCGGGACGTCGCCCCCTCCGGCAAACCGGCGGAGATCGCCAGTCTGTGCCAGTCCGAACAGGTCGCCCTCCGCCAGGAAGTGGATCTGTTGATGGGAACCCTCCAGCGGGTGGTGGATGGTCTGCCCGCCGCGGAAAATAGCAAATTCGCGACGGCCCTTGCCGAAATGAAAGCCCGCGAGGTGCCGGCGCTGGCGTCCTCCGCCGCGGAGGAGACCACCGCGGGAAAATTCGCGGCCGCCCTTCCGGTGCAGATCCGGCTGCGCGACGCCCTGCAGTTTGTGCTCCTGAAGGTGAAGGAGGATTTGTCACCCCGGGAACGCGCGGAGGCCTTGGCCGCCCGGATGAAGGAACTGGCCGCCCAGCAGGCCGCCCTGGCCGAGGCCACCAGAAAGGCGCCCTCGTCCGCGGCGCGTGAAATGCGCGAGGCGCAGCGCCAGTTGGCCGACCGGATGGCCACCCTGCAGAAGGAGGTGCGGGATCTCAATGCCGATGCCGCCGACAGGACCGCCCAGGCCGAGGAGGCCATGAAAAAAGCCGCCGGGCAGCTTGCCTCGGAGAAAAAGGCGGAGAAAAACGCCGTGGCGGACGCCCAAAACCGGGCGGCGGAGCAACTCGGGAAGGCCGGCGAGGAACTGGCCAAAACCGCGGAGCAACTTGCGGATGCGAAGGTGCCGCAGCATGCCGGCCCGGCCATGGCGGAACTGACCCGTCTTTCCCAACAGATCGCCGAGGCCCAGGCCCGGCAGAACGCCCTGGCCGGTCAGCCGAACCGCGAGCAGGCGAAGAATCTTGCCAAAAAGGTCGCCGATCTGCAGCGGCAGGCGCTGCCGCTCAATGCCGAAGCGGCACAAAACCTCGGCGAGGCCGCCGGCCGGATGCGGCAAAACAATCCCCAGGAGGCCGCGCAGGCGCTCGCGGAGGCCAACGCGGCCGTCCAGGCCCAGATGCAGGCCGTCGCGCAGGCGGCCGCCCGGGACCAGCAGATGCAGGCCGTTTCCCGGGAGATCGCCCAAGCCCGCGCCACCGCCGAGGAGGCCCGCAGGGAATTGCAAAACACCCGGCCCGGACAGGACCACATGGCCGCCATTCGGAAGACGGAGGAGGCGCAGAAATACCTGCAGGCCGCCGAGCGGGCCGCCCTGGCCGCGGGAGCGCCCGCCGATGTCCGACAGGCCCTGCAGCAGGCCCGGCAGGAACTCGGGAGGTCCAAACTCGACGCCGCGCAAATGAAACGGGACGCCGCCCTGGCGGCCAATGCCGAGGCGCAGAAAAACCTGCAGGCCGCCGTGCAGTCCGCGCAGCAGGCGTCCGCCGCCGCCCTGGCCGCCGCCATACCGTCGGCGAGGCCGCGGCAAAACATGGCGCAGCAGGCGGGAAAAAACGGCCCGACGATCGATGGTCAGGCCGGATCCGGGATGGACGGCCGCAAGGGGGATGACGCCAACCGGTTCCCCGGCGCCGCCGGACCGCAGGGCACTGTGGCCCAGGTGGCGGGGGCGCTCCGGCCCCGCGACCGGGAGGCCATAGCCGCCCTGCAAAAGGAAAAGGCCCCGACGGAGTATCAGGGCATGGCCAGCCAATATCTGAAAAACCTCGCCGCCGGCGAATACCCCGCCAACCCCTTGCCCTAGTGCCCCGCCGCTTGCGCCTGGCAGTCTTTTTCGTCACCCTCGGGGCGGCAGGCCTTTTGCGCGCCGATGAGGAAAGTGTGTTTGGCCGGCAGGACAACAGGGAGGCCGGACTGATCGGCATCCTGTACGACCTCAAGCAAACCCAGAAGCGCCAGGCGTCCGGCGTCAAAGCCTCGGACTACAGCGGCATTCTCAACGAATTCCTTTCCAAGGATTGGAGCGAGTCGGTTCTCAACCGCTATTTCCGCGCGACCCGTCCGCTTTACGCCACGCAGATTTTCATTCCGCTCATGGACGCCGGCCGGGCCCCCAAGGCGTTCGACATGGAAAAGGTCATCAAACCCTCCGCCTGGGTGGTGGTCTACAAGGGACAGGTGTCCCCGCCGGAGGACGGTGTCTACCGGTTTGTCGGTTATTCGGATGATGTCATCGTCGTCGCGGTGAATGGCCGCACGGTGTTGGTGGGCGGACGCCCCGACGCCTTGGACCGCATCAAGATCTGGACGCCGCCGGAGCAGGGGCCGCGCGTGGAGGCCGCCAACGGTTTTCTGCGTTACGGGGAGTGGCTGACCCTGAAAAAGGATGAACCCATCGATATCGACATTCTGGTCGGGGAGCGGCCCGGCGGGTTGTTTTGTGCCTTCCTGCTTTACGAAAAACAGGGGGTGGACTATCCGAAGACCGCTAAGGGCGAGCCGAAATACCCCCTGTTTCAGCTGGCGCCCCTGGAAACACCGTCCCAGCCTTCCAAGCAGGCGCCGCCATTTTCCCTCGGTTACGGATATTGGAAGGGCTATCAGTAGCGGTCGGGCGACGGCGGCGCACGGCCGGGGATCCGCGGACGGCGGATCACGCGTAACAACGCACTTCAAAGAGCGCGGCGGGGGCGCCCCAGGTTTCGAGCAGGCGTATTTTCAGCCGGTTGGTGGTGACGGACTCCGGCAGACGGTGGCGCGCCAGGCTGTGATGCTGGTCGTCGACCGCCACCAGAACGCGCCCGTCTCCGTCCAGGATCTCGTAGCGTTTTACACAAAAGACGACGGCGCGCTCCGGGTGGCCCCAGTGGACGGTTTCCATGGCGTGGTCGAAGTCGCCGTCAAAGGCCAGGGCGATCTCCGAAAAGGTCACCGGCGTTTTCCAGGTGAGGGTGACCTCCGGCGCGGGATCGGACGGAGCCGCCACCCAGGCATTGGGGCGGCAGGTGGGGCGCTGCCAGCCGTTTTGCAGATTCTCCGGGGCAAAGACCGGCAGGCCGGGATCAAGGCGCAGGGCGAGGTTGTGACCGTCCGGACGCCGCGGCGGCACGAACACCTCGTAGCGCCCGCCACCGACGTGTTCGGTGCGTTCCTCGTTGCGAAAGACCAGTCTCAGAAGGCCGGTGACCCGCAGCGGCGAGGTGTGCAGGGTGACGCCCGGTATTTCCGGCAGGATGAGGAAGGAGTATCCGTCGCGCGGCATCCCGCCGGGGAAGGCGAGGGGGACGGATTGGTTTTTTCCGGGATCCAGGCGGACGGACACGCGGGAAAGCGAAACATCCGGCGTGTGGTGCCATGGATCGCTGGTGCCGCGGAGTTCGACGTCGAGGGTGACCGGCGCGTCCACGTCGGCCCGCAGGGTGATTTCCGGAAACGCTCCGGCCCGCAGCGGAATCATCTGGGCCGTGCGGCGGTTGAGCGGGCAGGGCGGTCCGCCCGGGGGCAGTTCGGTCAGGAGGAACGTGCTTGAGACGGTGATTTCGGCCCGACGGGCGATGTCGTCCGGATCGGGGGCGTCAACGGCGGGAATGTGGTGACCGTCGCGGATCAAACGCCGTTGCAACTCCGCCATGCGTTCGGGCTTGAGAATGTCGCGCGGTTTTCCGCCATGTTTGATGCAGAGGGCGGCGGCCTGCGCGACCGCCTGTCCGCCGAGGGCCAGCGTGGCCATCACGCGGGTCGAACCGAAGGCGACATGACTGCAGCTCATGATGCGCCCCGCCAGGAAGAGATTCTCAATGTTGCGGCTGTAATAACAGCGGTAGGGAATCTGATAGACGCCCTTGGAGTGGAGGTGGTGGGAGCCGGCAATCTCCGCAAAGACGCCGTCCGCGGGATGCAGGTCGATGGACCATCCGCCGTAGGCCACGGCATCGTCGTGGACCCGGCGTTCCACGATGTCCTGCTGACACAGAATGTAATCGCCTTCGAAACGCCGGCTCTCCCGCTTGCCGGGAATGTGTCCGACCCATTCCAGCGTGAGCGTTTCGGCCTCGGGAAATTTGCCGGAGTTCTTGATGTAGTTCCACACCCCGTAAACCACCTTCCAGAGCTCCCACTTGATGGTCTCGGTGTCGTGGATGGTGTCGAGGCGGCCGCCCCATTCCAGCCACCACAATTTGCATCCGTCCTCCTTCGCATTGAAACTCCGGAACCTCGGAATGGAACCCTCCACATCCGTGAGGGCGAATGATGGCGGAACGAACTTCACCGGACGCCCGACGTCCTTGGAATAAAAATAGATCGAGTGGCCGAGCAGGTGGCCGAACTCCCCGGAGGGCGCAAAAAGCTCGCCGAATTCCTCCCGGCTTTCCGCCCCCATGCGGAAGGCCGCCCCGGCGAGGAATCCCACCACGCCGTCGCCCGAGGCGTCGCAAAAAAGCGGGGCGCGGATGTCGTAGCGGGTTTCGTTCTGGCTGCAGTAGGCGGACACCGAGGCAATCCGGTCCGGGCCGTCCTTTTCCAGATCAAAGCAGGCGGTGTTGAGGAGGAGGGTGAGATTTTTCTCCTCCGTCACCTTCTCCAAAAGCACGGTGTCGAAGATCAGCGGATTGCCTTCCGGATTGCGCCAGAGGTTTTCCATCATGATCTCGTTGACCACCCCGCCTTCGCGGGCCCAGCGGTTGTTTGAGCCCATGTGGACGGTGGCGCCGAGGAGCCAGAGACGGACTTCGCTGGAGGCGTTCCCTCCCAGCACGGGACGGTCCTGCACCAGAACCACGCGGAGTCCGGCGCGGGCGGCCGTGAGGGCGCAGCAGGTGCCGGCGATCCCCCCGCCAATCACCGCGAGGTCGGCATGAAGTTGGACTGTTTTGAGGAGGCGTTTGTCCGAGGGCGGGGTGAAGAGCATGGGAAACATGCTAGAAAAACAGAGCCTTGAATCAATGGTCCGGGCCGGGGAATTATTTGCATCGAAACGGTGATTCACTGTGCACGACGATCCTGAGGTGGTGAGCGAAACGGAATGGGTCTCCTGTCTGCTGAGGCGGGAGACGGCGGTCGCCGTCGACATGCACGGCTTTCCGTTTCGGTTTTCACCGCCCGCGGAATGGGACACGCGGGAACAGCGCATTTCCCAACATTTGGTGTATTACGTCGTGCGGGGGGGATGCCGGGCGCGCGTGGCGGGGGAGGCTTGCGATCTGGCGGCGGGGAATCTGTGTTGGGTCCGGCCGGACGAACGGTTTCGGTTTTTTGACGCCCGAAGGGGCGCCGTTTTGCAGCGGTTCCGCCTTTCCGTGACCCGCCGGGGCCGGCGGTTGACGCTGCCCTGGAGATCCCGGGTTTTCCCCGCCGCCCAGGCGGCGGCGGAACGCAGCGCCGAGCTGGTGCGGGAACGGCCGGATGACCGGTTTTCCCGCGAGCGCACGGCGTGCCTGACGGCGCTCTTTTCCCTGGAGCTTTTTTCTTCGGGTGCGAAGGAGGAGGTGCACCCGGGACTGTCCGCCGAGGTGCAGGCGCGCATCGCCCGGGCGGTGCTCGACGAGGGGAATTTCCGCCTCACCCCGCGCGAACTGGCGCGCATGGCGGGGCTCTCGCCGGATTATTTTTCCCGTCAATTCCGCCTCACCTACGGCCTGCCGCCACGGGAATGGCTGCTGCGTCAGCGCCTGCGGCACGCGGCGGGCCTGCTCGCGGAAACCGACGAGAGGATTTCGCAGATCGCCGTCCGGCTGGGATACCCGGACCTCTACCTTTTCAGCCGCCAGTTCTCGGCCGAGTTCGGCCTTTCGCCCCGCGCCTGGCGGCGGAATCACCGTCAGTCCGGCCCGCGGAAAAGAATCTTGCCCTGAAGGCGCCGGGCGCGGCACTCTCGCCCGCCTTATGGCACGTCCGGATGGCAGGGAGGCCAACGACCTCCGCGTGGTGACTTTGGAAGCAGGAGTGGCGCCCAACGCGCACGGTTCGGTGCTGGCCTCGTTTGGCCAGACCAGGGTGATTTGCGCGGCGATGATTGAGGAGGGGGTGCCCCGCTGGATGAAGGAACAGGAGGTGTCCGGCGGATGGATCACGGCCGAATATTCCATGCTCCCGTATTCGACACTGACCCGCAAGCCGCGCGAGGTTTCCCGGGGCAAGCCGGATGGACGCGGCACGGAGATCCAACGCCTGATCGGACGGTCCCTGCGGGCGGCGGTTGATCTCGAGGCCCTCGGCGCGCGCACGCTCTGGGTCGATTGCGACGTGCTCCAGGCGGACGGGGGAACCCGCACCGCAGCCATCACCGGCGCCTGCGTCGCTGTCGAACTGGCTCTTCGCCGGCTGATCGCCGAAGGGACCCTCTCCGCCTCCCCGCTGAAACGCCGGGTCGCGGCGGTGAGCGTCGGGCTGGTCAACGGCGAACCGGTCCTGGACCTGAACTACCTCGAGGACAAGGACGCCAGCGTGGACATGAACCTCGTCATGACCGACGCGCTGGACTTTGTCGAAATCCAAGGCTCCGGGGAGGAGGCGGTTTTTTCCCACGATCAGATGCTCGCCATGCTGGAACTGGGAAAATCCGGCATTGAAAAACTCCTGCAGATTCAGAAGGCGGTTTTGGGCGAATAGGCGCGGACGGTGGGCGCACGCAGGCCGCGGCGTCGTCCGGTCTCCCGTCGCCGGGCGATCGGCTTTCCCAAAAACGACTTGACGAAGGCGGGAACCGACAGGAATATCCACCCCTTTTCATTATTTTCTCATGGCTATTAAATGTGATATCACCGGAGCACGCCCCAAGCGGGGGAGAAAGATCCACCGCCGCGGTCTCGCGAAGAAGAAGGGCGGCATCGGCATGCACGTGACGAAGGCGGTTCCGCGCTGGCACACGCCCAACCTGAAGTCCAAACGCATCTGGGTTCCCGAACTCAAGAAGTTTGTGACGGTGAAGGCCACGGCCCGCGCGCTCAAGACGGTGGCCAAAAACGGCGCCTACAGGACGCTGAAGAAGGCCGGTCTCGTCTGAGAACGGTTCGTGCCGGTCGTTTTCCAATGACCCGGAACCCGGCCAGGACATCACCAGGCCGGGGCGGGATCGGCGGAGGCGCCGCTGCGAAATCCCACAATTTGGCTCCGGGCCCATCGCCCGGAGCTTTTTTTTGCATGTCGCGAGGCGTGCTTTTTTCCTGAGAAATCCCAATCCCCACCCCTTCCCCGTGGCCTACAGCGTTGTCAGCAAAAAATCCGGCAAGACGTATTACCTCCATGCCCGCCTGCAGAAGCTCAGGGGCGGTCACGAAATCACGTTGTATTATTTCGCCGCCCGGCTGGGAGAGGGAACCCTTGAGGCCGTGCCCGCCGGCTATGTGGTGGCGGAAAACGAAAAGACCGGCCTGCCGCTGCTAAAAAAAGGCTGAGCGTTGTTGTCCGGTCCGTGGGGAGACGCTGCCGGGACCGCTTTCCCGTTCCGGCTCAGGCCCGCGGGTGCGCCGCCTCGTAGGCGCGTTTCAGGCGTTCCGCAGTCACGTGGGTGTAGATCTGCGTGGTCGCGAGATTGGCGTGACCGAGCAGGGTCTGCACGCTGCGCAGGTCCGCCCCGCCGTCAAGCAGATGGGTGGCGAAGCTGTGGCGGAGCTTGTGCGGACTGAGGTCCGCGGGCAACCCGGCGGCCTGCAGGTATTTTTTCATGGTCAGCCAGACGGACCGGGCGGACAGACGGCGGCGAGACTTGTTGATGAAAAGCGGTCCGGCATGCACGCCGGCCTGGGACCGGTAGCGGGAAATGGCGGCCAGGGCCGGGGCACCCACCGGACAGATGCGTTCCCGGGATCCCTTGCCCACAACACGGACGGTTTCATTGAAGGGATCAATCGACGGCACGTCGAGGGAAACAAGTTCCGAAAGGCGCAGCCCGGTGGAATAAAACAGCTCGAAGATCGCCTCGTCACGGGCGGCCATCCATTCCGGCGCCTGTTTCCGGCGCCCGGTTTTTCCGGGGGTGGCGAGAAATTCCTCGACCTGGGGAACGGTGAGGAAGCGCGGCAGCTGTTTCTCGAGTTTCGGCAGTTCCACCGCCTTGAGCACGTTGGTGGAAATGATGCCGCGCAGGACGAGGAAGTTGTAGAAACTGCGCAGGGCGGCAAATTGCGCCCGGATGGTCGTGCGGGCCTTGCCCTCCCGGGTGAGTTTGAAAAGATAGGCACGGAAGTCGTCGGCGGTGGCCGATTTCCACGAAACCTCCGGACGGAAGTTGCGGAATCCCTCCAAGGCCGCGCGGTATCCGATGAGGGTGTGACGCGAGGCGTTTTTCTCCCCCTCGAGGTAGCGGTAGAACTGCTCCTCAAGGAGGTTGCGCTGGGCGGTTCTGGAGATCCGGGAATCCGGACGGCGCGCCGGTCTTCTGGCCACGGGAACCGGAAAATCAGGAACGGGCGCCCATCGGGGCGGAGAGGGGAGGCTGGGCGGTGTCGTCCACCTTTCCGGTCTTCTCCGTGCCCCGCTGGAAACGCAGCACGGCCGAGCGGGTTTCCACCCCGTCCGGGGACACCGCGACGATGGGAATTTCGTAGGCGCCGTCGGGGAAGATGAAATGATACCGGAAGGTGCCGTCGGGATTCAGCTGAACCGGTTTGCCGTCGATGGTGACCCGGGCGCGCGGATCGGTGCCACCGTAGAAGATCACCTCGGCGTTGACGTTCAGGAAAAATTCCCGCTGGGCCGTCTGTCCGAAGGAACTCAGCGTTTCGGAACCGCCGGCCCAACTACTCAGCGTGGCCTGCGTCCAACTGCTGACCGCCGCCTGGTTCCAACTCGAGAGGGCGGCCTGCGACCAACTGCTTTGGGCGGCCTGGAGCCAGCTCGACAGCGCGGCGGCGCCCCCGCCGGCCTTGGCGACCCAGCTCGACAACGATTCGCCGCCCCAACTTGAGGCCCCCTGGGCCGCGGCGGCCCAACTGGTCAGCGCAGCCGCCGCCCAGCTGGAAAGTGCGGCGGCGCCCCAACTGGCCCCCGCGCCGGCGCTGGAAAGCGCGCTCAGGGCGCTGAACAGACTGCTTTCCTCGGCGCTCCACCGGCCCTTGGCCAGCCACTCGCCGGCGTTGCCGCTGCTGAGTTTTTCCTCGAGATGCCGGTGGATCCGGGATTCGATTTCCTCGGAACTGAAGGCCCCGCTGGACAGCGTTTCCAGCAATTCCCTGCCCAACAGCGCTTCGAGTACCACGCGCTGGTCGGCCGAAAAGTCGGCGGGCGTCCCCTGGCCAAACGCCATCAGCCTGCCGTCCTTCTGCAGGCGGGCCAGCGCCTGCACCAGCGTTTCACCGGACTGGATGGCGGTCTGGATGTTGTCCATGAGCTTTTGGAAGCTCAGATGCAACGGAATGGTGGCGTAGTCGAAATTGTCGGAGTCCGAGATCCGGTCGGGAGGAGTCTGGATCGTGACCGAACGGGCGATGAGGTTCCACGTGCCGCTCCGGTAATATCCGATTTCGACCGTGTAACGGGCTCCGGCGACCTTGACCGGAATGTACCAATTCCGCGTTTCAAACGGCACCTCGATTTCGGACTCGATGCTGTTTTCGTGAACGTAGACCCGCAAAAATGTCGGTCCGCCCGGATGGCGGGCGATGTCGATGTCCCAGTAGGTGAAGAGCCAGTGGGGTTCCTGGGCCACCAGAAAGATGGTGTCCGACCCGTAGCTGTGGGGAAGGTCTCCCAGATGATCGAGGTCGTCGACACGCTTTTCCTTCGGAGCGGCCCCCGGAGACGGATCGGGTGACGCCTCTTCGGAAGGGGCGGATTTGCGTAGCTGAAAGCCGCCAGCTTTCCTTTTTCCCTCAGCAGATTTTCGGCTCATAGCAGCTTGGGTCCTCTCCGAGGGGCCAGTTGAAACATACCCCCTCCCGACTGGCAACGGTTTTTTCCCGATTTTTGGTCCTCCCTTGAAATCGGTTTCCGCCGGGGTAAATTGGGCGGCCATGATTTCCAAGCCGTTTGCAGCCTTGTTTGCGGGGCTGTTGGCCGCTGGTACGCTCGCCGCGGAACAGCCTGCCTCGCAGGATGTTTTTGTGCGCCAGCTCAATGACACGTTTGCGCGGGTGTATGAAAAAATCGCGCCCTGTGTGGTGGTGATCGAGGTGCGGCGGGCCACGGACACGGTGGTGGCGGGACTGCCCGAGGGAATGGAGTTTTTCTTTCGGCGTCATCCGGACCGCCAGCGTCCCCTTGTGCCGGATCAGGGATCGGGGTTCATCATCACATCCGACGGCTGCATCCTGACCAATCACCACGTCATCGAGAACGCCGCAAAGGACGGCGTGGTGGTCAAACTCAAGGACGGCCGGAAATTTCCCGCCCGCATCGTGGGCACGGACCGGAAGTCCGACATAGCGGTGATCAAAATCGACGCCACCGACCTTCCCGTGGCCGAGCTTGGGGACAGCGACGCCGTCAAGGTGGGAAATTTCGCCTTTGCCATCGGCGCCCCCGAGGCCCTGCCCTACACGTTCACCGTGGGGGTGATCAGCGCCAAGGGACGCACCGACCTGATGGGGACGCCGGATTACGAGGAATACATCCAGACGGATGCCTCGATCAATCCCGGCAACAGCGGCGGTCCGTTGTGTGACATCGACGGCCGGGTGATCGGCGTGAACACCCTCATCGCCGGCATGAATCGCGGACTCGGCTTCGCCGTTCCCATCAATCTGGTCAAAAACATCAGCCAGCAACTCATCGCCACCGGACGCGTGTCGCGCCCGTGGCTGGGAATCGGCATCAAGGGCATCCAGGAAAACGTGGCCCTGCAGAACTACTTTTCGGGTCTGGAAAAAGGGGTGGTGGTCGAGCAGATCGGCCCCAACACGCCCGCCTTTGCCAGCGACCTCCGCGAAGGGGATGTCATTCTGAAGGTTGATGACGTGCCGGTCGCGATGTCCCGCGATTTGCAGCGCGAGATTCTTTCCAAGAAGGTGGGGGATATCGTGAATCTGGAGGTCTGGCGGGCCGGACGCATTCTGAATGTGGCGGTGAAAACCGGAGAGCAGCCCGACCGCTGGATGCGCGCCTCCAACCTGCGGCGCCCGCCGGCTTACGGTCCGCCTGCCGGCAGCCCCCTGCCATTTCCCGGCATCACCGTGCAGGAACTTCCCCCCGGCGGACCCACCCGCGGACTGGCCGTCACGGACGTGGCGGAAGGCAGCGCCGCGGCCGCCGCCGGATTGCAACCCGGCGACATCATCACCGAAGTCGGCGGCAAACCGGTTCACAAAAAGGCGGATCTGGAGGCCGTGCTGGCCGGAGTCGACCTGTCCCGCGGACTCATGATTTTCCTCGAACGGGAGGGAACCCGAACCTACGCCATTCTGAAACCCTAGGCGCTCCCCCGGGGGACCGGCCCGCACGTCCCGAGTTGGACGTTGAAGCCTTCCGCCGAACCGTCCAGAATCACCAGCACTTCCATGCAGCGTCTCCTTTCCCAGATCGGCCGGAGTCAGCGTCTTGCGGTGGTCAACCACCTCAAGCGCAGCGCCGAAGGCCTGACGGTGGCGGAACTCGCCGCCCGGCTCGGCATGAGTTACATGGGGGTGAAACAACACTGCATCGAACTCGAGCGGGGGGGATACCTCGACACGTTCCGCCGCCATCGCGGGGTGGGGCGTCCCGAACTGCTCTATCGCCTCACCGCCAAGGCGCAGGACCTTTTTCCCCGCGCGGACAACGGACTGTCCCTCTCGTTGCTGGAGCAGGCGCGCAAGCTGTTTGGATCCGGGGCTCCGGAAAAGCTGCTCTTTCTCCACTTTCAGCAGAAGGCCGCGGACTACGCCGGCAAGATCAAGGGGGACTCGCTTCCCGAACGCCTCGCCTCCCTGGCCCGGCTGCGGGATCGGGAGGGGCACATGGCGGAATGCGCGGAGAATCCCCTGCGCCTCATTGAACGACATCATCCGCTGATGGACCTCTTTGACGTCTACCCCGCCGCCGCCGACATGGAGCGGGACATCATCCAGAAGGTGCTGGGAGCGCCCGTGCGCCGCGAGATCACCCGCGTGGGGGGCAATTACGAGGCCACCTTTTCTCTGGAATGACCCCAGTTCGCGATGGCGTCGGACGCCGTTTGATGCTTCCCTGAAGGCATGGCCAAAATCGTCCTGATCTCCGGCACCAATCGTCCCGGCAACACTTCGCGAAAGATCGTCGGGGAACTGGAAACGATCTACCGCGACCTGGGCGAAGAGGTGCAGGTGTTGGATCTGACGGAACTGCCGCAGGAGATTTTCTCCCCGTCCAGTTACGCGGAGAAACCGGCCTCGTTCCAACCGTTTTCCGATGCGATCCTGTCCGCCTGCGGCGTGCACATCGTCACACCCGAATACAACGGCGGCCTGCCCGGCGTGCTGAAATACTTCATCGACATGCTGAAGTTTCCCGAGAGCTTCGACCGGCGTCCGGTGTGTTTCACCGGTCTGGCCGCCGGCATGTGGGGCGCGCTGCGGCCGGTTGAACAACTCCAGGCCATCTTTTCCTACCGCAACGCCCACATCTATCCCGAGCGGGTCTTCATGCCGGGAATCAACAATCATATCAGCCCGGAGGGCCGGCTGACCAATGAGGAATGGCTCGCCCGCCTGCGCGCGCAGGCCGGGGGATTCGTGAAGTTCGTCGAGGCCGTCAAACCGGCCTGATCCGCCTCCGCCCAAATAAACTTAAACTTAAGCTTACTCCCCCCCGTACTCCGTCTCACCTGAAAGAAACGGAATCACGGGAACGCGCGCAAGCGCCCTCCAACCGCCGTTCAACACTAAGATTTCCTCGCCCAAAACTGGGCACGCCCTTCGACGGTGGATTGGTACTGCCAGCCGTTTTTCCAAGCTTCGTGGAAAACAAAGTGCAGGCAGAATTTCTTCCGTCCGAGGAGGTGTTCCGGAAGTTGCTTCCAGTCGAGGCAGACATCGTCAAACACCACGATGGAGCCCGGATGGGCGTAGGGCCGCATGATGCGCCATTCGTCGAGAATGCCGCTCGTGAAGTGCATGGAATCCTGGAAAAAGAAATCCCAGGTGGAGATCCGGGACGGCAGGAGGGTGGGCAGCACCTGACGGGAGTCGCCGTTCAGAAAAACGATTTCCACGTTGGGGAATGTCTTCCGGGCCAGTTCCAGGTTTTCCTCCCGGAAGCGGCGGAGTTCCAGCCAGTCTTCCATGGGGATGGACCCTTCCTCGGGATCGCCGTCGTAGTCGACGGTGAAAATGCGCGCCCCGTTGTCGTTTTCCGCCGCAGCCTTGGCCATCGTGTAGGTGCCGAGGCCTTCGAATGTGCCGGTTTCCACGATGATCTGCGGCTTGCTCAGGCGGATGGCATTATAAAGCCGCTGGGCGCTCCGCCGGTGCGTGGACCATTCGTATTTCCAGCGGCTGGGAGGGAGGTCGAGCCGGACGGAATAATCACAGATGGAGGGCCAGGCCTCTTTCAGGTTTTTCATCGCAGGCGGCCCGGAGTTAACCGGAATCCCGGTTATTAGGAAAGCCCGCGCTTGCCCGACATCGGGCAGGGCCGTCTCCGGCTCGTCCGGTTGCGAATGACCACCGAGGTAAGATCCGCCCTCCGGTCTGGGCGGTGGTCCGGTGGGGCTCGGTCAGGAATTCTTTTTCCGCCCGCGGCGCGGCTTGCGGGGAGAGGCCGGGCGCGAACGAATGACCAGCACGGGACAGTCCGCGTGGCGGACGACCCTCTCCGCCGTACTGCCGAGAAGGATGTGTTGCAGGCCCGTGCGGCCGTGGGTGGCCATGACAATGAGATCGGCCCCGACGTCGGTGGCGGCGTCGACAATGGCTTGAAACGGAAGGCCTTCACGAATTTCTGCGGTGGATCGGATCCCGCGAAGCTGGCCGGCCTGAATGGCACCAAGATCGCGATTGATGCGCGCGCGCAGTTCGGAGAGATCGAGAGGCATTTGGGGGTAGTCGGGGCGGAGAAGGGGGAATTCCAGCACGTGGATCAAATGGAGGCTGGCCCCGGTTTGCCTGGCCAGGGATTCGGCATAGTTCAGTGCGGGTTGGGCGGCGTCCGAAAAGTCCACCGGCACGAGAATGATTTTCATGCGGGGCGCACCGCGCGGAATCGGGGAACGGCTGGCAGCGGGTTTTGATGGTGTCCGGGTTTTCATGGTATCAAGGGGGTTGTCTGATCAGAACATACCCCGGGCGCCCGCGTTCGTCTTACCGGATTTTGGAAAGAGCTCTCCTGGAATTGGCCTCGCGTAACCCGCTCCGCAGGGCGATTCGCCCAGTCTTGATGCGGCCTTCGTTGAGGAGCCCGTCAGGCCCTGGCCTGCCCGGGGGGAGATTGTCCAAGTCGGTATGCGTGAGGATGGGGGGCGAAGCGGTGCGGGGAGGAGCCGCTTTTTTGGCCCTTCGCGCAGCTCCCTGGCGCCCGAAAGATGATGCGTCCGATTGACTTTTGCGTGAATGCGCTTGGAACACGAAATTTGTCCGTCGGCCTAAGATGGCCCGCTTAGGGCCGGCATTTTTGCAGCAATCCATTCGTCAACAGGCCGACCCTCCTGGACGTGCTCCCGGAGGATGCGGGTCAGGCGTTCCGGAGTCAGACGTCCGTACCAAATGCCGTCCGGATACACCACCAGCCAGGGACCCTCCCGGCAGATGCGCAGGCAGGCGGCCTTGGTGCGCATGATGGGAACCGCCAGGCGTTTGGATTCGGCCTTGAGCAAGTCCCACAGGCCGGCGTGCGCCGCGGGATCGCAGCAGTCCGGCCCCACGCACAGAAAAACGTGCCGGGTGGCGCGGGCGAATTCGCGGGCGGGAAGTTTCGAGTCGGCGGGGAGGGATTCGGACATGACGGGATGCGGATCAGAATGGTCAACCGGCTGCCGCGGAAAGGGCCTCGGCTTCCGCGGTCCAGGCGGTGTTGGCCTCCTCGAGTTCCTCGGTGAGATCGGCCAGCTCGCGATTGAGCCGGAAGGCGCGGTTGGCGTCCTGGTGTGTGGCCGGATCTTCGAGTTCGGCGATGAGATCCTTCTGGCGGCTTTCGAGGGCGAGGATTTTTTCCTCGAGTTCGGCGAGGCGTTTCCGGCGTTCCCGCTCCTCCCGGGCTGCGGCCTGACGGGCCGCCGCTTCGGCGCGGCGCTGTTCCTTGATCTCCCTGAGTCCGGCTTTCCTTTCCGGTTCCGCCTCCTTCGCTTCCGGGACGGCGGGCTGATGGTTGTGCAGGCGGGCGACGAGGGCATCGCGGTCGCTGCCGGTCTGCGCCGACTTCTCGAGGTAATAGTCGTAATCGCCGGCGTAGGGGGTGAGGTGTCCGGCGTGGATGTGCAGCACGGTTTTGGCGACGCTGCGGATGAAATGCACGTCGTGGCTGACGAACAACAGCGTGCCCTCGTATTGCTCCAGCGCGCCGATGAGGGCGTCGATGCTCGGCATGTCGAGGTGGGTGGTGGGCTCGTCGAGGAGGAGCAGGTTGGGGGGATTCAGAAGCAGCTTCACCAGGGCCAGCCGGCTCTTTTCCCCGCCGCTGAGCACCCCCACGCTCTTGAAAACGTCGTCGCCGCGGAAAAGGAAGGATCCCAGCACGGTGCGCGCCTGTTGTTCGCTCACGCCGGAAAGGTCTCGCAGCGCCTCCTCGAGCACGGTGGAGCGGGGATGAAGAACCTCCGTGCGGTGCTGGGCGAAATAGCCGATGGTCACATGGTGGCCGGGCACGCGCTCGCCGCCCTGGATCGGCACGAGGCCGGCGAGGATTTTGAGAAGGGTGGATTTGCCGGCCCCGTTGGGTCCGACGAGCACCGTGCGCTCACCCCGTTCGACCTCGAGGTTGAGGTCCTCGTACACAACATGGTCGCCGTAGGCCTGCCGGACGTGGGACAGTGTGATCACCCGCTGGCCGCTGCGGGGCGGCTGGGGGAAGCGGAACTTCACCGTGGCCTCGGGCGTCTCCGGCGGGGCCAGACGCTCCATTTTTTCCAGCCGCTTGATGCGCTCCTGGGCTTGGGCGGCCTTGCTGGCCTTGGCGCGGAAACGATTGATGAACGCCTCCAGGTGGGCGATCTCCCGCTGCTGGTTGCGATAGGCGGCGGCGTATTGTTCCTCCCGGGCCTTCTTTTGCTCGAGGTAGTCCTCGTACGTACCGACATAGCGGTGCAGCCGCTGGCGGCTGATTTCCACCATGCTGTCGCAGATGGCGTTGAGGAAGGCGCGGTCGTGGGAAATGGTGAGAATGGCGCCGGGATAGTGGGAGAGGTGGTTCTGGAACCAGCCGAGGGTCTCGAGGTCGAGGTGGTTGGTCGGCTCGTCGAGCATGAGCAGGTCGGGCTCCATGACCAGGAGGCGCGCCAGGTGCGCGCGCATGATCCAGCCGCCGCTCATCGTCCGGGCGGGACGCTCGAAATCACCCTCCCGGAAGGCCAGCCCGCTGAGGATGCGCTTGGCCCTGGCCTCGAGGGCAAAACCGTCCAACTCCGCAAAGCGGGCGGCCGCCTCGTGATGCCCGGGGTCGTCCGCGGGATGTTCCCGCAGGATGCGCCGGACTTCCTTCATCTCGTCGGAAATCGCCGTGGCCAGCTCGAGGATGGTTTCGTCGCCGGACGGGGCGCTTTCCTGGGGCAGGTAGCCGACGGTGGTGCCGCGCTGCAGCGAAACGGTCCCGGAATCCGGGCTGTTCGTGCCCAGGATGAGCGAAAAAAGGGTGGATTTCCCGGCGCCGTTGGGCCCGATCAGCCCGACCCGGTCCCCGGCGTTGATTTGCAGGGAGGCGTCCTCGAAAAGGACGCGTCCGCCGTAGGATTTGGACAGCTGGGAAACGGTGAGCATGGCAAAACCGGCGATCCTACCCCGGAACGGACGGCCCGGCAAGCGGGGCGACGGCCTCCGAAGGACGGGAACAGCCGCGGGCGGCGTTGACACGGCGCAACAAAGCCGCTTGTATCCGCCTCCATGAGGAAATTCCTCGGACTCTTTTTTGCCACTTTTGCCCTGGCGGCCTGCTCGACGGTGCCCGAACCGGCCACCCATCTCGAGAAGGCCAACGTGCTGCCGCTGGCGCTCAATGACAATTTTCAGTTCCGGAAGGTCAAACTCTACTACCTGAGTCCGGTGCCGCCTCCGGTGACGAGCAGCGAACCGGTGGTGTTTGAACAGTTGCGCATGACCTGGGGGGTTCTGGACGGCCAGGACATGGAGCAGCGCTACGGAAACTATTTCACCTTCTTCTGGCGGACCAAGGTGGAGGCCGACGTCACGGTGCGCCTCGAATACCGTCAGGCCGGCCTGGGCAACCATGTGATGGCTCAGGAACGGTATTATCCGGCAGCCAAGGGGTCGTATCAGTCGGATTTCAGGGTTACCGGGGATGAATATCTGGAAGCCGGGCGTGTGACCGCGTGGAGGGCGCTGCTGATTGTCGACGGCAAGATTGTCGCGCTGCGCCAATCGTTCCTGTGGAAATAGGGCGGGTTTGACACGCGTCGGCGGGGTAAGCTAGTGTGATTCATAACAGTGAGCACGACATCGTCTGTCCTGGTCGGGTGCATTGACCGCACCGTCTGGGTTAAAGTGGAGGGCCGAGGAACCTTCCAGAACAGCGCGGGATTGAAGGAATTCGTCAAACAAATGATCCAGCGTGGATTCCGGGAATTTGTCGTGGATTTGCGCGAGTGCGAGCAGATGGACTCCACCTTCATGGGCACACTGGCTGGAGTGGCTCTGCGCCTGCGCGAGATCGGTCAGGGGGGCTTGCGCGCGGTCAATGTCAACGAACGCAACACCGGTCTGCTGTCCAGCCTGGGGCTGGATCAGCTTTTCACCGTCGAGCCCCTGACGGAGGGGGGAGCCGACACGCCGGACGACTCCCGCCTGCACGAGGCGGTCGCGAAAAAAACCGGGGTGGAGGAGCAGAAGAAAATGGTCCTCGAGGCGCATGAGGCCCTGGTCGAAGCCGAATCCGCCAACGCGGTGAAATTCAAGGACGTGCTCGAATACATGCGGCAGGAACTCAACGTGCCCGACACCACCAAGGACGGTTAGTGGGGCGTCCCGGGTTTCCTCCATGTGGGCGTATATCTTCTTCGCGCTGTTCTTCGGAACGTTCATTGCGTTCCTTGTGGTGATCAATGTCTTCACCCGGCGCATCAGTGAACTCGAACGGCAGCGCGCCGAGCTCCAGGTCGAGGAGGACCGGGTTTTTGATTTTCTGCACGGGCTCGGGGAGGCCTTTTCGGAAGGGGTGCGTTCCTCGGAGCTGCATCGCCTGATCGTCGAAAGCGCCACCCGCATCCTCGACGCCCACGGGGGCGTCCTTTACCTGATGGACAAGACCGACACACTGCTCGTGCCGGCGTTCATTTCCAAGGGCTGTCCGGCCCTGCTCAACGTGCCCCCGCACATTCTCGACCAGGCGGATGCCAATCCGGTGGCGCTGGACAGTTACCTCCGGCTGAGCACGGTGAAACGCGGCGACGGCGTCATCGGCGGGGTGCTCAAGAGCGGCCAGGCGCGCCTCTTCACCGAGGCGGATCTGGCGGTACAACTGCCGTCCGGAAGCATTTTTGCCCATTCCGCCATTGTCGGCCCGCTCGTGTACCGCCGGAAAATCCTGGGCATCCTCGGCCTAGCCAACGGACCGATGAGCGCGCCGTTCTCGGAGAAGGACCTGACGGTGTTCAAGACCATCGCGGAACAGTCGGCCTTCGCCCTCTACAACGAGGTGATCTATCTCGAGGCGGGGGAAAAGAAACGCCTCGATCATGACCTGGAGATCGCCCGGGAGATCCAGAGCATCCTGCTTCCCTCCTCGCCGCCCAAGGTGGAGGGGTACGAACTGAGCGGAGTCAACATCCCCGCCAAACAGGTGAGCGGCGATTATTACGATTACATCCAGGTCGACGAGCGGCGGGTGGGCGTGGCGATTGCCGACGTGTCCGGCAAGGGCGTGCCGGCCTCCCTCATCATGGCCATGTGCCGCAGCGTCATCCGCAGCGAGGCGGTGGGCCGCCAGTCCGCCGCCGAGGTGCTCTGCCGCGTCAACCAGCAGCTTTATCCCGACATCAAGGAGGACATGTTCATCAGCATGGCCTATCTCATCCTCGACCAGCAGAGCAACAAGGTCACCCTGGCCCGCGCGGGTCATGATGCGCCGCTGTGGTATCGGGCGGCGGACCGGACCGTGGAGAAACTGACCCCCAAGGGCATGGCCCTCGGAATTGACAGCGGGGAGGTCTTCAATAGAGTTTGCGCCGACTTCTCCTTTGAGCTGGCACCGAATGACTGCCTGCTGCTCTATACGGACGGAGCCACGGAAGCCCTGGATGACGAGGGGCTGGAATTCGGCGTTCCGCGGCTTGTGCAGGGACTCCAGGCCAGTTCCGTCCAGGGCGCGGCCAGCATCATCAAGCGGCTCACCGGGGATGTGAAAAGTTTTGTGGGCAATTACCCGCAACACGACGACATTACCCTGATAGCAATTAGGAAACGATGAATACCGAGACGGAACCGACAGTTGAACAGGCGCCCGCGGATCCTGCGGCGGAAACCTCTCCCGAAACGCCCGCGCCTGACGCCGCGGCCTCCGAAGCTCCGGCATCGGAATCGTCCTCCACGGACGTCGCCACCCTGCAGGCGGAGATCGAGAAATTCAAGGATGCCGCGCTGCGGGCCCGTGCCGAATTTGACAATTACCGCAAGCGCATGGCGCGCGAGAAGGAGGAGTCGCTGCGTTATGCGAACGCCGGCCTTCTGGAGGACCTCCTGCCCGTTCTGGACAATTTTGAACTCGGCCTCGAGGCGGCCCGGAATTCGCCGGAGGCGGCCGGCATTGTGCAGGGCTTTGAAATGGTGCGGAAGCAGTTGGAGGATTTTCTCCGCAATCAGGGGGTGGAGGTGGTGGACGCCGTGGGGAAGGAATTTGATCACAACCTGCACGATGCCGTCGGTCAGGAGGCCAGTCCCGATGTTCCCGAAGGCGTGGTCCTTCGCCAGCTCCGCCGTGGCTTCAAACTGCGTGACCGCCTGCTGCGTCCCGCCAGTGTGATTGTTTCCAAGGGCGCCGCATGACGGGAAAGCGCGACTATTACGAGATTCTTGGCGTTGACCGGTCGGCCTCCGAGGAGGAGATCAAGAAGGCCTACCGCCGCCTCGCGGTCAAATACCACCCGGACAAAAACCCGGGGGACCACGAGGCGGAGGAACGCTTCAAGGAACTGGGCGAGGCCTATGAGACCCTGATGGATCCCCAGAAACGCGCGGCCTACGACCGCTACGGCCACGCCGCCTTTCAGCAGGGCGGATTCGGCGGCGGGGGAGGCGGCGGGTTTCATGATCCGTTCGACATTTTTCGCGAAGTCTTTGGCGCCGCGGGCGGATCGGGGGGCATCTTTGAGCACTTTTTCGGCGGCGGAGGCCAGGCCGACGGCTCCGGCCGCCAGCGCGGTTCCGATCTGCGTTACGACATGCAGATCACCCTCGAGGAGGCGGCCACGGGGTGTGAGAAGGAGATCGAAATCCGCAAGCTCGGCACGTGTCGCACCTGCGAGGGCAGCGGCGCGCAGAAGGGATCCAAGACCGTCGTCTGTTCAACCTGCCGCGGCCGCGGACAGGTGGTGGCTTCGCGGGGATTCTTCCAGGTCGCCCAGACCTGCCCGAGCTGTCAGGGAACCGGCCAGGTCATCGAGAAACCGTGCAAATCCTGCCATGGCGACGGCCGGGTCGAGCAGACCTCCCGCATCAAGCTGAAAATTCCCGCCGGCATTGACGAGGGCGCGCGCCTGCGCAGCCCGCGCGGCGGCGAATCCGGCCTTCGCGGCGGCGCGGCCGGCGATCTCTATGTGGTGATTCATCTGAAGGAACACCCCGTCTTTGAGCGGGACGGCATGGATCTTCATTGTGAAATGCCCATTCCGTTCTCGGTGGCGGCCCTGGGCGGGGAGGTGCGTGTGCCGACGCTCTCCGGCGCGGTGAACCTGAAAATTCCGTCCGGCACGCAGAGCGGCAGTGTGTTCCGCATTCGCGGTCAGGGTATGCCGTCGCTGCACGGGTCGGGCCGCGGGGACATTCTCTGTCGCGTGCAGGTGGAGGTGCCCACCCGGTTGAATGCCGAGCAGCGCAAGGCCCTCGAGCATTTTGCGGAGTTGTGCGGCGAGGAAAACACGCCCATGCACAAGAGTTTCACCGATCGTCTGAAGGAATTGTTCAGCTGATCCCCATGTTTCCCCCCCGCGTCCACCCGGAAGAACCCGGAGCCCGGACTCCCCCAAGTCCGGCGCGGAGGACGTCGCCGCCCCTAGGAGGTTGTCCATGCTGGTGACCTGCGAGGAAATGAAGCGCGCCGAAGACGCGGCTTTTGCGCGGGGCGTTTCGGCGGAGGCCCTGATGGAGGAGGCGGGGCGGGGGATCGCGGAAATCGTCCGGCAATTCCATCCCGTTCCCGGAACCTGCGTGGTCGTCAGCGGAAAGGGACACAATGCCGGCGACGCCTTCGTGGCCGCCCGCCATCTGGCCGCGTGGGGGTGGAGGATTTGTCTGCGTCCGGCCTTCCCGGATTCCGAACTGGCCCCTCTGGCGGCCGCCAAACGCACGGGATTGACCGCCGGGGACGCCGACCTTCCTGCGCGCGGTCCGCGCATCGTCCTGGACGGATTGCTCGGCATTGGCACGCGCGGCGAGCCCCGCGGGGCGGTGGCGGAGGCCATCCGGGAAATCAACGCCCTGCGCGCGGACGGGGCCTGGGTTCTGGCCATCGACCTGCCCAGCGGATTGGACGGCGATACGGGAGTGCCGGCCTCCTGCTGTGTCCAGGCGGATCTCACGGTGACGATGGCCTTCGTGAAACAGGGCCTGGTTGCGGATTCGGCCACCAATGTCGTCGGTCGCCTGGCCCTGGTTCCGCTTCAGGATCTGACGGCTCCCGAAAGCCGCTGGCGGGCGGCGTTGGCCCCGGAGCTCCGGGGCTGGCAGCCGCCCCGGCCCTTCGACACCCACAAGGGCAACGCCGGGCGCATCGGCATCGTGGCGGGATCCCCCGGGTTTCTCGGCGCGGCGCGGATGTGTGCCGCCGCCGCCGTGCGGGCGGGGGGTGGATTGATCACGTGTTTCGCGCGAAGGGACATTGCGGAAACCCTGGCGGCGTGCGCCGTTCCGGAGGTGATGGTGAAGGCGGTGGATCGCTACCGGGAGGTGCTGGAGGCCCGCCTGGACGTTCTGGCGATCGGGCCGGGACTGGGCATGGACCAGGCCGGCGATGTCCTGCATGTCCTGCGCGAGGCGCCGCAGCCTGTGGTGATCGACGCGGATGCGTTGACCATCCTGGCCCGCGATCCGGCGGTGCTCGAACATGCGGCGGGTCCGCGTCTGCTCACGCCCCATCCCGGCGAAATGGAACGGCTCTTTCCGCAGAACGGACGCTCGCGGCGGGAGTGGCTCGAGGATTTTGTCACCCGCCATCCGGTCACCCTGCTGCTCAAGGGCGCAAGGACGCTGGTCGGAGCGGCGGACGGACCCCGGTATTTCAACACCACGGGCCATCCCGGCATGGCCGGCGGGGGCATGGGGGATGTGCTGACCGGGGTGTGTGCGGCCCTGATCGGCCAGGCTCCGGGGCGTCCCCTCGTGCAGAGTGCCGTGCTGGGCGCGTGGGTGTGCGGGCGCGCGGCGGAACGGGAAATCTCCCACGGGGGCGGAAGCTACGAATCCCTGTGTGCGACGGATGTGGTTGCGCGCCTGGGTGGGGCGTTTGCCGACCTGCGCGCCGGCGCCTGGTGACCTCCGACGGCCCCCCTTCCTCCCGACTGGCAAAACGGACGGGAAATGGTAGGTTGTCCCAATGAGCTCTCCCTCCATCGCCGATCTTCAGGCCAGGGATCGTCAACATCATTTGCATCCCTTCACCAATCACGCCGACCTGCATGCGTCCGGAACGCACATCGTGCTGGAGGGGGACGGATGTTATTTCGTCGACGAAAGCGGCAGGCGCATTCTGGACGGACTGGCCGGGCTCTGGTGTGTGAACGTCGGGTACAACTGCGCGGCCATCGTCAAGGCGGTGACGGAACAGATGGAGAAACTGCCGTATTACCCGTCGTTCTTCAATTCCACGACGGAGCCGGTGATCCGCGTCGCCGAATTTCTCGCCCAACGCGCGCCGGCCCGGCTCAACCGGACCATCTTTTCCGGTTCGGGATCCGAGGCCAATGAAACGGCCCTCAAGGTGATCCGGGCCTACTGGAAGCTCAAGGGCCGCCCCGCCAAGAAAATCATCCTCACCCGCACGTATGCCTACCATGGGGTGACCCTTGCCACCACCAGCATGACCGGACTCCCGAACTGCCGGGATCCCTTTGATCTTCCGCTGGAGGGTTTCGTGCATGTTCCGGGACCGTATGCCTACGGCGCCGGAACCGATCTTTCGCCGGAGGCCTACGGACAATGGTGCTTCGAGGAAACCCGGCGGATCATCGCCGAAACGGGACCGGAAAACATCGCCGCCCTCTTTGCCGAGCCCGTGCAGGGCGCCGGCGGGGTGATCGTTCCGCCGCCCGGCTACCTTTCGGCGCTCCGGCAGCTCTGCCGGGAAAATGACATTCTTTTCGTCGCGGACGAAGTCATCACCGCCTTCGGCCGGCTGGGCGATTGGTTTGCCAGCTGCCTTTGGGACCTCGATCCCGACCTCCTTTGCGTCGCCAAGGGCATCACCAGCGGCTACCTGCCGTTCGGAGGCACCATGATTTCCGACGAGGTGGCGGACGTTCTGCTCGCCGGAGGGTATTTCGCCCACGGGTTCACCTACACCGGCCACCCCACCTGTGCGGCCGCCGCCCTAGCGAATCTTCATGTGATCGAGAGCCTCGGACTCATTCCGCGGGTGAAGGACGACATCGGTCCGTATTTCCAAAAGAAGCTCGCGGAAATGCGCGATCATCCGGCGGTGTCCGAGGCGCGCGGCGTCGGTTTGATTGCCGCCCTGGAGCTGGTGCCCCGCGAGGGGCGGAAGGCGCTCACACCCACGAGCATGCTCGGTTTGAAGGCCTGGGCGCTCATCCGCGGGGAAGGTGTGATGGTGCGCGGCATCCGCGATCTCATCGCCATTGCCCCGCCGCTGATCATCACCCGCACCGAAGTGGACGAGCTTTTTGCGGGCATCCGCCGCGGCCTGGACAAACTCTGGGACTAGAACCTTCCCCCAGGCCGCCATCCGCATAAAAAAGTTTGTGTAACCCGCAAAGTGAGGCCATTTTGCGGGCATGGCGACGAGCGTGGACAGCGGAATCGAACTCGCCCCGCCGGTGGAGGGCGGGATGACCCCGGCCAACCCCGCCCCTGTTCAGGAGACGCGGACCGGCAACAGCTCCCGTCAATGTTACCGACTCGAAGCCGGCCGCCTCATTCCCTGTGATCCGGCCGAGGCCACAATCATCGTCTACACTTCGCCCACGAGCGATGACGAAAAGGAGATGCAGGATCTCTACAACATCGATTTTCACACCCTGCAGTCCTCCCTCGACCCCGACGAGCTTTCGCGTCTCGAATTCGAAGCCGACCACGCGGCGATCATTTTCAAGCGTCCGAAGAGTTTTTGCGCGGACGACAATTTTCTCCTGAAACTGACCTCCACCGGCGTCTTCGTCTACGAGGACTACCTGGTGATCGTCATGCCCGACGAGGCCCCCATTTTCGAGGGCCGTGTGCCCTTTCCCGTGCAGAACATCCAGGATGTGATCCTGCGCCTGCTTTATCAGACCACCCTGCACTTCGAGGGCCATCTCAAGGCCATCAACATGCTGTCCGAATCGCTGGAGCGGCGCATCAGCACCTCGCTGGAAAACCGTTACCTGCTCAACATGTTCGCCCTCGAAAAGAGCCTCGTCTACATCATCAATTCCCTCGGTTCCAACGGCGCGCTGCTCGAGCGCATGAAAACCGCGGCGGAAAAACTCGGCTTCGACCGCGAGCAGACCGGCGTTCTCGAGGACCTCATCATCGAAAATCAGCAGTGCTACCGCCGGTCCGAAATTTACGCCCAGGTCATTGGCGGTCTGATGGACGCAAGGGCGTCCATCGTGAGCCACAACCTGAATCAGCTGATCAAGAAATTCACCATCTGGACCGTGGCCATCATGCTGGCGAATCTGGTGATCGGATTCTTCTCGATGAATGTCGCCCTGCCGCTCCCGGAGGAGGAGCACGGCTGGCCATTCTGGCTGATCACGATGCTGTCCTTTGCCTCGGCCGGTTTTGTGATCTGGCTGTGGCGGGTCAAGAAGTGGTGACGTTCGGGGCGCGTTGTTGCGGCGGCGGGCGATTCTCCGGCTTCAGGCCGCGGAAAGGCGTCCGATCATTCCAGTTCCTTTCGGGGAAAGGGCGCCCGCGCCGCCAGCCGTTCGATGCGGCGGATCTTTTTCCGGACGGTTTCATCGGGACGCACCGGTGACCACTTGAGCGGATTGGGCAGGATGGCGGCCAGGGCGATCATTTGGGAGCGGGTGAGGGCTTCGGGAGGCCGTTGGAAATATTCCCGGGCGGCGGCGCCGATTCCGTAGATGCCCGGACCGAATTCGATGTGGTTCAGGTACAGTTCGAGGATGCGTTTCTTGCCGAGGAAAAGCTCCATCCAGAACGTGTAATACGCCTCGAGGATCTTGCGGACATAGGAACGCCCCTGCCACAGATAAAGGGAGCGTGCGCATTGCATCGTGATGGTGGACGAGCCGCGCACGGGGCCGCCCTTCCGGCGGGCTTCGGCAAGGGCCTTCTCGAGGGACTCAAAATCGAATCCCCCGTGTTCAAAAAACGCCTGGTCCTCGGACGCCCAGATGAAGTGGATGAGGTCCCGCGGAATTTTGTCGAGAGGCGTCCAGATCACCGGTCGGCGGGGAATGCCCTCCAACTTGCGCTGAAGCTGCATCGGCGACCAGCGCGGATTGAGAACAGCGGAAAACGCCACCTGGAGGGGAGGAACCAGGAGTGCGAGGAAGGCCGCGAGCAATATCCATTTCGCCACGCGGCGGAACCGGGAATTTTTCGCCGCCACAACCCCAAAACTGGCGCCCGCGCCTGCGGATGCAAGCGGATATTCCGCGGACGCCTTCGGCCGCCGCGCGCCGGACCCTGGCAACCCGGCCGGGACGCGGCGGCGCCATGCGCGCGGCGGGCGTCAGTAGCAGCGTCCGCCGAACCCGAACCCGATCTGGATCAGCGGGGCGGGAGCGTAGACGACCGGACGGTAAACCCGCACCGGGCGGACCACCCGGACCGGACGCACGACGACGGGAGTGTAACATCCGCCGCGGTAGGTGCCGTATCCATAATGATGGCGGTTGCCGCCGGCCTGGGCCTCGCCCGGCGTCAGGAACACGGCGGCAACGGCGACGGCGGCGGCAAGAAGAAGCGATTTGGTTTTCATGGCATTCTTACGACGCAGGCCGCCGCCGTTTATTCAGTGATTTTCCGGATTATTTTGTGAGCAGCTCCTGTTCGCTGGTCGTGAAGTCGGGGTAGGCCGCGCCCGAGTGTTCGGTGAAGTCGAGGCCCAGATCCTGCTCGTCCTCGCCGGCGCGCAGGCCGACCGTCTTGTTGATCACGAAGAAGATCACAAAGGCCCCCGCGAAGGCGACACCCGTGATGCAGACCGCCCCCATCGCCTGGATGCCGAGTTGGGCGGGCGTGAATCCGTTTTCGTTGAAAAGGGCGACCGCCAGCACGCCCCAGATGCCGCAGAAGAGGTGCACGGGAACGGCGCCCACGGCGTCGTCCAGTTTGAGACGCTCGAGAAACAGGCAGCCGAAGGTGGCGATGATTCCCGAAACCAATCCGATCATCACCGCGGAAATCGGGGTGACCACGTGACAGTTGGCGGTGATGCCGACCAGACCGCCCAGGGCGCCGTTGAGGGTCATGGGCAGATCCGGGCGTCCCTGATGCAGCCACATGGCAAACATGCCCATGAGTGCTCCGGCTGCGGGGGCGAGGGTGGTGTTGACCGCGATGCGGCCGATGTTGGCGTCGCCCACCAAGGTCGAACCGGCGTTAAATCCATACCATCCGAACCAGAGGATGAACGTGCCCAGGGTGGCCAGCGGCAGATTGTGGCCGCTCATCAGATTGGCGCTGCCGTCGGGACGGAACCGTCCGAGGCGGGGGCCCACCACGATGATTCCGGCAAGGGCCGCGGCGCCGCCCACGCCGTGCACGACGCTTGATCCGGCAAAGTCGACGTATCCCTTCGCCTGCAGCCAGCCTTCGCCGCCGCCGCCGAAGCCGAAGTCCTGCCCGAAACTGCCCCAAGCCCAGTGTCCGAGGATGGGGTAGAGGAGGGCCGTCATCGCCGCCGTGTAAACCAGATAGCCGACGAACTTGGTGCGTTCCGCCATCGCACCCGAGATGATCGTGGCGGCCGTGGCGCAGAACACGAGCTGGAAAAACCAGAAGACCCACAGCTGGCTGGAGGACGGAATGTCCGACAGCCAGAACGGCCCGGTGCCGATGAACCCGTCCAGCGAGTTGCCGAACATCAGGCCGAAGCCCACGAAAAAGAAACAGATCGTTCCCACGCAGAAATCGAGGGAGTTCTTCATGCAGATGTTGATGGCGTTTTTTGCGCGGGTCAGTCCGAGCTCCAACAGGCAGAACCCGGCCTGCATGAAAAACACCAGCATGCCGGCGATCACCACCCAGACCACATTGATGTTGGACTGAACGTCGGCGGCCGGCGCGGACGTCTCGCCGGCGGCGGGAGCCGTTCCGGAAATTTCCGCCAGCCGGTTCTCCACGGTGCTCAGACGGCCGGCAAGGTCGGCGTATTCCGGACCGAGATTCAGGCCGGCCTGCGGGGCGACCAGATTGCGCTCGATGGATTCCAGACGTTTCAGGATGATCAGGTCGTTTTCCAGCAGCCTGGTCTGGGTCCGTTCACTGCGTTCCAGAAAGGTTTCCAGGCTCAGCGGCGGGGAGCCTTGGCTGAAGGCGGTGACGGCGGTGAGCAGGAGTACGATGAGGACGGCGGCGTGTTTCATGAGTTCAAGGCATTGAGAAACTCGGAAACCAAGGCTTCGCGTTTGCCCCGGTTGGGAATGTTTTCCAGGACGGCAAGGCCCAGCTTGCGGGCCTCCTCCCTGGGGAAGGATCCGTTTTTGCCCGCCAGTTCCCGCTGGATCAGCTTGGAGGCGGTCACCGAACCCGTCACGCGACTGAGCAGGCCGGTCACAAGTTTTTCCAGCTCCTCGCGGCCGATGCCGTTCTCCCCGGCCGTTGTCACCGGCAGCGGAGTCGTCGCGGCGTGGGATTGGGCGGGAGCGGCGGACGGCACCGCCGCCTCGGTCGGAATTTCCACCTCCATCAAGAGGCGGGTCGCCCGGCCGGCGATGAGGGCCGGGTCCGTTTCCGGCTTGAGCAAAATGCTCAGGCGCGTGTTGGAGCGGCACAAAATCAGCAGCCGGTATTTTTCGAATCCGGCGCAGATCTGCCAGATGGAGCGCCCCACGTTTTCATATCCGGCAATGAGACGGTCTATGCGCTTGGCCAGCGAGTCGATCCGGTCGTCCGAATACGGCAGGTCGTGAATGAGCACCGTGTCCCGCACCTGGAGACAGGCCCCGCACACTCCGGGTTGCGCGTAGAGGTCGGCCAGAAGCCGGGCGAGAGTTTCCTGAGTTGGCGATTGTAAACCCATCATAGCAAAGCGAACGGTCCTCCGCTCAGCGCGCCTCCTTCAGCGCCTGTTCCACGCCGCGATGCGCCCGGGTGAGGATGATGGCCTTGCCGCCGTCCGCCTCGTAACGAAAGGTCGTCTGGCGTCCCAACTCGGTCACGGTGACGAACTGGGGTTTCCCCATGGAAAGGGATTGGGCGAAATCCTCGAGATAGTCGCTGAGGTATTCGAACTCGTGAATCATCGTGCGCGATTCCTCCTGATGCTGGTCCTCGAAGACCACATCATCCGCGCTGACGATCTCCTTGTTTGCCCCCAGCCGGATATGCACGCTTTCCTTGGATGCAAGCAGGCCAACAGTCATGCGGGCTGCAGAGCAACTCCCGTGCCAGATGAATGTTCCGAAAAACGGAAAGGCCCCCGAAGCGAGGGCCCGGAGACGAAATGCCACCGCCGGCGAAGGCCGGTCGGTGCAGGGGGGAAGGCCGCGGAGGCTGCTTTGAAACAGCCTCCGCGTGAGGAGCTTCAGGAAATTTTTTCGAGAAGCCAGTTCTTCAAGTCCGCGACCGGGATGCGGACCTGTTGCATCGAATCGCGCTCGCGGAGTGTCACGGTGTCTTTTTTTTCCGGTCCGTTTTCCCCGATCGTGTCGAAATCCACGGTGACGCAGAACGGCGTGCCGATTTCGTCCTGGCGGCGGTAGCGCTTGCCGATGGCGGCGGCCTCGTCGTAGGCGACCGCCATGTGCGGGCGCAGCAGGGCGACGATCTCCTTCGCCTTGGCGACCAGTTCGGGCTTGTTTTTGAGGAGCGGGAAGACGCCGCATTTCACCGGGGCCATGCGCGGGTGGAAACGCAGGACGGTGCGAACCTCGCTCTTGCCCTCTTCGTCGGTGACGGTTTCCTCGTCGAAGGCCTCGCAGATCAGGGCGAGGGCCGTGCGGTCGACGCCGGCGCTGGGTTCCACGACATGGGGCACAAAACGCTCGCGCGTGACGTCGTCGAAATACTCGAGCGGCTTGCCGCTGTGCTCGATGTGCTTGGAGAGGTCGTAGTCGGTCCGGTAGGCGATGCCCTCGAGTTCGCTCAAGCCGAAGGGGAATTCGTATTCCAGATCGTAGGTCTTCTTGGAATAGAAGGCGCGTTCCTCGGCCGGGATGTCATGGACGCGGATCTTGGAGCGCGGAATGCCGATGTCCTCGTAAAACTTGAGGCGTTCCTCGAGCCAGTAGTCGGTCAGACGCAGGCCGTCCTTTGCGTGGCAGAAATATTCGATTTCCATCTGCTCGAACTCGCGGGACCGGAAGGTGTAGTTGCGCGGATTGATTTCGTTCCGGAACGCCTTGCCGATTTGTGCGATGCCGAAGGGCAGTTTTTTGCGCGAGGTGTCGAGGATGTTCTTGAACTGCACAAACATGGCCTGGGCGGTTTCCGGGCGCAGGTAAACCAGGTTGTCCTCGCTTTCCACCGGTCCGGCATAACTCTTGAACATGAGGTTGAAGGCGCGGGGCGGGGTGAGGTCGCGGCTTCCGCAGTTCGGACAGTATTTGGCGCCGTCCTTTTCCGGAAGCTGATCCTCGCGATGACGGCCCTTGCAGTTGCGGCAGTCCACCATGGGATCGCTGAAGGTTTCCTCGTGGCCGCTCGCCTTCCAGACGGCGCGGTTCATGATGATGGAGCCATCCATGCCGACCATGTCGTCGCGTTCCCGCACGTTCCGGCGCCACCAGAAATCCTTGAGGTTGCGCTTCAGCTCGACCCCCAGAGGACCGTAATCCCAGAAACCGTTGAGGCCGCCGTAGATTTCGGAGGATTGGAAGATGAAGCCCCGGCGTTTGCAGAGGCTCACGATTTTTTCCATGCGCTGGGTGTTGGCGTCTTTGGACATAGGGCGAAAATGGCCAAGCAAGCCCTTCCGGCTTCCCGGCGTCAAAGCTTTTCTCGCAAATCGTCCCCGCGAACCGTCGGGAAACGGTCGTCGGCTGCGATCCCGGGGCGGGACCGGCGTGCGCCGTCGCGGAGGGATCCGTTCAGGCCACGGAGGCCCGGGAGGCGGACGACTGGGCGGGCAGGGCTTCGAGGATTTTCTCCACCGCGGCGGGGGCGGTCAGACCGTGCTTCCGGCGCAGGATCGGGATGGTGCCGTGTTCGATGAAGGTGTCGGGCCAGCCGATGCGCACGACGGGTGTGGTGATGCGGGCATCGGAGAGATGTTCGACGACGCCGGCGCCGAAGCCGTTGTGCAGCACATGGTCCTCCATTGTGCAGAGCACCTCGCAGCCGCGGGCAAAAAATTCGATCGTGGCGGTGTCGAGCGGCTTGATCCAGCG